>NZ_JBEZFU010000007.1:0-382754 GCF_040649635.1 Micromonospora sp. NPDC048909 | reverse complement strand
GTGACCTCGTGGCCGGCGGCGGCCAGGGCGACGGAGAGGGCGTGCACGTGCCGGCCGAGGCCACCGACGAGCACCGGCGGGTACTCCCACGACAGGATGAGCACCCGCTGGTGCCGGGCGGGGTGGATGTCGATCACGTCAGCGTCAGGTGACATGCGGCCCCCTTGGAGTTGTCCCCGGGCGCGCGCCGACCGACACCCGCGGTGGTGTCCGTCGTCGCGTCTGGATCGGGGCCAATCCTGCCGCGACCTGGATAACCAGTGGCGACGCCGCCGTTGCGGTCGTGTAAAGCGCTAGGGGCCGGTGCGGCGGACGCGTAGCAACTCGGCGACCGACCACGCCTGGAACGGGCAGCCGGTGGCGCCGTGCGGCGGCAGACCGTCGGCCGTCTCGCTGACCGACCCGAGCCCGTATTCGGTGAGGTGGGCCTCGAGCCCCACGAACAGCTCGTCGACCGGGATCTTGGCGCGCCGGGCGGCGTCCACGTACGGCCCGAACAGCCACGGCCAGACGGTGCCCTGGTGGTAGCCGCCGTCCCGCGCGGCCGGGCCGCCCCGGTGCCGGCCGACGAACTCGGGGGCGTCGGGGGAGAGGCTGCGCGGACCGAGCGGGGTGAGCAGCGCGCCGCCGATCCGGCGCAGGGTCGCCTCGTCCGGCTCCAGCGGGGCGTACGGCAGGGACCAGGCGAGCAGCTGGTTCGGGCGCAGCGAGTCGTCGTCGTGGTACGCGGCCCCACCCAGCGGGTACGCCGGGGCGGGCGCGTCCAGCACGTCGTGCAGCCAGCCCGCCGGCGCCGGGTAGCGCTCCCGGAACGAGGCGGTGGCCTGCCGGTGCAGCCGCCACAGCTCGCCGGCGTCCGCGCCGGCCAACTCGGTCAGCTCGGCCAACCCGGCCAACCCGTTGATCCAGAGCGCGTTGACCTCGACCGGCTTGCCGGTGCGCGGAGTCACCGGCACCCCGTGGACCCGGGCGTCCATCCAGGTGAGGGCGGTCTCCTCGGTGCCCTGGGTGAGCAGCCCGTCGGCCGGGTCGACGGCGATGCCGTAGCGGGTGCCGGCCCGGTGCGCGTCGATCACCGCGTGCAGCGCCGGCAGCAGCTCGTCGCCGAGGTCGGTGTCGCCGGTGACGGTCACGTGCCGGCTCACCGCGTGCAGGAACCACAGCGTCGCGTCGACCGTGTTGTACTCCACCCGGCCGGTGTCGGCGGTGTTCGCCAGCATCCCCTCCGACAGCGTCGCCGCGTACGAGCGCAGCAGCTCCCGCCCCAGCTCGGCCCGGTTGGTGCTGAGGAAGAGCCCCTCGTACGAGATCATGGTGTCGCGCGACCAGGCGCCGAACCACGGGTAGCCGGCGACCACGTCCACCGGGGCGTCCGCGGTGCGCACCACGAACGCGTCGGCGGCCAGGGCCAGCGTCGCCTCGACGTCGTCGGCGGGCTTCGCCTGCGCCACCACCTGCCGGTTACGCCGCCGGGCCACCTCGATCACCTCGGTCGCCGGCGGCGGCTCGACCTCCAGCGGCGCCGCCCAGGCCAGCACCGAGACCGTGTCGCCGGGCCGCTCCAGCGCGCCGCTGAACCGACCCGCGTACCAGAGGTCCTCCTGCGGGTGCAGCCCCCGGGCCGCCTCCTCCCGGTGGTGCACACCCAGCCACCACTGCCCCTGCGGCGTCCAGCCCGGCCCGGAGAGCCGGAACGCGCCCTCCACCACCGCGCCGCCGGCCACCTGCTCCACGGTGGGAGCCGGACCGTCGGCCCGGCGCTCGCCGTGCGCGTCGCGCCAGGTGCAGGCCGCGGACAGGTCGAGGCGCACCGGCCCGCCGGAGACCAGCCGGTGCACCACCGCCACGCACGACCGGCCGGGGAGCATGGCCAGCTCCCGCTCGATGACCACGTCGCCGATCCGCCACCGCCACCGCGGCACCCCGTCGACCAGCCTGAACTGCTCCAGCAGTTCGAACCCGCGCGGGTCGACGTTGCCGGAGGCCCACTCGTGCGCGCCGAGGCGCACCTGCGCCCCGGAGGGGAGCAGCACGGCCGGGTCGAGACTGACCAGTCCCACGCGTCGGGACGCGGGCGTGTCGCCGGCAACCACCAGCAGCCCGTGGTAGCGGCGGGTCCGCAACCCGCTGACCGTGCCCATGGCGTAGCCGCCGACGCCGTCGCAGACGAGCCACTCCCGGGTCGCTGCGCTGGTCAGCTCGGTGCAGACCTGCGGGCCGAAGCGAATGTCGATCAACTTTCCTCCACCGGCGGCGGCGTGCCACACGCCACGACGAGAATGGCTGCTGTGGTCAAGTACCCGAACGGCGTCGAAGATGTGCAGGTGATCACCGACCGTTCGTCCTCCGACGCGCCGGCCCCCGACGCCGAGCGGATCCGGCTCGCCCAAGCCGACTCCGGGGAGCAGGACTGGCGCGCATGGGGTCCCTATCTGTCCGAACGGGCGTGGGGAACGGTACGGGAGGACTACAGCGAGCACGGTACGGCCTGGGACTACTTCCCGCACGATCACGCGCGGTCCCGAGCGTACCGATGGAACGACGACGGCATGGCCGGCGTCTGCGACGACCGGCAGACCTTCTGCTTCGCGCTCGCGCTCTGGAACGGCACGGACCCGATCCTCAAGGAGCGGATGTTCGGTCTCGGCGGCGACGGCGGCAACCACGGCGAGGACGTCAAGGAGTACTGGTGGTACGAGGACTCCACCCCGACGCACTCCTGGATGCGCTGGCGCTACCACTACCCGCAGGCCGCCTTCCCCTACGACGAGCTGGTCGCGGTGAACGCGCTGCGCGGCCGGGACGACACCGAGTACGAGCTGGTGGACACCGGCATCTTCGACGACGACCGGTACTGGGCGGTGACCGTCGACTACGCGAAGGCGTCGCCGACGGACATGTGCATCGTGATCACCGTGGCCAACCGGGGCGACCAGGCAGCCACCCTGCACGTGCTGCCCACGCTCTGGTTCCGCAACACCTGGGCCTGGGGGCTGCCGGGCGCCGACCGGGTGCCGCGGCTGGTGGGCGACGGGTCGCGGCTGGTCGGCGAGCACTGGGTGCTCGGCCAGCTGCTGCTGGAGGGTGACGGGGCGCCGACCCCGCTGCTCTGTGACAACGACACCAACGCCGAGCGGCTCTGGGGCCTGCCGGGTCGCTCGCCCTACCCGAAGGACGGCATCAACGACCACGTGGTCGACGGGGCGGCGACGGTCAACCCCGACCGGGAGGGCACCAAGGGCGCGCTGCACTACGTGCTGGACGTGCCGGCCGGCGGCAAGCGTCAGATCCGGCTGCGGCTGACCCGTACCGCCGGGCCGCCGGCGGGCGACCCGCCGCCCCCCGCCGACCTGGGCGGCGGTTTCGACGCGGTGTTCTGGGCCCGCCGGGCCGAGGCGAACCGGTTCTTCGCCGGCGTGATCCCGGCCGAGGCCACCCCCGACGAGGCCCTGGTGGCCCGGCAGGCCATCGCCGGGCTGATGTGGGGCAAGCAGTTCTACCACTTCGACGTCAAGCGGTGGCTGGAGGGCGATCCCGCATCCTCGCCGCCGCCGGCCGGACGCCGGCACGGGCGCAACAGCCACTGGTGGCACATGACCAGCTTCGACGTGATCTCCATGCCGGATCCGTGGGAGTACCCCTGGTACGCGGCCTGGGACCTGGCCTTCCACTGCGTCAGCATCGCCCGGGTGGACCCGAGCTTCGCCAAGGCGCAGCTGCTGCTCCTGCTGCGCGAGTGGTACCTGCACCCCAACGGGCAGATCCCGGCGTACGAGTGGGCGTTCGGCGACGTGAACCCGCCGGTGCACGCCTGGGCGGCGCTGAAGGTGTTCGAGATCGACGGCAGCCGGGACCACGAGTTCCTCGCCCGGGTGATGCACAAGCTGCTGCTCAACTTCACCTGGTGGGTCAACCGCAAGGACACCGGGGGCAACAACGTCTTCGAGGGTGGCTTCCTCGGGCTGGACAACGTCGGGCCGTTCGACCGGTCCGCGGCGCTGCCGGTGGCCGGCGTGCTGGAGCAGTCCGACGGCACCGGCTGGATGGCGATGTACGCGCTCAACATGCTCGACATGGCCATCGTGCTGGCCGAGCACGACCGCACCTGGGTGGACACCGCCACGAAGTTCTTCGAGCACTTCACCTACATCGCCGCGGCCGCGTACTCGCAGGGGCTCTGGGACGACGAGGACGCCTTCTTCTACGACGTGCTGCGGCTCGCCGACGGCAGCAAGGTGCCGCTGAAGGTCCGCTCGGTGGTCGGCCTGCTGCCGCTGGCCGCGGTCACCCGGCTCAGCGCCCGCACCCTGCACCACCTGCCCGAGCTGGGCGCCCGGCTGCGCTGGTTCCTGACCAACCGGCCCGAGTACGCCGACGTGGTCGGCGCCCGCCGGCTGGGGCCGGACGGCCGCCAGCAGCGGCTGCTCTCAATGGTGGGGCCGGAGCAGGTGGTCCGACTGCTGGCCCGGATGCTGGACAGCGACGAGTTCCTCTCCGATTACGGCCTGCGCACGCTCTCCCGGGCGCACCTGGACAAGCCGTTCTCGGTCACCCTCGGCGGGCAGGAGTTCTGCGTCGGCTACGAGCCGGCCGAGTCCACCAGCGGCCTCTTCGGCGGTAACTCCAACTGGCGCGGCCCGATCTGGATGCCGACCAACTTCCTGCTGATCAGCGCGCTGCGCGACTACGCCGCCTTCTTCGGCGACGATCTTCTCGTCGAATACCCGACCCGGTCCGGGGTGAAGCTGACCCTCAACGAGATCGCCGACGACCTCTCCGCCCGATTGATCGCGCTGTTCACCCGCGACGGGTGGGGCCGCCGACCGATCTACGGCGCGGCGCAGCTCTTCCAGACGCACCCCGACTGGCGAGACCTGATCGCCTTTCCGGAGTACTTCCACGGCGACAACGGCGCGGGCCTGGGCGCCTGGCACCAGACCGGCTGGACGGCCCTGGTCGCCGACCTGATCCTCACCCTGCGCCGCTGACCCCGCGCTGTCCCAGTCGGCTGGTGTTGGTGGAACCCGGCGAGGCGTGACACTGCGGGGGGACGCGATCCACCGGTGTGGTCGAGAATCGACGCCGTGAAAGACGTGGATATCTCTCAGGACTGGGTCCGGTTGCTGGGCCAGCTTGACCGGCACGTGTCTTCCGGGCTGCTTTCGCCGGACACGGCGGCGTTGTCCGACCTGATGAGCATCTATCAGGTGCCGGGGGTCAGCATCGCCGTCGGGCACGTGAGCGGGCGGCTGTGGGCGGCGGGGTATGGCGTCACGGGTGGCGAGACGTCGACGCCGGTGACCGCGGGCACCGTGTTTGCGGCCTGTTCGATCAGTAAGCATGTTGCCGCCTTCGGCGCATTGCTGCTGGTCCAGGACGGTGCCCTGGATCTGGACACCGACATTCGCGAGTACCTCACCTCGTGGCAACTACTCGACCGCGAGGGTCAGCAACCAGGAGTTACGTTGCGCCAATTGCTGGCGCACACGGCGGGTTTGTCCGACACCTGGTATCGCGGCTATGCCGCGGATCGCGCCCCGTCGCTGTTGCAGGTCCTGGAAGGCAGCGGCTCGACGACTACTCCACCGGTTCGGTCGACCCTGTTGCCGGGTAGCCGTTTCCGGTACTCGGGCAGTCACTACTCCGTGCTCCAGCAGCTGATGGTGGACGCGACCGGAACCCCGTTCGAGGACCTGATGCGAACTCTGGTGCTGGAACCGTTGGCCATGGCCGACAGCAGCTTCGACCAGCAGTTTCCGCACCAGCGACCGCATCTGGTGGCTCGTGGCCATCACGGTGGCGGCACCGGGATCCCCGGCGGTTGGCGCGTGCAACCGGAGACGGCCGCAGCTGGACTGTGGGGCACCCCGACCGACCTGCTCCGGCTCGACCTCGAGATCGCCCGGGCGACCTCGGGAGACTCGAAGCTGCTCGACAGCGACCTGGCCACCGAGATGTGGACACCGCAGGTTCCGGGCGGCACCTACGGGCTGGGCACTCAGGTCGACGACCGCGCCGGGCTCCGACGTTTCGGACACACGGGGTTGAACGTTGGCTATACCTGCTTTTCCTACGTGTGGCCCGACAGCGGCACCGCGGTCGCTGCGATGACCAACTCTGAGGATGGATGGGAGCTGCTGGCCAGCATCCGCGCCGCCGCGGACCGTCGGTACGCCACCAGCACCACAGCCGCGCCGCTTGGTGACGTGGCGGGCCGCTACGTCCTACACGACGACTACCCGATCGACATCGCGATCACCGACGGCCAACTGACCTTCTCCGCCGCTGCCCAGCAACCGGTTGTACTACTGGCAGAACCAGACGGTCGCTACCTGCACCCAGGACTCGATCTGGAAGTCCGGTTCCTGCCGACCAACGACCAGCCTTACATCCTGGAACTGCGACAGGAAGGAGTCACGCAAACCGCGAAACCATCAACCAATTAACCAAGATGCACCCTGCGGAATGCGTTGTTGCCGCCGCAGCGCGCAACGCTCATGCCGCGATCCGCGCGCTACTCGGCGTTACGACGTGCCGACTCGGCCGGCACACGCACATGCCGATGTGCGAGCGCCGGTGACGGGAGACGGCTCGGCCCAGTCCTAGGGCTGACTCGATTGCGAGGAGTTGCCGAGAAGCACCTCGTAACGGAACAGGTCACCGTCGGCACCCGACTGCCGGAAACCCGCACGTTCGAGGGTGCGTTGGGAGGCGACGTTGTCTCTGTCGGTGTCGGCAACAACCCGGGGCACGCCGTGCTCGGCCGCGACGGTCAGCAGAGCGGTCAGCGCCTCTGCCGCATAGCCCTGACCACGAGCCGACGGTGCCAGGCCGTAGCCGATCTCGACACATCCGTTGTGCGGTCGGCCTTTGTAGCCGATGCCGCCGATGGCCTGCCCGTCGGCCTTGCGAGTGATCCGATAGTGCCCGAACGGCCGTGGATTCCCATGGGCTGAGGCGGTCCTCAGGAACGCTGTGACACCGATGACGTCACCGTCGAAAGGGAAGTCATCTGCCCAGACGTCCGTCGCTCCGGCATGGCGCGCGATTATGCGTTCGCCCTCTGCTGTGTCGATCGCGTGCAGGGTGAGTCGCGGCGTGTGAAGTTCGGTCACAGCCGCAGCCAAGCAGGGCGCCCCGGCTGCCACAAGCTACTTTTCGCGTCCGGCGCACCCGAGCCGGTTGGGCCGGTGGCGGAGACGACCGAGCCTGCCGTAGTCGCCAATCCGTCATGGAGCGACTACGGGCGGTGTGCGCCACTAGGCTCGTGGCGTGTCCGGACCTGAAGAAGGGGCCGCCGAACGAGATCTGCGTGACCGCATCGTCACGGCTGCCCGCGAGTTCGCCGAGGCGGAAGGCTGGGCGGGGGTGAGCATCCGGCGGTTGGCCGATCGGGCCGAGATCGACATCGGTGATCTCTACCGGCACTTCGCGGATCTGGAGGCGCTGGTCGCCGCCGTCGCGGTGTGCGCCTTCGCCGACATCGCCGCCGATCTGGCCGAGGCCCACGCCGAGGCGACCGACGGGCCGGAGGGCGCCTGGCCGGCGGTGGTGAGCGCGTACTTCGACTTCGCGTACGCGAATCCGGAGGTCTACGACGCGATGCTCGTGCTGACGCCCGACCTGGCCCTCGGCGTTGACGGCGTGCCGGCGGCGCCCCGGGCGGTCTTCGCCGAGCTGCGGGCGGCGCTCGCCCCGCTGGCCGCGGGGCGTGACCCGGACACCCTCGCCGAGGTGGGCTGGAGCCTGCTGCACGGGGTGGTCATGCTCACCCGGGGTGGCCGGCTGCGCCCCGAGGCGCAGGAGGAGCGGGAGGCGATGATCGCGGACCGGCTGCTGCGCTGGCCCTGACAAGCGACGGGCGGGCGCGACGCGCCGCTGGGCCGGAGCGGAAAGTCACTGCGCACACCGCGCCCGGTGCCCTAGAGTCCCGGACCGTTCGGGTGAGCGTGAGGAGGCGGCGGCATGACGGTCGACGGGATGGCAGGGCGGCGCGGGCAGGTGTTGGTCTTCGACGCGGACGACACGCTCTGGGAGAACAACGTCGTGTTCGAGCGAGTGATCGACGACTTCCTCGCCTGGCTCGATCACCCCACTCTCGACCGGGCCGAGACCCGGGCCATCCTCGACGACATCGAGCGGGCCAACGCGGTGGCGCACGGCTACGGCAGCAAGGTCTTCCTGCGCAGCCTGGGGGAGTGCCTGGAGCGGCTGCGCGAGCGGCCGGCCACCGACGGCGAGCGCCGGGAGATCGACCGGCTCGCGGTGGCGCTGGTGGAGCACAAGGTCGAGCTGATGCCCGGGGTGGCCGAGGCGTTGGACGAGCTGGCCGGCCGGCACGAGCTGCTGCTGCTGACCAAGGGCGAGCGGGAGGAGCAGCAGCGCAAGCTCGACGCGTCCGGGTTGCTGCACCATTTCCGGGCTGCGCACATCGTCGCGGAGAAGGACGTCGACACCTATCGGTGGCTGGTCCGCGAGCACGGCTTCGACCCCGCCCGCGCCTGGATGATCGGCAACTCCCCGCGCTCGGACATCCGCCCCGCCCGGGCGGCCGGGATGAACGCCGTGTTCATCCCGAACGAGAACACCTGGGTGCTGGAGCATGACGACCTGGACCCGACCGACCTGGGCGTGCTCCGCCTGGCCGCCTTCCCCGACCTGCTCCGGCACTTCTGAGCAGCGCCGCTCACCCGGCGTCGCCGCCGCGACGGGCGTACGGTTGTTGTGCCGGTGGCGCCGCTCCGCGCGCTCGCCGCCGGCGCAGTGGCACCCCGACGCCGACCAGCGGCACACCGAGCGCGGCACGCCCGGCGGCGAGGTCGTCTCGACCAGAAACAGCGTTCACGAGAACCGTCGTGTTACGCCGACATGCCGCTTTTCAACGTTGATATCAATCACCCTTCTCCGGCCCCGAGCCTCCTTGTCCAGCCTGGAGAAACGCGCCTAACCTGAGCCGGCGCTCGCGCCTCTTCGGGGTGAGACGGGAGCGCGCCGAAGTCCGGTCGTTGGGCACCGTGGAGCTGAGTGCAGGCGGGCCGGCTCGTCGTGTTGAGCCCGGAGTGGGCGGCGTGCCACGCCCGCACGTTCAATACGACGATGTCCGCTACCACGCCCGGACGGTGGGGGTCAGGACCGGGGAGTTGCGGACCCGGTCCTGACCCGTTATCTGTTTCCGTTTCGGCGCTGACTGATCCCGGTGGCGTCCGACTCGTCATTTCCGTTACGCCGACTCTCCGCGTGGGAAACCGACGTTCCTCACTATTTCCGGGGCACCGGAAGTGGCTGCGGCCTGTCATCATCCTTCGAATGGAACGCAGACATATCGCTGCGGTGTCGACGCGGGCGGGTCGGCCGTGAGCGGGCGGGGGCGGCCGATCCCGCCGCCGAACCGGGCCTCCGCGCTGACCACGCTGCCCGATGCGACCAACCAGGTCGTCATCGTCACCGGCAACGGCTACAGCACGACGTACGCGACGCTGGAGACGTTCGCGAAGGTGAGCGGGCACTGGACAGCGGTCTCGGCGCCCCTGCCGGCGCGCATCGGCTCCAAGGGGTTCAGCGACAACCACGTCGAGGGTGTGCCCACCACGCCGACCGGCGTCTACTCGTTCGGCCCGACCATGTACGGCATCGGCGCCGATCCGGGCGTGCGGTTTCCGTACCACCGGGTGGTGACGTACGACTGGTGGAACGAGAACGTCAATTCACCGCTGTACAACACCTTCCAGCACAGCACCACCAACCCGGGTGGCTACAGCGAGGCGCTCTGGCAGGAGATCCCGGCTTACACCCACTTCGGCGTGATCACGTACAACATGCCGCCGAACGTGGCGAAGCCGGTGCCGGGCGTCGGCAGCGGCATCTTCCTGCACGAGTTCAGCACCGCCAGCGGCAACGCGACCGCCGGTTGCGTCAGCCTCTCCCACGCCAACCTGGTCAAGGTGCTCACCTGGCTCGACCCGGCCCGCTCGCCGCGGATCGTGATGTGCCCGGTGCAGAACCTCGGCCGCTACTGACCACACCCGTCTCGACAGGGCCGTCCCGCACGTCGGGGCGGCCCTTCGTCGTGCCCGGCCGTCGATACCGTCGGGAGATAGCCGGACGATAGCTGTCGGTGTATGTCCTCTCCCTAGCTTCTACCCGACGTATTGGCCCTTGACCGGAGGGTAACGGGTGAGAAGAAAGCTACGGGGACCGCTGATCGCGGCCCTGGTGGTGGCCCTGGCGGCCACCCTGGGCGGGACGCAGGTCCTGTCCGAACAGAGACCGGAAGGCGCCGCGAGCGCCGACGACGACGGAAAGGGTCTGCTCGACCGGCTCGGGGGCGCCGCCCGCGGGTTGGTCGGCGACGGGCCGGACCGGCCCCGGCCGGAGGTCATCAGCGCCGGGCTGTCGGTGCAGGAGAACACGCCGGCGGGCAAGGCGTGGCCGGCGCAGAAGCGGGTCAAGGAGTTGACCGGCAAGCGCACGGCGAACGGCAAGACCTACCAGCTGTCCGACGGGCGCACGCAGGCGGAGATCTCCGCGGTGCCGGTGCACTACAAGGACTCGAAGGGCCGCTACCAGCCCATCGACACCACCGTCCGGCCGACCAACGACAAGGGCTACGTCCAGGGCAACCGGACGAACGCCTTCACCAGCCTCTTCGGGGACAGCTCGGATGAGCTGGCCCGGTTCGAGCAGGACGGCCGCAGCATCGAGCTGGGGCTGGCGGGCGCGCCGCAGGCGGTCACGCCGAAGGTGTCCGGCTCGACGGTGACCTACGCCGGCGTGGCCGGTGGCGCGGACGTGGTCTACGACGTGACCAGCACCGCGCTCAAGGAGAAGATCGTCCTGCGTAAGGCCCCGGCCGCGCCGGTGTCCTACACGTTCACGCTGGACACCGCGGGGCTGGTCGCGCAGCAGCGCGAGGACGGCTCGATCGCGTTCGTCGGTCGGGACGGCGGTCGGACGTACTTCGAGATGCCCGCGCCGTTCATGTTCGACGACAAGGACGACAAGGCCTCGCCGCACGGCAAGGTGTGGAGCGACAAGGTCACCCAGAAGGTGACGCAGTCCGGCGCCACCACGACGGTCACCGTCACGCCCGACGCGGGTTGGCTGGCGGACTCGGCGCGGGTGTACCCGGTGGTGGTCGACCCGACCATCAAGGTCCAGCCGGTGCCGACCGACGCGCAGGACGTCGCGATCTACTCCGGCGCCACCACCACGAACTACAACGACACGTACCAGCTGAAGGTGGGCACGGACGCCTCCCAGTCGTGGCGGTCCCTGGTCAAGTTCGACGTCAGCTCGGTCCCGGCGAACACGCCGATCGACGACGCGCGGCTGGACATGTACTACTCGCAGACCCACCACGCGTGGGGCTTCGACGTGGCGATGGAGGCCCGGCGGGTCACCCAGCCGTGGACGGAGAGCACCGCGAACTGGTCGAACATGAACGCCAACATGGCCGCACAGCCGGCCGGCAACATGGTCACCAAGGACGACGGCGACTCCGGCACGTCGATCAGCGGCACCTGGCCGTACTCGGCCAACGCCGATCTGACGCCGCTGGCGATCAACGGCGACTACCGCTACAACAGCGACACCACCGCCGGGAACACCCACACGTGGGTGCCGACGATCACCGAGTCGGGTGATTACCAGGTCGAGGTCCACTACGTCTCCGAGGCGGACCGGCCGACCAACGCCCCTTACACGGTCTACTACAACGGCGGTTCCAAGACCTACAACGTCGACCAGACCGGCAGCGGTCTCGGTGAGTGGAAGACCCTCGGCGTACACCCGTTCGTCGCCGGCACCACCGGCAAGGTCGTCCTCGGCGACGTGCTCGGTAAGTCGGTGATCGCGGACGCGGTCCGCTTCACCCGCTGGGGCGTGACGACCAAGAAGGCCGCGGTCTCCAACGTCTGGAGCTCGTTCCCGGTCCGCAACGCCGTGCAGGAGTGGGTCAACAAGTCCCAGCCGAACTACGGCTTCATGGTCAAGGCGGTCGACGAGGCGAAGAAGGGCCGCGGCGGCCCGATCTTCGAGGCCTCGGAGTTCGCCTACAACAACGCGCGGCGGGACTACAACCTGCCGAAGCTGGTGGTCACCTGGGGCACCCCGGGCATCGCGGTGAACCCGCCGACCACGATCACCTCGACCGGTGCGGTACTGGACTGGCCGGCCTACCCGGGCACGGACATCGCCGAGTACCAGGTGCACCGCAGCATCTTCCAGGAGTACACGCCGTCGGCGGCCACGCTGGTCGCGCCGGTCTCCAGCGGCACCCGCACCTACCAGGACACCACCGCGGTCCCCACACCGGCGGACAACACCGACCCGTTGGCGCGGAAGTTCTACTACTACATGGTCGCGGTCAAGACCAAGGACGGGCGGCTGATCGCGGGTCCGACGCAGTCGGCGATCCTGCCGAAGGCGGGTCAGATCACCCGGATCTACCGCACGGGCACCACGGACACCACGCTGGCGCAGAGCCGGCCGACGGAGAACGTGGACGTCTACGACGGTGACCCGTACGTCAGCCCGGGCAACAACTCGCCCTACTACGGCGACACGCACGGTCTGCTGAAGTTCCCGACGCTGACCGGGATCCCGACCGACGCCCAGGTCGTCGACGCCGACCTGCGGCTGTACAACACGTCGCTTTTCCCGGGCACGGACACCGACGAGTACGTCGACGTCTACAAGCTCAAGCGGGCGTTCACCGAGACGAAGGCGACCTGGAACACCTACGACGGTGTCAACGCGTGGACCACGGCGGGTGGCGACTACGACACCACCTGGAAGGCCGGCGCCACCGGGTTCACCAACGACCCGGAGTGGGCGAGCTGGGACATCACCGCCGCGGTGAAGGGCTGGGTGACCACCCCGACCAGCAACAACGGTCTGCTGCTGCGCCAGCGCGACGAGGTGAACCAGACCGCGCGGGCGATGCTGCTGTCGTCCGAGGCGCAGGAGCCGCTGCTGCGCCCGACGCTGGAGGTCACCTACCTCGAGCAGAATGCCGAGTCGACCTACTACGCGGCCTCGACGCCGGCGTTGACGACGCCGAACGCCACGTACACGGTGCCGGTGACCCTGTCGAACCCGACCCTGGCGGCGTGGAACCCGACCGACTGGGAGCTGGCCTACGACTGGAAGCGGCCCGACGGGATCACCGACGGCGCGGACGCCACCTTCGAGTTGAAGACGGCGCTGCCGAAGAGCGTCCCGGCCGGCGGCACGGTCGACGTGGCCGCGCAGGTGAAGACCCCGCCGTCGTCGACGGACGGGAACAAGCGCACCGACTACGTGCTGCAGTGGGATCTGCGCAACAAGCTCACCGGCAAGAAGCTGTCGGAGACCACTCCGGCGATCCAGCCGCTGCCGCAGAACGTGGCGGTGGAGGAGCCGACCTCCGACCAGCTGGGTCTGGAGAAGTTCTACTCCTACGCGGGGAAGAACACCGGCGCCGGTGGCTCGCTGATGAACAACCTCTACTCCGGCAACACGGTCTGGTCGTACAACGCGATCAACAACCCCTCGCGGGGGCTGTCGACGTTCGTGCGGCTGGCGTACAACTCGCTGGACACCAGCGACTCGGTGGCCGGCTTCGGCTGGTCGCTGCAGGCGTCGTCGATGATGCGCCTGGGCACGCCGCTGGACTTCCATCCGAACCCGAACCCGACGAAGGTCACGCTGACCGACGGTGACGGTACGAGCCACTGGTTCACCTGGGACGCGGCGGCCAACGAGTGGAAGAGCCCGAAGGGTGTGCACCTCTACCTGCAGAAGTACAGCAGCGTGGACTGCAAGCCCAACACGCAGGAGCGCAAGGCGTGGGTGCTGACCCGGCCGGACCGGACGCAGTTCTTCTACGACTGCGAGGGCTTCCTGTCCAGCATCGTGGACAACAACCAGAACGAGATGGTGTTCACCTACGAGGAACGGAAGTCGAACAACAAGCCGACGAAGTTCCTCAAGTACATCACCGACGCGACCGGCCGTAGGACTCTGACCGTCGAGTACTTCGCGAAGGGTCAGACCTACGACTACATCGACGATGTCACCTGGACCCGTAAGACCGGGACCGGCCTGACCAACCCGAAGATCATCGACCACATCTCGGCGATCACCGACATCTCCGGGCGGAAGCTGAGCTTCGCGTACACCGACAAGGGTCTGCTCGGTGAGCTGATCGACGGTGCCGGCTCGACCGACGGCACGCCGAAGACGTTCAAGTTCGCCTACGACATGACCCAGGGCAACAAGAACGTCAAGCTGGTCAAGACCACCGACCCGCGGGGCAACGCGACCAACCTGGTCTACCACTACCCGCAGGCCGGCGACGACCCGAAGTGGCACTGGACCACCAAGTCGTACACCGACCGGCTCGGCTACCTGACCCAGTTCGGCTACGTCGACCCGGACGGCCCGCAGGGCAACAACATCAACGCGACGGTCACCGACGCGGAGAACCACGCCACCGCCTACCAGATGGACGGCTACGGCCGGGCCTACCAGACCACCAATGCCAAGAACGAGACCACGAAGTTCGGCTGGGACGACGACCACAACGTGGTCCGGCTCGAGGAAGCCAACGCTGCGGTCTCCACCTGGGCGTACGACGCCAAGACCGGCTACCCGACGCTGGTCAAGGACGCCGAGGCGGTCAAGAACGGCTGGCCCGGCACCGCGCTGACCTACCAGCGCCAGCTCAACGGGTACGTGGCCGAGGTGGTCACCAAGACCAGCTCGGAGGGCCGCAAGTGGACCTTCACGTACACCGCCGAGGGTGACGTCGAGTCGGTCACCGACCCGCTGGGCAACACCACGGCGACCGCCGGCGACTACACGAGCACGAACACCTACGACGAGTGGGGCCAGCTCCTCGCCGCCAAGGACGCCAACGGCAACACCACCAAGTACCTCGACTTCCACCCCAGCGGATACCCGCGGCAGATCGAGGACGCCGGTAAGGGCCTGTCGTACTTCGCGTACGACGACCGGGGCAACACCCTAGAGGTCAAGAACGGTAAGAACGCCAAGGTCACCCAGGCGTACGACACCTTCGGTCGGCCGAAGGTGAAGGTCGAGCCGTTGGACGCAGCGAACAACCGTTTCATCACGACCAAGGCCTCGGTCTACGACGCCAACGACAACATCACCACGGCATACGCGGCCAACGGGGCGGAGTCGACCTCGGTCTACGACAAGGCCGACCAGGTCACCGAGTCGTACGCGCCGAAGGACGTGTCAACCGACCCGGAGCGCAAGACCACCACGACGTACGACAAGGTCGGCAACGTCCTGAGCGTCACGGAGCCACAGGGCAACCTGACCTCCACGGTCGGCGACTACACGACGACCACCAAGTACGACGCGATCTACCAGCCGCTCGAGGTCAGCAACGGCCTCGGCCAGAAGGTTGTCTGGGAGTACGACAACGTCGGCAACGTCACCGTCCTGTACGACGCGAAGAAGACCGCCAGCGCGGCGGACGACTTCACGTCCAAGTACGAGTACGACTGGAACCACCGGGTCGTCAAGACCACCGACGCACTGGGCAAGTTCACCACCGCCCGGTTCGACAAGGACGGCCTGACCCTCGGGACCACCGACGCGGAGGGCAACGAGTCGCTGGCGACGTACGACGCCCGTGGCGCGCTGGTCGAGTCGAAGGTGCCGCACAAGAAGGACGCCTCCGGCAACAATGTCTACCGGACGAGCAAGTACGAGTACGACCAGGTCGGCAACCAGACGAAGGCGATCACGCCACGCGGCGTGGACACCGCCGACGACGCCGACGACTTCGCGGTGGTGACCGTCTACGACGCGCTCAACCGTAAGAAGGAGGAGTGGTCGTCCTACGACAAGGACGACAGTCGGTACAACACGCCGGACAAGACCTTCTACACCTACGACGAGATCGGCAACCTGGCGAAGGTCAGCGCGCCCCCATCGGACGGGCAAACGGTCCGCAACGACACCGAGTACACCTACTACGACAACGGGTTGACGAAGACGTCCAAGGACCCGTGGGACATCGTCAACTCGTACGACTACAACGACCTGGGCCAGCAGACCAAGAACACGCTGAGCTCGGCCGGTGGGTCGACCACCCGGACGATGACCTGGGACTTCTACCCGTCGGGCAACGAGAAGGGGCGGTCGGAGGACGGCCTGCCGGTCGGCAAGGACGTGGTCCTGGTCGACAACTCCGACTCGAACAACACCGCCGCCCAGGGCAGCTGGACCAGCGGCGCCGCGACCGGGAACTACGGCTACGACGTGGCCACGGCGCCGGCGGGCAGCGGGTCGGCGCAGTTCAACTGGCAGCTGAACATCCCCCGGGACGGCAACTACGAGGTGTTCGTCCGGCACCCGCAGGTCAGCGGTGCCGCGACGGACGCGAAGTTCACCATCACCCACAACGGCGGCAGCGTCGTCAAGACGGTGAACCAGACCCAGAACACCGGTAGCTGGATCAGCCTGGGCAGCTACCCGTTCGTGGAGGACGGCGTCCAGAAGATCACCGTCACCGACCAGGCGACGGGCAGGGTGCTCGCCGACGCGGTCAAGCTGGTGCGCGACAACGCCGGTGACGTGGACAACGAGAAGAAGGAGTTCACCTACAAGTACAACCCGAGCGGGATGCTGGTCGAGGTCAAGGATCTCAGCCCGGGTGCGAAGATCGGCCGGTACGACGTCGCCTACGATCAGATCAACCAAATCTCCACGGTGAAGGAGTTTGTCGGGGCTACCGACACGACGCCGAAGAACACCACGGAGCTGACCTACGACGAGAACGGCAACCCGCTCACCTCGAAGCACGACCTCACGTGGTCGAAGATCGAGTACGACGCGCGGGACATGGTCGCCAAGGTGACCAACGCCGACTCTCCGACGGCGGGCAACCAGCAGATCTCGACGTTCACGTACACCGCTCGCGGGCAGCTGCTCAAGCAGACCAAGCCCAACGGCAACACCGTGGACCTCGAGTACTACCTCGACGGCGCCACCAAGCACCAGCTGGAGAAGACCTCCGGCGGGGCGACCGTCGCGGAGCACACGCTGGAATACCAGGCCAACGGGCACCCGTCCCGGGACGTGCTCAAGCTGATGAACGCCGACAACTCGTCGGATTACATCGACAACACGTACGTCTTCAGCTACGACCCCCAGGATCGAATCGCCAAGCTCGACAAGACCGGCGACAAGACCTCTACGGAGTCGTACGTCTACGACGCCAACGGCAACACGGTCTCGCAGACGGTCGACGGTACGACGAGCACCAGCAAGTACGACCGGAACCGGCTGCACTCCACCAGCAGCGGTGGCGTGACGTCGACGTACAACTACGACCCGTTGGGTCGACTCGACACCGTGTCGGTCGGCGGCGAGCGGGCGCAGAAGTACTACTACGACGGCTTCGACCGCACGGCGAAGACGACCGCGGGTATCGGCGCCAACGCCAAGTCGACCACCTACGTGTACGACCCGTTCGACCGGACGGTGTCGCAGACGACCGCCGGTAAGACGACCTTGTTCACGTACCTGGGGATGGACAACCAGGTGCTGCGCGAGGAGGTCGCCGGTAAGGCGACCAAGTCGTACCAGTACGCGCCGTGGGGTCAGCAGTTGACCCAGATCAAGCACAAGGACGATGGCAGCCGGGAGTACTCGCAGTTCATCTACCGGCCGCGCGGCGACGTCATCGGTATCACGAAGGATGACGGCAACACCCGGGCAACGTACGGCTACACGGCGTACGGCAAGGACGACGAGTCGCAGTTCACCGGTGTGGACAAGCCGGGTGCAACGCCGGAGGGCGAGGAGCCGTACAACGCGTTCCGGTTCAACGCCTCTCGGTGGGACGCGGGCTCGGGCACGTACGACATGGGTTTCCGCAACTACGACCCGGGCCTGAACCGGTTCCTGACGCGGGACACCTACGGCGGCGCCATGGCGGACATGGGTCTGGCCATGGATCCCTTCACCGGCAACCGGTACGCCTTCGCCGGTGGTAACCCGATCAGCTTCGTGGAGTTGGACGGGCACCTGTTCGGGATGTCGTGGTCGGACATCGGTCACGCCGCCCTGGACGTCGCCGGCATGGTGCCGGTGATCGGTGAGGTCGCCGACGTCGCGAACGGCATCTGGTACGCGGCCGAGGGCAACTACGTCGACGCGGCGATGTCGCTGGCTTCCGCTATCCCGCTGGCGGGTAACGCGGTGGCCGCGGCGAAGCTGGCGAAGACCGGTAAAAAGATCGCCGACGGAATCGACACCGCCAAGGACGTCAAGAACGGTGTCGAGGCGACCACCGATGCCACCAGGGCGGCACCGAGCAACACGCCGTCGACCACTCCGACGAAGTGCAACAGCTTCGTCCCGGGCACCAAGGTGTTGCTCGCCAGCGGTGGAACCAAGGCCATCGAGGACTTGAAGCTTGGCGACCAGGTTCTGGGTGCGGACGTCGAGTCGGGTGAGAACCAGAGCCGCAAGGTAACCAATGTCCGGAGCCACGAGGGCCGCAAGACGCTGGTAACGATCACGGTCGACGTGGACGGCAAGTCTGGTTCGAAGACCGGATCGATCACCTCCACGGCCGAGCACCTGATTTGGCTGCCCGACGCAGGTCAGTGGGTCACCGGTGGTGACCTCAAGCCTGGCATGTGGCTCGAGACCGCAACCGGCACCTGGGTGCAGATCACCGCAGTCACCAGGACGGATCGGCAGGAGCGGGTGCACAACCTCACCGTCGAGGGCATCCACACCTACTACGTCCTCGCCGGCGACAGCCCGGTTCTCGTCCACAACTGTCCTGGCGGCGTCGGCCCCGATGGCAAGCCGTGCAACTGCCAGAACACCACCGACGGTGGGGGCGGGGTGAAGCCGGTGACCAAGAAGACCCACTACACGGAGACTGAGGTGTACGGGCCGGACGGGGACCTCCTTCACACGATCAACCGAACCCGCAGTGGAGACCAGACGGGTCCGGAGCGTGTGCTGGGCTTCCCGGACAACATGAACGCCTCACACACGGAATGCCGTGTCTGTCGGGCAACCGGCGCCCCATCCCAGGTCCGGGGTAACCCGATCGTGAATGACACAATCCAGGGGACCGCGCCGGTGCCGCCTGGTGGTTACGTGATTATCAAGGGGACCAGGCCCCCGTGTGGTTCGTGCCGCACCCAGATGGAGGACGCAGCCCAGGCAACGAGCGCTACCTACGTCTACATCTGGAACAAGGGTAAGAGTTGGTGGCAGTCGGGCAGTCCGCTTGGGTGAGCCAGGGAAGGTAATGGACAATAGAGTCGATCCGATCGACATAATCGGAAGAACCGGCGGTGTCTACGCCGCGTCTGAGGATTTTGAACGAGCCCTGGACCTATGGTGTTACAAGGCTGAAAAGGAAGGTTGGTCCGTGTCGGTGCTCGACCGTGAGCGCGACTCGGGCAGAGACGGGCGATGCGGGACGGTCGAGGTCGAGGGCCTGAGATACGAAGTGCGTTACGGACCGCGGACCCGCACGACCCTTATCGACGACAGCACTGGAGAGGATGTCGAACGACCTGCCTTTGCGTACACCGTATGGGCTGAACCGGTCGTACTAGAAATATTCCTGGTCGACGAGTAACACGCACCGCAGCGGGTGCCTCTGCCGAATTGCGGCAGGGGCACCCGCCGCCTTGGAGAATCGCCGAACGCCGTCGCTACCTGGAAAAGTGGTCGTAATGCTGGACAATGCCGATCTGCATCGGTCACTCGAACACCTGACTCCCGAACAACGAGTCGCCTTCACGAGCGCCTGTCTGGAAGGACTGGTCAGGCAATTCGGTGAGTCGGCCCGGGGGAGTCAGCTCCTTCCGAAGTATCTGCTGACGCAGTCCGTTGCGCTCAGCTGGCGGTTCGTCCCGGTCGTCCCGAACGACCTGTCTGAGGTGGAGCGCTTATACAAGGAGTCCGAGAGCATCATCGAGGAGAGTGGCGACGAGGGGGGTGGACTGTTCGTAGCGGAGCATGTCCTTGCAGGTATCTGGTATGCGCTTCGTGCAGTCGAGTTGCGTAGTCCGGATTTCGGCGTCCTGGTGGCCACCAACTACTACGAAGCCGCGGATTATGCCATCACCATCGAGGATCCGAATCTGTCGGACGAGGAGATACTCGCGACGCCCTTGGTCGCAGGCGTGCTTCGAGTGATCTCCGAGATCCTCTCCGAGGTTCGGACGTTGAGCGCGACGGATCTTGACGCGGTGAAGGAATTCCGCGAGAAAGTAGCCGCTATATACGGAGATCAAATCAGTTCGTAGTGCTGAGTCCGGTAGTAGCTACGGCCTCGACTGTCGGCGGCTGACCGGATTCCCTCAAAGGAGGCCGGCCAACTGGCAGCGATTCTGACTGATCGGCGGGGTGCCACCGGATCCTCGGCCACGGGTATCTTCACGAGTCCAGGGGAGGGCATTGCCCGCTCACTGGAGACAGCGTTGCCAGGCGGGGACATCGAGAGGCGCGCCGCCAGTGGCTCGGTGAAAGGGAGGTTGCCTGTGTTGTCGCAGTCACTCGAGGCGCTGTGGGGTCACTTGGCTACAGCCGGTCGACCGGTGGTTGCCGCACGTGTTTCCGGCCCAAGCCTGGAAGACGTAAAGTCTACGTTCGACGAGCCGATCCCGGACGTGGTGGCTCAGTGGTTCAACTGGAGCAACGGAGTCGCTGACACGCCCGGGCAGACGCAGGATGACGCGTCGGTCATACCCGGTTACTGGCCGCTATCGATTGCCGAAGCGAAGTCGATCATGTCTGGGTACATCGACGACGACGCGGTGTTGGGCGATCACTGGGTGCCGCTGCTGGGTTCCGGCGGTGGTGACTTCTACGCCGCCGTCTTCGACGAGTCGCTGCACGAAGTGGGTGTCTTCAGCGTCATGTCCGGCGGCGACATAGAGATTTCCTTCCGCTCGGTCGAAGAGATGGTTGATGGGTTCCTTGAGCTCTATCAAACCGGTGTCTTCTTCGTGGATGACGACGGCACCCTCGAAGCCGACGATGACCGCTGGGTGGAATATGAGTCCAGAGTTGGTGGTGCCGCGTAGTCGATGAAGACGAAGGCAAAGTTTGAGCAATCGTTGATTGAGTGAAGGGCCATTCCTGGCGATAGGGGTGGGCCTTCACCATTTGCGGAAGCTGTGAAAGGCACCTACATCTGGGACGGGACAAGAGTTGCTGGCAATTTCAGCGTGCGCTCGGGGTGCGGCAGGGAAGCTAATGGATAAAAGAGTCGATCCGACTGACGTAATCGAAAGAACTGGCGGCATCTACGCCGCTCCTGAAGATTTTGAACGAGCCTTGAAACTTTGGTGCTACAAGGCCGAAAAGGAAGGCTGGCCCGTGTCGGTGCTCGACCGTGAGCGCGTCCCGGGCAAAGACGGACGGTGCGGGACGGTTGACGTGGAGGGCCTGAGGTACCAGGTGCGTTATGGACCCCGAACTCGCACGACTGTTATCGACGACAGCAATGGACATGATGTCGAGCGACCTGCCTTTGCGTACGCCGTATGGGCTGAACCGGTCGTGCAAGAGCTATTCCTCGTCCAAGAGTAGCGCGCACCGCAGCGGATGCCTCCGCCTAACTACGACGGGAGCACCCGCCGCTTTGGGCGTCACCACAAGCGGTAGTGGTGGGCAGGGGGCAACGCGCTCCATGCGCGCTGCGGCGTAGAGCGTCGTCGGCGTTCTAGAAGCGCCCGGTTCGAGTCGCCGTCGACCGCGTGGCTCACGCCTTCTCGTGGACGTTCTTGGCCGCGGCTTGCGACGTGCCGTGACGGGACGGGCGTCGACAAGGCGGCGTTAGTAGCGTCCGGCATCCTCGTCGGAATAGCCGCTGGCGATTACGCCCGCATAGGTCCGCGCGAACGCCTCACTACGAAGGAGTAGGACGGGGTCCCGATCCGAAGCCTCCTGCGCTGATCTCACCTCACTCAAGTCCAATAGCCGGATCTCGCCCTCCAGGCGACGAAACTCGTCTACTTGTGCATCTTCAGACGAAGATTCATCAGTCGCCATGTCTTCAGCTGCCTCTGCGAGTTCCTCGGCATGCTCGAAGACACGTCTCAACCGGTCTAGATCCTCTGGCCCGGCCAAGTAGTCGAAGACCTCCGTTGCCAACACTAGATGGTCAACGATCTCCGTCTCGAAGGGAGGGCCGTCTGGATCGCTAGACTCCAAAATACGCTCGACCACTTCCCTTACCTGTCGAAATTGCTCGGTGGGTACCTCGATGCCAGCACTCGCCCAACGGTAGACATGAGCGCCGAGGGCCCGCACCTGCGACAGTGCTTCCCGATGTTGTTCGAACCAGGGCGAGAACTTCTGATCCTGATCGAAGCCAAAGTATCGGACGAGGACGAGAGCGGCAGCACTCTGACGAGCGGCAAAGCCGAGCAGAGACGCCTGGCGCATGTGCTCCTCCAGGTTCGTCACCGGAGTTTCCTCTCGCTCATGTGGTTGAACTCCTATCGAGCTATTCGAGCATGTGCGACTTGGGTTCCATCGGCAGGGAGCCGAGATTGCTGACCACGGCGAGTGCGACGAGGTGGCGGTGCGGTAAGCGGAATACCCGCAGCAACAGCCGGACCAAGGCCGTGCCCAGCGCCGACACGGCCAGGTTCTCCGAGGATCACCAGGATTTCGGCCTCTCCCACTGGACGCACGTGGGCCGCTGCCCGCCGGACAGACAGAACTCTTTGACCGCACGGCGCAGCAGATCGATCGGAATCTCCGAATTCGCTGGGAACTCCGTCACTTGACTTACGCAAGAATAACGAACCTCAGTGCGGCCCGCTTTTGGCCCTGCGGTCGTCCAGTTTCCGCTGGCATCCATGAACTCAAGAACGCCGACCTGAAGCCTCTGGTCGGCACCGACCAACAACTCATGATCGGGAGTCCGGAAGGTAGAGGTGACCGTTCCAGGGAATGCAGCTCCGCTAGATTCTGCTGAGTCGGCCCCGCCAACAGTGAATCGATCAGCCCGTCTACATCCGCTGACGCGGTAAGCAACTCACGCTTGTCGTCATGCTGCGGGCGATAATAGGCCTCTACCCGGAACTGCATCAACAACCCTCCTGCAACAGGCGATTCTGGTATCACCGCCCCCCCCGCCCGCGAGGATCATCGGCTGCGGGCCACCCCGGACATCGGGACAGCTAGGCGGTGGGTGGAGACTTCGAGATCCGCCATTCGAAGTCCCCGCGTCGCGGATGACCGTCAAGGAGAGTGACCAACGCCGACGTCGGAGCCGCGGGGACGGTCACGGCAATCACACGTGCGGCGTGTGCGTCGATCTCGCCTCCGACCTCGGCGAGCCGCGATTCCATGTCCCTGAGGTCCTCAAGTTCCAGGTCTCGGCGGTAGTAGATCTGCAGCGCGTAGTGGTCGCCGTCGCGAACCACCTGGTAGGTCCGCCCGCCATTTTCAATGCGAATGGTATCGCCGCGAGCTACACCATCCGCCATCAGCGGTGAACGTTCCAGCACATACAAGTCCGAACCGAGGGGGGTGACGAGCAGCGATTCGAAGGAATCCTGACCCGCCCGTGTCGTGCCGATCAACACCTGAACGACTTCCGCCAAGGAACAAGTCCGTTCTTCCGTACGGGCCCCCCGCGCCTTCCCCGGTCCGCGCAGGACGGCCTGGTTTCGGAGCGCCCAGAGTTCCGAGCAGTGAGGTTACAGCCTGCACTCCGAGCGGACGTTGATCAAGGTCACGGTGCCGCGCTGGAGCCAGAAAGTGGTCAACACCTGGCCTTCGTACGGTATGCGGCCGCCCGTCGTCGTCGGGCGCCGCGCGGGACTGTACGAACACCATGGCAGGTGGTTGGGTACCTCTCGGGTGTTGGATCAAGACGTGGATGAGGCTCAACGGTGGCGACTCTGTGGGACCGGGAGGTGGCCGACGAGATCCCTCTCCTCGGACGGCTGGACTACGGTTCGCAACTCAACCTGATCGTGCGGCTGCTGGAGTGGACGGTCGAGGTTCTGCCGTCCGGGGCGCGTGAGCTGCTGGAAGGGGAAGGCCGTGGCGCCGTCGAAGCAGCGCTTGACTACGTTCGCGCGGCTGCGGCGGGGTCGCCACCGGATGTCGAGTCGGAGACGTTCGAGGAACTTGAGGACCACCTGTCAGTACTGGCCGACGAGGTCGACCTTCAAGACCTCTGGCAGCTCTTTGTCGCGCTGAGTGACTCTGTCGGAGTGCCGGCGGAGGACGTCACGGTGGACTTCACGCGGACGATCATGTCGGCCTGCTGCGACGTCGGTGACTGCGAGGACCTGCCGGAACTCCCGCTGGGAACCGCGGAACCTGTCATCCTCGACGCCGAGCGCGCTAACGCCAACTGCATGCGTGCGATCGAGTATCAGAAGCAACTCGTCCGCACTGCGGCGCAGGATTAGGTGGACGCCGACACGGGATGCTGCGGTGGGTCGGAGCCCTGGCCGATAGCCGGCACGTCGGATCGCGAGGTGTGCTTGTTCATGAACGCCGATCAGTTCGCGGGCGTTGCTTCCCTCCAGCAGGCGGCCCTGTTCGCCGCCGACTGTGCGGAGCGGGCCTGCGGGGTGCTCTTCTGGGCGGTGTCCGAGGATGATCGGCGCGATGACCTGGACCGCTACCACGAGGCGTTGGAATTGTTGTGGCGCCCGCTTTCGAGCGACGTCGCGCGGTACTCGTCGACCCGGTCCGGCCTCGAGGGGATGCGCGAGATGCGCTTCGGGGACGAGCTTGAGGGGTCTGCTGCTCATGCTCTCTACGCAGCGGTTGTCCTCCACTCGGCGTTGGGGATGCTTGCAAGGCGATCGCTTGACGGTCTGGCGGAGTGCTCCGCGGCGGCGCGGAACGGTGCCTTCAGGATCGGGGCCCGGACCGGGCATCACCTCGTGCTCGACTTGGAGGAGCGTTGTCAGGCGGAGGACGTCGAGCGTCTGCTCGACGGGGGAAGTGCAGACGAGCTTCGGGAGTCCGCCCGACTCCGCGGGCGTGAGAGGCTGCGCCTGCTGTACGAACACCATCGCCGGTGACGTCGGGGCTGTGCGGCCGATGGTTCGGCTGGCGGGACCTTCTTACCGGGTTCAACCGCGTTTGGAGGACAGCGTGCTGCTGTGGGATTACGAGATGAAGCCCTTGCGGGATGAGCTGCCGACCATCCCGCCTGCACGGAGGCTTGCTGTGGCCGTGTCGGTGCTGGACTGGACGCTTCAGGCCGCGGGCGAGATCGAGGACGCGGAGGTCCGGAGCTACCTGGCGGAGGGGCTGAGGATCGGCCATGAATCGGTCCGGGCCGGCCGTGACGAGATGATCCTCCCCGAGGACATGCTCGATGCGTACGAAGACGTCTACGACAGTTCGGATGAGCCCGGTACGGCGCACTTGATGTCGGCGATTCTGGCCTGTGCCGACGCGCTCGAGGGCCTGACCGGCGAGGTGCTCTACGGCGTTCTCTCCTCCTGCTATGAAGGCCTGCTCGACCGGGAGGGGCTGCCGATCTGGACCGTCGAGGCGGAGCGTGAGAACGCCAGATGCCTTGAAACCATCGCGTACCAGAAGAGGATCGTTGGCGAAGCGCTGGGACGCTGAGAGCGTCACGAGATGGTCGTCCCACCAGGCCGCCGTCATCCGCCACGAGCGCGCCCGCGCGTTCCTCATCCAGCAGGGGCTGCCCCGGCGGTCGCGGCTGTTCGAGGCGGCCGAGCCGACAGGTCGTAGGCAGATTCGGCGCGGTCAGGTCTGCGTGTTGCTGGGCAGCTATGACGACGGCGAGCAGTTCTTCCTCGACGTCGAGCGTGGGCAGGTTCTGTTCGGCGCGGAAGGATTCGACGAGGCCCATCCGGTCAACGCCACCGTCGAGATGTTCGCCCAGTGCCTGCTGGTGTCGGAGCGTGCGTACCCCTACTACTCGTCGGCCGAGGAGCCTTCGGCCTTCGTGTCGGTCGCGGGGCGACTGGAGGCGCTGTTCGCCGCGGTCGACCCGGCGACCTACGGGCTGGTGGGCTCGTTCTGGAAGACCTTCGTCCACGACGTGTCCGTCGGTGACTTCGCGATCGAGGACGTGGACTGGTGGAGCCCCTGACCGGGCCGGTCGTGCGGGAGCAGCTACTGCTCCCGCCACCTGAACTCGGTCAGGAGTGCCGGCACGTCGTGGGCGAGCCGCAGCGCGGCGATCCCGGTCTCCGGCCGCACCAGCGCGCCGGCCGGGACCCACGCCTCCTGCCCGCACAGCAGGATTTCCACCAGTTTCGCGGACGGTGACTCCGTGAGCCAGTACCAGGTGCGGTCGTGAAGCAGCGAAACGGTGCTGTACTCGTCGTGCAGCGAGACGATCAGCACGTCTTCGCCGCCGTCGCCGTAGCCGAACACCGGCTCGTGGTCCGGAACGTACAGGCCGGGCAACTCTTCGAGCGTGATGACGCGGGATGCCGCGTACGGCAGGTACGTCTCCATCTCGTAGCGCACGCCACCGAGGGTAGGGCCAGGTCGCCGGAGACCGACCGGTGCGGGCCGAGAAGCAGCGACAGCCGAATGCGGGTGCCGGCGGCCACACGGCGGACGAGGGCTGCGGTAGCCGCTCGGTGCCGGAGGCGACCGCGATATCGGACGGCGGGCGCGCCGCCAGGGGGAGCGCCGGCCACCCGAACGGCCAGGTCACCGGCCGGATCGGCGGTGATCACCGAGCCGTACGGGGATTGGCGGTGGGGCCGTCGGCGGTGTGTGCTGATGGGACGATCCGGCGCCGGATGTTGGTCCGGTCGTCATGGCGGGTTTCCCGCCGCTCGGGACGGGGTAGGACCGGTGCCGCGAGCCATCGATGCGGCGATGACCATCGATGTGGCAGGTCGAGGGCGAGCACCTGTGGGAGCGTTTTCCGACGGGATCCCGTTACGCTGACACGCCGTCTCAGGACATTGACTCTCGTCACAATAGCCGAGCGGTTGAATCGCTTGTTACCTGCTCCGATGTCCGTTTAGCCTGAGCGCGCTCAAGGTGCAACGGGGGAGCTACGACATGCAACTTCAGATCCGGCTACTGGGCACAGTGGAGCTGAGTGTCGACGGCCGGATCGCCACACCGGGCCCGGCGAAGCGGCGCGCGGTGCTCGCCGGGCTCGCCCTGGAGGCCAACCATCCCGTCTCGCTGGCCCGGCTGACCGGGATGGTGTGGACGGAGGAGCCGCCGGCGTCCGCGGTGGCCAACCTCCGGTCGCACGCCGCGGCCCTGCGCCGCGTGCTCGGCGACCGGCTGATCGCCCGTCCCAACGCGTACGAGCTGAGCCTGGGACCGGACGAGCTGGACATCACCGAGTTCCAGCGGCTGGCGGGGGAGGGGCGTGGCCTGCTGGCCGGCGGCGAGCCGGACGCCGCCGCGGGCCCGCTGCGCGCGGCCCTGGACTGCTGGCGTGGCGGCCAGGCCGGCGACGGCCTGCCCCGCGGGACCGCATTGGACAACCGCTGGGCGAGCCTCGACGAGCAGCGGCTCCAGGTCTTCGAGGAGCTGACCGAGGCGCGGCTGGCCGTCGGCGAGCATCGACCGCTGTTGTCGGAGGTCCGGCGGCACCTCGCGGCCCACCCGCTGCGCGAGCGGGCCTGGGGCCAGCTGATGCTGGCGCTCTACCGGTGCGGTGAGGTGCCCGCCGCGCTGGCCGCCTACCGGGACGCGCACGCCATCCTGCACGAGCAGCTCGGCATCGACCCGGGTGAGGACCTGGCCCGGTTGCACCGGGCCGTGCTCGACCGGTCACCCGACCTGGCCCACGTCCCGCCGGCCACCCCGATCGTCGTCGCCGCGGCCGCCCCGGTCACCCCGGCCGCGGTCAGGGTCCCCCGCGAGCTGCCGGCCGACCTGGTCACCTTCGTCGGTCGTACGCCCGAGGTGGCGCACGTGGTCGCGGCCGTCACCGGCGGGACGCCGGCCGCCGTGGTGGTCAGCGGGCCGGCGGGCAGCGGCAAGAGTGCGCTGGCGGTGCGCGCCGCGCACGCGGTCGCCGCTGACTTCCCGGAGGGACAGGTCTTCGTCGACCTCGGCTACCGGGCGACGGTGACGCCCGACGAGGTGCTGGCCCGGGTGCTGCGCGCGCTCGGCGTCCCGGCCGCCGAGGTACCGGCCAGCGTCGACGAACGGGCCGGCTGGGTCCGGTCCCGGATCGCCGGGCACCGTCTCCTGCTGGTGGTCGACGGGGTCACCGGGGCCGAGCAGGTGCGGCCGCTGATCCCGGCCGGGCCCGGCCCGGCGCTGATCATCGTCGGCCAGCGGCAGCTGCGCAGCCTCGACGGCGTTCGGCGGGTGGACCTCGGCCCGGTCGGCGCCGTCGGGGCGCGGGCGCTGGTCGCCGCGTTCACCGGCGCTGACCGGCTCAAGGCGGATCCGGCAGCCACGGCCGAGTTGGTGCGGCTCTGCGCCGGCTCGGTGCTGGCGCTGCGGATCACCGGCTCGCGGCTGGCCAATCGGCCGGACCTGTCGGTGGCCGCGCTGGTCGACCAGTTGCGCGACCGCCGTGATCGGCTGGACCTGCTGGTCTACGAGGACCTGTCGGTGCGGGCGAGCCTGGCCCTCGCGGTCGCCGCGCTGCGCTCCGGCGACGAGCTGCTCGGTCGTCTGCTCGAGCTGCTCGGCGAGTCACCGGACGCGCCCGCGCTGCCCGAGCGGACGGCGGCTCGGCTCGGCGTCTCCGCGCAGCGGGCGCGGCACGCCCTGGAGGAGTTGGTCGACGCGCACCTGGCCCAGCGGACCGATCCGGGCGGCTACCGCCTGCCGGCGTTGGTCCGCGACTACGCGGCGGAGCTGGCCGGCCCGCCGGCGCTGCTCGCCGCGCACCCGTTGACCGGCTGGCGGGTCGACCCGGTCGCCGCCTGAGCGCCGGTTGGCGATCAGCCGTGGTCGGCGCGGACGATCGCCACCGCAACCCGGCAGAACTCGTCCATGTCCGGGTTGAAGCCGGCCGCGATGTCGGGGTGCAGCCCCGAGCGGGTCTCGTCGAGCAGCCGCTGGCAGACCTGCTCGACGGGCTCGCCCGCGTAGCCGGCGCGGACCCGTTCGGTCGCCGCCTGGAGCGCCGAGGTCAGCTGATCCTCCAGCGGGCCGCGCAGCTTCTGCTGCACGGGATCGAGCCCGCGGGGGTCGAGCGTGACATGTGGCTCCGACATCGGCGCTCCCTTCGTCGGCGTCCGCGGTACCCCGCCGCGGTCGTCGGTCAAACCACGTTCGGTACGGCGGCCACCCGCACCTGGTACGAGAACTCCTCGGCCGGTTCCTCGGTGTACGACAGCCGGCGGATCTGCCGGTCGTCGTCGTAGAGGGCGACGTCCACCAGGACGCCGAGGTGGGCCAGGCCGATGGTGGCGACCCGCTTCTTGTCCTGGAGCACCGCGCACACCCCACCGAGCAGGGTGCTCGCGTCGGAGGTGCGGTGCCCGGGCGGACAACGGAGAACCAGGTCCACCTCGATCGGCCCGGAGAGCGGGGTCCAGCCGGTACGCTGGGCCGCCGCGCAGGCCGCCTCGAGCAGGGCGCGGACCCTCGTCGCCTGCCGGTGCCCGGCGGCGAAGATGGACAGCGCCTCGGTCTTGACCGGTGGCAGGCCGCTCACCTCGAATGTCAGGGCGAGAGCGCGGGTGTCCTGCACGACGGCACCTCCTCGTTGCGGACGATCCTGCCCAACCGATGGACCGGGGGAGGGCGTTCCCGCGAGAACCAACCGAACGGGCGGGTGGGGGTCGGCCGGAGGCGTATCGACGTCGACGGCGTACGCGCTGGCAGCGGAGCTATGAAAACGCTAATGCAACCGGCCGGCGCTGGGTAGCTCCGCTGCTCACTGGGTGGGACGCGGCGCGAAGGCGCAGAACTCGTTGCCCTCGGGGTCGGCCAGCACCCACCAGCTGATCGCGTCGTCGGGCTCGCGCAGCAGGGTCGCGCCGGCCCGGATCAGGCCGGTCGGATCCGGGTCGGTCAGGTCGACGTCCCAGTGCATCCGGTTCTTGACCGTCTTGCGCTCCGGTACCGGGTTGAAGACCCACTCGTCCCACGGGAAACCGGCCCCGCCGACCAGCGAGGCCGCGTCCCAGCCGGTCATCTCGACCTCACCGCCGAGCACGCCGGCCCACCACTGGGCCAGCCGCTGCGGCTCGACGGTGTCCACCACCAGCTCCATCGGCCCGGGCGAGGTGTCCGGTCGGGCGGCGAAGGCGCAGAACTCGTTGCCGTCCGGGTCGGCCAGCACCCACCACTCGATCTCGTCGTCGGGCTCGCGTACCACCCGGCCGCCGGCGGCGAGCAGCGCCGCGGGATCGTCGCCGGCGAGGCGCAGCTCCAGGTGGACGCGGGTCTTGACGGTACGCGGCTCGGGCACCCGGTTCACCCAGATCGACTCGGGGCCCGCGCCGTCCGGGCCGGCGTCGACCCGGGTGTCGCCGTCACCGGTGTCGACGACGCTCCCGTCGAGCACCCGGGCCCAGAAGGCCCCGAGCCGGGCGGGGTCGGCCGCGTCGATACAGAGGTCCTTGAAACGAGCGATCACCGGAACATCATGCCGCTCGAGTGCGACGTTCCGCCGGAGCCGGTGCGGCCGAGGCGCGGCCAGCGGGGCACTCGGGTCTGGTCAGAGCCAGGTAGGAGCTGGCCGAGACGAGCAACCCCACCCCCCACAGCGTGTAGCTGGCCAGCGCCACCACCAGGAACCAGTCCGGCGCGACCATCCCGGTCGCCACCGCGGTCCCGCCGCCGATGCCGAAGTAGCTGGTCAAACCCGCCCCGAGGAACAGCGCCGGACCCAGCACCAGCCAGCGCGGCACCGGCCGTCCGGCGAGCGGCCCCACCCACGCGGGCCAGATCCGGCCCCAACGGTGCACCAGCGCGAGCGGCAGTAGCGTGCCCGCCAGGACCATCAGCGCGACGAAGGTCAGCAGGAACGTGGCGGATGTGCCGGGCGACGTCCGCCACAGGGCTCCCCTCGGCACGGCCGCACCGAGGCGGACCAGGCAGGCGGCGATGGTGAGGTAGGCGGCAAGGTAGGCCCAGAGCGGCGAGGGGGCGCCGCGCTTTTCGGGGGAGCGGCCGTGGACACGACCGCAACGCGCGCAGGCAGCCCGGGCGCGGCGCTGTGCCAGGACGGCGATCGCGGACGCCAGCACCCCGGCCACCGCGCCGGCGCCTTGGGCGAGCAGGACGACCAGATCGGCCCGGCTGACCGGCTGGCCGAAGAGCGCGCCGAGCGCCATCAGGAGGCTCAGCGGAAACATGAAGGCGTAGAGCAGCAGCGCGATCCCGCACGACCAGGCCAGCACCGCCAACACCCAGCTCGCCGGCCGGGACGGAGCCGCCCTCGTGCCGGCCAGCGCCGCCACGATCGCGGCCGACGCGGCCGGCACGACCGGCGTCCAGCCCTCCGGCAGGAACGACTCACCGAGGTCGCCGAAGTCAGGCGCGTCGCCGATCGCCCAACTCGCGTGCACGATCGCGTACACCGTGCACCAGACAACCGTGAGCGGGGGCGTCCACCGTATCCATCCCGGCTCTGTCATGGCCGCAGCCTCTCCCGTGCCGAATGCCGCGCGACTCCCCGCATAGGGGGATTCGGCCCGTTCCGGTCTCCCCGGTGTGAGGGAGCGCCGGCGAATCCCGCGTCCGAGCGGCAGGTGATCCAGGGCACACCGCCGCCGTGACATCCGGTCCCGTCGCCGGCAGGTTTCGCGACTTCGCAGGTCGGGCAGTGTTGGGACCACGAAACGTCCGGGGTCCGTCACTCGCCTGTCAGAGCCCGACCGTCTCGCCGTGCGCCGGGGCACGGTGACCTTCCCCGGCTGTTGGCCGATCAGAGGGGAGGGGTGATGAGCGACCCTGACGAGGCCGGACGTCGACGTCGACCGCGGGTGCGCGCGGTCGCGGCCGCCGCCGCGGTGGCGCTGGCGGCGCCCTTGGCGGGCTGCGGTTCCGGTGGGGACGGCGGCACGCCCACGATCAACCTGTACTACCCGCCGGAGCAGAACCTGCAGAAGGTGGTGGACAACTGCAACGCGCAGGCCGGCGGTCGCTACGAGATCGTCTACCGGGTGCTGCCGCGGCAGGCCGACGACCAGCGGGTGCAGATGGTCCGCCGGCTCGCCGCCGAGGACAGTGGCATGGACGTGCTCGGTCTGGATGTGACCTGGACGCAGGAGTTCGCGAGCGCCGACTGGATCCGGGAGTGGACCGGGGCGGACAAGGCCGAGGTGGAGCAGGGCACCCTGGCCGGCCCACTGGAGACCGCCCGCTACCAGGACAAGCTCTACGCGGCGCCGAAGAACACCAACGTACAGCTGCTCTGGTACCGCAAGGACCTGGCACCGGACCCGCCGAAGACCTGGGACCAGATGATCGCCGCGGCGCAGGAGCTGAAGCGGCAGGGCAAGCCCTACCAGGTGCTCACCATGGGCGCGCAGTACGAGGGCCTGGTCGTCCTCTACAACACCCTGGCGGAGAGCGCCGGCGGGAAGATCCTCAGCGACGACGGCAAGAAGGCCCTGATGGACGAGGGCACGGTGAAGGCGCTCGACCAGCTGCAGAAGTTCGCCTCCTCCGGCGTGACGTCGCCGTCGTTCACCAACGCCACCGAGGACCCGGTCCGGTTGGAGTTCCAGTCCGGCAGCGGCGCCTTCCAGGTGAACTGGCCGTTCGTCTATCCGGCGATGCAGGAGGCCAACCCGGACCTGGCCAAGCAGGTCGGCTGGGCCCGGATCCCCGGCATCGACGAGAACACCCCGAGCAAGGTCACCATCGGCGGGGTGAACATGGCGGTCAGCGCCTACTCGAAGCACCCGGAGCTGTCCTTCGAGGCGGCGAAGTGCATCCGTAACGAGCAGAACCAGAAGTTCTCGGCGATCAACGACGGCGTGCCGCCGACGATCGAGTCGATCTACGCCGATCCGGAGATGGAGGAGGCGTACCCGATGAAGGAGACCATCCTCGAGGAGCTGAAGGAGCCGGCGGTGCGTCCGCTCACCCCGGCGTACCAGAGCATCTCCACGGTCATGTCGGCGATCCTGTCGCCGCCGTCGGGGATCCGCCCACAGCAGACCGCGGACGAGCTGCGCGGCGCCATCGCCGACGCGCTCCAGTCGAAGGGGGTGCTGCCGTGAGCCTGCCCGCCACGCCCACCGGCGCCGAGGCGACCGCCGCCGAGACCGCGAGCGGCACCGGCCGGCACGCCGCCGTGCCCGCGCAGCGCAGCCGGCGCGGACGGCCGCCGCTGAGTGAGAACAAGAAGGCCGAGCGCCGGCTCGGGTGGCTACTCTGCGCGCCGGCCGCGCTGGTCATGCTGGCGGTGACCGCGTACCCGATCATCTACTCGGTCTGGCTGTCGCTGCAGCGCTTCGACCTGCGCTTCCCCGATGAGCGCGAGTTCATCGGGTTGGAGAACTACGCCACCGTGCTGAGCAACGAGTTCTGGTGGACCGCTTTCGGGGTGACCGCGCTGATCACCGTGGTCACCGTCGCGGTCGAACTGGTGCTCGGCATGGGGCTGGCCCTGATCATGCACCGGACCCTGGTCGGGCGCGGCATCGTGCGGACCGCGGCGTTGATCCCGTACGGGATCGTCACGGTGGTCGCCGCGTTCTCCTGGCGGTACGCCTGGACGCCCGGCACCGGCTACCTGGCCAACGTGTTCAGCGACGGCGCCCCGCTCACCGAGCGGGCCAGCTCGCTGGCGATCATCATGCTGGCCGAGATCTGGAAGACCACGCCGTTCATGGCGCTGCTGCTGATGGCCGGGCTGGCCCTGGTGCCGGAGGACCTGCTCAAGGCGGCCTCCACCGACGGGGCGACGTCCTGGCAGCGGTTCACCAAGGTGATGCTGCCGGTGATGAAGCCGGCGATCCTGGTCGCGCTGCTGTTCCGCATGCTCGATGCGTTCCGCGTGTTCGACAACATCTTCGTGCTGACCGCCGGCGCGAACGAGACCTCGTCGGTGTCGATGCTCGCCTACAACAACCTGATCCGGGGCCTGAACCTCGGCATCGGGTCGACCATGTCGGTGCTGATCTTCATCACCGTGGCGATCATCGCGTTCGTCTTCGTGAAGCTCTTCGGCACCGCTGCCCCCGGCAGCTCGGACGACGAGAGGCGTTGAGATGGCTACCGAAACCACCACCCGGGCGAGACTGCGGTGGGGCCTGCTGGACGTCATCGTGGTCGTCTTCGCGCTGATCCCGGTGCTCTGGATCGCCTCGCTGTCGTTCAAGACCCCGGCCACTCTCACCGACGGGAAGTTCATCCCGCGGGAGTGGACGCTGGAGAACTACCGGACGATCTTCGACACCGACCAGTTCGTCCGCGCCCTGGTCAACTCGATCGGCATCGCCCTGATCGCCACCCTGATCGCGGTGGTGCTCGGCGCGATGGCCGCGTACGCGATCTCCCGGCTGGACTTCCCCGGCAAGAAGCTGCTGGTCGGCGTCTCCCTGCTGATCGCGATGTTCCCACAGGTGTCGCTGGTGTCACCGCTGTTCGAGATCGAGCGGCAGTTGGGGCTCTTCGACACCTGGCCGGGGCTGATCCTGCCGTACATCACCTTCGCCCTGCCGCTGGCGATCTACACGCTGTCGGCGTTCTTCAAGCAGATCCCGTGGGACCTGGAGAAGGCGGCGAAGATGGACGGCGCCACCCAGGGCCAGGCGTTCCGGCGGGTGATCGCGCCGCTGGCCGCTCCCGGCCTGTTCACCACGGCGATCCTGGTCTTCATCTTCTGCTGGAACGACTTCCTCTTCGCCATCTCGCTGACCTCCACCGAGCGGTCCCGCACGGTGCCGGTGGCGCTGTCGTTCTTCACCGGCGAGTCGCAGTTCGAGGACCCCACCGGGGCGATCTGCGCCGCCGCCGTGGTGATCACCATTCCGATCATCCTGTTCGTGCTCTTCTTCCAGCGCCGCATCGTCTCCGGCCTGACCTCCGGCGCAGTCAAGGGATAGGTGACAACAATGGCTGACATCGTGCTGGACAAGGTGAGCAAGCGGTTCCCGGACGGGACCGTCGCGGTGCAGGACGTCGACCTGGAGATCGCCGACGGCGAGTTCGTGATCCTGGTCGGCCCGTCCGGCTGCGGCAAGTCCACCACCCTCAACATGATCGCCGGGTTGGAGGACATCAGCTCCGGCGAGCTGCGCATCGGTGGCGACCGGGTGAACGACAAGGCGCCCCGCGACCGGGACATCGCCATGGTCTTCCAGTCGTACGCCCTGTATCCGAACATGACCGTGCGGGAGAACATGGCGTTCCCCCTGCGCCTGCAGAAGCTGGACCGGGAGACCATCAACGCCAAGGTCGACGAGGCGGCCAAGGTGCTGGAGCTGACCGCGCTGCTGGACCGCAAGCCGGCCAACCTCTCCGGCGGGCAGCGGCAGCGGGTGGCCATGGGCCGGGCGATCGTGCGGCAGCCGAAGGCCTTCCTGATGGACGAGCCGCTGTCCAACCTGGATGCCAAGCTGCGGGTGCAGATGCGCACGGTGGTGTCTCGGTTGCAGAAGCAGCTCGGCACCACCACCGTCTACGTCACCCACGACCAGACCGAGGCGATGACCCTCGGCGACCGGGTGGTCATCATGCGCGGCGGCGCGGTGCAGCAGGTCGGCCCGCCGCAGGAGCTCTACGACCACCCGCGCAACCTCTTCGTGGCCGGGTTCATCGGTTCGCCGTCGATGAACTTCCTGCACGCCGCCGTCGAGGACGGCCGGCTGCGGACCGCGCTGGGTGACGTGCCCGTCGGCGACCGGCTCCGCCGCGAGCTGGAGGCCGCCGACGCCCCTCGGGAGCTGATCCTCGGCATCCGCCCGGAGCACTTCGAGGACGCCGAGCTGGTCGACGAGGAGACCCGGCGCCGGGGCATGGAGTTCGAGGCGCCGGCGGAGATCGTCGAGTCGATGGGCTCGGACAAGTACGTCTACTTCACCGTGGAGGGGGAGCGGGCCAGCGCCGCCGAGCTGGAGGAGCTGGCCGCCGACGCGGGCGCGGCCGACCTGACCGGGGCGGGCGCCAACCTGGTGACCCGGTTGTCGGCGGAGTCCCCGGTGGCCGAGGGGCAGCACCGTCGGGTCTGGTTCAACCTGGAGAAGATCCACCTCTTCGACCCGGCCAACGGCCGCAACCTCACGCTGCACGAGGGTCGGGCCGCCGGCGCGCTCGCCGACTGAGAACCTCCACACGCGGGGCCGGCGGGGCACGAAGCCCCACCGGCCCCACGCGTTGCCCCCGTCGCGCTGTCACCGTGAACCATGAGATCGAGTCGGGCGGGGTCAGGCCGGCCAGTCGACCCGCAGCTCCAGGCCGAGGAACTCGGCGTAGCGGCCGAGGGCGTGCTCGACCCGGGGCCGGTCGACCGGTGCCAGCGGGCGCACCACGACGGTGACCCGATCACGCCCGACGCTGCGCTTCCAGGTGCCCACCACCCGGCCGTCGAGCACCACCGTGGCCTGGAAGACGCCGTTGCCGCCCGGCACGATCGCGTCCCGGTGCGCCGGGTCGAGCATGAGCCCGCGGTCCTTGTAGCCGAGCAGGTATTCGTCGAACCCGGGCAGCGCCAGCAGGTCGTCGACCGGCGCCCGGGGCGCGTCCAGCAGAGCGGCGTCGACCAGCATCTCGACCTCGTCGACCCGCACGGCGGCGAGGGCGTCGCCGGCCGCGGCCAGGCCCCGCCGCGCGTCGGTGAGGGTCAGCCCCGTCCAGCCGGCGAACTCGCGGTCGGTGACCGGGCCGTGCGAACGCACATAGCGGTGGGCGAGGGTGGCGAGCGCGGCATCACGCTCGGGCCGGTGCGGCTCGGGCGCCCACTCGTCGAGCAGCGCGAAGGTCTGCTCGGTGCCGATGCTCGGCGCCAGACAGGTCACCCCACGCACGCTCGCGTACCAGAGGAGGTGGTAGCCCCGCTGCCCGCTGGTGCCGATGCCGGCGGCGTCCAGGGTGGCCAGGCACTGGGCCCGGGTGAGCCGGCCCCCGCCGGCCAGCGCGCTGCCGAGCAACTCCACCGCCCGCTCCGCGTCGGTGTCGCTGAGGCCGAGTTGCGCGCGGCGGGTGGCGGCGGGGGCCAGCGACCGTACGCCGGTGAGCTCCAGCATCCAGCGCGCGTCGCGGGGCGGGACGAGGTGCACGGTGCCCCGCATCGGCCAGGTGCGCAGCGCCTCCCGCCGTTCCAGCGCGGCCTGCACGTCGACCTGGGTGATGGTGGGCAGTCGGGCGCCCAGTGACCAGAGCCCGCTGGCCAGATCCTGGGCCTGCATGGCGCCGAACCACTCGACCACCTCGGCCACCGTGCCCGGCCCGGCGGTGGGATGGGGGCGCAACAGCAGGCTGGTCATCCGCAGGGCGAGCGCCTCGCTCGCCGTGAGCTGCACGGGCATTGGCCGCCTCTCCCCGGTGGTGCCGCCAGCCTAGGCCTGCCCACCGACACTGCTGGGGAGGCATATCGGCCGGGGGAGTGGGGATGCCGCGGCGGAATGCGCGCGTCGCGCGTGCGGAAGGGAGAGCCATGACTGCGTCCAGCGAACCGATGCGGGGCGGCGCGCCGGCCCGTTCCCGGGCCGATCGGGGCACCCCGGCCAAGACCAGTGCAGCTGCCACCTTTTCCCTGGTCTTCGGGGTGGCCGCCCTGGTGTGCACGCTGACGGCCATCCTGGCGTGGGCAGGGATCATCCTCGGCATCATCGGGATCATCGTCGGCATCTTCGGGCTCCGGATGGCCGCCCGGCCGGGTGTGACCGGGCGGGGGGTGACCATCGGGGGTCTCGTGCTCAGCGTTCTCGCGCTGATCCTCGGTCTGGTGTTCATCGCGGGGGTGGCCACGTTCCTCAACAACGAGGGGGCCGTGGACCGGTTGCAGCAGCAGGTCGACGACCTGCGCGGCCGGGTCACCTGATCCGTGGGGGAAGTGCGTGACGGGACCGGACGTCCCGGACGGGTGCGCGGGTGGCGGCGCCTATCCGTCGCCGCCCCGCAGCCCCTGATCGCGCTACGCCGGCCTGATCGCCGGCGGAGCGCGATCCCCCGTTCAGGTTCACCGGCGCGGGGCGGCGGGCGGCTCCCACCGGCGCCGGTGCGATCAGGATCCCCGAGTGCCGGGCGCCCGAGACCCGGCACACATCGGAACTTGCGGAAATCTTGAGTAACAGCAAGCAACGCTCGCGTGACGGAGGGCGACGTCGTGCGGCGTTTGTCGGGGCAGGTGACGGGTAGTCGCGGGAGCTGACCGAGTCGGAAGGGGACACATCTGATGGCTGCCCAGACCAAGGTGGCGGTGATCTACTACAGCGCCACCGGCATCACCTACCAGATGGCGCAGGCCGCCTGCGAGGCCGCCGGCGACGCGGGCGCGGACGTCCGGCTGCGAAAGGTGCGCGAGCTGGCGCCCGCCGAGGCGATCCGCTCCAACTCCGGCTGGCAGTCGCACCATCTGGAGACCCAGGACGTGCCGGAGGCGCAGATCGACGACGTGGCCTGGGCCGACGTGGTGATCTTCGGCTCGCCGACCCGGTACGGCATGGTCGCCGCCCAGCTCAAGCAGTTCATCGACACGACCGGGCCGCTCTGGGCGCAGGGCGCGCTGGTCAACAAGGTCTACTCCGCCTTCACCTCGACGGCGACGTCGCACGGCGGCCAGGAGACGACCCTGACCTCGCTCTTCTCGGTCTTCTACCACTGGGGCGGGATCGTGGTCACCCCCGGCTACACCGACACCAGCCAGTTCATCGCCGGCAACCCGTACGGCGCGTCGCACACCAGCAACAACGGCGAGATCGCGCCGGACGACATCGCGCTGACCGCCACCACGCTCACCGCCCGGCGGGCGGTGCAGATCGGCGCGGCGCTGAAGAAGGGCCTCGCCGGCTGAGCAGCCGCTGGCCCGGCGGCGCCAACCGGCGACCCGCCGGCACGTCGACCCGGTGACCGGACGGGGGCTCTCGACCCGTCCGGCCACCGGTCGACCCAGCCGTACCCGCGTTCGGGCCGGACTATGCCGCCCCGGGCACCGACGGACCGGCGCCGGTGAACCCCGTCGGCACCGGCGTGGGCGCCGCCGGCAGCAACCGCCCCAGCAGTTCGGCCAGCACGGCCAACCCGTCCGGGCTGAGCACCGACTCGGGATGGAACTGCACCCCGGCGAAACCCGCACCGCGCAGCGCGTGCACCGCACCGTCCGTGGCGTCGCGGGCCAGCTCGACCGGGCCGTACCCACTCTCCAGCCGGTCGCTGTCGGCGCGAGCCGTGAAGGTGGCGTAGAAGCCCACCCGGCGCGGCGTGCCGAAGACCTGCACCTCCCGCTGCAAGCCCTGATACGGCGCCGCACGCCGGTGCAGGGGCAGGCCGAGCAGCCCGGCGAGCAGCTGGTGCCCGAGGCAGACCGCGAGGACCGGGCGTCCCGCCGTGAGCAGCCCGGCGAGCAGCCCGCGCAGCGCCAGCATCTTCGGCTCGGTCCCGCTGCCCGGGTCGCCCGGCCCCGGGCCGACCACCACCAGGTCGTGGTCGTCCGGCTGGCCGGGCGCCGACCACGGCCGTACCGTCACGGCGAGGCCGAGCGCCCGCAGCTGGTGGGCCAGCATGCCGGTGAAGGTGTCCTCACCGTCGACGATCAGCGCCGTGCGGCCGGCCAGCCCGGGCAGCGCGGCGGCGCCCGGCGCCCGCTGGTCCAGCCAGAAGCGGGACAGCGGCGCGTTGCGGGCGGCGAGCGCGGCGCGTACCGCCGGATCGTCGGCGAGGCGGACCGTCGTCCCCCGGCCGGCGCCGTGCGCCTGCGGGCCGAGCCCGAGCGCGGCCAGCACCCCGGCGGCCTTGGCGTGCGTCTCCGCCACCTCGCCCGCAGCGGTCGAGTGCCGGACCAGGGTGGCCCCCACCGGCACCCGCAGCGCGCCGGTGAGAGAGATCTCCGCGGTGCGGATCAGGATCGGCGCGTCCAGGGTCTGCCGCCCGGCGTCGTCGTGGCCGAGCAGGGCCAGCACTCCGGCGTAGTAGCGCCGCCCGGTGTGCTCGTGCCGGGCGATCACCCGGCAGGCGTTCTCCATCGGGCTGCCGGTGACGGTGGGCGCGAACATCGTCTCGCGCAGCACCTCCCGCACGTCCCGCGAGCCCCGACCGGCGAGCAGGTACTCGGTGTGCGCCAGGTGGGACATCTCCTTGAGGTACGGGCCCACCACCTGGCCGCCGTGCTCGGCGACCGTGGCCATCATCTTCAGCTCCTCGTCGAGCACCATGTACAGCTCCTCGACCTCCTTCTGGTCGGCGAGGAAACGCAGCAGCGCGGCGCGGTCCGGCGCCGCGCCGGCGTGCCGGAAGGTCCCACTGATCGGGTTCATCATCACCAGGCCGTCGTCGACGCTGACGTGCCGCTCCGGGCTCGCTCCGACCAGCACCCGGTCGCCGGTGTACACCACGAAGGTCCAGTACGCGCCGCGCTCGCGCAGCAGCAGTCGGCGCAGCGCGGCGAGCGCCGCCGCCAGCGGCGAGCCCTGCACGGTCGCGGTCAACGTCCGGTGGATGACGAAGTTGGCGCCCTCGCCCCGGCCGATCTCCTCGGCCAGCACCCGGCCGACCGTGGCGGCGTACTCGTCGTCACTGACGTCGAACGCCGCGTCGACCGTACGCACCGGGGCGTCCGGCAGCGCGGCCAGTGCCTCGGTCAGGCCGACGCGCTCATGCCCGGTCACCAGCAGGCACTGCAGCGGCGCACCGTCGTCGACGCAGGCGAAGCCGCGTTCGGTGATCTGCCGGTAGGGCACCAGGGCCAGCGTCCGGGGCCCCGGTGCGTCGTCGGGCAGCGGGATCTCGGCCAGCCGGTCGACCGTGCGAACCGGGCCGGTGAACAGTTCCACCTGGTCGGCTTCGGCGCGGCGGACCAGCGCGAACGGGCCAGGGTCGGTGCCGCCGGACACGGCGGCGAGCAGGTCGGAAAAATGGTTCATCGGAGTCTCCTGAGGCCGGGCGCCGCCGGCGGGGCGGCCCCGGGGCCGGGAGATCCGGCGACCGCCTCGACGGGCGGCCGCGTGGGAAAGCTACGCGCGGAGGGTGGCCGCCGGGTCGGCGGGCCACCAGCAGGTCAGATGCGCGAGCATGCGACCAGCCTACGCGGCGGACCGGCCGCGGGGAAGCCGATCCGGCGTACCCCGGGGCGGACGCGGCTTGGGCGCGGCGCGCAGCGGGTAACTTGACCGGCGATGAACACTCTCGCGCTCGACCTGGGCACCTCCTCGGTACGCGGGCTGGTGCTGGACGAGGACACCCAGCCGTTGCCGGGTGCCCTGGCGCGGCGCAAGGTGAGCCTGGCCATCGGCGACGACGGCACCGGCACCCTGAACGCCCGCGCCTACTTCGCCTGCCTGCTGGAGTGCCTGGACGAGTTGGCCGACGCCGGGCACCTGCGCGACGTGACGCTGGTGGCGGTCTCCGGGCAGTGGCACTCGGTGATCCCGCTGGACGGCGGGGGGCAGCCGCTCGGCCCGGTGCTCACCTGGCTGGACACCCGCCCTGAGCCGCTGCCGTCGGCCACCGGCCCGGCCGACCCCGACGACTACCACCAGCGCACCGGCACCTGGTGGCACCGCACGTACTGGTCGGTTCGGCTGCCCTGGCTGCGCGAGCGCGCCGGCAGCCGGGTGACCCGCTTCGCCGGCCTGGTCGAGTACGTGCTGGGTGAGCTGCTCGAGGCGGCGCCGATGTCCATCTCGCAGGCCTCCGGGACCGGCCTGCTCGACCTGTGCACCCTCGACTGGGACGACGAGGCGCTCGCGTTGGCCGGCGCCGGCCTTGGCGAGCTGCCCGAACTGGCCCCGCTGGACTGGCACGGGCGGCTGCGCAAGGAACACGCGAAGCGCTGGCCCGGGCTGGCCGAGGCCCGCTGGTCGGCGCCGGTGGGCGACGGCGCGGCGTCGAATGTCGGCTCGGGGTGTGTCGACCCGACCCGGGCGGCGGTCACCGTCGGCACGTCCGCGGCGGTGCGGCTGATGCAACGGCTGCCGGCCGGCCAGGCGCAGCCCCGGCTGCCCGAGCGGCTCTGGCGCTACCGGGTCGACCACGACCACGTGGTGACCGGCGCCGCGTACTCCTCCGGCGGCAACCTGTTCGCGTGGGCGAAGCGGGAGCTGCGGCTGCCCGCCGGCGCCGAGTTGGACGCGGCGTTGGCGCTGGTGCCGGCCGGCGGGGGCCTGCCGGCCGACCCCCGTCTGGGCGGTGACCGCCCGCCGGGGCTGGCCCCGGCCGGCTCCGGTGAGCTGCGCCGGCTGAGTTTCGGCACCACGGCGGTGGACATCCTGGCCGGGCTCATGCAGGGCCTGTGCGAGATGGTCGCCGAGGACCTGCGGGTGATGGAGTCCACCATCGACCGGCAGGTCGCGGTGGTGCTGGGCGGCGGCGCGGTGGCCGCGTCGGTGTGGTGGCGGCAGGCGTTCGCCACGGCGCTCGCGCCGCGGGCCGTGTCGCACCAGCGCAACCCGGAGATCGGTGCGACCGGTGCGGCTTTGGTGGCGCTCGGACGGTTGGGAGCGGCGGTCGACCTAGCCGACATCGGCCGGACGGATGAGCTGGTCCTGCCGACCACGACAGGACCGTCCCGCCCGCAGTATCCTTCCTGAACACCTGCCTCGGTCGAGCCGTTGACACGGCCTCCCGGCCTGGTTGGATGGACTCCGCTCCCCAGGCGCGGCGGACGCGAGGGGCGGAGGAGGCAGGTGTGGGCGTAGGTGCGGACCCGGCGCGCGGCGCGGTGTCCAACCATCGCCGGCGTCGCTTCGACGTCCGGGTCGTACCGCACCGGCGCCGCTCGCCCTTGCGACTGCGCGACTGGCGGATGCGGACGAAGCTGGCCACCGTCCTGATCGTCCCCTCGGTGGCGTTCCTGGTCCTGGCCGGTGTGCAGACGCAGGCCCTGGTGGGGCGGACCACCGCGCTCGGCGACTTCGCCGAGCAGGTGGGCATCGGTCGGCAGATCACCGTGGCGGTGCACCGGATCCAGCAGGAGCGCGACCGCTCGGCGGGCGAGCTGGCCGAGCTGCGCCGGGTGGGCGGCGTGGCCGACCGCGACGCCGCGATCGACGCGCTGGAGCCGCTGCAGACCGCCTCCGATCAGGCCATTCAGGACCTGCGTCGGGCGGCCGTGCCGTTGGCCGACGCGGATGCGTCCTGGCGGGTCGCGTACTCGGAGGTGCTCGAGGCGTACGACCAGGTCATCTACATCCGGCCCACGGTGCCGCCGGCGGTGCTGAGCAGCGACACGATCCTGAGCAACTACCACCGGGCCATCGACGCGCTGCTGAACCTGCTGGCCGAGCCGACGCCCGGGCCGGACCGCCCCGCGCTCAGCGACGCGGTGCTGCGCTACGTGCAGCTGGCCCGGGTCAAGGAGCTCTCCTCCCGGATCCGCGCCGAGCTCTACGCGGCCGCCCGGGCCGGCCGGTACGGCCCGGAGGACCAGGTCGTCCTCTCCGATCTGCGCGCCCAGCAGCTCACCGCGATCGGCGCGTTCCGGGTCGCCGCCAGCAGCGACCAGATCCGCCGCTACGACCAGACCTCGGTGAACCCGGCGTTCGTCGCCGCCGCCCGGCTCGAGGAGCAGAGCCTGCCGACCGGTGACGCCGCGCCGGCGGTGCTGCCCGCCTCGCAGTGGTGGACGGCGAGCGAGGAGCGGCAGGAGCTGCTCCAGCAGGTCGAGGCGGGGGTTCTGGACGACGCGGTCCGGCAGGCCGACGAGGCCAGCTCCGGCCAGCTGCGCGCCACCCTGCTGGTGGTGGGCGGGATCGTCGCGGTGCTGCTGGTCGCCCTGCTCATCTCCATCCTCATCGGCCGATCGCTGGCCCGTTCGATGCGGCTGCTGCGCAGCCAGGCCCTGCGCATCGCCCAGGTCGAGCTGCCGGACGCCCTGGACCAGCTGCGCACCGTCACCGGCGGGGTGCCCGACATCGAGGTCGCGCCGGCGGTGGTCCGCTCGCTCGACGAGATCGGTGAGCTGGCCGAGGCGTTCGTCGCGGTGCACCGCAGCGCGGTCAGCGTCGCCGTCGAGCAGGCGATGATGCGGCGCAACGTCAACGCCATGTTCGTCAACCTGGCCCGGCGCAGCCAGGTGCTGGTGGAGCGGCAATTGGAGCTGCTGGACGACCTGGAGCGCGAGGAGAGCAACCCGGACCAGCTGGAGAACCTGTTCAAACTGGACCACCTGGCCGCGCGCATGCGCCGCAACGACGAGAGCCTGCTGGTGCTGGCCGGCACCGAGTCCACCCGACGGTGGCAGCAGCCGGTCGGCCTCGGCACGATGCTGCTCGCGGCCGCCGCCGAGATCGAGCAGTACCAGCGGGTCCGCCACGAGTCCGTGGCCGAGCTGCACATCGTCGGTCACGCGGTGGGGGAGCTGGTGCACCTCCTGGCGGAGCTGCTGGAGAACGCGACCGCCTTCTCCCGGCCGGACACCACGGTCTCGGTCACGGCCCGCTCCGTAGGGGCCGGCGCGGTCATCGAGATCGTCGACCGGGGCCTGGGCATGAGCCCGGCGGCCCTGGCCGAGGCGAACGCGGTCCTCGCCAGCCCGCCGGCCGCCGACGTGGCGACCGTCGAGCGGATGGGCCACTTCGTGGTCAGCCACCTGGCGGCGCGGCTCGGCGTACGGGTGCGGCTCGACGGCGGGCAGGACGGGTTGGTGGCCGTGCTCAGGCTGCCCGCGCAGTTGCTGGCACCGGCTCCACCGATGTCGTTGGACCAGCCGGTGCCGGCGCGGATGCTGGCCACCGCGGCGGAGACCGCCACCCAGTCCGACCTGCCGGTGGCGGGTCGCCGACCGGCGGTGCCCCGCCAGGTCCGACCGGTGCCGGTGCGGGCCGAGAACGTGCTCGCCCCGGCCGCCGAACCGGCGGGCGGCAGCGGCTGGTGGTCCCGGCAGGGCACGGCCGCGGCGGCGCAGCCGGCACCGGCCACGCCGCCGTCGACCCCGGTGACCGGCGGCACCAACGCGCGCGGTCTGCCGGTCCGGGTACCGATGGCGCAGCTCGCCACGGTCACCCGGTCGGCCCGCCCGGAGCCGGCGCCGTCCCGGCACGAACCGGACCCGGAGGCGGTCGGCGGCATGCTCTCCCGCCTCTACGGCGGGGTGCGGCGCGCCGAGGCCGAGGACACCACCGAATTACCCGTGCCGCCGCTGGGCGAGCACAGTGAAGGAGGACGACGACAGTGACGACGTTGAGTCAGGAGGCGCGGGACCTCAGCTGGCTGGTCAGCGGCTTCGCCGAGCGGGTGCCCGGCGTGGCGCACGCGGTGGTGGTCTCCTCCGACGGACTGCTGGTGGCGATCTCCGATCACCTGCCCCGGGACAACGCGGACAAGCTCGCCGCGGTGACCTCCGGGCTGATGAGCATCACCTCGGGTGCCGCGCAGATGTTCGACGGGGACGTGGTCAAGCAGACGGTGGTCGAGATGGGCCGCGGCTACTTCCTGGTCATGCAGGTGCGCGACGGTTCGATCCTGGCCACGCTCGCCGCGGCCGACGCCGACATCGGCGTGGTCGGCTACGAGATGGCCCGGCTGGCCAAGCAGGCGGGGGAGATGCTCACCCCGGCGCTGCGCGCGGAGTTGCAGCAGGCGCTGCCCCGCTGACCGGAGCCGGTCCCGGGTCGGTCGGACCCGGGACCGGGCAGCGCTCTCTCAGACGCTGCTTGATCCGTACGTGCATGTTGTCTGCCGATGAGAGTGCGTGTGACGGCGGTCCTGCCGTGAGGCGAATCGCGGTTTGGGCTACGCCGGGTCCCGGCTGAACAGTTGCACCCAGGCGCGGTGGGTGAAGCGCCAGCCGGTGTCGGTGCGGACGAACTTGTCGTGATCCTCGCCGACGAGCCAGGGCGTGCTGATCGGCCGGCCGTGGGCGTCGTCGAGGTACACGGTGAGCACCGTGAGCCCTTCGGCAGTGTCACGTCCGTCGGTGTCGACGCCGGTGGCGACGAAGCGCATGTTGGACGCCAGGTGCCGGATGCCCGGGTAGGGGTTGTTCCGGTCGAGTTCCTGGCCCCAGGCGCGGATCGCGTCACGGCCCCGGTAGGGCTTACCGATGTCGAGCACGCCGTCTTCGGTGAAGAGTTCGAACAGGGTGCCGGCCTGGCCGGCGTCGACCCGCCAGCCGCTTTCGCCGACGAGGCGGGACAGGCTCAGATGGTCGGCGTCACCGACGAGACCGGGCAGGAGGGATCGCTGGTCGCTCATGTCGCTCACCACGTCTGCTCCGCTGCCCAGACGAGCATCTCGTTGACCGCGAGGTGTCGTTTGCGGGTGACCAGGTAGGCGACGGCGTCGGCGATGTCCTGTGGGCGTAGCAACACCATGTCTCCGATCTGCCGCACGACCGCCTCCCGTACGCCATCGCGTAGCTGCGAGGTCAACTCGGAGTCCACCGTTCCGGGCGCCACCAGGCCGACGCGTACCTGGTCATTTCGGCATCCTCCGACAACACTCTAGAAGCGGAGGGCCGTCCGCATACACGTCAAGCACAAGCGGAGCGTGCTCCGGTAGTAGGGCACGGTGGAGGACCGGGTGATCGAAGAAGCAGGGGGTCGCCTGCGACGCGAAGATCAGACATCGGCGACGCGGGTCAGCGCGGGGCATTCGGTGCCACCCCGCACCAATCCGCAGGTCGCCAGGCTGGACGCTCGCGCCCTTGCCTCTCAGCAATGGGGCGACGATGTTCTCAGAGACCGTTGTCGGCGATCACCGCGCGGTACCAGTGGGCGCTGCGCTTGAGGATTCGGCGCTGGGTCGGGTAGTCCACGTACACGAGGCCCCAGCGCTGGTCGTAGCCCTCGGCCCACTCGAAGTTGTCCAGCAGCGACCAGACGTGGTAGCTCTCCAACGGCACCCCGGCGGTCAGAGCCCGGTGCACGGCGGCCAGGTGGTCGCGCAGGAAACTGATCCGCCCGGCGTCGTCCACCGTGCCGTCGGCGTCGAGGGTGTCCGGGGTGGGCAGACCGTTCTCGGTGACGGTGAGCGGCACCGGCCCGTAGTCGCGGGTGACCCGGGTCAGGATGTCGTACATGCCGTCGGGGTAGATCTGCTGCCATTCGGCTTCCGAGGTCGGCCAGCGTGGCAGCGTGCCGCCGTCGGCGGTCACGTAGATCGGGGTGTAGTACTGCACCGCGAGCAGGTCGACCGGGGAGGCGATGACGGCCAGGTCCCCGTCGGCGATGCCGCGGGCCAGCCGGCTCTGCGGCCCGAGGTCGGCCAGCACGTCCTCCGGGTAGCGGCCGGTGAAGACGGGGTCGAGGTAGAGGCGGTTCTCGTAGCCGTCATAGAGCCGGCTGGCGGCGGCGGCCTCGGGCGAGTCGTCGGCCGGGTAGCAGGGGTGCAGGTTCAGCGCGGGCCCGATCCGGGCGCCAGTGGCGGTGGCTCGCAGCGCCCGTACGGCCAGCCCGTGGGCGAGCTGGAGATGGTGGGCGACCAGGTAGGCCGCGTCGGGGTCCTGCCGGCCCGGGGCGTGGTGCCCCTGCAGGTAGCCGTTCTGCACCACCGTCTTCGGCTCGTTGATGGTCAGCCAGTTCGGCACCTGGTCGCCGAGGGCGCGGAACACGGCGTCGGCGTAGTCGGCGAACCGGTACGCGGTGTCGCGCGCCTCCCAGCCGCCGGCGTCCTGCAACGCCTGCGGCAGGTCCCAGTGGAAGAGCGTGGCCATCGGGGTGATGCCCCGGTCGTGCAGACCGTCGACGAGCCGGCGGTAGAAGTCCAGGCCGCGCTGGTTGGGGGCGCCGGTGCCGTCGGCCTGGATGCGGGGCCAGGAGATGGAGAACCGGTAGCTGCGCAGCCCGAGGTCGCGCATCAGGTCGAGATCCTCGCGGTACCGGTGGTAGTGATCGGCGGCCACGTCGCCGGTGTCGCCGTTGCGGGTACGCCCCGGCGTGCGGCTGAAGGTGTCCCAGATGGACTCACCCCGGCCGTCCTCCTTGGCCGCCCCCTCGATCTGGTAGGCCGAGGTGGCCGCACCCCAGCCGAAGCCGGGCGGAAAGCTCAGGACCGTCATGGTTCTCCTCGTGGTTACGGGCCCCCCGCCCGAGGGCCGGGAGCGCTCCCATCATAGGGCAGCCGCCGCCGGCCGGGCACCCGGCGGGGGCTGGGCGGGTGCGGCGGCGCGCTAGGAGGTCGGGAGCCCGGACAGCGAGCGAGGCCGGCCGGGCGGCGCGGTGCGCCTGTCCCGTCGGCCTCTTTTCCCATCGTGTACGGGCGGTTAGTGTGGGGACGGGGGAGGGCAACCCCCGTCCCCACCATTGCTGCACACGCACGGGCGGAATTGGCGTCCTGCCGTACGTGTCGCGCGGGAGCCGGGCCACGCGAGTGGCTTCGGATCCACCTCCCTCCGGTTGGCGGGATGATGGCTGACGGCGGTGTCCGGGCTGGCCCGCCGTCGGCCTTCGGGCTGGTCCCCGAGCCCGTCAGAGACGAACTCGACAATCTTCCAGTTGGACCGTCATCGATGGAAGCGCTCCCATCGATGATGCTGCGACTGTAACGCCCGTCACGGCTTTGTGAAAGACCCAAAACGAGATCGAAACATGGAGCTGGTGGAGAGCCTCTGCGGCTTGTTGTGGGAGCGCTTCCATGCAACACTGTCGATTCAGCGCGACAGGGAGCCAGTTCGCGCGCAAAGGCGGGTTCGCCGAGGGCAGCCGGCAGATCCGGTACGGCAACCACGCAGCCGGCGGGACCGGTGTCCCGGTGAGGGCCGCCCCCGCCGCACCCCCGACCGGGCCGGGGCGACCACCTACCCGGGCGACCGTGACCCCACCGCACGCCACCACCCGCGCGGCACGGCGCCCCGCCGGGGCAGCACCCCGGCCTGGCCCGAGGAGACACCGCGCACATGAGAAACCTGGCCCACCGCCGCCGGCTGGCGATGCTCGCCGCCGCCGCGCTGGCCGTCGTCGGGGTGACCGTCCCCGCCGGCGCCGCCCAGGCCGCACCGGCCTGCGACGTGGTCTACGCGACCAACGACTGGAACAACGGCTTCACCGCGAACGTGACCATCAGGAACCTCGGCGACCCGATCAACGGGTGGACGCTGCAGTTCGCCTTCCCTGGCGACCAGCGGGTCACCCAGGGCTGGTCGGCGCGGTGGAGCCAGACGGGCAACCAGGTCACCGCCACCAGTGAATCCTGGAACGGCAACCTCGGCACCGGCGCCAGCACCAGCGTCGGCTTCAACGGGTCGTACACCGGCAGCAACCCCAAGCCGACCTCGTTCTCGGTCAACGGCGTGACCTGCGGCGGCACTGCCCAGCAGCCACCGACGGTCGGGCTCACCGTGCCGGCCGGCCCCTTCGAGGCCCCCGCCGACGTGCCGCTGACCGCCACCGCGAGCGACCCCGACGGAAGCATCGGCAAGGTCGAGTTCTACCGCAACGGCCTGCTGGTCAACACCGACACCACCGCCCCCTACGGCTACACCCTGGAAGACCTGCCGGCCGGGTCGTACACCGTGCAGGCGAAGGCGTACGACAACGCCAACCTCAGCGCCACGGCCGAGCGGTCGTTCGCGGTGTCGCCGGCGTCCGGCCCGGTTCTGGTCGCCACCCCGTCGGCGGTGAGCGTCACCGAGGGCGGCACCAGCACCGTCACCCTGAAGCTCAGCGCCGCGCCGCCGGCCAACGTCCCGGTCTCGCTGACCCGCACCGGTGACGCCGACCTCAGCGTCTCGCCGGCGAGCGTGACGTTGACGCCGGCCAACTGGAGCACCGGGGCCACGGTGAGCGTCGCCGCGGCCGAGGACGCCGACACCATGGGCGGCACCGCCACCCTCACCGCCTCGGCCACCGGGTACGCGCCGCTCGCGATCACCGCCACCGAGATCGACAACGACACCCCGGGTGGTGGCGACAACGAGTACACCGAGCGGTTCCTCGACCAGTACGGAAAGATCAAGAACTCCGGCTACTTCAGCCCCGAGGGGGTGCCGTACCACTCGGTGGAGACGCTGATCGTCGAGGCGCCCGACCACGGGCACGAGACCACGTCCGAGGCGTTCAGCTTCTGGCTCTGGCTGGAGGCCCAGTACGGGCGGGTGACCCAGAACTGGGCACCGTTCAACAACGCCTGGACGGTCATGGAAAAGTACATAATTCCGACGCACGCCGATCAGCCGACTGCCGGCGCGGCGGGCACCCCGCAGTACGCCGCCGAGCACGACCTGCCCAGCCAGTACCCGTCGGCGCTGGAGGCGTCGGTGCCTGTCGGCCAGGACCCGCTGCGCGGCGAGCTGCAGTCCACCTACGGCACCGGCGACATCTACGGCATGCACTGGCTGATCGACGTCGACAACACCTACGGCTTTGGTCGCTGCGGCGACAAGACCACCCGTCCGGCGTACATCAACACCTTCCAGCGCGGCACCCAGGAGTCGGTCTGGGAGACCGTTCCGCAGCCGTCCTGCGACACCTTCACCGCCGGCGGCCGGTACGGCTACCTCGACCTCTTCGTCAAGGAGTCGGCCGCGCCGGCCAAGCAGTGGAAGTACACCAACGCCCCGGACGCCGACGCCCGCGCCGTGCAGGCCGCGTACTGGGCGCTGACCTGGGCCAAGGCGCAGGGCCGGCAGGCCGACGTGGCGGCCACCGTGGCCAAGGCCGCGAAGATGGGTGACTACCTGCGGTACGCCATGTTCGACAAGTACTTCAAGAAGATCGGCAACTGCGTCGGGGCCAGCAGCTGCCCCGCCGGCAGCGGCCGGGACTCCGCGCACTACCTGCTCTCCTGGTACTACGCCTGGGGCGGCGCGTACGAGACCAGCCAGAACTGGTCCTGGCGGATCGGCTCCAGCCACAACCACTTCGGCTACCAGAACCCGTTCGCGGCCTGGGCGCTGACCAACACCCCGGAGCTGAAACCGCAGTCGCCGACCGCGGTCACCGACTGGACCAAGAGCTTCGAGCGGCAGCTGGAGTTCTACACCTGGCTGCAGTCCGCCGAGGGCGGCATCGCCGGTGGCGCCACCAACAGCTGGGGCGGCAACTACGGCCAGCCGCCGGCCGGCACGTCCACCTTCTACGGCATGTACTACGACGTCGACCCGGTCTACAACGACCCGCCGTCCAACCAGTGGTTCGGCATGCAGGCCTGGTCGATGCAGCGGATCGCCGAGCTGTACCTGCAGACCGGCAACACCCGGGCCAAGGCGCTGCTGGACAAGTGGGTGCCCTGGGCCATCACCAACACCACCCTGGGCGCCAACTGGTCGATCCCGTCCGACATGCGCTGGACCGGCCAGCCGACCACCTGGAACCCGACCAACCCGCAACCGAACACCAACCTGCACGTCGAGGTCATCAGCAAGGGCCAGGACGTCGGCGTCGCCGCCGCGTACGCCCGGACCCTTATCGCGTACGCGGCGAAGTCCGGTGACGCGGCGGCGAAGACCACCGCCAAGGGGCTGCTCGACGCCCTGCACGCGGCGAGCGACGCCGAGGGCGTCTCGACGGTGGAGAAGCGCGGCGACTACCGGCGCTTCGACGACGTCTACGACGCGGGCACCGGGCAGGGCCTCTACGTCCCGCCGGGCTGGACCGGGACGATGCCCAACGGCGACGCCATCGCCGCCGGCAAGAGCTTCCTCGACATCCGCTCCTTCTACAAGAACGATCCGCAGTGGCCCAAGGTGCAGGCGTATCTGAACGGTGGGCCGGAGCCGGAGTTCAGCTACCACCGGTTCTGGGCCCAGGCCGACGTCGCCATGGCGTACGCCGACTACGGGGCCCTGTTCCCCAACGGCTGACCCCCGAGCCGGGGTGGGCGGCCCAGGCGCCCGCCCCGGCACCGGTCGGGGCCCCGGGGCACGCCGGGCCCGACCGGCGGGCGGCCTGACACCCACGGTCAGGCCGGGGTGGGCCGGCCATCCGGCCGACGCAGCGGGTCGGCCGGCCCACCCCACCGCCCGGACATGAACCCGGCGCGAAAAAGCCCGCAAAAAGAGGCCGTCACGGGATCACGCGTCGGACCGTGACGGAGTAACGTACGTCACCGGAGAGGCCGCTCCCCCCGTGGCGGCCTCTCCCTTTATGTGCTGGTCCCCGCGCTGTTCTCCCCGTGACGCCCGCGCAGCCGGGTCGACGGCCGGCCGTCCGCCGTCAGCGGCTTTCCGCCGCCTGCTGGTCGCCGTCGGTGGCGGTGACCGGGTGCCGCAGCCCGGGATGGCCGGGCGGCAGCGACCGCCGCACCACCACCCAGCTCAGCGCCAGCGCCGCCGCCACCAGCGGCCAGGTCAACGCGACCCGGGCGACCACCAGCGCGACCACCTGACCGCCGAGGTAGAGCGGCACGAACACGGCCACCCGCAGCAGGTACGTCGCGGTCCACACCCAACTGCCCCGCCCGTACGCGCGCAGCAGCGCCGGATCCCGCCGCCACCGGCTGCGCTGGCCGAGCGCTGCGCCCACCACCACCCCCAGCAGCGGCCAGCGCAGCACGATGCTGACCGCCCAGGCCAACGCGCTCGCCGCGTTGGAGAGCAACTGGAGCAGGAAGAAGTCGGCGGCCCGACCGGTCCGCAGGGCGATCAGCGCGGCCACGCAGACGGCGAGCAGCCCGATCAGCACCGAGCGCGGCCGGTCGCCCCGGCGCAGCCGCCAGCCGGCAACCGCGGCGCCGGTGACCACCGCCGCGCCCACCCCGGCCCAGATCGACTCACCGCCGAGCAGCCAGCCGGCGGCGAACGCCACCGGCGGCAGGGTCGCGTCGATCGCGCCGCCCCGGCCGCCGAGCAGATCCGCGAGCGACTCCGGCCGGCCGGTATCCGGCTCCGGCGGGCGGGCATCGTGCTCCGGTGTGGCGCCCACGTCACCTCCTCACGTCGCCTAAAATTTAGCGGTCGGCCCACTGGCCGGTCCGGGCCGGCCAATCGCTACGGTGTGCGGGTGCGAGCGACGGCGCGGGGTTGGACAGCGGTCTGGTTGGTCCTGTTCGCCCTGATCCAGGCGGCCGCCTTCCTCGCCGTGTGGCGGGTGGCCATGCACACCGGCGTCGGGCAGTGGCTCGACACGGTGGCGCTGACCGGCAACCGGATCGGGCAGGACCGCATCGACGGTCCGGTCGACCAGCTCCTCAACGCCATGTCGGTCGTCTCGCTGCTGGCCGCGACCGCGGTGATCGGCTTCATCGCGCTGATGCGCGGCCGGATCGCGTTGGCGATCACCGCGACCCTGCTGATCGCCGGCGCCAACGTCACCACCCAACTGCTCAAATGGGGCCTCTCCCGCCCCGACTTCGGCATCGACCTGGAACGCGTGTACGCGGGCAACAGCCTGCCCAGCGGGCACACCACGGTCGCGGCGTCGGTGGCGGTGGCCCTGGTGCTCGTCCTACCGGCCAAGATCCGGGCGGTCGGCGCCTTCATCGGCGCCGGCTACGCGGCCGTCGCCGGGGTGGCGACCCTCTCCGCCGGATGGCACCGGCCCAGCGACGCCGTCGCCGCCTTCCTGGTGGTCGGCGTCTGGGCGGCGCTGGCCGGGCTGGTGCTGCTGATCACCCAGCGCGAACAGGCCCAGTTCTCCGCCGGCGACGCACACCGGGCGGCCGCGACGGTGCTCGGCGTGGGCGGCGTGCTCGCCCTGGTCGCCTCGGGGGTCGCCCTGGCCTGGCTGGTGGACCTGCGCGGGGTCGACCCGGACGAGCTGGGCCGACGCGCGCTCTTCGCCGGCTACGCCGGCAGCGCCACCGGCATCGCCGGAACGATGGCCGTGGTGATGGCACTGGTCCTCGCCGTGGTGCACCGGCTGGTGCCCCGCCACAAGGGTTGAGGCTGCTCAGCGGGCGTACAACCCCACCACGGTCCCGCTGGCGAACTCGTGGCCGGTGATGGCCTGGTGCACGTCCGCCGCCTGCGGCGCGTCCGGCAGTTCCAGCGGGCGGTTCAGCGCCCAGAGCCGGAAGAAGTAGCGGTGCGGGTCGTCGCCGCGCGGCGGCTGCGGCCCGCCCCAGCCGATTTCCCCGAAGCCGTTGGGCCACTCCCGGCCGCCCGAGGGCACCACGCCCTCGCCAATCCCGCCGGAGACCGGCCGGATGCCGGTGACCAGCCAGTGCAGGAACGGCTCACGCCCGGCGTCGCGATCCTCCACCAGCAGGAGCAGCTCGTTCGCTCCCTCGGGCACCTGCCCCCACTCCAGCGGCGGCGACACGTTGCCGCCGTCGCGGGCGAAGCGGTCCGGCAGCAGGTCGTGGTCGTTGAACGCGGTGCTGCGCATCATGATCCCGGCCATCGGTGGCGCCCCCTCACTCGGTCCCGGTCGCGCGTACCCGCCGGATCGGCGCCGAAACGGCCGGAGCGCGGGGCGCGGCGTCGTGAGAGGGTACGGGCGGCAGCCGGACGGGGGGAGCAACGGTGGAGACGGTACGGGCGGCGTTCCGGGACGAGTGCGCGCGACTCGGCGAGGTGCTGCGTGGTCTCGCCGAGGCGGACCTGGACCGGCCCACCGACTGCCGGCCCTGGACCGTACGAGAGCTGCTCGCCCACGTCCGCACCGGCGCCGGCCGACTCACCGACATGCTCGCCGCGCCCGCCCCGGACCGGGCGGAGGTAAACGCCGCCGGCTACTTCGGCGCACCGAAGTTCACCTCCGACGTCGACGCGGCCCGGATCGACAGCGGGCGGCGGGAGGCGCGACAGCTCGACGGCCCCGCGCTGGTGGCCGACTTCGACCGGGCCTGGCGGGCCGCCGACGCGGCGGTCGCCGTCGCGCCTGCCGACCGGGTGGTCCGCACCCGGCACGGCGACGCGATGAGCCTCACCGAGTTCCTGCGTACCCGGGTGGTGGAGGTCGGTGTGCACGGCCTGGACCTCGCCGCGGCGCTGCACCGCGAGCCCTGGTTCACCCCGGCCGCCGCGGAGGTGGTCGCCGACCTGCTCGCCGGAGGGCGACCGGTCCCGGTCGAGCTGGGTTGGGACCGGCTGACGCTGATCCGCAAGGCGACCGGGCGGGCGCCGCTCACCGACCGGGAACGGGCGGTGGTCGACGCCGCCGGCTTCCGCTGGCTCTCCTTCGGCGGCTGAGCGGTTTCTGTCCGCCCCGGACGACGGACGTCCGTCCGCGCCCAGGTCGAGGCAGGCCCGGGGCGAAGCCATTGATCAGGTGGGGTTCGACTTGATCACCCCGGTATCGCTAATCGCCTATTCGGTATGTAAGCTCGCTGACCGAGACCTACCCCTCCAGCTCATGCCATCTCGCCCAATAGCCCCGGGTGACGCTGGCCAGATCGGAGCAACATGGGCTGCTCACACGCTCAGGGCTGTCCGCTCTTCCCGCTGCTCAACGCAAGCTTGCGTAACTGGCGCGACCACTACTGCGACAGTGCCGAGGGTTGGCAGACGTGCGCTCGGTACCAGCTGTCCAGGACGGGCCGGCTCGTGCCGATCACCCTCCTCCCGAACGGTTCCGACGCGTTGCACCTGCGAGGCGCCGCCGCCGCTGGCTCGGCGGGGACCAAGACGCCGCAGACACCGACGTCACGGCTCGGTCCGGGCTCCTCGCAACGGTTCGAATCGCCGGCGGTGCCGGCCCGGCAGCCCGACCCGGTACCGGTACCCACCCAAGGCCTGAACACCGGACCAGCCCCGCAGGGCCCCCACCCCGCCGGAACCCCATCGACCCCACCGGCGCCTCGGCGGGTCCGGTGGTGGACCCGACTAACAGATTGGCTGGCGACCTCCGCATGACTGGATACTGGCCGTGGTGGGCGGGGGCCGCCGGGCTCGCCCTCACCACCATCAACTACGCCGTGACGACCGATCGATCCTTCGGGGTGTCCGGCGCGTGGGACCGTGTGCTGCACTGGCGCGCCGAACGCCGTGTCGAACGGGTGAACGCCCAGTTCGCCGACGAACGTGTCCTCGCCGACGCTCTCGCCGTGGCCACCGCCGACCAGTTCGGAGCGGGTTCGCCTGCGCCTGCCGCGCCTCCCGCTCCGCACGGAGACGCGCGGACACCGGGACAGGAGGTGCGACCGCCGACGGCGGTGAGCTCCTCGATGGCGAGCATGCTCCCGGCGCCCTTGGTCAGCCAGGCCGCCCTGCTTCTGTCAATCTTCGTCGGCGGGTGGGTAGCGGCCGTTACCGCCGGCAGATTCCAGCTCCGCCTCGACATGGGCGACGCCTTCGGCCGGATCGTGACCGACAAGCCGATCGCAATGATCGGCACACTGTTCGTCGGCGGTGTGCTCGTCGGCTTCGGCACCCGTCTCGCCGGAGGGTGCAGCAGCGGTCACGGGCTCAACGGCTGCGGCCGACTACAGCCGGTCAGCATCGTCGCCACCGCCGTCTTCTTCGGCACCGGCGTCCTCGTGTCATTTCTGCTGTGGAAGGTGATCTGATGCGTACCCGGGGCGGGATACTCGTCGCCAACATCATCGCCGGGCTTGCCCTCGGCTTCACCGTCACGAACATCGGCTTCGCTGACTACGCCGAACTGAACCGCATGTTCACCTTCCAGGATCCTCGCATGTTCCTGGCCTTCGCCGGCGCCGTAGCGATCATCGTCGTGGTGTTCGCCGTACTGCGTGTCCGCCGCAACCCGGGACGCATCCACGCCGGCGTGATCCCCGGCGCGGTGCTGTTCGGTACCGGCTGGGCGATCTCGGGTGGCTGTCCGGCGATCCCGATCGTGCAGGTCGCCAGCGGGTACCTACCCGCCCTGGTCACGATCGCCGGCGTTGTCGTCGGCATCCGGCTCTGCCGCTGGGCCAACACGAGGTACTTCCACCTCGACAGCGGGTCCTGCGAGCGGTAGCCGGCAGGGGCTACTCGACCGACACCGCCATCGCGGCCGAGTCGCGCCGCTCGGGCTAGGATCCAGCCGTGCCCCTGATGGCGAACGACGTCGACCGGTTCGAGGCCTTCCGGCCCCGCCTGGAGGCCATCGCCTACCGCCTCCTCGGCTCCGCCGCGGAGGCCGAGGACGCCGTGCAGGAGACGTTCCTGCGCTGGCAGGCCGTCGACGTCGACCGCATCGAGGTCCCCGAGGCCTGGCTGACGAAGGCCCTCACCAACCTGTGCCTCAACCAGCTCACCTCCGCGCGGGCGCGCCGCGAGACCTATGTGGGCGAGTGGCTCCCCGAGCCGCTGCTCGGCGGGGACCCGATGCTCGGCCCGGCCGACTCCGCCGAGCAGCGCGAATCGGTCTCGTACGCGGTCCTCACCCTCATGGAGCGCCTCTCGCCCAACGAGCGGGCGGTGTACGTGCTGCGGGAGGCCTTCGACTACCCGCACCGGGAGATCGCCGAGATCCTCGACATCAGCGAGGCCGGCAGCCAGCAGATCCTGCACCGTGCCAAGAAGCGCATCGCGGACGGCAAGGCCCGCGCCGAGATCGACAAGGCCGCCGCCCGGCGGATCGTCGAGGAGTTCATGGCGGCCACCACCAGCGGCCAGATCGAGCCGCTCGTACGCCTGCTCACCGCGGACGCCGTTTCGGTCGGCGACGGCGGTGGAAAGGTCCCGGCCCGCGCCAGGGCGATCGAGGGCGCCGTCGCGGTCGCGAAGTTCCTGCGGGGCCTGTTCAAGCCCGGCGAGGCCAAGCGCGTCCTGCTCGGCGGCGCGGTCGAGATCTACGCCTGGACCGCCAACGGCGACCCCGCCGTCGTGGCCGTCGTGGACGGCCGGGTCATCGGCGTCATGTGCCTGGAGGTCACCGCCGAGGGAATCGCGGCGTGCCGCAACCAGGTCAACCCTGACAAGCTCGAACGCGCGACCGCGCACTGGGCGGCCGCCGAGCACGGGGAGCCCCTGTTCCGGGCCTTCTGACCCGTACGTGAGCTGCTTCACATCGCGCTGCTGTCAGGAAACGGCGGGCCGCCCGGTTCATAGGGCAAGCCCGCGCAGACAGGAGCAGCGAAATGCAGCACCGGATCATCGTCCTCGGAGCCGGATACACCGGAGCCATCGCCGCCGGCCGTCTCGCCAAGCGGCTCCGCCGCGAGGACGTCGCCATCACGCTCGTCAACGCCGAGCCCGACTTCGTCGAACGCGTCCGCATGCACCAGCTGGCGACCGGCCAGGACCTCAAGCCCCGGCCATTCCGCGAGATGTTCGCGGGCACCGGCGTCGAACTGCGGCTCGGAAAGATCACCGGCGTCGACGTCGACCGCAGGACCGTCGCCGTCGTCGACGCGAACGGCGCCGAGGAACTCGCCTACGACACGCTCGTCTACGCCCTCGGCAGCGGCTGGAACGCCCAGGGCGTCCCCGGGACCGCCGAGCACGCCTACGAGATCGCCAGCCGCCCCGGAGCGCTCCGGCTGCGCGAGCGCCTGGCCCGACTCGACGCCGGGCAGAGCGTGGTCGTCGTCGGCGGCGGGCTCACCGGCGTGGAAGCCGCGACCGAGATCGCCGAGGCTCGCCCGGACCTCGACGTCGCCCTCGCCGCCCGCGGCGGCCTCGGCGACTGGCTCTCGCCCAGGGGCCGCGCGCACCTGCGGAAGGTCTTCGGCAGGCTCGGGATCACCGCGCACGAGCACACCGCCGTCACCGGCGTCGAAGCCGGCCGCGTCACCACCGCCGACGGCAAGGCCATCCCGGCCGCGGTCACCGTCTGGACTACCGGCTTCGCGGTCCACCCGATCGCGAAGGCGACCGCCCTGGAGGTCACCGGCACCGGCCAGATCGTGGTCGACGGCACCATGCGCTCGGTCTCGCACCCGGACGTGTACGCCATCGGCGACGCGGCCATGGCGATGGGCCCCGGAGACAAGCCGCTGCGGATGTCGTGCGCCTCGGGAACTCCGGCCGCGTGGCAGGCCGCCGACGCGATCGCGGCGCGTCTGACCGGCGGGAAGATCCCGAACGCGCCGATCCGCTACTTCAACCAGTGCATCTCGCTGGGCCGCAAGGAGGGCCTGATCCAGTACGTCACCGCCGACGACCGCGCCGTGCAGGCGGTCCTGACCGGACGGCTCGCCGCCGTCTACAAGGAGCTGGTCTGCAAGGGTGCCGCCTGGGGCGTGGCCAACCCGACGCTCGGGTTGCCGACCCGGCGCCGCCGCGTCACGGGGGAGCGGACGGCGGGCCCGGCCGTCCGGGCATCGGCCTGACGCACCGAGCGAAGCGGGTGCCCTCGACGCGAGGGCGCCCGCGGTTCCGGGTTCGAATGCCGGGCGGCGGGCCGGTGGCGAAGGCCCTGACCTGGTGTTCTGCGTCGGTCCGGCGCCTCTCACATTCCGGGTCGGAGCGCCGGGCCCTCGGGATGCCGACCAGAATGAGGGCATGCGAGCCGCGTACATCGAGCGTCCCGGGTCCGCCGCCGACATCCGGTTCGGCGAGCTGCCGGCACCCCGCCCGGGCCCGACCGACGTCCTGGTCGACGTGGTCGCCACCACCGTCAACCCCGTCGACACCTTCGTACGTTCCGGGGCCTATCCCACGCCGCTGCCGTGGCCCTTCGTGGTCGGCCGCGACCTGGTCGGCCGGGTGGCCGAGGTGGGCCCGGGCGTCGCCGGCTTCCGCTCCGGCGACCTGGTCTGGTGCAACAGCCTGGGGCACGACGGACGGCAGGGCAGCGCCGCCGAGCAGGCCGTGGTCGCGGTGGACCGGCTCTACCGGCTGCCCGCCGGCGTCGAGCCGGCCACCGCGGTGACCGTGGTGCACCCGGCCGCCACGGCGTACCTGGCGTTGTTCGTCCACGGCCGGCTCCGGCCCGGTGAGACCGTGGTCGTCGCGGGTGGCGCCGGCAACGTCGGGGTGGCGCTGGTGGCCCTCGCCGCCACGGCCGGTGCCCGCGTCGTGGCGACCGCCTCGGCGGCGGACGCCGACTACTGCCGGCGCACCGGCGCCAGCGAGGTGCTCGACTATCGCGCCCCGGACCTCGTCGACCGGCTGAGATCGGCCTGCCCCGACGGCGTCGACGTGTTCCTGGACACGGCCGGGCGTAACGAGGTGGAGTCGGTGCTCGACCTGCTCGCCCCACGCGGACGGATCGTGCTGTTCGCCGGGGGCGCCTCCCGGCCGGTGCTGCCGGCCGGCGCGCTCTATCAGTACGACCGCGCCGTCATCGGCTTCGCGATCTCCCGCGCCACCGTCGCGGAGTTGGCCGAAGCCGCCGGCATGGTGAACCGGCTGCTCGTCGACGGGCGGGTGGCCCCGCGCGAGATCCTGCCGCTGCCGTTGTCGGCGACGGGCGAGGCGCACCGCATGCTCGAGCGGGGTGAGCTGCGCGGCAGGCGGGCGGTGATCCGCCCGTGACCGCGGCGCGCGGTGGCGGGCAGCACCGGGCGATGATCGGCAGCGGGCCGCTGTGACGCGCTGGGGGACCAGGCGGCCCCGTGGTCATTCAGTTGTCACGCAGAACTCGTTGCCGTCGGGGTCGGCCAGCATGACGGCGCCGTCCGCACCGATCCCGAGCTGAGTGGCCCCGAGGGAGACCAGTCGATCGACCTCCGCCTGCTGGCCGCCACCGACCGAGGCAAGATCGAAGTGCTGCCGGTTCCGCACCTCTTTCGGAGTGACGGGCGGGCCTCCCCACGCGACCTTGGTGCCGCCGTGCGGCGACTGGATCGCGGTTTCCTGGTCCTGGTCCCACACCAGTGGCCAGCCCAGCGCCCGGCTCCAGAAGAGGCCGACCTCCCGGGTGCCGTCGCAGGCGATCTCCCCGAGAAAGCCGCACCCGGCGAGGAAGGTGTTGCCATGCTCGATCACGCAGAATGGGTTGCCTTCGGGGTCGGCCAGGACTACGTGTTCCTCTTCCGGGCGCTGCCCGACGTCGAGGTGGCCGGCGCCGAGCTCCAGTGCCGTCGCCACCGTTTGGTGCTGATCGGTCTGGCCGGCGCTGGTCAGGTGCAGGTGCATGGTGCGGCTCGGCCCTCCCTGCTCCGCGCGGCTCGGGACGAACCGGAGGCTGAGCTGGGTGTCCGTGCCAGGCAGGAACACCCCATGAGCGTCCTCGACGATCCGCCGGCCGAGCATGTCGGCCCAGAACTTCGCCAGGAGAGCCGGGTCGTGCGCGTCGTAGGTCACCGTCAGCAGTCGCGAGCGCATCACCGCACAGTAGACACGGGCCGAAAGGACGACAAGGCGAATTGGGTCGGACGTATCGCGAGTTGTGAGGACATGGTGACAGCGGCGCGTCGGATCTCCGCTTACAGATGTTGAGAGCTAAGCACCGGCGGCCACCCGGTGCTGTCGAGGGCTCACCCCGCGGCGGCGTTTGAAGGCGGTGCTCAGGGCGAAGGAGCTGCCGTAGCCGACGCGGTGGGCGACCGCACCGACGGTGGCGTCCGGCTCGCGGAGCAGGTCGGCTGCGAGGGCCAGCCGCCACTCGGTGAGGTACGACATGGGCGGTTCACCGACCAGCGCGGTGAACCGGCGGGCCAGCGCGGCCCGGGAGACCCCGGTCTGGGCAGCCAGGGACGCCACGGTCCAGGGCTGGGCGGGGTTGTTGTGGAGCAGTTGCAGGGCCTTGCCGACCACGGGGTCGCCGTGTGCCGTGTACCAGGCAGGGGCCTTGGCCCCGGGTTGGGCGAACCACTCCCGCAACGTGGCGATCAGCAGCAGGTCGAGTAGGCGGTCGAGCACCGCTTCCTGACCGGGGTCGTCCTTCACGATCTCGGTGGCCAGCAGCGCGACCAACGGGGAGTCCCAGGAATCGCGTCGCACGACCACCAGCGGCGGCAGCGCGCCCAGCAGCCGCTGGCCGACCGCACCCTGCATCGTGTACGTGCCGGTGAGCAGGATCGTCGGACCGTCCAGGCCATTGCCCCAGGTCCGTACGCCCAGCTGGGTCATCTCGAACAGTTCCTGGCCGTCCGGGGTGGTGCAGCGCTGGCCCGGATGGACGATCACTTGCGGCGCCGTGGCCGGGTCGTCGGCGACGGTGTACGGGCCGGTGCCCCGGATGATCGCCACGTCCCCGGGGCCGAGCCGTACGGCCGCGCCCTCATCGGGAACGGTCCAGGCGTCGCCCCGGACGACGGCCACCAGGGTGAGCGGCGCCTCGTCCCTGATGGCCATCGACCAGGGCGGGGTCAGGATCGAGCGGAGCAGGAACGCGCCCTGCGCCCGGGGTCCGTCGAGCAGACCGGAGACAGCATCCACGTAGACGATTGAACACAAAGGTGCGCGTCCTGGCTATGTGCAGTCTCACCGGCCCGCCCTTCAATGGTTCCTATGACGAACGCGCGAGAGCAGAAGACGATCCTGGTCCTGGGCGGCACCGGCAAGACCGGCCGTCGCGTCGTACAGCGACTGCGGGGCGGGGGAGTGCCGGTCCGGGTGGGTTCCCGGTCCGCCGCGCAGCCCTTCGACTGGACGGACCGGACGACCTGGGCGCCGGCCGTCCGCGACGTCGGCGCCGTGTACGTGTCCTTCTACCCGGACCTCGCCGTGCCGGGCGCCCCCGAGACCGTCGGCGCGTTCGCCGATCTCGCGGTGGCCTCCGGGGTCTCCCGGCTGGTGCTGCTGTCCGGGCGGGGTGAGGAGGAGGCCCGGGCCGCCGAGAAGCTGATCGAGTCCGCGGGGGTCGAGTGGACGATCCTGCGGTCGAGCTGGTTCAACCAGAACTTCAGCGAGGACTACCTGCGGGAGCCGGTGTCGGGTGGTGAGGTGGTTCTCCCGGTCGGGACCGTGCCCGAGCCGTTCGTGGACGCCGACGACATCGCCGAGGTGGCGGTGGCGGCACTGACGGGGCGCGGCCACGCGGGGCAGCTCTACGAGTTGACCGGCCCGCGGCTGCTCACCTTCGCCGACGCGGTCGACGAGATCGCCCGGGCGACGGGCCGGCGTATCGCCTTCGTTCCGGTCTCCGTCGAGGAGTACACGGGGGCGTTGGCCGCCGAGGGTGTGCCGGCGGAGGTCGTCGAGTTGCTGACGTACCTGTTCACGACCGTCCTGGACGGTCGCAACGCCCAGGTGGCCGACGGGGTGCGGCGCGCACTGGGCCGGCCGCCGCGCGACTTCGCCGACTACGCCAAGGACGCCGCCGCCACCGGCGTCTGGGACAGGGCGTAGTCGGCGACTCCGTCGTCGCCGCGAGAGTGCGGCACGGCGACGACGGGTCGTCGCGCGGGTCACCGCGCCTCGGCCGCCAGCCCCTCGACGAGGTCGCGGGGGAGGCCGTGCGTGTCGTGCAGGTAGCGGTAGTCGTCCTCGGTGAGCGGCCCGCCGGACAGCTGACGGGCGACGACCTGGCGACCGCGACGCAGCAGCTCGCGGAACCGCCGCTCCTCGTCGCGCAGCAGGGCGCGTAGCTCGCCGACGTCGACGCCCAGCCGGAACCAGTCCAGCGTGTGCGTGATCGGCTCGGTCGGCAGGTCCGACAGGGTACGCGTGGGGTCGTCCCGCCACAGGGTGGTGAGCACCCGCCGGACCAGCCGGCGCAGCACGTAGCCGTGTCGGGTGTTCGACGGCCGTACCCCGTCGGCCACGACGACGACGCTGGACCGGAGGTGGTCGCAGACGCGGCGCAGCGACTGCTCGTCCGGACGCCACAGGTCCGTGACGGTGCGGACCCACGGACGGAAGCCCTCGCCCTCGAAGACCGAGCGTCCGCCCCGCAGCACCATCTCCATGCGCTCCAGGCCCATCCCGGTGTCGACGTTGGGCTGGACCAGCGGGGTCAACCTGCCGTCGTCGTGGCGGTGGTAGCGCATCTGGACGTGGTTCCACACCTCCATCCACCGGTCGTCGGTGGTGGGGGTGCCGCTCGGTGGGGTGTCGCCGGTCCAGACGAAGATCTCCGAGTCGGGCCCGCACGGTCCGGTGGGTCCGTTGGACCACCAGTTCTCCGGCCCGGTCAGCTCCACCGGCACGCCGAGCTCCTGCCAGACCGCCAGCGAGCCGTCGTCCGGTCCCACCTGCTCGTCACCGCCGAACACGGTCGCGTACAGCCGGTCCCGGTTCACGCCGAAGCCGTCGCGCAGCAGGTGGTAGCCCCACCGCAGGCTCTGCGGGCCGTCGTAGTCACCCAGCGACCACGAGCCGAGCATCTGGAACACGGTCAGGTGCGTGGGGTCGCCGACCTCGTCCAGGTCGGTGGTGCGCAGGCAGCGCTGGACGTTGACCAGGCGGTCGCCCAGCGGGTGCGGGCGTCCCTCCAGGTACGGGGTCAGTGGGTGCATCCCGGAGCTGGTGAAGAGCACCGGATCGTCGGACGGGCGGATCAGCGAGCTCTCGGGCAGCAGCAGGTGTCCGCGCTCGCGGTAGAAGTCCATGAAGGTGTCGATGATCGTTTGCGGGTTCACGGCAGGAGGGCCTTTCGGGTCAGGAAGACCGGAAAGGTCCGCGTGGGCGCGGGAGGTGACAAAGAGGACGTACGGCGCCGGCGGACCGTTTCCGGTCGCCGGCGGGAGTCAGGAGATCAGGCGGCGGCGGCGACCGTCGAGCGGGTAGCTCGCGCGGTCGCGGCGATGGACAACCTGGTGATCTCCATGGCTGCACTATATCTCGCGGTGCGGCCCGCACCCACCGCGTTCCGGGCCGGGCCGGTCGCCGGTCACGGCACGGGATCGGCCCCCGACGCCACCGCTTCGGGGGCCGTGGTGGCTAAGCCCCGCCACCCTGCCCGGCGCCGTGGTCGCCCTGCGAGGCGCCACCGTCGGTCTGCCCTTCAGCGCGGTTCCGGGTCGCGCCGAAGGCGATCGCGAAGGCGATGCCGATGGCGACGCCGAAGGCCACCCCGCCTGCCGGACCGAGCAGGGGAATGCCGATCACCAGACCGAGCAGGATGCCGACCGGCCACGCCCAGGCCTTGGACTGGCTCATTTCCGTCTTCGGTTCTGCTGCCATCCCTCGATGTTATTCGGCCACCGCTGCGGTCGAGCGGACGGCGAACGGCAGCCACCGAAGGCGGTGGCCACCGTCGCCGGGCGGTCACGCCTGCGGCGTCGCCTCGGCGGCCTCGTCGGTGTCCTTCGCCTCGGCCACGTCGTCGTCCTTCGCCGCCTTCTCCTCCTCGTCCGCCGCCTTCACGGGCACGGGCTGGGTCCAGGAGAACTCGATCTCGACGGAGAACTCCGTCTCGCTCTCGCGTTCGATCTCCAGTTCGCATCGCACCTTGTCCGCGACCGCGACCGCGCCGGCGGCGCCGTAGTAGACCCGTCCGTCAGAGTCCAACTGGTTGGCCAGTTGGCGCAGCCAGGCGGCCAGGTCGGCCCGCGACACCGTGCGGGCGTCCTCGTAGATGTCCATGCGGGCCATGCTCGCACTCCACAAAGGAGGGTCGGGGGACGGGCCCGCTCACGTGAGGATCGGTGGCGAATGATATGGATCTTGTAGGTCGCCGGCGGTCAGCTGGCGGTGCGCGGCGCCGGCACGTGCGGGGCGGCACGGCGCAGGTGCTCCAGCACCACCGGGTCGATGCGCCCCGGCACCAGCCGCTCCTCCAGGTTCTCCATGCCGGCCCAGGAGGCCAGCGCCTGCTCCGGGCCGGCCGGGTCCTGGTGGCCGAGGGCGGCGAGCAGCGCGCCCACCTCGGCGGCGAGCGCGCCGGTGAGGTCGAGCAGGGTGGCCGGGTCGGGCCGGGTGAAGAGCAGGCTGTGCACGGCCAGCAGCCGGTCGAGCTCGGCGACCGGGTCCGGGTGGTCGTCTACGCGCAGGTCGACCACGACGTCGCTGCCGCTGCCGCCGCCGTAGCCGCCGCCGCGCCGCACCACCAGCAGGCCGGCGCTCTGCCGGCCGCGCCGGTCGCCGCCGGCCTCGTCGCCGGCGCGCAGGGCGGCCAGCAGCCGCTGCGGGAACGGCAGCGTCGAGCCGGCCAGCCAGGTGTCGCGCAGCGCGTCGACCACCTGCGGCCCGGTGAGGATGTTGCCCTGCGCCGCCCAGCCGTCGCCGGCCTGGCCACCGGCCCAGTCGTGACACTTCGGGCCGGTCCAGGTGGCGCCCGGGCCGGTCGCGGCGACCACGCCGAGCTGCCGGTGGTCGCGCTCGCCGTCGGCGGCGACCAGACCGGCCACCACGTCGGCAGCGGCCACTCCGGTACGCAGCATGGTCAGCCCCTGCGGGCGGTAGGCGAGGTTCGCGTTGGCCTGGGTGGCCAGCGCGCCGACGTCGGCCTCGGCGGCCGGGACCAGCGCGCCAGCGGCGAGGAACTTGCTGGCGACAGCGACGCCGTGCAGCTGGCCGTCATCGGAGCGGGCGACGATCGAGAAGGTCACCGGCAGAGAGTATCCGGGCGGCGCCGCGATCGTCTCACCTCGATGCTCAGCGCGGTGGGGCGGCGGCCTCCGGCGGCCGGCCGTGCGCCCGGCGGGTGTCGGCCACCGCGACCGCGATCAGCACCACGAGGGCGGTGGCGGCGGCGACCAACCCCGGCACGCGCACCACCAGCGGGGTCGACGCCAGCAGCACCAGGATGGCGATCCACCGCGACGGTGAGACCCGGCTGAAGACCTCGTACTCGAAGCGGGCCCGGCCGGCCAGGAAGAGCATCGGTCCGCCGATCACCATTGCCACCCAGGCCATGGGGAGCCGCTCGATCGGATGGTCGATGACCAGTTCGTACCCGATCGCCACGGCGGTCAGGCCGATAACCATCACCAGATGGGTGTCCGCCGAGGACCGGCCGACCGTCGCCGGGTGGCGGGCCTTGCCCACCGCCTCGGCGAGGATCTGCCCGGCCCGCTGCATGTAGATGCGCCACAGCACGATCGACGTGGCCAGCGCCAGCCCGAACGCGGCAGCGTGGCCGGCATCGTACGGCCCCTTGCTGTACGCGAAACCGGCGACCAGGATCGTCTCACCGAGCGCGACCAGGAAGAACTGCTGGTACCGGTCGGACAGGTGTTCCGGAGCGATGTCCCAGCGGGAGACGGTGGACCGGCCGAGCCCAGGCACCGGCCAGCCGCAGCGGGCCGCGAGATATTCGGCGAAGAGCGCGGCCGTCCAGAGCACCACCTTCGAATTGGTGGACAGCAGCGCGCCGCCGATCCAGAGCGCCCCGGTGGCGGCGTAGATGATGGTCATCCGCAGCTTGAGCCGCCGGTACGGGTGCGGGCCGAGGGCGATCATCAGGATCAGCGGCCGGGACACCTGCGCGACCACGTACGCCACCGCGAACATCACGCCCGTGGCGGTGAACGCCCGCGGGATCGCCACTCCCATCACCATGCTGCACGCCAGCGCGGTGATCACGATGACCTGCAACCAGGTGTGCTGCGGGTCGTACCGGCTGGTGGTCCAGGCGGTGCCCTGCCAGACCGCCCAGAGCGCGAGGAGCAGCAGCAGCGTCTTGCCGCCTCCGGTGACCGCGGTCCAGCCATGCGCCATGCCCTTCTCGACGGCGAGGTCCTCGAAGGCACGCGCCGAGATCCGGGTCAGCGCGAAGACGTAGACCAGATCGAAGAAGAGCTCCAGAAAAGTGGCCCGCCCCGGATCGCCCGACGTCGGTGCCAGGCGGGTCCTGCCCCCGTTGGCCACGGTCAGCGCGTTCCGGCGTCGGCCCAGCTCACCTGGCATTCGTAACACCGGCGGCGGCGCCGCCCACCGGCAACCGGGAAACCGGGTTCCGTCCGGGTCCGCCCGGCTTGGCCGCGGCCGGGATCTTGCTCCGGGCCGAGGTTACCGGGCAGTATCGACGGGTGACGACGCGATGGGGCATGACGGTGCCGCTGGGCGGCATCCCGCTCGCCGACCACGCCGCGGTCTACGCGACCCTCGACCGGGCCGGTTTCACCGACGTCTGGTCCGCCGAGGTCGCCGGGACCGACGCGTTCACCCCGCTGGCGCTCGCCGCCGCCTGGCAGCCGGAGCTGCGGCTCGGTACCGCGGTGGCGCCGGTCTTCACCAGGGGGCCGGGGCTGCTCGCGATGAGCGCGGCGGCGCTGGCCGAGACCGCGCCGGGCCGGTTCGCCCTCGGCATCGGCGCCTCCTCACCGGTGGTGGTGGGGGACTGGAACGCGGTGCCGTTCGCCGAGCCGTTCCGGCGCAGCCGGGACATGCTGCGCTTCCTGCGCGCCGCGCTGGCCGGGCAGACCGTGGACCAGGCGTACGACACCTTCACCGTCCGCCGGTTCACGCTGGAACGCCCGCCGGCGTTGCCGCCGCCGATCCTGCTCGGCGCGCTGCGTCCGGGCATGCTGCGGCTCGCCGGCGCGGAGGCCGACGGGGTCATCCTCAACTGGCTGGCCGCCGAGGACGTGCCGCGCGCCCTGACCGAGCTCGGCGAGCGCCGCCCCGGCTTCGAGGTCACCGCCCGGATCTTCGTCTGCCCCACCGAGGACGCCGGGCACGCCCGCGCGCTGGGCCGCCGCATGATCACCAGCTACCTCACCGTGCCGGCGTACGCGGCGTTCCACCGGTGGCTCGGCCGCGACGAGGTGCTGGGGCCGATGTGGGCGGCCTGGGCGGCCGGCGACCGGCGCGGCGCCCTCGCCGCCGTGCCCGACGAGGTCGTCGACACGCTGATCCTGCACGGTTCGCCGGAGCAGTGCCGGGCGCAGGTGCGCCGCTACGCCGACGCCGGCGTCGACGTGCCGGTGCTGGCGCTGCTGCCCACCCCCGAGCTGACCGCCGGCGGGCCGGCGGCGCTGAGCGCGCTCATCGCCCGGCTGGGCCCCGACGGAGCGGAGGCCTGATGGTGAACCTCACCGACCGGGTTGTCGTGATCACCGGTGGCGCCGGCGGTATCGGCGCGGCGCTGGCCCGCCGGTTCACCGCCGAGGGCGCCGCCGCCGTCGTCCTGGCCGACCTGGACGCCGACGCGGCCCGCGCCGTCGCCGCCGGCATCGGCCCCACCGTGCACCCGACGGCCGTCGACGTCACCGACGAGGAGCAGGTCCGGGCCCTGGTCGACGACGCCGAGCGGCGCTACGGCCGCATCGACCTGTTCTGCGCCAACGCGGGCGTGGCCAGCGGCGGCGGGCTCGAGATCGACGACGCGGGTTGGGACCGCGCCTGGCGGGTGAACGTGCTGGCGCACGTCTACTCGGCCCGCGCGGTGCTGCCGGGGATGCTCGCCCGCGGCGGCGGGCACCTGCTGCACACCTGCTCGGCGGCGGGTGTGCTGACCGCCGTCGGGGACGCCCCCTACACCGCGACCAAGCACGCCGCGGTGGGCTTCGCCGAGTGGCTGTCGATCACCTACCGGGACCGGGGGATCCGGGTGAGCGCGCTCTGCCCGCAGGGCGTGGACACCCCGATGCTCGCCGACGGGATGGCCGCCGGCCACCTGGGCGCCCGGGTGATCGCCGCCTCCGGTGACGTGCTCACCCCGGACCAGGTCGCCGAGGCGACCGTCGCGGGGCTGGCCGAGGAGCGGTTCCTGATCCTGCCGCACCCCGAGGTCGCCGGGTACGCCCGCCGCCGCGCCGAGGACCCCGACGGCTGGCAGGCCGGCCTGCGCAAACTCGTCCGCCGCCTCACCAGTTGATCCACCGCCGCCGCATGTGGTGAGCTAGGTCGACGGCCGCCCGGACCAGATCCACTTCACCGGATTCTCGGGCGACTGACGACACCACGCCCCCTGGCCGATCGGCGGGCTCAGCGGCGCCAGCGCAGCGGGCCGGGGTGGATCGCCCAGAGCAGGCGGCGCCAGCGTGGACGCGTCCCGCGCAGGGCGGCGGTGTAGCGCCGGGCGATGCCGACGGCCTGGGTGGCCTGGTCAGGGGTGGCGGTGCCCGGTGCGAACCCGACCTGGTTGAGCAGGCCGGCCAACTCGTCCACGGCGGGCGCCGGCCTGCTGGTGGCGGGATCGTCCGCATCGGCCGTCGGCGGGGCGGCAGGTGCGACGGCACGGCGGGCATGCGACGCCACCTCGGTGGCGGCCAGGTCGTCGCCGACCGGCTGGCCGGCCAGCCGCAGGGCGTCGGTGACCTCCCGCCAGGCGCCGGCGATGCGCTGGCCGGGGTCGCCCCGTTCCAGCCGGGCCCGGGTCAGCGTCCGGCGCATCGCGAGCAGGGTGAGCAGCAGCGCCCCGACGAGCAGCAGCAGGCCGCCGGTTCCGCCGCCGACCAGCACCGTGGTCGACAGCCCGCCCGAGTCGGCCGACCCGTCGGGCGCGGCGGCCGGCTCCGGTGACGCGGTCGGTTCCAGCGTCGGCTCCGCCACCTCCGACGGCGGTGGCTCCGACGGAGCGGGACGGAAGTCCTCCTCGACCGGCCGGGGCTCCTGGTCGGGTTGGGGCAGCGGGTTGAACGGCACCCAGCCCAGCCCGTCGAAGAGCACCTCCGGCCAGGCGTACGCGTCGCCGGCCCGGACCGGACCGTCCCCGGTGGACTCGAATCCCACCACCACCCGGGTCGGCAGGCCGGTCAGCCGCCCGAGCACCGCGAAGGCGGCGGCGAACTGCTCAGACGTGCCGCGCTGCCCGCCGCCGTTGCGCGGCCCGAAGAGGAAGAAGTTCAGGTTGGGGTAGGCGTGCCCGCTCGGCGCGTCGGCGACCATCCGGTAGTGCTCGGCGAGGAACTGCTCGATCGCGGCGGCCCGGGCGTACGGGGCGCCGTTCTCCTCGGCGAGCTGGCCGGCGAGACGGGTCAGCGGCTCGGGCACCCCGTCGGTGACCCGCAACACCCGGGCGACCGCCTCGCCGGCCGGCACGTTCGCGGTGGCGAGCAGGTTGTTGTCCGGGCGTTCCTGGGCGGAGGTCACGGTGTAGCTCAGCCCGGGGGTGAGCCCTTCGGGACGGATCAGGGTGCCGGTCGCCGGGTCGTACGCCACCCGGGCGCCGCTGACCTCGCGGGGGGTGGCGACCGCGGGCAGCAGCCGGCCGGTCAGCTCGGCGATGGTGATCCGCTGCTGGACGGTCTCGACGCGGCTGTCCGGTGCCGGGGTGGCGGCCGGCAGGATCCGCCCGGCGTTGCGGTACGTCGCGCCCACCCGCCAGGTGACCCCGTCGTAGTCGCTGAGCACCGCCAGCCGGATCCGCACGCTGTCTTCGGCGGGGGCTTCGGGCCCACCGTCCGCCGGGCCGGCGCTCGGGTCGGCCGACGCCGGCCCGGCCGGGTCGCCGCTCGCGCCCGGCACCGCGCCGGACCGGTCCGTGCGTACCTCCAGCAGTTGCTGCTCCGGGTGCAGCGCCCAACCGGAGATCCGGATCAGCGGGTTCTCGTCCAGCGTCTCCACCTGCGGCGGCTCGACGTAGCGGCGCGGGTCCACCGGCCGGCCGTCGACCTGCCCGACGATCGCCGGTCCGAGCAGCGCGACCAGGCCGACCACCACCGCGACCCCGACCGCCGCGCCGCCGGCGAGCCGCAGCCGCACGGCCGTCCGCACGCCCGGCGCCAGCCCGGCCACCGGGTCACCGGCGCCCGGAGCGGGCCGGGCGGAGACCGCCAGCCCCAGCGTCGCCGCGGCGACGAAGAGCACCGTCGGCCAGAGCGCCGGTCCGGCGTTCGGCCCGACCACGTAGAGCGCGCCGGCGAAGAGCGCCACCGGTGGCAGGTAGCCGGCGAGCACCCGTCCGGCCCGCAGCGCCACCTCCGAGCCGGTCAGCCCGGCCAGCCAGGTCGCCACCAGCGGCACCAGCACCGTGTCCGGGGTCGGCTCCACCGGGATCATCGCGGTGAGCAGCCGGGGGATGCCGTTGCGCGCCGCGTCCGCGGTCACCTCGGCGAGGCTGCCGGGCAGCTCGGCGTGCGCGGCGGCCAGCCGCAGCGACCACGCCGTCCAGGCCGCCATGGCCAGCACCGACACCGGCGCGACCAGCCACGAGGGCAGCCGGCGGGCGGCCACGCTGACCAGCACCGCACCCACCGCCGCGCCGGCCAGCAGCCGGGGCAGCAGCGGCCCGGCGTACACCCGGCCGAGCACCACGCCGGCCAGCGCGGTCATCGTGACCAGCGCCAGCGGCACCGGCAGTGCCCACAGCACGCCGGTGACCCGCCGACGCCCGCCGCCGCCCCCCGCACCGGACACGGCAGCGTCGCCGGCTGTGCCCGCGGTGGCGTCGGCCTCGGGCCGTCCGTCGCGCAAACTCACCACCGCCGGACCCCGTCCCACTCGGCGGCGAACTGTTCCCCGTCGGCCGCGTCGATGACCACCAGGCCGGCCGCGTCGGACGGCACCGGATCGGCCGCGCCGAACACCCCGACCACCACTGACGGGTACCCGCCGCGCAGTGCGCCGACGTGCCCGAGATCGCCGCGACCGCCCGGCCCGGTGAGGAAGATCAGCGTGTCGCCGAGCCGGTCGCGGCGCAGCCGGGTCACCGTCGCGGGCAGCGCGTCGTCCTCCTTCTCGGCCAGCTCGACGGCGGCCAGCCGGTCCAGCGGCCCGCCGACGGGTTGGCCACCCGGGCGTGCGCCCGCGTCGTCCGCAACTGCCCGCCGCCGGCCGCGCAGCGCCGCCCAGATCCGCGCCACGGCACCCCGGCCCGCGCCCGCGCCGCCGTCCGGCCCGCCCGAGGCCGACGGACCCGCAGCCTCCGGTACGACCAGCAGCAGGAGCACCGGCAGGTCCGCCTGGTGCGCCGCGGTCACGATCGACGCCGCCGCCTCGCAGCTCGACTCGAACGACCCGGCCACCCCGCCGTCGCGCGCCGGGTGCGCGGCCGCCCGGTTGTCCAGCAGCACCACGATCTGCGGCAGGCTGGTGTCCACGTTCTCCCGCACCATCAACTGACCGACGCGGGCGCTGGTGCGCCAATGAACCCGGCGCAGCTCGTCGCCGACCACGTACTCCCGCAGGGAGTCGAAGGTGATCGAACCGTGCGGCACGGCGTCGACCCGACCGTCCAGGCTGCGCCCGGCGCCGGTGGGCACCGCGCCCATCCGGTGGATCCGCGGGTGCACCCAGACCGGCACCGTCTCTCCGTAGGGGCGGGCCAGCGCGACCAGACCGAGCGGGTCGCGGCGGGTCACCCGCAGCGGCCCGACCGTGACGATGCCCCGCCGCCGGGTCGGCACGTCGTAGCGGACGGTGGTGTCCCGCCCGGGTCGCAGCCGCAGCAACGGCACGGGCACCGTCTCGTCGCCACAGCGGTCCTCGGCGAGCAGGTTCGCCGCCCGCAGCCGCCCGGTGTTGCGCACGGTCAGCGTCATGCTGGCCGGCTCGCCGCGGGCCACCCGGTCCGGGTCGGCGTGCCGTCCCACCGCCAGCCGGGGCCGCCACGCCGCGACCAGCGCGGCATAGCCGACCGCGGTCGCGGCCGCCGCGCCGAGCAACGTCAGCTCCGGGTACGCGAAGCGCAGGCCGGCGCCGAGCAGCAGCACAGCCGCGACGAGCAGCCCGACCCCGCGGGCGGTGATCCCCATGCCGGTGCTGCCGGTCAGCCCTGCACCGGGGCCGGTTGCCCCGACGGCAGCGGCACCGGCACCGAGGCGATGGCCTGGCGCAGCACCTCTCCGGCGGTCACCCCGCGCACCTGCGCGTCCGGGGTGAGCAGCAGCCGGTGCGCGAAGACCGGTTCGGCGAGCGCCTTCAGATCCTCCGGCATGATCCACCCCCGCCCGTCGATCAGCGCGTACGCGCACGCGGCGCGGGTCAGCGCGATCACGCCCCGGGGGCTGACCCCGACCCGGACCTGTGGATGGGTGCGGGTGGCCGCGGCGAGGCGCACCGCGTACGCGTAGAGCGGCTCGGCGATGTGCACCCGCAGCGCCATCCGGACCATCTCCCCGACGGTGGCGGTGTCGGTGACCGCGGTCAGCGCCTCGGGGGAGCGGACGGTCGCGCCGCGCAGCACCTCCACCTCGACCGCCTCGTCCGGGTAGCCGACGGAGAGCTTCACCAGGAACCGGTCCAGCTGGGCCTCCGGCAGCCGGTAGGTGCCGTCCATCTCCACCGGGTTCTGGGTGGCCACCACCAGGAACGGCTGCGGCACCGGATGGCGGACGCCGTCCACGGTGACGGTGCGCTCCTCCATCACCTCCAGCAGCGCCGACTGGGTCTTCGGTGAGGCCCGGTTGATCTCGTCGGCGATGACGATGTTGGCGAAGACCGGGCCCGGGTGGAACTCGAAGCCGCGGGTGGCCTGGTTGAAGATGGTCACCCCGGAGACGTCCGAGGGGAGCAGGTCGGGCGTGAACTGGATCCGCCGCCACTGGCCCTTGACGGTGGCGGCGATCGCCCGGGCCAGGGTGGTCTTGCCGACGCCGGGCACGTCCTCCAGCAGCACATGCCCCTGGGCGAAGAGCGCGGTGAGCGCCAGCCGCACCACCTGCGGCTTGCCCAGCACGACCGCGTTGACGTTCTCCGCCAGCCGGGCGGCGAGGGCGGCGAAGCCCTGCACCTCCGCCTGGGTTAGCGGCTCCTGGGTGTTCACGTGGTGGTGCTCCTTGCTTGCCTGAGGGTGGATCAGCAGGTCGGCAGGACGTTGATGTTGTCGCCACCCTCAAGGTTCAACCAGGCCCACGGGATGTAGTTCTTCCCGCTGTACTCGACCTGCACCCACCAGGTGCTGCGCTTCTCGTTGTTGTAGATGTAGGCGTACACCTCCTCGCCCGACTTCTTGCAGTACGCCTTCAGCCGCGTGCCGGGCTTCGCCCAGCCGACCTGACGGTCGTTGTCCTGCCGGGCCACCGAGAAGACCTCGTTGCCGTTGCGGCCGCTCACGTCCCTGTCGCAGTAGGTGGCGGTCTCTCCGGCCGCCCCGTTGCGGCAGGTGGCGATGCCGTAGAGGGCGTCGGTGCTCTGCGCCCTGGTGACGGTGTCCTTGCCGGCGGCGTTGCTCGCGGTCACCGTGAACGTGTACGCCGTCCCCGGCGTCAGGCCGCTCATCGTGATGCTGGAGCAGGCTCCGGTCTTCGCCGGCTCACCCGGGGTGCTCAACGAGCAGGCCGCCTGCCCGCCGCCGGCGTCCACGGTGAAACTCACCGTCGCCGCGGTCGCGGTCGCCGACGAGCCGGTCACCGTGATCCGCGGCTCGGCCACCGTCCGCGCGGTCGCGGTGGCCTCCGGGCCGGGCCCGGCCTCGTTGACCGCCTTCACCTTGACCGTGACGTTCTGCCCGTTGCCCAGGCCGCTCACGGTGGCCTGGGTGTCGGTCACCTCGCTGCTGCGCCCGCCCACGTCGAGCAGGTACTTCGTCACCGGGCGGCCGTTCGGCTCGGCCGGCGACCACTGCACCGCGACCGTGCCCGGCTGGTTGGGCACCGTGCTCGCCCGCAGGTCCGCCGGCCGCTGCGGGGCGGTGTAGGGCACCACCGTGTTGCTCACCGGGGAGGCCGCCGAGCCGGCGCCCTTGTTGTTGACCGACACCACGGTGAACGCGTACTGGGTGCCGTACTCCAGCTCGCCGGCGGGCACCACCAGCTCGGTCTTGGCCGACTCGCCCACCGGGGCGTTGGCGCCGGCCGAGGTGGCGGTGACCGCGTACTTCGCGATGGTGTTGCCCTGACCGTTCGCCGCGGGCCAGCGCACCAGCACCGTGCCGTCCGGCCGCTCCTGCGCGGTGACGCTGGCCGGCGGGTCGGGCACCGCAGCGGTCGGCGTCACCGGGTTGCTGCTGCGCGACGGCCCCGCGCCCTTGGCGTTGACCGCGTGCACCGAGAACCGGTACGTCTCGCCGTTGGTCAGGCCCTTGATCTCCACGGCCCGCTGGTTGGCGCCCACCTCGTGCCGCTGACCGCCGCCCTCCACCACGTAGCGGATGATCGCCGCGCCGTTCGCGGCGGCCGGCCGCCAGCTCACCCGGGCCTGCGCGTTGCCGGCTGCCGCGGTGACGGAGCGCGGCGCACTCGGCTTGCCCACCTTCGGCTTCTTCGGCGGAGGCGGCGGCGGGGGAGTCGGCGGCGGGTCACCACCGAGCACGTCGTTGGCGTACTTGTCGACCTCGCGTACCTGGTGCTTGTCGTCGACCACCCGTGCGGTCGCCGAGTCCGGGGAGTTGATGAAGAGGTGGTTCTCCCGCACCTCCAGCTCCAGCGGGCCGGGCCGCTTGCCGCGGATGGTGTCGACCAGCTTGCCGTCGGCGTCGAAGGAGTAGACGGTGCCGGTCGCCTCGTCGGCGCAGTAGAACCGAGCCCCCCACGCGACCGCCGGGGTGAGCCGGTCACCGGCGCCCGGCACGCTGAACGCCCGCACCTCGCCGCCGCCCTCGGCCACCACGTGCACCCGCCGCTCGCCGGGCACCGTGACCGGCACCCTCGGCCCGGTGGTGCGCGCCGGCAGCGCGCCCGGCGAGGTGAGCGTCAGCGGCGTCGGCTTGACGGCGCCCCGCTGCACCGTGACCAGCGCGCCGGCGGTGCGGTCGAGCACCGCGACGCCGTCGTCCAGGGTGGAGACCACCAGCTCGTGGCTGGGTTCGGCCACGTCGTACGTCTCGACCTGCTTCGGGCTGAGCCCGCCGCCTGCGGCGGGCGACGCCGGCGTGGCCGGCAGTACCGCGGCGGTGATCGCCGAAACGGTGCCCTCGCTCGGCACCGCGATCCAGAGTCGACCCTCGCCGTCGAACGCCCCGCCGGTGATGCCCGGCGGGTAGCGCACCGGCTCGCCCACCGGCGAGAGGGAACGCGGGTCGAGCTGCCGGACGACCCCCTGCACCGCGTCGACCACGAAGGCCGCGTCCTCGTGCAGGGCCACGTTCACGCCCAGCCCGGGTGTGGTGCGGGTGGTCGCGGTGATCTGCAGGGTGGCCAGGTCGAGCGAGCTGACCTGGCCGGTGTTGAAGTCGCGCAGGATCAGCAGCCGGTCGGTCTGGGTGACCTGCATCGGGTGCCGTCGCGCGCCCGGGACCTCGGTGCGGGTGTCGACCCGCGCGGTGACCCCGTTGACCCGGGCCAGCTCGCTGCGCGCCGCGCTCCACAGCCAGGAACTCGCGTCGTAGCTGGCGACGGCGTTGTCGGCAGCGCCGAGCCCGAGCACCGTGAGCCCCATCGCGGCGAGCAGGGCCGTCACCGTCCCGATCGTGACCAGACCGCCGCGCAGCCGCGACCGGGGACGGGAGGTGCCGGGCCCGGACTTCACGGCATCGTCGATGGTGGCCACAGCCGGCTGCCTCCAGTGTCGTCAAGCCAGGTGGCGCGCCCTACCGGCGACCCTCCCCTGAGCCGGGTGCCATCATATGGGCCCGGTCCAGGCCGGGGGAACCCGTACCGTCCCGCTGTGGACACCGAGCGTGTGCGGTGTGGATCCGCAGGTCAGCTCGTCGGAGTGGCGCGTCCGCGCTCGGTGCAGACCTGGCCGGAGGTGGCGAACGTGTCCGTCGACCAGACCGCGAGCACGGTGAAGCAGTAGTCCACCCGCGAGTTCAGCCCGTTGACCGTGTAGCTGGTCTGCCCCGGGTCCACGGTGGCCAGCACCCCCAGCGCCTGACCGGCCCGACCGCCGGCGACCATGAACGGCACCGCCCCGTCGGCCGGATCGGTCCAGCTCAACGTGATCGTCGTCGAGTCGTCGCGCAGCCGCAGGTCACCCGGGGGTGGCCCGCTCGCCGTCGGCGCCGCGGCGCCCGACGCCGTCGGACCGGCCGCCGGCGGCGGCGCGTCCCGCCCCAACGCCAGCACCCCCACCGTGGCCACCGCCGCGACCGCCACCCCCGCGGCGGTCACCGCCACGGCCACCGCCGTCCGGCTCCGGCCGCGTGGCTCGGGCTCCTCGATCAGCGGGTACGCCGGCGGCGCCGCGACCGGGTGTGCCGGCGACGGGTGGTACGGAGCGGACTCCGGCCGGGGCGGCGCCACCGGGTGGGGATGGACGGGCGCCTCCGGCGCGACGGACACGCTGGGCGGCGTCGCCGTGGTGACCGGATCGGCCGGCAACGGTGCCGGCGTGACCGCCAGCGGACCCGGCGGATCCGTCGGGGTGGCGTCGGGCCAGCCCTCCGGTATCGGCTCCATCGCCAGCTCCCGCGGGACCGAAGCCGGCCGGGCAGCCGCGCGCTCGTCGCCGTCCGGGTCCGGCAGGTCCGGCGCGGGCACCGCCGCCGGGCCGGTCTCCTCGGCCGCCCGCACCGCCTGCGGCGGCGCCGAGGTGCTCCACGGCGGCGCGGTGAGCCCCCACGGCGGCGCCGGCGGGGCACTCACCGGTGGCGGCGCCACCGGCGGGGCGCTGGTCGGATGCGGGTACCCGGGCAGACCGCTGACGGGTTGCGGGTACCCGGGCGGGGCGCTGACGGGTTGCGGGTGCCCAGGCGGACCGCTGACGGGTTGCGGGTGCCCGGGCGGGGCGTTCACCGGCTGGCCGGGCGACCCGCTGACCGGTGCCCGACGCCCCGGCGGGGCGCTGACCGGGTGGGGATAGGCGGGCGCGGCGCTCACCGGAGAACCCGGTGGGGCGCTGACCGGCGGTGGGATGACTGGCGGGGCGCTGATTGGCGGCGCGCTGACTGGCGGGGCGCTGACCGGGGCCGGGTGCTCGGGTGCTGGCGGGGTCGGCCTGACCACCGGCCCGCGCGCCGGTGGCATGCTGACCGGCGACGGCGACGGCGACGGCGACGGCGACGGCGACGGCGACGGGCCGGCCTGAGCAGGCGAGACCGGAGCGGCGGACGCGGGCGGCCCACCGTCGCGTCGTACCCCGCCTTCGGCGCGCTCCCGCTGCTCGGCCTTGACCCGCGCCACCTCCTCCTCCAGTAGCGGTCCGATCTGCTGGACCTGGACGGTCGGCTTGTCCCAGCCCGGGCCGTTGCCGCCCGGTGCCGGCGCGGCGGTGGCCTTCCCGCCCGCCTCCGGTGCCGCTTCGGGGGCGGGCGGGATCGCGGTTGACCGCGCGGGCGCGGTCGCGTCACCGGCGGGCTGTCGCTGTGGTACACCCGGCTGCGGCTGCGACGCGGCGACGGGCTGCGGTGCCGGCACGGCCGGCGGCGGCGCTGGCACGGCCGGCGCCGGCGGCACCCGCGGCGGCACTGTCGGGGCGACCGGGGACGTGTGCGCCACCGGCGGCGATGGCGTGGGAATGTGCGCGGCCGGCGGTGCGGACGGCGGCGTGAGGGCGCGGGCGGCTGGCGGTACCGGCGGTGGCGGTGGCGCGGAGGTATGCACCGCTGGTGGCGGTGGCGGGGGGACCTGCGTAGTCGGCGGTACGGGCGGTGGCGTGGCGGCGTGCGCGGCTGGCCGTGGCATGGCGGCGTGCGTGGCCGGCCGTGGCACGGCGGTCTGCGCGGCCGGCGGTGCGGGCGGCGGGGGCGTGGGCGCGTGCGTGGGCGCGTGCGACCGGGGGGCGTGTGAAGTGTGCCCCGGCGGTGCTGACACGGGCATGCCGCCCGTCGGGAACGCGGAGGCGCGGGCCGCCGGGGGAGTGGGGGGCGGTGGCACGGGCGGCCGGGCCGCCGGTACGGCGGGCGGCGGCGGCACCTGGGGGGCCACCGGCGGAGGTGGCGGCGGTGGGATCGGCGCCGCCGGTGGGGCTACCGGCGGCTGCGGCGGCGCCCACGGTGACGTCGGCGGGGGTGGTACCGGAGCTGCCGCGCTCGGCTGCGGCGGGGGCGGCACTGCGGCCGGCGGGGTGCTGCTCGCCGCCGGCGGGGTCCGGCTCGGCTGCGGCGGGGCCCACGGCGACGCGGGCCGGCCCGGTGGGGCGGACGGCGCGGAATGGCCGGGCGATACCGACGGCGCCTGCTGGCCCTGCCGTGCGGGCGTCGGCTGTTGGCCCGGCGACGCCGTACGGCTTCGCGGAGTCGGCGGCGCCTGCTGGGCCGGCGGTGGCGGCGGCGCTGGACGGGCGAACGGCGCCGGTGCGGCCGGCGCGTGCCCGTTCGGGGCCGGCGGGGGCGGCACGGCACGTGGTGCGGCGGGCGGTTGCCCGGCGGGGGAAGGCGTGGGCTGAGGTGGCCGTCGGACCGGCGGTAGCGTCGCGAACGCCATCGTCGGCCCGGACAGCGCGCCCAGTGCGCCGGCCTGCTCGGGCGCGGTCGGATGAGGCGTCGTCGGCGCGGGCTGGGCAGTGGGCTGCCCGAGGTAACGGCGTGCGGTGCGTACCGCCGGATGGTCCGCGCCGAGCACGGCGGCGCCGGCGGTCGCGACCCGGCTGTAGTTGCGGCGGGCCTCGTGGCGGTTGCCGAGTTCCTCGGCGACGCCGGCCAGGTCGTAGGAGAGGGCCAGCATCAGCGGGTCGGCCGGGTCCCACCGGCGCTCGCCGGCCGTGTAGGCCTCCTCCAGCAGTCGCCGGGCGGCGAGCGGGTCGTCGGCTTCCCGGTGCAGCCGGGCCAGCAGGTGCGCGGTGTTGAGCACGTCCGGGTGGTCCTCGCCGTACTGGGGGCGGGCGGACCCGATGGCCTCGGCCAGCAGATGACGGGCGGCGCTCAACTCGCCCGCGGCGCGCAGGGCGAGCGCCTGCTGCGCGACGACGGCCAGGGGGGAGGGATGGGGCACGTGGCAATGCTGCCGGTAGACCGCGTCCGGACGCTACCTGGACCCGCCCCTACGGGCGGTACGTCCGGGTCTGAGCAGGAGGTCAATGCTCCCAACGGCGCCCGGGAACGCGATGTGCATGATCCACCGCGGCCGTGTACAGTAACTCCCCGTGCGGCCCGCCGGGCCGGCTTCGGGTGTGAGATCACGTGAAGCCGGCGAGGTAGGCTGGACACACCCAGGTCCGGGTGGCGGAATGGCAGACGCGCTAGCTTGAGGTGCTAGTGCCCGTATAGGGCGTGGGGGTTCAAGTCCCCCCTCGGACACAAACCATTGCCCCACGGTGCGCGCTGAGATCCACTGCAGCGCGCACCGTTTGCGTTTCCGGTTGGTAGTTCAGCCGGAGGCCTAGCTGCCGGTAGACCTCGGCCTTGTCGGAGGGGTCGGCGTCGCGCAGCACGGTGGTGATGTCGCCGAGTGCGGTCACCAGGGCTGTGATCTCTGCTCGGCTCATCCGGCGTGGGGTGGCACCCGCGATGGCGTGCAGTTCGGCTTCTGCGCGGGTGCGTTCGGCCTGGGTTTGGGCGATCCAGCCGGTGACCACGGCCGGGTCGGCGCCGGCGTCGAGGGCGCCGCGGTAGCGCTCCAGCTTGGCGTCGCACTCGGTGATGATCGCTTGGGCTGCGGTGCCCGTTGTGGGCGAATGGTTGAGGGGTTGGGCGTCGGCCATCGCGGTGATCGTCTGCGCGATGTGGTCGGGTGCGAAGGCGGAGGCCAGCCAGGTGTCGAGCGGGTCGGTGAGTGCGTCCTCGCGCAGGTACACGTTGCGGGGGTGGGGGACCTGGTTGGCGAGGGCGTATTCCTGCGGGAAGCGGCAGCGGTAGTAGGCGTCGCCGTGGTTGTACTGGCCCTGCATGCGCCGGTCGCAGGCGGCGCAGTAGATGAGGCCTCGGAAGACGTAGGGGTTGCGGGTGCGCTGCCGGACGTGTTGTCCGCCGGTTCCCCGGCCCCGCCGTTGCAGGATGGCTTGGGCCTGTTCGAAGGTCGCGTCGTCGATGAGTGGTTCGTGGGTGATCTCTTTGGAGACGACCCACTTGTCGCGGGGGTTCCAGCGCATGACGCCGGTGTGGCCCATGGCCACGTCGTCGACGTCCAGCAGCACCTCGTCGGTACGTTGCTTGTTCCAGATCTGCCGGCCGGTGTAGCGGGGGTTGGTGAGGATGACGCGGACGGCGCTCTTGGACCAGGCGATGCCGCTGCGGTGCCGGTTGCGGGCGCGGTCGTGCGCTGACGGGCAGGGCACGTGATTGGCGGTGAGCCCCTCGGCGATGGCGAACAGGCCGATACCGGCGAGGAACTCGGCGAAGATCCGCTGCACGATCGGGGCGGTCTGCTCGTCGGGGATGAGGCCCTTGAGGTGTTTGCCGTCGGCGGCCTTGGCCGGGTTGGGGTGGGGTCCGAGGTCGCGAAGTGTGTAGCCGTAGGGCGGGCGACCGCCGAGGTAGCGGCCCTCGAGGAGGGTCTGGGCGGCCATGGCAGTGCGGACGCGCAGCTTGATGCGGTTGCGTTCGCCCTTGCTCATGCCGCCGAAGACGGACATGACCAGTTCGTGGGCCTCGTTGTCCGGGTCGATGGGGCCGCTGATCTCGGGCACCCACAGTTCGACGCCGTAGTGAGCGAACAGCGGCACCGTGAGACCGAACTGGTTGCCGTAGAAGGCGCGGTGGGGTTCGCCGACGACGACGTCGGAGAACCCCCGCCGGGGATCGCGCAGCGCCGCGAGAAGAAGGCTGGCCTGGACTCTGCGTTGCCAGGGGAGGGAGGGGCTCTGGCCGACGTCGAAGTATTCGGTGACGATGCGTCCACCGTGAGGCTGGATGAGTGTGGTTGCTCGGGTGAGTTGCCAGCTTCGGGACGATTCAGGGTCCTGGTTGTCCTCGGTCGACACGCGGCCGTAGAAGGCAAAGGGTTTCGGTTGAGGGGCGGTCATCGGTTCTCCAGGTTCGAGTTGTCGGTGCGGCGCTCGTTCACGTGTCTGAGTAGCTTCAGCAGGGCGGCAGCCGCGCCGGGGTTCAGCTCAGGTGGCTGGCCGGGTACTACCACGCTGGTGACGCTGGGCGGTGCGCTGCTGTCGATGGTCTCGACCGTCCATGAACGGTCGTCTTCGCTCGGCTGGTCAAGTCGCTCGTCGGCCGGCGCGGTCGAATCCGGCTGTTGATGATGTTCAGATTGGCGGTCGGGCGGCAGCGTCATGCGCCCCCGTCCGGCGGTCGCCCCGGCCGGCGCACGCTGCGGTGGGCGTGCGACGTTCGCTCCTTGACCTCCGTCAGCTCGCTGTGTAAGGGGGCGGATTGGAGGGCGATGGCAGCATCGGCCGCGTGCTTGGGCGCGATCGTGGCGCTGTCGCTCGTAGCGCTGGTCACTCGGGCCGCGGCAGGTGGGTGGGTTGTCATGGGAGATGTCCTTCGGGTTGGTCGGTGCCGGTTGCTCCGGCGGGCATGAAGAAGCGGCCGGTGCCGTCAGGCACCGGCCGCTCGTGGGGCAGTGGGGGCGTTACGTCTCTGCAGTTGTCAGGTTGGTTGGCGGCGGCCGTTGAGGTGGGGGCAAGCGCATACGGCGCGGCGCGCCGCGCGCCGGGGTGGATCACCGTCGAGCTCGACGGCCGCCCCTGGCAGCCACGCCGCATCCGCTACCTGGAGGCCGAAATCCACGCCCGCCGACTGGCAACGGCCTGCTTCATCGTCATTGCCTATTGTCCGGAATGTGGCCTGGTGAGGTGCTGTCCATCGAGCGCGAATGCGTGGTCCACGACCCACCACCGGCCTCTGGACGTTGCAAGGACCACCTGGAAAAACGCCAAGACGACGACGGCAACAAGATCCCCGAAGGGCAGATCCGCAGGGACCCATGGGTGGTCATTCGACTTGTCGCTGGCGCCGTCCAGGTTCTCGAGCAGCTGCACGACCCCCGCTGCTGTTCCCGACTCTGCTCGACGAGGGCCGTTACCCTGCGAAGCGTCTAATCCGTCGTCTGCGGGTTTCGGTCGGTGTCGCGGTGCGGCACACTGGTCCATCGGCAAGTCGAACGGCACCTATGACACGGGGAACGGCCGATGCACCTCAGCAAGGTAGTGATCACCGGGTTCCGAGCCAGCGCCAACGGCGTCCTTGAATGCACCATCCCAGGACGGTTCTCGGTGTTGCTCGGCGCCAACAACGCCGGCAAGTCGACGATCTGCGATGCGGTCTTTTTGGGCCACCGACTGCGCTTCCCCCGCCTTCCCAACCCTCCGTCGGCAACTCTCGGCCCCGGCGGTCGCAGCATCATGGTGGAGTACTCATACGCGGCGAGCCCCACGGACGAGGGACCGCTGGGCACCAAACTGCAACTGGCAGCGGGAACGGTTAGCACCGGCATCGCGGGAACCTGGACGTACGGGCTGCGCCGGGACCTCGGGCGTGTCGCCACCAACCTGGAACACGCCACCGACCTGATCAACGACGTCCGGGTGATCTATCTGCCGGCGTGGCGAAATCCAGTCGACGACCTCGCCCGCCGAGAGGCCCGTGTTCTGGTGGAACTGCTGCGCGCACAACAGCAGCGGCTGACCGGCACCCGTAACTTGCGGACGCTGCGGGGCATGGCGGCAGGCTTGCTGGACACATTGGCCCAGCACGAAATCTTGCAAAGTATCGAGCAGCGTGTCGGTGAACATTTGCGGCATCTGACCGCCGGGGTCTCGCGGCAGTGGCCGTTCGTGCGGGGCCAAGCGGTCAACGACGAGTACCTGGCCCGGGTGCTGGAGCTGATGCTCGCCACCGTTGCGGACCGGGCCGAGGCCCGTCAGCTCGAAATCAGCGGGCTCGGATACGTCAACTTGTTGCACATTGCGGTGACCTTGGCCGCTATCCCGGATTCGACAGCCCTGCACGCGGCCGACACGGCCGCAGACGTCGACGCCATGGCATTCGGCACCGCACCCGGCGGTGAAACCGTCACGCCGGGCATCGATGAACTGATGGTCGATCAGCCGGAGGGAGTCGTCTCGGGCCTGCAGGAACCCGGGGATGATCTGGACGCGCAAGTGAGGGCTGCCACAGCCAGATTGGCACAGGCCAAAGCCGAGCGAGACTCGGAGGACGACTCGTTCTTCCCGTCGACGCCGTTCCACGCCACCGTCGTGATCGAGGAACCAGAGGCGCACCTGCACCCGCAGCTGCAGCACGCCCTGGCCCGGTATCTTCGCCAGGTGGTCGACCAGCGTCCGGAGCTGCAGGTAATTCTGTCGAGCCACGCCACCGACATTGTCACCTCCTGCCTGCCCGAGGAACTGGTCGTGGTGCGCCGTACCGCCAGCGGTGCTCACGTGACGCGGCCGGTCGGGCTCCTGCCCCGCGCGGACCGTGACAAGGTACTGCGGTTCGCCCGGCTGCACATGGACGCGACCCGATCAGCAGCGCTGTTCTCCGAACGGGTCGTGTTCGTCGAAGGCGTCACCGAGGCCGCGGTGCTACGACTGTTTGGCCGGGTCTGGGCCGGCGACGATACCGACAAGGCCGCCTTCGTCGACGCGCTCACGATCACGGTGATGGGCTGGAAAGTCGGCGAATGGCCGGCCCAGCTGCTCGCTACACCCGGCTACGAACTCGCGACTCGAGTCGCGGTCCTCGCCGACAGCGACAAGCAGCCGGACGCGTCCTACGGCCCGCCCGCGTGGGTCGGTAGTTACGACCAGGACACGCTGAGATATTTCATCAGCCATCCCACACTCGAACCATCACTCCTCACCGGCAACGAGGACCTGTTCACCGCCGCACTGCACGACACCGGCCTAGACGTGCCCGAGCCGCTCGACGTGGCCGGCGTCTACCGACTGTTCGCCAGCAGAAGCTCCGACGGCACCCGCCCGGAGGGTCCCGGCAAGGGGCTGAAGGCGCAGTTCTCCCTCAACCTGGCCCAACTGCTGGAACACCGCGTCCGCACCGACCCGGCGACGATCACCGTCCCCGGGCACATCGCAGCGCTCTACGACTTCCTGTCCGATCCGAACGCTGCCCTGGCCGACCCGGTCACCACCGACCTGCCGTTCTAACCCAGCGGCGACCTATGAGCGCATCAGCGACCGGATCCGCGACATCCGCAACGCCGGCGGCCACCGGTAAAGGACTGACCAGCGAACAGCTGCTCGCCGCGGCCGCGACTGAACCGGCTGTGTTCATCGAGGCGGGGCCCGGCTCGGGTAAAACAACGGTGGCCGCCGAGCGGTACGGATTCCTGCACTACAGCGCCCTGGCCGACCCTCGGGCGATCGTCGCAGTCAGCTTCACCCGCGCCGCAACCTGGGAACTTCGCCAGCGCATCGTGCGCACCTGGGGCCCCGGAGCTCTGCGGCCACCGAACCGGGTCGTCACCATCGACACCCTGCTGCTAGAACTACTCCATCAGCTCCTCCGTCGTGGGGAGCTGACATGGCCGCGAGGACACGCCGACCTGCGGGTCCTCGACAAGTGGAGCACCGCCCACCCTCACACCCGTACCACCATTAAACAGACGCTGACGGTAAGTGACCGGACCATAGTCCGGACCCGGGTTAGAGACTCCCTCGAAGCGCGGATAAGCGGCCCGGCGTACTGGGAGAACATCCTCGCTGGCACCTGCACCCACGACGACGTACGTGCCGTCGTTGCCGCGGTGTTGAGTGACCGGCACCTCGCTGCGCTCCTCGGCGGCTATTTGGCGGCCACCGTCCGCAGCCTCCTCATCGACGAGGTCTTCGACGCAAACCCGCTCGACCTCGACCTGATCCGCCTAGCCAGGCACCACGGCGTTACAGTGACCCTGATCGGCGATCCGTGGCAGGCACTGTACGAGTTCCGAGGTGCCCGCACCCACCTGATCAACGGTTTCGTCGCTGCCCAAGGACTACGCACCTATCGACTCACCCGCTCGTTCCGGTTCCGCAGCCCGCACTGCGTCGCTCTCACTCGGGATCTGCGCGACCGGAAACCGGTCGCCGTGCCACCTCGTGACGGCGCTGCCCTCGACGTTGTCCTGGCCCACGAGTGGAAGACCCTGTGGACCGCTGGCGGCGATGTCCTGCCGATGTCGTTCAACAGCCCCAACACCGTCGAGCGGGCCGCCGCTACCCTGCTGGCGGATCTGGTGACCAGCGCCGCGTTCGGTCAGCATGCCGTGTTCGCCGAGGAGTCCTATCGGCTGCTCGGCATAACCGATCCGGCAACCCGTGACCGGCTGCGCCCACACCTTATCGACGTACTGGACATCCTGCGTTCGCACGCGACGACAGCTGTCAATGACACCTGGGACGCCCTCGTGACAGCGATCGGCACCGAGTCCACCCGCCACTTCCGGCCCCGACACCACGCCTACACCGAACCACTCAAGTGGCTGCGGGCGTTCCTGCACCGCAACGTCACACATCCTGTCCCCGGCCTCACAGTTCACCAGGCCAAGGGCCGCGAATGGGAGGCTGTCGGAGTCTGCCTGACCGGCACGGAGAAGGCAGCACTCGCTGGCGGTCTCGACCCGCTCAATAGCAGTCACCGCATCCTCTACGTCGCGCTGACCCGCGCGAAGTCAACCATCGTCGCGCTGTGACCTCGTCCGCCGCCGGCACCGGGCACCGCCCATGCACGGCCACCGCGAAGGGCACGGCTCGCCGAGCCTGCAAGATCAACTCGTGCAATCCCGTGGGCGCGCACGTTCCCTGATCGCGAAGTGAGACATGGCGGGCGCGCAACTGTATGGCGAAACGGCCGGAATCCCGCAGTAGCCAGACGCGGCAGTCGACGGGAGTCGAGGCGGAGGCTGGATCGTCCCGGTCTTCAGCGCGCGTACCTCAGCGTCGACCAATCGGGCCGTGGACGTCCAGACCCTGATGGCAGCGATTTCCACGCGCGCCAGAAGATCGCAGAGGTGTCGCAGCACCGATTCAGCCGGAGATAGCGATGGCCTCGTCGAACAGCTCGAGGATCAGATCCGCCGTCGCCGCTTCTCGCATAATGGGACGTTTTCCCTTAAGGAGTACGGTATCGTCGGCCCATTCGACTTGGTGGCAGTCGACGCCAATACCCGCCATCTTGTTCGGTCCAGGCCTGGTCGCCGCTCGAAGCATGAGCCACTCAGGTTGCTCGTCGATCCAGAGGCAGGCGAGATTCGCTGGTACGGCGTCACCCGGGTAATCTCGCATCGTGGCCACCAGCTGGCCCACCATCAGCAGCGGCGACAGCGGCACCTGGGGCGCTTGCAGGCGTACCAGAAGTCGTGCGTCACCAACGATCAAGAACGGCTCGCCATTCGCCGCCTCGCCTGCCCCGGCGTCCGGCACGGCGGCGAATGCGTGGCGCACGACGGTCTTCCAAAGATGGTCCCACCGCAGACCAGCCTGGCGCTGCTGCTCGGCGTACTCGTCCACGCGGATGGCTGCGGCTTCCCGGGCGAGCCGCGCACGAGCCGAGTGTGCCCGCATTGCTTGCAGACCACGCTGACCTCGGCCTAGCCACGGTCGAGGTCGCAGGATATCGATGACCGCGCGTGCATCCGGGGGGCGCGACGCTGGCTCCTTAGCCAGCAGATCCATGATGGCTCCGCGAAGTTGAGCCGGCGTGCCAGCTGGCAGCTCGGGCACGGCACCGAGGTGTTGGTCACGAAAGTGTGGCCCCGGGAACGCCTTCACGCCGGTCAACAACTCGTAACCAATGCACCCGAGTGCGTAGAGGTCGCTACCGACGCTCTCGTCCCCCCCACGCCACAGCTCGGGTGCCCGATACTCGCTTGTCCCGCCACCGCGAAACGTCAGGGTGCTGGCCGCGGCTGTCATCAGCCGAGAGATTCCGAAGTCGGCGAGATGCCACCGCCCATCCAGCTCCAGGATGTTTGCAGGCTTGATGTCGCGGTGCAGCACGCTCGCGGCTGCGAGGCCTTGCAAGGCGGTGGCAACTTGCAGCAAGATCTCGCTGGTTCCTTCGGGATCCAGCGGCGCCTCGGCCGCAATCAGGTCGGCAAGGCTTCGGCTGGCACGTGGCATGACCAGAATCAACTGGTCGCGGCGGTGAGCGACGTCGAGCAAGGGCAGTAGATGCCCCTCAGCGGCCGCTGGCAGCGATCGCCCGATGGTGACCTCGCGTTCGGCCAGCTTCGCGTCCGCGGCGCTGCCGCTGAGCGCGACAACCTTGACCGCGACCGGGGAACCGTCCGCGGCTAGAGCCTCGAATGCCGTGCCGTAGCTGCCCGGCCCGCCCAGCGGCCGGTTGGGATCGTAGCGGTACGCCCGAGCGCCATCCGATTTGAAGTCGATCATGGCATGGCTCGCCAGGATCTCCGGCTCGCGCGGCACACGATGCGCGTCTGTCCAACTGACACGAAAATCTATTCTTCCGTTCGTCAAGGAGCGCCGCCAGGCAGGGTGACCGCCAAACGCCGTCAAGGCCGGAACAGGTCATGTGACCCCTCAGGGCACGGCGCCGCCACCCATACCAGAGTTCGACACGCCTCCGTGCCGCACCCTTCCTGATCCCTGACGAAGTCGTTAGCGGTAGGCAAATCAGCCGCTGAGTCGAGGATAAGCGCCGGGCATCACGTACAGCGATGGCATTCTCTGCAATGGGTGAGTGGGCGGCTCCGCTTCGGCTTCCTTGCGCCCTCAAAGTTCCCGTGTCCCTCCTGAATACTTCGCAACACGCCCAAGTGGGCCAGAGAACGGCGCGGGTTCGTTGGCTTGTGGTGGGACTGGTTGTGGTTGGCCGGGCGTGTGATGGCGCGGGTTTCGGCGCATGGTGCTCAGGGTCGGGCCTTCGGGCAGGTTGATGGTCGGTTGTGGTGTGTAGCCGTGACGGATGTGGATGTTCTGGGCGTCGGTGGTGGTGCTGGTCCAGGACAGGACGTTCACGTGGTCGAGTCGGCTGCGGTGGTGGTTGAGCAAGGCCGTGGCGCGTCCGGAGCGTCTGGCGGTGGGATGTACGGCAAGGAACGCGAGGTGGTAGTGGGGTTCGGTGGGTCGTTCCTTGGCGAGCAGTCGGTCGAGTAGGTCGAAGCGGTCGGCGTGGGGGCCTGCGGCGTCGCTGAGGCGGGTGGGGTAGTTCGCGGGGGGTGGGATGGGCCGGTATCGGTGGAAGCCGACGGTGGCGGCGGTGGCGTCGTCGGTGAGGTAGATGTCGCCGTAGAACATGGCGTGTTCGATCCAGATAGCGAGGACGTCGGTGAGGATCCGGCGCCGTGGGTGTGGGTCGGGGATGAGCCATGTGGCGAGAGGGCTGGGATGGAGGGCGTCGGCGATGAGTGCGGCGACGTGGTCCTTGTCTGCCCAGCGGGCGGCGCGGATGCGCGGGACAGTGTCCATGGCGGGAATCCCTTTAATTGGTTGGGCGAGGTCAGGAGTTGTCGCTGCTCGTGGTGTGGGTGTGAACGAGGAACAGGTGGTAGTCGTCGACGAAGGCGCCGTGCCGGTCGCTGTCGGCTGGCGGTGTGAGTACGGCTCTTTCGTAGGCGAGTAGTTCGCAGGTGCTGGGGCCGAGGATCAGCAGGAAGCGGGTGTCCTCGGCGGTGGCGCTGATGCCGGTTCGGCCTGCCCGGTCGGTCACCGATGGGTGGTAGGTGATTCCGGGGGTGTCGCGTAGGACGGTGAGGATCGCGGTGCGGGCGGCTTGGTTGGGGGTGCGCCAGCCGAGCAGGCTCGCGAGGCCGCGGATGACGGCGGTGGGTCCGAGGAATCGGGGTTGCGTGGTGTCGATCTGCGCGGTGAGTGCCGTCGGGTCGGCGGTGGTCGATCCGATGGGTCCGTCCATCTGGCCGGGGTAGTAGGTGCTGTCGTCGGTGGGCTGGTTGCCGCCGGGGTAGCGGCTGCGGATGACGCGGCCGGAGGCGTCGTCGGCACGCCAGCGTTGCTCTTCGAACAGCACGATCCGCGCGGTCGTGCTGTTGCCTGCGAGCGTGGTGTCCGTGGCCCATTGGAGTAGATGGACGTAGGCGAACCCGCCTGGGAGGGCATCAGAGCCGGACGGTCCCGCTTCTACCGTTTTGAGGCCCTGCCATGTCGGAGTCGACGCCGGCAGACGCGTCGCCACCTGGTCGACTTTCTGTTCGGTACGAGTGTTGAGCTGTGCCGCGGTCAGGGCGGCGGGCGATGGACACGGTGCCACGGTCGGCCGGGACGCGGCGGTGCTTGGCAGCGAGGGTGGGGATTGCACCGGCCGGGAGATGCCCGTCCAGGTCGGGATAGCGGTGGCGGCAGCGAGCAGACCGAGTACACAGGCGGCGGCCATAACCTTTATGGCTCCCTGGCCGACCGGGCGGGACTTGCCGGTCGGAGGTCGCACAGGGGATTGGTTGGTCACGGTGAGGTTCCTCGAGATGAGCGGACAGGGCTAGCGGTAGGCGGCGGTGGCCAAGTCACCGACGGCGGCGTCAACGGCGGCGATGATGTCGCGCACCGGCTGGTAGTGCTGCGCGGCGATGGCCTTCAGGCGGCTGGTCATGGCTGGGGTGTCGTCGTCGAGGTAGAGGTGGTAGGTGAGGCCGAGGTCGGCGACGAGGCCGGCGAGGGCGGCGGTGTGGTTGTCGGGTTGTTCGTGACCGGCGGCGAGGTAGCGCAGGCGGGAGCGGGCGATGACCGCCCATTTGCTGTCAGAGAGCAGGTAGGTGTCGGCGCGCATGAGGCCGCCGAGGCGCCGTCGGGTGTGCTGGCGCAGGATCCCGCCGGCGAACAGGCCGGCGCGGGTGCGGTCGTAGAGGTCGGCGGAAAACCCCCGCAACCATCCGCGCAGCGGTGGGTGGGCGTGGCGGATGGAGGCAGTCGCGGCGTCGGCGATCAGATCCCCGACCGGCCGGTCGATGTGCTGGTGTATCCGTTGGCGGCTGGCCGGGCAAGTGTCGTCGTTCGGGTCGAGGGTCACCCGCCCGGCCAGGTACAGGTCGATCAGGACCGCGCCCGCGAGTCCCAGGGCGAGGGTCTGCCGGTGCACGTGGGGGCGTCCCGTGTCGTCGTCGTGGCCGAGGAGGAACAGGTCATCGCGCAGCGGCAGGCGCGGGATCGACGCGGTCATCGGCGGGGCTCCTACCGCAGCCCGGCGATGAGTCGCCGTAGCCGCTCGTGCGCCCCGCCGTAGGCGGGTCCAGGGGCGGGGAGCAGGGTTTTGTCGATGGCGGCGAGGACGGTGTAGTTGGGGTCGCACACGTTGCCGATCGGTGCCCGTCCCGCCTGCGACACGAGTTGGTAGGCGTCCAGGGTTTCCAGGCCGGTCAGGGTGCTGGCCCAGCCGACGAGGTCGTGCTGGGCGATGCGGTAGGCGTCCTCCAGGGGCCTCGCGCAGCCGATCGTCAGGATGTCCCGGTCAGTCTCCAACCGCGGCCACCGTGTGGTGACGCCTTTGATGACGTCGATGGCGAGGGTGGTGGTCGTGGCGATCTCCACGCCGACGCCGCAGGCCTCGCCCTCGCCCTGGCGGGCGTGCCCGTCGCCGAGGGCCAGCATCGCCCCGTGAACGTTCACCCCGAGGTAGAGGGTGGTGGCGGGGCGCAGGTGTGGGGTGTCGAGGTTCCCGCCGTGGGTGTCGGGCACGAGTGTGGATCGGGCTTCGAACGCGCCGGGGGCGACACCGATCGTGCCGATCATCGGGTCCAGCGGCAGGTCCACGCTGTGGTCGCTGCGCGTGGCCTCGAACCGGACGGTCCCGGCCTGCCGGTCGATGCCGTACACCCACACCCGCTCCTCCAACGGAGGCTGCAACGTGGCGGTGCGGGAGGTAGACGTCAGAGCCCCGAAGTGCGGGAACGTCGAGGACACACCCCAGTCCCGCGCCGGGGTGATGGCGGCGAGGTGGACGGCGAGGGTGTCGCCGGGCTCGGCGTCCTCGACGAAAAACGGCCCGGACACCGGATTGAGGTACGGCATGCGGCACACCTGCGACGGCAGGTCCGCCGGCCTCCTCATGAGACCACCGAAGCAGTCCTCCGTCACCACGGTGAACACGTCCCCGCCGCGCACGTGCGCGACCGGCATCCGACCACCGAAGGCGTAGGCCAACTCGTCTCGGGCGGGCCGGTAGGTGAACCTGTCCACGCCGGTCACACCCGCTCCACGTGACGCGCCTGCGGCTGCGCGGGCGCCAACCCCGACAGCGCAGGCCGGCGGCCCGACAGGTACAAGCCAGCCAGAACGACCATCCCGAGGGCGAGCCACGCCAGGCCGAGACGCTGGGCGGCGATATTGGCGTTGACCACCACCCACACCAAGATGGCGAAGCCGACGGCGGGCATGACCAGGTGCGCCCACCAGTTCCCGCTGCGCTCCCGGATGAGGTGATGCACCACGACCGAGACGTGCAGGACCAGGAACGCGACCATCGCCCCGAAGTTGATCAGCGACGACAGCAGCGTGATCCCATCCGCACGGGTCGCCATGTACAGGCCCAGCGCCAGTGACACGGCACCGGTGAGCAGCGTGGCGTTGATCGGCACGTTGCGTCGGATCGACACCCTCGCCAAAAACGCCGGCAATTGTCGGTCGCGGGCCATCGCGTACAGCAGCCGAGACGTGGCGACCTGCGCGACCATCGAGTTCGGCAACCCCCAAGCGATCGCCGTGGCCACAGCGCACGTCGTCGTCAGCCAACCCCCGCCGGCCACGGCGGCAGCGTCGTAGAAGGCAGTGCCGTTTGGATCGCCCTCCGCAAGAAGGCTGCCGGGGTCGGGGACGAGCATCGCGGCCAGCCACGTCTGCGCGATGAACAGCACCCCGGCCAGGATCAGGACGGCGGCCATGGCGCGGCCGATCTGCCGGGAGCCGCCCTTGGTCTCCTCCGCCAGCATGGAGATCCCGTCGAAGCCGAGGAAGGACAGGACTGCGATGGACACTGCCCCCGCCACCAGCGACCAGGTGAAGGTGTCGGAGTTGTAGAAGGCGTCCCAGCTGAACCGGCCCCTACCCGAGGCGAGTGCCCATCCGGCGACGGCCAGGAAGACCGCCAAGACGATCAGCTCGCCGACGAGCATCACCCGGGTGACGGCCGCCGTCATGCGGATCCCCACCGAGTTGACGATCGTGTTGACCGCGACGAAACCGAGGAGCCACAGCCACACCGGCACCGACGGAACCGTGGCGTGCATCGCCACCGACGCCACCAGGTACAACAGCCCCGGAACGAGCACGTAGTCGAGAAGGATCACCCAGCCGGCGAGGAACCCGACCGGCGGGCTGATGCCGCGGCCCGCGTAGTTGTAGACGCTGCCCGACATCGGGAACGCCCGCACCATTTGCGCATACGAAAACGCCGTGAACACCAACGCCACCACACCGACCGCGTACGCGAGGGCCACCATCCCGCCGGAGCCGGCGTAGACACTGCCGAAGATCGCCATCGGCGCGATCGGCACCATGTACACCAGCCCATAAGCCAGGAGGTCCCGGAACCGGAGCCGGCGCTCCAACTCCTGCCGGTAGCCGTAGCGACTTAGGTCGTCCATCCCGGATCCTTTCTCAAAGTTCAGCAACGATCCGTCGCTATGAAGTTCCCGCTGTTGCGGCTTAACCGCGACGTATCCAGGTCAGGGCCCCGCACTTGTTAGCGGCGACGACAATGATTAAAAGCGAAATGACACGATGTCGGTAAGGTTCGTCCGTCACGTCCGACAATCCGCCGACAAAGCCCTCTTCAGGCGACGACTCCAAATGTGTTGGAGTATGGCGGACACCGCATTACTAGAATTCGCACTGAGGGTCGCGGCCACAAAGGGCTGCTCAATGGTGCGGGCCGGTGAAGGTGGGAGCTTGCCAGTGCCGACACAGCCAGTTATCGACATCCGGGCACTCAGCTGTCGGTATGTCTCAGTCTGAGTGCTGACGATACGAGAATTGCGTGGCATGGCGGGCGACCTGGCCCGCCGGCCGGTTACGCCGTCCTGCGCCCAGGTTCCCGTAGCAGAGGTGCGCAGCGGCTCCACAAAGCATGCGCGGATCCGAGACAACGCAGGGCGATGTTGGAACTTTGTCGGAGATTCTGGGAAGAGGCCGCTGGTTAGCCAACAGCATCACAGACCTGCACTACAGTCCTCTCACGCCACAGCGTCTCGCATCGCGCGAGCGTTCACCGTCGGGAGGTGCTGATGTCAGGCGTTCCACCGCAAGACGTAGCCACAGCATGGATCGGCCTTGGTCACATGCTTGCCCGCAGCCGAAAAGCTGCTGGTTACACACAAGAGACCTTTGCGCTTCGTGTTAACTATGGACGGAGCACGATCGCCAACGTGGAGACCGGCCGGCAACGAGTGCGGCGGGACTTCTGGACGCGAAGCGACGAGCTACTGGAGACTGGCGGCAGACTGACCCGAGAGTACGATCAGATCCAGCTTGCCCGCACCCGGCACGCGTCAAGCGGCATAACTGCTACTCAGCCTCTGGTCGCCGCGCGGCCGTCATCCGTCCTAACGGTGGAGGCGCTAGCGCTCACACCTGAGACCGACTACCTGATGGGTGAGTGGAACAGCTTCTCCACCCTCACCAGCATGCTAGCCCAGCAGCGTCAGGCCGTATCACCCAGCGCGCTACTCGGGCTTATCGAGGCGCACCGCGATTGCTTGTCGACGCTCTACCGTAAGGCCGGCCACGCACCCATCCGTGCGGATATCGGAGCCATGCTTGCAGAGGCCTCAATCGTCGCCAGCCGGCTCTGGAGCGCACAGGGCAAGCGCGCCCTCGCACTCGCTCACTGCGCCTCCGCCCGCCACTTGGGCGACCGGCTCGGCAATCGCAGGATTAGCGCGACTGCACGGATCTTTGAGAGCAACCTCCACTCGGAAGCCGCCACACTGATCGAAGCAGACGGTGACATCATGATTGGCCTGCGGCTACTCGACGAGGCCGCCCGCGCTTCCGCACATCTCAACGCCGCAGCACGAGCCCGAATAGCCGCCGAACAAGCCCAAGCCTATGCCGCCCTGCGGCTTCCACGCGAGGCTGCTGCGGCCCTGGAGCGCGCAGAAAATGCGGTCAACGATTTGTCACCAGCCGACTGTGTCGGCCTCTATAGCGACTGGAGCAACGCCCGGCTCCATGTCTACGAGGGCACATGCCACCTACTTCTCGGCCAGCTCCACCAGGCTATAAAGGTGCTCGAAAACGCAGTACAAATGCTGGAACCCGACCAGAGCAACATCAACGTCGCCCTCGCCGCAGCAGTAGACCTGGCCAGCGCCTACGCCGAGGCCGGCGAACTTGAACAAGGCTGCGCCCTGCTCGGCAACACCTACGATCAGCTTAAAGCCGGTGGAAACCATCGAGGCATCGCTCGAGCTCAAAGAGCCCGAGAGCGACTGGCCCGATGGCGCGCCGAGCCGGCTGTCCTCGAACTTGAGGAGCAGATGGCCGCCTAACAGGTGGCCGGCGAGCTGCCCGAGCTCAACAGAGAACTGACGGCGGCAACCACCATCGTTGGGTCGAGACTGTCGAGTACCAGGTCAGGTTCGTACGAGGCCAACTCCTGACGCCCAATCCGGTGAGCGACGACGGCGACACGAAAGTCGGCGTGACGTGCGCAAGCGATGTCGTTGGGCGCATCCCCTATGACGACGACTCGATCAGGTTCCAGCTGGTGACCGTAGATCGCGGAGTAGCGCTGAGCAACGATTACCGGAAGCTGAAACCGGTCTCGAGCGTCCGACCCGAATCCGCCGATGCGAAGGTCGAGAAACTCATTCAAGCCCGCCACGTGCAGCTTCACCTCGGCGGCCGAACGTAGATTGCCGGTCAGCACGGTCTGGGTGAAACCACGATCGTGCAACTCCGCGATGCTCGCCACCGCACCTGGATACGGCGCTTGGATCTCAGCCAACTCCCGCTGACCCTCTTGCATGACTGTGACGATGGCCCGACGGAAGGCGGGTATGCCCGCCTCCGCAGCTGACGGGTCGACGCCCGAGGCGATCGCCGTGTCGACGGCAATCGACTCGTCCGTATACCCATGCACTCTCTTCTCAGGAAACACAACCTCGGACTCCGCGATGCCGTAGGCACGAGCGACCGCTCGCGTCAGCCAGCGCAAGTCCGCAGGGATGAGCGTCCCGTCAACGTCCCAGATAACCAAGCCTGCGCTGCCGTGGTTCATAGCAGCATCGTCGCACGCGTACGGGCAGTTGACTCTGTCGAGCGTCGCGGGGGTTCGCGGCCGGGCTGAATGGCCAGACACCGGAGCGTCCCCTCTGAAACGCCACCTCAGCCACGCTTCGGAAGAAGGAGTTCACGGCTGCCGCTGGTACAGACCATCGCGGATCCGCGCTTGCTGATGGTGCGGGGACTTGTCCATGCCGTGTCGGTGGATTGTCAAAGCTCGAGGGCGTGTCTGTCCGACAACGTCCGACGGCGGCGATCGTAGTGGAGCCTGCTTCGAACGGCCGAAGAACTCCGCACCGTCCGAAAGGTCACACCCAAGGGCGCCCCCCTTTGTTGCCCTACCTGGCGGCGGTCATCGCGCTAGCAATAGCTGTCGACGGCGTGCTGTGCCAACGTCACCGGGCGGCGCCAGCAGACACCCCCGTCCCCGGCCGCCGGCTCATCCTGGACCCGATAGCACTGCTGGCCGCACCGTCGATGCTGGCTCGCCCGTTGCGAGCGAGAACAGTGTCCCGAGCCGACTGAGGAAGAGGAAGTAGCGAGTGAGCCAGACAACGGACATAGAATCCGCTTCCGATCGCGCCGTCGAGCTGCGTGCCGCTCTCGTCAGCGACTTGCGCGCCCAGCAAAAGATCACCTCGGAGGTGGTGGAGGCGGCGGTGCGTCGGGTGCCGCGCGAGCGGTTCATGCCCGACGGCACCGACCTGGGCGTCGCCTACGGCTTCGACAACTCGGTGGTGACCAAGCGCGACGAGCACGGTGCGCCGATCTCGTCGGTGTCTGCGGCTTACATCCAGGCGCGGATGTTGGAGCAGGCCGAGCTCGCGCCGGGCATGACGGTGTTGGAGGTCGGCTCGGGTGGTCTGAACGCCGCGTACCTTGCGGAGATCGTCGGCCCGGAGGGTCGGGTTGTCAGTGTGGACATCGACCCGGAGGTCGTCGACCGGGCCGCGACGTTGCTCGAAGAGAACGGTTACGGCAGCCGTGTCCGCGTTCTCGTCGCCGACGCAGAGAACGGTGTGCCCGACGAGGGGCCGTTCGACGCGATTATCGTCACCGTTGGCGCGTGGGATATCGCTCCCGCCCTGCTCGATCAGCTGCGCGAGGGCGGCGTGATCGTTCTGCCGCTGATCATGAATGCGGTCACGAGGACGATCGGCTTCCGTCGCGTCGGCGATCACCTGGTCAGCAGGTCGGTGGAGGTCGCTGGATTCGTACCGATGCAGGGCGACGGCGCGCACCCCGATCGGGTGTTCCTGCTGCCTGACGCGAATGGCCGGCACGTACGGCTCCTGTTCGACTCCGGCGTGCCTGATCGCCTGGACCGTCTCGACGGTGTCCTTACCGCCAAGCGGACCGAGCTGTGGTCTGGCGTGACCATCGGCAATGGGGTGTCGTTCGCCGACCTGCAGCTGTGGTTCGCGTGGTTCCTGCCTGGCTTCTGCCGCGTCGCTGCCGACGAGGGCACCGACCTGGATGCCGAGCGCCTCTGGTTCCCCTTCGGTGTCGTCGACGGCGCGGGCTTCGCCTACCTGGCGTTGCGATCCGCGTCCCGGGGGGAGGGGTTCGAGTTCGGGGCCCGCGCCTTCGGTCCCGACGGCGAGCAGGCCGCCGCCGCGATGGTCGAGCAGATTCGGGCCTGGGATCGCGACGGGCGCGACGTCCAGCCCCGCTTCGGCTACTGGCCCACCGACAGCGACCACACCCCCATCCCCGCTGACGCTGCCGTCATAGACAAGACCCACGGCGTGGTCTCGATCTCCTGGTCCTGACGACCAGGTGGCACCACCCCACAACCCCTCTAGGAAAGGAGAGTGATGTCGATGGCTTCGCCGACCGCGATCCTCGACGACCCGCCGAGCGATGCCGAGGTCGTCACCGACGACGACTTCGTGCTCGACATGCGGGTGGTCGAGGCCACCACGCCGCTGGTGACCATGGCGTGCAGCACGAGCGACGGCTGCGGAAGCAGCTGCGGCACCAGCGCCTGCGCCACGTCGTCTTACGACCCGGCCTGACCCCTCAGGCTCCGCAAAGCAGTAGTGCCGTCGGAGCCCGCGCCGCGCGGGCTCCGACGGGCCCTTACCCCTTCTTCGCGGCAGGAGGCGAAAGATGCCGCCCCAGCGCAATTTTCAGCCGATCGGCCCGGTGCTGGTCCGGGCCAACACCGACCCGGGCGACCTCGCCCCCGAGCCGGCAGGAAACCTGGTCGGCACCGCGGCCAGCGCCGAGGCTGGCCTCGCATGGCTGGCCAAGCAGTGGGGTCGGCCAGAAGTCCGGGACGCCATCTCACTGGCGAGCGCGGACCTGGCTCGTAAGGTCGATCAGCTCATCTCGTGCGACGCGACACGCGTAACGGCCGGTGCTGTCCGCCGCGCCGTGCTCGCGACGTGCGGCTACCTGCTGCGGTGGAGGCGGCGGACCACTCCCTTCGGGGTCTTCGCCGGGATCACGACCGCTGCCGTCGGTCCGGCCGCCGCGACATTCGGAGAGCGGCATCGTGCGATGGCCCGCGTAGATGGCGATTGGCTCAACCGGGTCGTTGACCGCCTGGAGGCGCATCGCGCTCTGCGGCGACGGCTGATCGTCGTGGCCGACAGCGCCGCTGTCGTGCGTGACGGCCGCGTCGTCGTCGCCGCCCAGTCATCGCTGGGGCAGCGGACGCCCGGAATGCTGCGGGAGACGTCCACCAAAAACACGGCAGCTGTCGGGCTGGTCCTCCGGCTCGCGGCGTGGCCGATTCTTCTCGATCGGCTCCTCGCACGGGTCGCGCACGAGGTGCCTCAGGTGCCGGTTTCCACCGTCGAGGCGATGCTGCACGGCCTGATCGACGGTGGTTTCCTCATCACCAACCTTCGCCCGCCGATGACCGCCGTGGACGGCTTGACTCACGTCATCGACGTCCTCAGTAGCGCCTGTGCGGCCGAATTGCCCGAGGTGGCGAGCAGCTTCGAGCAGCTCCGCGCGATCCGGCAACTGCTGACGCGCCACAACGTGCAGGTAGACGGCTCGAAGGCGATGCTCGTCCGGGCTGAGGTGGTTGAGCCGATGAGTGTTCTGGCGCCCGACGCAGAGCATCAACTCGCGGTCGACATGCGCCTTGATGCCCAGATCAATATCCCGCCGCCGGTACTAAACGAGGCGGCGCGCGCCGCCGACGTGCTGATGCGCTTGAGCACACAGCCGTTCGGGACGGTGGCGTGGCTGGACTACCACGCCCGCTTCCGCGACCGCTACGGCCCCGGTGCACTGGTGCCCGTCCGGGAGCTGCTCGCTGACTCCGGCCTCGGCTACCCGACCGGGTTCCTCGGTGCGCCCCGCGCCCGTCCCGCCTGGCGTGTCATCACGGAACGTGACAACCACCTGCAGGCCCTCATCCAGCAAGCGATCCTGGACGGCGCCGACGAGATCCATCTCACCGAGTCTGACGTCGAGGCGCTCACCGTTGGCGATCACCGCACCGCCGTCCCGCCGCCCCGGGTCGAGGTTGCCTTCGCCGTTCACGCCGCCACCGCCGACGCCGTCGACCGAGGTGAGTTCAGGGTGCAGATCACCGGCGCGCCCCGTACTCCGTCGAGCATGGCCGGCCGATTCGCCTACCTCCTCCACCCATCTGAGCAGAAGCAGATCGCCGCCTCCTTCACCACCGAATCTGACAAGGCGCTAACGGTGCAGCTGTCGTTCCCGCCCCGCCTGCCGCGAAACCAGAACGTCACCCGCGTCGGCCGCATCCTGCCCTTCGTGCTCCCGCTGTCCGAGCAGCCCGACTGGCCGGACATCAGCGTGGACGAGGTAGCCGTGACGGCCGACGGCGAGCAGATGTACCTCGTCCACCGGCCCACCGGCCGGCGGATCGTTGCGTACATCCCGCACGCCCTGGACACCATCGTGCAGAGCCCACCGCTAGCCAGGTTCCTCGCCGAGGTCGCCGACGCCCGCAGCATCGCCTTCGGCCCGTTCGATCACGGCGCCGCCGCCCGCAACCTGCCCTACGTGCCGCGCATCCGCTATGGCCGGATCATCCTCGCCCCGGCGCGCTGGCTACTGACCTCTCTTGACCTGCCGCCCCGCACCGCAGGGGACACCGAGGACCCGTGGGATGTGGCCCTCGCCGAGTGGCGGCGGCGGTGGCGCGTTCCCGCCCGCGTGGTGGCCTGCCACAGCGAGCTCCGGCTTCCTCTCAACCTCGACCACGCGCTGGACCGCACCCTCCTACGAACCCGGCTGAGCGGCGCGGACAGACTCGAACTCCGCGAAGACGCCCCTGTCGAGGGCCACGGTTGGACCGCGGGTCGACGCGTCGAATTCCTTACCGCGATGGCACCAACCGCGCCGCGGGTCCGTCGCCTCCCCGTCACTGCACCCCCAGGTGAGACGCTGCGGCCCGGTACTTCCACCGTCCTGCACGCCCAGCTCATCGGCACGCCGGCCCGATTCGACGAACTACTTACCACCCACCTACCACGATTGGCTGACCAGCTCGCCGGCCTCGGCCTCCAGCGTTGGTGGATCAGACGACACCGCGACACCATCCGCGTCGAAGCCGACCAGCACCTGTCCCTGTACCTCCGGCTCACCGAACCCGCCGTACACGCCGCCGCCTACGCAGCCCTGGCTGAGTTCGCCGCCGACCTCGCCGCCCGCGCCCTGCCCGCCCAACTCATTCTCGCCCCGTACCACCAACACCCTGCCCGCTACGGTCACGGCCCCGCCCTGCAAGCCGCCGAGCAGGTCTTCGCTGCCGACACCACCGCCGCCATCGCACAACTCCGCACCGCCGAGAAGACCGGCATACCCGCTCAGGCGCTCGCCGCAGCCTCCATGGCGCGACTCGCCGCCGCCTTCGCTCCCGACCCTCGCACCGGCTACCGCAACCTGCTGTCCTGCCTCCAGCAGGCCACGGCACCAGCCGAGCGCGCCATCACCGACCTGGCCCGCCGGCTAGCCGACCCCACCAGCGATTACCACGACCTACGGGCGCTGCCCAGCGGGGACACCACCGCAGCCGCCTGGCAGGCCCACGACCGCGCCCTGTCGGCCTACTACGCGTGCCTGATGCCGCAGCGCGGTCCCACCAGCGTGCTGCGGACTCTCTTGCATGAGCACCACATGCGCGCGGTCGGCGTGGACCCCGACTTCGAGCGCGCCACTAACCATGCCGCGCGAGCCGCAGCGATGCGTTGCCTAGCGGCGGCAGGCACTCGATGACCGCCACCAGCGAGCAGCCCAATTCCGCGACGGGCGAAGCCGACGGGCAGTCGCTTGCTACCGGCAGCGTCGGGCCTGCCCTGCTGGCGATCGAACAGGCTCTTCGCGGGACCGGAACTTGGGCGACGGCGCACCTCCTCGTCACGCAGGCCACGAGCGGCCCCGTCGATGCCGGACGTCATGCGGGCCTGTACTACGGCGGACCCGCCATCCTGTTCACCCTCAACGCCGCCACCGCCGACGGCCACGAGCGGTACGCCGCCGCCCGGCAACACCTCACCCTGCACGTCCGGCGGCTCGTCCGGGAACGCCTCACCGACGCGGACAACCGCCTGCGACGCGGCCAGGCCGCCGCATTTGGCGAGTACGACCTGTTTTACGGACTCAATGGGCTCGGCGCACTCCTGCTCCGGGACCTACCCGACAGCGACGAACTCGCCGACCTACTGACCTACGTCACGCGACTCACCGAACCTCACACCGACGACGCGCAGCAACTGCCCGGCTGGTGGGTCGACCACGACCCCGACCCCACGCTGCCTACCCCTGGCGGCCACGCCAACCTCGGAATGGCCCACGGCGCCGCTGGCCTGCTCGCCCTACTCGCCCTCGCCCTACGCGGCGGCAGGCAAGTCGACCGGCAGACAGAGGCGATCGAGCGCCTGTGCGCCTGGTTCGAACGGTGGCAGCAGTACAGCGCCCACGGACCGTGGTGGCCACAGTGGCTCACCCGCGACGATTTCCGAACCGGCCGCCCAACACAGGAACGCCCCGGCAGGCCCTCGTGGTGCTACGGCACGCCCGGCATCGCCCGAGCCCTCCAACTCGCCGCCATCGCCACCAACCAACCCGCCCGCCAGGCAGCAGCCGAAACGGCGCTCGCGGCTAGCCTGACCAGCACTCAACTCGACCAGCTGACCGACCCCGGCATCTGCCACGGCCTCGCCGGGCTCCACGCGACCACCTATCGGGCGTCCCAAGACGCCCTCACATCGGACATCGCCGCGCAGCTTCCCGCGCTGACTCAACGCCTCCGACGCGTCCCCCGCACCGACCACACCGGATTCCTCACGGGCGGCTCCGGCTGCCTCCTCGCGTCGGAAACCGCGCGCACGAGCACACCTCCTCTTACCAGGTGGGACGCATGCCTACTGATCGCCTGACCCTCAACCCATATCGGATGACCGCTGCCGTGGAGGCGGTCCTCGCGGGCGCTCCGATGGTCACCGCGGCTGCCGAGGCCGACATGGACGCCGACGACCTTGACCTCGCCGTGCAGGCCTACCGCGCTGCCGGACTCACCGCTCTGCAACGCCGCCACGATGCCGCCTGGCTACATGCTCTAATCAGGCCGGTCGACTGGAACACCGCCGAGACCGCAATCCGGACGCAAGTCGCTTCGCACCTCAACCAACTCGACGGGCAGACCGGCTGGTGGTTCCTGCGCAAACACCCGGACTGGCGGATCCGAATCCGCGGTGTCCATTCCGAGGCCGTACGCGCACTGCTCGATGACTTCACCAAGAGCGGCGTCATCGCCGGCTGGAAACCAGGGATTTACGAACCCGAGACGGGAGCGTTCGGCGGAGACACCGCCATGGCCATCGTGCACGAGCTGTTCTGCGCCGACAGCCGGGGCGTCCTCGACTACAGCGGGAATCCCGCACCCCCGATCGGCCGCCGCGAGCTGTCACTGCTGCTCATCCGAACCCTGCAGCACCACGCGGGACTCGACTGGTTCGAGACAGCGGACGTTTTCGACCAGGTAGCCCAGATGCGCCCCGCCCCCGCAGCCGCCGACACCAACCGCGTCGACCAGCTTGCCGCCCAGATGCGGCCCCTCCTCGCGCTCCCGGCCGCCGCGATGTTCGCCCCCGGTGAACCCTGTGGCGACGCCAACACCTGGCACGCAGCCTTCGCCACCGCCGGCCGCCAGCTCGCCGACGCCGGGCACACCGGACGACTTCGCCGAGGCATCCGCGCCGTTCTCGCCCAGATCGTGATTTTCCACTGGAACCGGCTCGACCTACCGGCCCACGCACAAGGAATCCTCGCCCACGCCGCGACCGCCGCCATCCTGTCCAGGAGCTGACCATGTACCACGCCAGCGTCGCCGCCGCCCTGCGCTACTTCCCGCTCCTCGGTCGCCCCCGCCCCGCCTGCCCAGCCCTACCGCTGCGTCTCCAAGAGATCGCCGACTCCGCCGAAACCGCGATCCAGAAGCGTGAGCACGGGATGCCCGACGCGGCACACACCCTGAACAAGGCGGCGCTCATCGCCAGTGACGCCGGCATGACTGACCTCGCCCGAAAGCTGTGCTGGCGACACATCAACGCCTACCGCCGCAAGGGCCGGCCGCTGTCGATCATCGAAGCCCGCTACATGCTCGAACCCGTCCTCAACCTGGCCCGTCTCCAGATCCGCGCCGATCACGGCGCGCCAGCACTGCGCCTCCTGGAGTCCATGTACGACGCCGTCACCCACCGCACCGACCTGATCGTGGATGACCACGCCCTGCCCACCGCCACCCTCGACGGCGAAGCCGGCGAACGTCGCAAGCTGCGCGAGTGGGTTTGGTTGCAACTGCTTGGAGAAGGCGTCCGCATTCTCGCCCTCAGTAACCGCTGGGCCGACGCCGCTGCCTTGGCCCAGAAGCACAACGGCATCGGCCGTCATCTGATGGAAGGACGGCAGGCGGCCATTATCGCCGCCTGCATCCAGGACAAGCCCGCACAGGGACGGAAGATCCTCGCCGACAGCACGCTAACCGAGCCATGGGAGCAGCAGGTAGCCTCCCGTCTCAACGTCATCTGCGCAGGACCGACGAGCCCGGGCGTCAGCCACCACCACGCGACCGCCACCGAGCAGCTCGCAGGGCCGATTTCCGCGCCCAACTACGCGTCTTACCGGGCGCGACTGGGACTCACTACCGCGATCCTCGCCAGCCCTACTCGCCTCGAACTCGCGGAACGCCTCTTGCACCGGACTGCCCAACAGGCCATCGACACTACCGATGGCTACGCCGCTCGGGACATCCTCAGCTTCCGCGAGCCCTTGGCCGGCATCACGGCTGACCAGTACGCCGATCTGCGCCGTGCCACCGCCGAAGCGGGCCTCACGCCGGGCGGGCTGACGGGACCGGCCTTAGAGGCAATCTGTCAAGTATCAGAGCTGGCGGAAAAAGCCTTAAGAGCCGCCCTCTCAATGAGTGAGCCCTTTCCAACCTGATCTTGCAGGTCAGGGTGGTAGGCCGGGGCCGCGGGTCGATGAGGGCGACGCTCCAGCTAAGACAGCAGACCGACCAAAACCCACGAGGACGAGGACGAGTGAAGAACTGCACGCCGGCTCTGCCGTGCGCCGGCCCTCCAAATCATCGGGACGAGTGGTGACCGGTGTGAAGAAACGCCTCGCGCCGACCGACGTGGCCGCGCTCGCTCTCGCCGCAAGCAAGGCGGCGGCGCGCAAGATAGCCAGTCGGGGGCAAGCTCACCCGACACGGCAGGAAGCAGCGGGCCCGGTACGACCTCGACGAGCTGCTGAATCTGGTCGATCGGCGCGCCGAAGCGCAGCCCGCTTGACGATCACCGTCATGTCGTGCCCCGCTTGATCACGGTGGGGCATCGTCACCGCTAGATAAGCCCGCCAGTGCGCGGGCCTTCTGTGAACCCGGGGTTCAAGCTACCGCCGCTTGAACCTATCCAGCTCCGCCTGCGCCTTGAGCCTCCGCCGTTGACGGTCGTTGCCCTTACGGATGTCGTGATCGGTCCACATGAACAACAGCCAGATGGCAACGCCGAAGCACGCAAGGAATTGCAGGTAGGGGTTGGTCTTCAGGTAGCCGCCAAATGTGGCCAGGAGGTAGAGCACTGCGGCGGCGACGAGATTCGCGAGCACGTTCACCCCGCCGTCACGTATGAACTTTCGGCGCCGAGCCCGCGCTTCCTCGACAGCGTTGGTTCCACGACCAGCAGGGTATGGCCATCGGTCAATAGGCACTGAGCAACGGAGCGAAAGGCCACCGCTACTTCGACTGGGCATTCGTCACCCTGCCCCTGGCCGCCGACCACCATCACGGTCACCACTGGCTGCTGCTTCGCCGTAACCGCACCACTGGTGAACTCGCGTTCTACCACTGCTGGTCACGCCAACTCGTCCCGCCGCACCACCTGGTCGCCGTCGCCGGCCGACGCTGGAGCATCGAGGAATCGTTCCAGGCAGCAAAAACGGGCCTCGGCCTGGACCAGCACCGCCGCTGGCGAGCCTGGCATCGCTGCCGGACCGCACGATCCGTCGCCTGCTGCGCCATGGGCCGAGCCCGGTCTCGGCGAGCAGGGCCACGAACTGGCTCTCGGGGTGGATGGCCAGATGAGCGGCCTACTCGGCCGATGACAGCGCCGACGGTGCGATCACCAAGGCCGCGCCGGTGGTGAGTGGGCGGGCCGGTTTTGGCAAGGTTGTCAGGTGAGGGGCGTAAATGTCACGAACTGGACTCTTCTACACGTATAAGGAAAATCTGGCTGACTGTGCGGCTGCGGGAAGTGTCGCACACCCCTGGTAAGCCGATGTCCGGGCGTGGCTGGGCACCCTGATCTGGCTCGCGCCTAGGATTCGGGCACGATGGGGTGCTGCAGCGCCCCGAGGACGTGACGCGGCACGTGGAACGAGAGGGCTGAGCGTAGAACGATGACGGACGACACGGACGTGGGTACCGAGCTGACTGCCGCCGATATCGATGAGGTTGACGAGGTGGAGGCCAATTCAACAGCCACGGGCGGGTCGCTGGCCGAAGACGAGATTATCGACTACATCACCGACCGGCCGGTCAAGCTGCGCGGCAACGAGGATGTCCGGCAACGGATCGCCCGCGCGCTGTTCCTGGAGTACGGAATCTCTGTCGACGACATGGAGCGGGACTTTCCCATCCCGGTGTCGATCGACGGCCGCCGTCGGGGTACCAAGCGGGCGGATATCGCGGTGTTCGCTCCTGGACGCGAGCACACCCTGGGCAACCTGCAGCGGGTGGTGGTGTGCAAGCCGGAACCGAAGGGCGGCCGAGCGGTCACCAAGATCCGGACCCACGACCAGGCGCAGAAAGACCTCGAAGCGCTGCAGGACCTGCTCGGGCAGGACCAGACCCCGCAGGCTCAGTACGGCATGTGGACCAATGGGCTGGACTTCTTCTTCCTGTACCGTGAGTCCACCCGGTTCGGAGTGAGCTTCGAGCCGCGCGCCGACTGGCCGATCGCCACCGACAGCGTCAGCGGCACGTTCGGCACGGCGGTACGCCTACGGCGTGGCGAGGCCGCCATGCTCAAGACGGTATTCCGGCGCTGCCACAACTACGTGCACGGCAACGAGGGGCTCCCTAAGGACGCCGCCTTCTGGCAGTTCCTCTACGTCATCTTTGCCAAGGTGCACGACGAGCGGGAGAGCCGTCGCCTGGGTATCCCGAGGCGCTTCTACGCGCTGCCGCAGGAGCCGTTCAGTAACGAAGGACGGCAGGCGATTCACGATCGCATACTCGCCTTATTCGCGGACGTGAAGCGCCGGTACGAGACCTTCACCGAGCGAGACGAGATCACGCTCTCACCCCGGGCGCTTGCGTTCATCGTGGGTGAGCTTTCGTCCTACGACCTCGGCGGCACGGACATTGACGTCAAGGGCATCGCTTACCAGGAGTTGGTGGGCACCAACCTGCGGGGCGACCGCGGCCAGTACTTCACGCCCCGAGGCGCGGTCGAGCTCATGGTGGAGATCCTCGACCCACAGGAGGGCGACACCGTGTTCGACCCTGCCTGCGGGACCGGCGGGTTCCTGCGGGCTACCCTGCGGCACTTGCTCAAGAAGTGGCAGGCCGAGGAGGGCACTGCCGGGCTGCCCGACACCGAGGAGCAGTTGGAGACCCACCAGGAGCGGCTGGCGGCGTACGTCGCGGGCCACCTGTACGGGGCAGACTTCGATCCGTTCCTGGTACGTGCCACGAGCATGAGCATCATGCTGCTCACCGGGGTGACGGGCAACGTGTTCCACATGGACTCACTGGCCTTCCCCAAGGGGCACCTGCCCGGTCTGGCCGAGGCCCGCAGGCGCCTGCCGCTCGACGAGCCTGTCGTCGACATCCTGATGACCAACCCGCCTTTCGGGACCGATATCAAGATCGAGGACGGGGATATCCTCGACCAGTACCGCGGCGGTGTGGCCCAGCCGTGGTCGCGCAACCGTGAGACTGGCGCGGTCGAGGCGGCTCCTGGCAGTCGGGTCTCGGCGATGTCGCCGGAGCAGCTGTTCATCCAGCGGGCCGTCGAGTGGGTCCGACCCGGTGGCAAGGTTGGCATCGTCCTCCCCAACGGGATCCTGTCCAACCCCGGCCCGTCCGACGAGGGCATCCGGCGCTGGATCCTTGACAACTGCTGGGTGCTTGCCAGCGTCGAGCTGCCCGTAGAGACGTTCGTGGTCGACGCGAACGTCAACATCCTCACCTCGCTGCTGTTCCTGAAAAGGAAGACCGATCGCGAGCGGCTGGCCGCCGACCTGGGCCAGCAGGTGGACTATCCGGTCTTCATGGCTGTAGCCGAGAAGGTCGGCTTCGACCGGCGAGGTAACGCGGTGTACAAGCGCCGCCCCGATGGCGAGGTCGTCACCGAGCCGACGGAGGAGGTTGAGAACGTTCGCCGCAACGGGGTCGAGACGATCCGGCGGATCGTCCGCCGACGCAAGGCCGTCGACAACGATCTTCCGGAGATCGCGAAGGCGTACCGGCGGTTCCGCGAGCGTCATCCCGAGCCCGGGGCGCTGCGATGAACGGCCGGATCGACTGGTTCCCCGAGGAGACTCCGTGAAGCTCGCCGAAATCGAGAATCCGGTCCGTGCCGCCTGGCTCGCGGACCAGGGCTTCCGCCTCGACCCCGGCCCATACGTCTCCGAGGGGTACGCGGCACGAACGCTGCTCCAGCGTTTCCCTCGGACTGAGCCGCTCCAAGATGTCACCACCCGCATCTTCCATGCCGGCCGTTTCCGCCGACAATGGACCACCCATCAGCAGCACGGAGTTCCCTTTCTCGGAAGTGCCGACATCTTTCAGGCGGATCTGTCCAATCTGCAGATGATCACGAAGAGATCCTTCGCCGAAACCCCGAATCTCCCGCTGGAGCCGGGGTGGACGCTGATCACCTGTTCCGGCATGACATCTGGACGTGTCACCTACGCCAGGCTCAGCATGAACGGGTCCGCATGTAGCCAAGATGTGATGCGAGCCGTTCCTGACCAAACGAGAATTTCGCCGGGATACCTCTACACGTTCCTTGCTGGGCCGCTTGGCGCTTCAATGATCAAGGGAGGTATCTATGGCACCAGTGTACGTCATATCGAACCAAGCCATATCGCCGACATTCCGGTCCCTCGGCTCGACGAGGAGACAGAACTGAAGATCGACGGCCTCATCCAGGAGGCTATGCAACTTCGGCAGCGGTTCGAAGACGGCATTCAGGCTGCTACACAAGATCTATTCAAATCCGCTGGACTTCCTGAGCTTCTCGACCTTCTCTGGCACGATCAGTCTCGCGACCTCGAATTTAGTGCCGAGCCAACGTCGACGACCATCAGGGCATTGAATCATTCCCCCCGAGCGCAGCGCCTCCTTTCAACTCTGAGGAGCGTTCCTTACCGGACCCTCGGAAGTATTTGCGGCGGCGGGCAACTCAGCTCGGGAGTTCGCTTTAAGAGAGTTGATAGCAATCCCGATTTTGGCGCAAGGCTAATCGGTCAGCGACAAGGCTTTTGGCTCCGCCCGGAAGGGCGATGGATTGATCCTGGACAGGCGCCTCCCGGCATCTACGCTAAAGATGAGACTGTCCTCATTGCGGCACAAGGGACGCTGGGTGAGAGTGAGGTCTATTGCCGCCCTGTCTTCGTAACTGGAACTTGGCTGGAGCATGTGTACAGCCAGCACTTTCTTCGCGTGGTGTCTGGCGATCCGGAGTTCCCTGGCGCGTACTTGTTCGCTTTCCTCCGGTCGGAGGCGGCGTTCAGAATGTTGCGCTCCATGAGCGTCGGCGGTAAGCAGCAAGACATCCATCCAGAGCTACGGGTTGAGTTGCCCGTGCCGGTGTGTACAGCATCCGACAGGGAGCGTATCGCTGAGACGGTCCGGCAGGCCTACCAAGATCGCGACCAGGCTGATAGGAAAGAGGATCTAGCGTTTGCCCTGTTGGACGAGGCGGTGCGAGAGGCGGCGCGGTAGGCATGGCGGAGATCGTCGACGGGGGTCCTCCGGCCAACGATGCGGAACGCTTGGTCCTCAAGCACCTGGCCGAGCACGGTCCCGCCGACTGGGTCATTCTGCACAACGTCGAGGTCCCGGTGCGTGGGGACTGCTACGAGATCGACCTGGTCGTGATCAATGGTCGGGGCGTCTGCCTGGTCGACGTCAAGGGGACCCGGGGGCGTATCGATGTCGCCGGGACCCGGTGGTATCCGGCGAGGCGGGCGCCGTTCTACTCGCCGGTGCGTAAGTTGCGCGGGCACACCCGGGCGGTCAAGAGCCTGCTGACCAGTCATCAGCCCGGGCTGTCGCGGGTATATGTCGACCAGTTGGTGGTGCTGCCCTGGCCGGACGCCCGGCTGGTCGACCCGAACGACCGTGAGGACGCCGATGCGCTGCACGTAACCGATCTGGATGGGCTGATTCCGGCGCTGGGGGATGTCTCCCGGGTCCGCTCCGGGATGCTGCGTGACGTCCGGCAGCATCGAAACGCCATCCTCACGGCGCTGCGTCGCAAGGTACGCCAACCAACCGGTCCCAAAAAGTTTGGCGACTGGGTGGTGCGCGAGCGGCTCGGCGGGGACGACGAGGTCACCGAGTACCGGGCGCGGAACGCGATGGCTGGCACGTCCGAGACGGTTCTGCTGCGGGTATACCGCGCGGACCCGTTCCTGCCGGAGCTCGAACGCGCCACTCAGCGGCACATGATCGCCAACGCGTACGAGGTGCTGGCAAAGTTGCCGCCGAGCCCGTTCATCGTCGGGCGGCGGACCTTCTTCGCAATCGAGGACGAGAGCCAGTTCGTGCTGGTTCTCGACGACACCCGTGGCCAGGCGTTGACCGTGCACCTGACAGATCCGCGGCAGGCGTTGGGCGCCGACGCGAAGCTGCGGGTCTTCGGTGACCTCCTGCGCGGGTTGGCGCACGCGCACGCCTACGGGGTGCTGCACCGGGCGTTGACGCCGGCCGCCGTACTCGTCTCGGACGTCAACGGCCGGGCGCTGCTCACTGGGTTCGACTACGCCCGTCCCGAGGGGCCGCGGGATTACACGGTGGCCGGCCGGCTCGTCGAGGTGCTTGACCCGGTGTACGTGGCGCCGGAGTGTCAGGGGCACGCCCCGGCGATGAGCCAGGCATCGGACGTCTATGCGGCAGGTGTGGTCGGCTTCCAGCTGCTGACCGGTGAGGTGCCGTTCGCGTCGTCGGCCGAGCAGTTCCAGAAGGGCAGCGAGCTGCCGTCGGCGGTGTTGGCCGCCGCTGGTGTCGGTACGGCTCTGCAGGCGCTGCTGCGGCGGATGTGTGCCCGGGCGCCGTCCGGGCGGCCGTCGGCTACTCAGGCGTTGCGGGAGCTGCAGCGCCTGGCCCGCACCGGTGCCGTCGGCTCCGAGGACAGCGGGCCCAAGCCGAAGCCGACGGTCGGCGTCGACTACGCGAGCCTGCCTGCCGGCTACCAGCTGACCCCCAAGTACCAGGTCCGGGACAAGCTCGGGTCGGGGCACTTCGGCACGGTCTACCGGGTGTATGACAATCTGGCCGATGAGGATCGGGTCGTTAAGATTGTCCACAAAGGCTCTGACTCGGTAGTCGAGCGGCTGAAGCGGGAGTTCCAGCTCCTGCTCAACCTGCCACGGCACCGCTGTGTCGTTGAGGTACGCGACGCTGACTATCTCGATTTGGGCCGGGTGCCCTATCTGGTGTTCGAGTTCATTGACGGCCGCGACGCGAAGGTGCTGGTGGCCGAGCGGGCGTTGGGGCCGGCCGACGTCGTACGGTTCGGTATCGACGTCGCCGAGGGACTCGTCCACTTGCATGGTGAAGGGATCTCGCACTGCGACATCAAGCCCGCAAACCTGCTGCGGACGGATGCTGGCTGCAAGATCCTGGACTTCAACGTGGCGACCAGGGCAGACGACAGCCTGTCCCAGGTGGGCGGGACTCCGCAGTACGCCCCGCCCGACTTCGCCAGCGGCCCGCTGACCCGGGCGGATCTGGCTGACCGGGACCTGTACGGGCTTGGGCTGACGCTCTACGAGTTGCTTACCGGGGGGTGGCCCTTCCAGGGCAAGCACCAGGCCACGGGTGAGAGGGCGGCCGATCCGCGGACCTACACCGGCCTGGGAAGTCTGTCCGATGGGCTGGTGGATGTCGTGCTGCGGGCCGTCGCGCCGTTCCGAAGCGAGCGATATGCCGACGCGGCCGAGTTCCTGGCCGCCCTGCGGTCGATCAGTGGCCGGGTCCACCAAGCGGTGGATGTCCCAGCAGAGTTGGCGGTGCCGGCCCCGGCAGCGCAGGCCGATCGCAACCTGTTCGTCGAGCACCTGCGGTCGCTCTATAGCCAGAGTGCAGGCAGCAACGCTGGTACCCGCAGCGGTAGCACGGGCGGCACCGGCGAGCGGATCGACCTCTATGTGGCGACGGCGCTCGACGCGAAGCTGACGCCGGCGGTCCTCGCAGGGCGGTACCGGTTGGTCATCATCACGGGCAATGCTGGCGACGGGAAGACGGCCTACCTTGACCGGCTGCTGCACGCCGCTCGCGCCGACGGCCCGCGCGCGCCGGTATATCGCGACAATGGCGCGGACTTCCAGTTGCTGGATGGGCGCTGGCTGCGAACCAACCACGACGGCAGCCAGGACGAGGGCGACCGGGCCAACGACGATGTCCTGCTGGACTTCTTCGCCCCGTTCGCCGGGGCCAAGCCGACCGGTGACCCGCAGGAGACCAGGCTGATCGCGATCAACGAGGGCCGGCTGGTCGACTTCGTAAGCACCCACGAGCAGCGGTTCCCGACGCTTGCCAAGCGGGTCCGGACCGGGCTGGCCGGCACCGCCGAGGACGGCCCGATCGCGGTGATCAACCTCAACCGGCGAAGCTTGCTGACCGAGGTGGACGACCTCGATGCACCGGTCTTCGACCGCCTGCTGGCGCGGATGACCGATCCCCGCCGCTGGGAGGACTGCGCGGGATGCTCGCTCGCGGCGACCTGCTACGCCCGGCACAACGCCCAGACACTCGCCAACGACGGGGTCGGACCGAAGATCGTGACGCGGCTACGGACGATGTTCACCATGACAGCGCTACGGGGCGTGCAGCACCTGACCATGCGGGACATCGGATCGGCGCTGGCCTACCTGCTGACCAGTGGACGCAGCTGCGAAGAGATCCACCAGCTGTACGCCGACGACGACAGCGCTTCGGTCCTCGACGGGTTCTATTTCAACAGCTGGGCCGGGCCGGCCGGCGGCCGTGACCGGCTGCTGTCCCTACTGTCGCAGGTGGACGTCGCGGCCGTCGCTGACCCGGCACTCGACCGACGGCTGGACTACGTCGGCCCCGACGCCGGCCGGGCACTCATGGTCGTCGACCAGCGTGGCGACTACGACCTGCAGCTACTCGCCGGGCTATTCGCGCGGCTGCCGCGTGGCGGTGCCGGCACTGCCGCCGACGCTGACCTGCACCGCCGCTACCTGGCTGCGGCCCGCCGCCGGTTCTACTTCGAATGCGTCGACGAGGAGCGCTCGGCCGTGATGCTGCCCTACCGGTCGGCTCGGGCATTTATGGATCTGCTTGCCTCCCCCGACCGGGTGCCTCGTTACTTGACCACGCTCATCGCTGGGATCAACCGCGGGGAAGGGTTGCCAGGCGCGGCGGTCCCCGATGGAGCGCTGGCGCTGCAGGTCAGGGCAGTGCCGGGCGGCACAATCCGCAGCTACCGGTTGTTTCCCGCCAGCAGCCTCCGGCTTTGGCCCGCTGGCGACGCCGCCTCGACGTACCTGGAGGGCGGGTACCAGGAGTTGGTGCTCAGCCACCGGGGGGTCGCCGGTCACGAGGCGCAGCTGCGGATCCGGCTGGACCTATTCGAGCTGCTGTCGCGGCTCGGCGACGGGTACCTGCCCAGCGCCGCCGAGCAGCAGGGCCTGTACTTAGGATTGAGCATCTTCAAGCACGAGCTGTCGGCAACGCCGTACCGGGAATTGCTGCTCACCGTGACGGGCAGGGACGTGCACCGGATCCACATCGCCGACGGCGGTGTGTTGGTGATGGATGGCGGCGTGACGGTCACGGACGGCGGGGAGGCGTGATGGGGCTGCACCGCGACGACCGTGAGTTCCGCCATCCCGGGGTGAGCTTCCTCGACTACAAGCAGCTCGACATGGATCGAGTGCTGACCGGGCTGCTGCCGCGGCTGTGGTGGCGGGGTTCGTCGAGCGTCGTGATCGGCTCGCCCAACGACGTACCGGTCGGTGAGTACGCGGCCACCATCCTGGAGAGCACGGCCTGGTTCCAGGGGTTCGATCCGGAGATCACCCACCGCTGGGTCGAAACATGCCTGCTTGACCTGATCAACCGGGGCAGGCAGGGGCAGGCGGTCGCCGGGCTGCGCCCCCTGCACGGCTTCGCCTACAGGTATCGGGTGGCCAAGCGTTCCCGCCCGTACGGCGCGGACGAGCAGCTTTATTGGATGATCTACCACGAGCCGGGCGGGCGGGGACCACGAATCCTGGGCAGCCTCAAGCAGTTCTTCTTCGCCGGCATCGACGCCCGCACAGGGACGCCCACGCCGACGGCCGGTAACGGGGTCGACGTGGAGACTCAGGCGCTGATCAACCTTTCCCAGGTAATCCACCGCAAGGTCACTGACCGGGAGGCCAAGGCGGCCCAGGGGTATCCGCCGATGGACCCGGAATCGGCGCGGCTGCTTGTCGACGACGTGATCCGGCTGCTGTACCACCAGGAGCTCATCCCGCGGTCGGTGCTCGTCGACCACCTGAAGATCCTGTTCGCGTTCCACCTCGCCCGCTACCACCTGAGGCTGATGCGGCTGCTGCCGGTGCGGATCGCCGGTGGGGCCGCCGCCGACCCGCCGTGCGGATTCTTCCTCGACGTTGCCGGGGTGCCCGGCACTCCGCCGGCCGCCCTGGCCGAACGCAGCGCGCGGCACTGGTACGCGCGGATGCCCGAGTTCATCCAGGCCACCTTCACGGTCAAGAAACTCGACGACCTAGCCTCGCACCTGGTGAAGATCGGCAAGCTGCACCGGCCACCCACAGGCGTGTTCGCGGTGCCCGAGCTACTGCGCCTGATCGGCCCGTCTTACCGGGCCGACCGAGACCGGTTTGCCGAGTCCCGGCTGCCGAGGGTCCTCGAAGCGCTCCAGGAACCTGGACAGGATCTGGATCCGGCGATCGCCGATCTACTCGACCTGGGCCTGGACCCGTTCACCACCTACATCGAGATCATCGCAAGTTGTCGGGTGGCGTTCCACCGCAAGTACCTCACCGGTTGCCTGGACGCGCTACTCCTGAAGAACCGCCCAGGGGCAATGATCGCCCAGCCGCGGCGCGGCGAACGCCGGTTCGTTCTCGACAGCCGCCTGCTGGAGGTCCTTCTGCAGCTGGCGTTGCTGCGCCCGGACGCCGCTGGCGGGCTACACACCGAGCCCATCCGGGTCGACGAGTTCCTCGCCCTGCTCCGCGAACGTTATGGCCTGTACATAGACCAGCTGCCGCCCGGTGACGGGTTCAGCGTGACCAACCTTGCTGACCAGTCCGCGCTGCGTGCTAATCGGGAAGCGTTCGTCGCGAAGCTGCGCCAGATCGGCTTCTACAACGATCTTTCCGACGCGTACCTCACCCAGACCATCACGCCCCGGTACCGCCTCACCTCGGCTGGAACATCGCGATGAGTACAAGCACAGGGCTGCGGGAGATCACCGACGCGGACTTCGACGAGGCCCTGGAACGGATTCTCGTGCCCCGGTTGTCCGGCCTGATCTCGGGCCGCGGGCCGGGCCACTGTGCCCGGATCACCGACATCCCAGCCCCGCTGGCCGAGCGCCTGTGCCGGCGGCTGCGCGACGCCTCGGGCAGCCGCGCCCAGATCCACGTCCTCGGCCAGCCGCCAGTGGTGGCCGAGGACGTGGCCGTGACGAGTACCAAGCTGGTAGAGCTGCGCAACCCGGACGCCCAGGGCCGGCAGCGTCCGGTCCTGCTGGTGTTCATCCTGCCGGGCGTGCAGGTCAGTGCCGAGGACTCCTTCGACGTGGCCACCTTCGAAGACGTTGCTCTTGGTTCCGTCTACCCGGAGCTCGTCGAGCGGCTGCTTGCCAGCGTGCCGGTCGAGCTGCGCCACGACATCGACGAGGTGTTCGCCGTCCTCGACGACGGCACGGCCGTGGGGCGGCCGGGCGTCGGCGCAGCAAGGCCGGCCGGGGCTGCCGAGCGGGCACGGTACCTGCTGACCGTGACCGCCAACGACCACGACCGGCAGGCGGCCGGCGCGGCGTTGTTCGAGCTCGGTCTGGTCCCCGACTTCGAAGTCTTCACCGATCCGGCCAACCTCCGAAACAAGGTAGAGCGCAACGCCAGCCGGGTCCGCACCCTGAGCACACCGGACCGCTCGGTTCGGCAACGAGTGCTCGCCCTGCGGCTAACCGACCGGGCCTTCCGAGCAAGGCTTGCGGACTTCCTCGTCCATACTGGCCTAGAGGATCCAAGGACGTGGACTCGACGAATCGTCGTTGACCACGCGAACTGGCCGCTGGCCTTCCACCGCTGGCCCCTGCCCGACGAGCAGCCCGCACCCACCGTCACGATTGAAGTCGGCGAACTGAATTTGCCGCTGGCCGGCAGCAGCCAGGAGCACGCCAAACACCCGGTGCTCGACAACATCACCGGGCAGCCGTACCTCCTCGCCGGCCCAACCGGACCAGCACAGCTCCCCGTTGCCTTCCGGGTCGAACCCGACCCGCGAGGGGTCACCGGCCTGGCCAGGTTCGCCGTGCGTCTGGTCTCGGAGGATGCCGGACCGACCGGCATTCAGTCCACCGTCAAGGTCTCCACCGCGGCCCGGGACCCGTACAAGGCCGTCCTGAAGAAGCTCCGGGCCGCTCACCTGGAACCCGGCTGGCACTACCTGCACGTCCAGGCGCTCGACGCGGCCGGCGTCCCACTGCCCACCGCCACCGACCAGGGCCGCGCGCCGATTAGCACCGCACCAGGCAGCACGGCGTCAATCGGCCACCCGCCCGAGGAGAGCGACCGCTTCTACGTCGTCGCCGACGGCGACCTCGATGAGCCTCCGCCGCACCAGCGGGTGAGCAGGGGGCACGGCGTCACCCAGGTGCTGAGACAGCTGCAGTTCGCCGCCCTCGCTGAGGGGCGCGACTGGCGCGCGATCACCTGCCGTTCGGCAGCCTGGAAGGACCCGGACCGCACGACGGTGGCGGCGGGGTTCGGCGCGCGAGGCAGCACCGACATCGTGCTCGGCCCGGTCCTTGGCACCCTGGAGCGGGAAATCCTGGCCGCACCACGACAGCTGCGCCCCTGGCGGATCAGGGTGGCGGCCGGCACCCAGCCGCAGCTCGATCCCCCCATGGCACACGACACCGATTCAGCGGGTGGCCAGCTGACCGACGCAGACGAGCCGACCAGCGTGCTTCTGCAGGCACGTGCCGCGGTGTTCCAAGCCATAAGCGGCACCGACGGCATGGTTCTGGCCGGCCGGGACCTGTCCGAGCTCCGCGAGCCGATCATCGCCTACGCCCAGGCGTACGCCACCGCCCTCACCTCGTATCTGCGCCGCGTGGAGCAGCCGGCCGTCGGGCCCGGACTGCTGCGTGACCTCGCCGGGCTACTGCGTATCGACACCGTGACGGTCGACCACCGTGACGCCGGCGGTGCCCACCGCGAGCTCATCCTGGTCGCCCCCACCCATCCGGTCCGGATGCTATGGCTGCTGACCTGGGCCGAGCTGGGTCGCAAGTGGCTGGACGACGCGACCGCCGCCTCCGCCAACACGATCGCCGCCGCCGGCCACACGCTCCTAGGACTCGACCCGAACGGGTTTCCCTTGACCGTGGTGACCGATGACGGGCGGCTGACTATGGCTGCCGCAAATCTCACCCCGTACTGGGGCGTCTGCCTGCCTTCCGAGACCCAGGACCCGCAGACAGTCCTCATGGACCTAGCCACAGCGCTAAAGGTCGCCGGTGGGCCCGCGGCGGGAAGCGCGGTGTCAGCTACCGCACTGGCCGACCGGCTCGAACGGTACCTGCGCATGCACCCGTACGTCCGCACGCTGGTGGTATGCGTGATCAACCCGGGCCGCGGCGAAACCCTCGCCGACACTCTGGTCGAACTCGAACGCCGACCGGCGATGCGGCACCTCACCTACGACCTGCGTCTGTTCACCACCGACCCGCAAGCTCTCGACGTCGGCGAAGCGCTCGCCGAGCTCCTGCGCGGGACCTGGAGCGCCACAGCCGAGGCGGAAGCCTTCTGCACGCCGAGCCACAGCACACCGATGCCGAAACTGTCGGTCGCTGTCCGACCACTCGACGAGTACCGTTCCGCCACGAGCAAGCACAGCGCCCACGTGACCTTCCTGTTCGATGCATTCGCTGGCGAGCAGTTCGACGTGGGCGACGACCTCGATCCCGTCCCCGTCCCCGTCCCGGTCCACGGCCTCGTCCAGCCGATGAATCTGAAGTTCAACGACACCGGCACGGTGGTGGCCTGGCACAAGCAGCCCCGTCATGGCAGAGCGCGCGAACTGCCCGACGCCGAGGAATGCTCGGACCTGCTCGCCGCACTACCGGCAACCATCGCCGCAGCCACCGCCACCGTAACCACCGGAGAACCCGGACTGGGACGGGTTCCCCGGATCACCCTTAGCCTTGACGCCGATGACACCGCTCTGCTGCACCAGGCCCACCGGTATAGCGACTGGGTCATCACCATCGACCGCACTCTCGGCGTCGAGTACTTCGATAGCCCCGGCAGCACCCGCCGGACCAGCTACGTCATCGACTACGCACCAGACGGCGACGCCGGACTCAGCCATCACATCGTCGTCAGCTCTCGATCGATCGACGAGCTGCGCGCCATGCTCACCCCGATGGTCGACCAACACGGCGTGCAAATCGGCCGGCGTCACGCCGGTACGTTCTTCGACCAGCTACGGCTCCTGTCCGGACGGCTCGCCTTCAAGATCGCATCGGCCGCGCCTAACCAGCGCACCGAAGTCTTAGGTCTCGCCATGGCGCGGCTGTACCTGGACTACCAGGGCGCCCTGCAGGATCAGATCCTGGTCCCGCTCGACGCGCACCTAGAGCTCTACCGCGAGGCCCGCCGCCGCGCCGACGAGGTCGCCGAAAGCGTGACCCTGCGCCGTACTGACCTTGCTCTTTTCAGCCTCGACGCACGTCGGCGTACGATCACCTGCCGCCTCGTCGAAGTCAAATGCCACACCGCCTTGACCACCATTACCGACCTGCAACACCTAAGAGACACCATCGTCGAGCAGCTCGACCGCAGCGCAAACGTCCTCGCCGACAGCTTCGACCCCCACCGACACCAGCCCGACCGCCCCGACCGCCCAGTCCGCAACACGGAGCTGGCCGCACTGCTGCGCCACTACCTTGGGCGGGCAGTACGGCACGGGATCATGAATCTCGAAGCCGCAACCGAGGCGCACTGGCTGCTCGACCACCTCGACTGGACCTACCGCCTCGACTTCACCCGGACCGGTCTGATCTTCGACCTCTCCGGCTCGGGAACCAGCGTCGACTCCGAAGCGGGCGTCGAGTTCCACCGAATCGGCCGAGACATCGTCGAAGACCTCCTCGGGGCGATCGAGACCGATCCCGTGCTCGCGGCCCGCGGGTCCGCTGACAGCCAGACCTCGCCGACGATCACCCGCCGCGATCTTGCCGTCCCACGGCTCGCCGAGGCGGCGTTTCAGTCGCCCGCTAGGTCACATGAGGTCCCAGGCTACGAGCCTGCGCAATCTGACCAATCCCTGGCTGCCAAAGACGATGTCGTCGACGATCAGCCCGCCTACGACGGCAGCACCGGTGGTACTGCCGAGTCGGCGGTGCGTGAACCGAATGAGCCGCAACACCCAAGTCGACCGGCCGAGCAACCGGCCCTCCGAGGGGGCGAGCAGAACCCGGCCGTGATTCCGGACATCGTCGTGGGCGCAAACCGTCAGTCGCCGCAGTACGGCGTCCTCGGTGAAATCTCAGGTAAGCGGATCGCGCTCGACCTCAACGAGACCCATACCATCAGCCTCTTCGGGGTCCAAGGTGGCGGGAAGAGCTACACCCTCGGCTCCATCATCGAGGCCGTGTCACTACCCCTTCCGCCTCTCAACCAGCTGCCCAGGCCGCTGGCCACCATTGTGTTCCACTACAGTCCGACGCTCGACTACCCGCCCGAGTTCGCCAGCATGGTGGCGCCCAACGACGACGCTGAGCAGGTCGCGCGACTCCGCGAGCACTACGGGGCCGAACCAGCGGCGCTGACCGACGTGGTCATGCTGGTGCCGGCCGACCAGGTCGAGCAGCGACGCAAGGAGTACCCGGCCATCGAGGTTCGCCCACTCAGGTTCGGGTCGGGTGAACTGCGCGCCAGCCACTGGCGTTTCCTCATGGGGGCTGTCGGCAACCAGTCGACCTACATCCGTCAACTCGGCCGCATCATGCGTGCCAACCGCAGTGCGCTCTCACTCGATGCGCTCCGCACCGGCATCGACCAGTCCACGCTGTCCGACCAAATCAAGCAGCTCGCCCACCAGCGCCTTGACCTCGCCGCCGACTACATCGACGACAACACTTGCATCCAGGACCTGATCCGTCCCGGCCGGCTTGTCATTGTCGACCTGCGGGACGAACTCATCGAGAAGGACGAGGCACTCGGCCTGTTCGTCGTGCTCATGGAGCTGTTCGCGGAGGCCACGAGCGCAGGTGAGCGTTTCAACAAGCTCGTCGTCTTCGACGAGGCGCACAAGTACATCGAAAGCCCCGATCTCGTATCTGGCCTCATCGAAAGCGTCCGCGAGATGCGCCACAAAGGCATGAGCATCCTTGTCGCGAGCCAGGACCCACCCTCCGTCCCGATCCCGCTCATTGAGCTGTCTAACCACGTGATCCTGCACCGGTTTACTTCACCGGCCTGGCTCAAGCACCTGCAGAAGGCCAACGCCGCGCTAGCCGACCTGACACCGGCGAAACTGGCCGCGCTCGGGGTCGGTGAGGCGTACCTGTGGTCGAACAAGTCCACCGATCCCGCCCTGACTCGCACCGCAGTCAAGATCTCGCTGCGCCCACGGGTGACCCGGCACGGCGGCGGCACGCGAACGGCAGTCGAATGAGCCATCGGAGCTGCCTGGCGCAAACTGGGCAACGCTCGTTGCCCTTCAAGAGAGGAGAGGTAAGTGACTTCAGATAAGGTTGATCTCTCGAACAACTGCCCAGGTACCGGGCGGCAAGGAAGGATTGAGTATCAACAAGGCGGAGACGATTGGTACGTCAAGTGTCCCGTTTGTGGAATGACCTGGGCGGGTGGTAATCACACCGTAGAGCCACACGAGGACTGGCGTGCGCGATAGCCGCGCGATGTGCTAGCGCAGTCACCGGTCTGCCGTCGGACGGCCGGTTCGGCTATCGCCAGCGACCCGGCCCGGCTGGCAGGGTGTAGCGGCGTGACCGGGGACAGCGGCGCGTGCCCCGGCCGTCGACCCACCGCTTTTCGAAGTTAGCCCTTTTTGGCTGAGAGGGAATTAGGTGACCGTGACCGCACTTGATAATCCCCTCGCGATTCAGATATTCGGTGAAGTTCCAGGTATCCTTTCATATTTCTCGGACAATCGGCCAGTTCTTGATCTTCTGCAAAACCACGGGCTTGATCGCATAGGTCTTGAATCAATTGAATCTGATCTGAAAATTGCGCTTATGCGCCCCTCCTTCGTGCACGAGCAAGCCCTTGAGCTCCCAGGAATGACCAGTGGTTTACTGCAGGCCCTGGCCGCCCTCGGTCGAGCCTTTGTTCGGCGGGAAGCCGCAGTTCATGCACTGCTGACCCTAAAAGTCAGTAACCAGGCTGACTTGCATAACCGCGTGAGTGAAATGCTCAGCAGTATTCCGCAGCTCACTTCGAAAATTTCGTGGATTCGCAAGTCGTCGTTAGTGGCAAGATCCGAAGATCGGGAAAGCTTCTCGCCTGCGGTCTGCGCCGAAATTTACCATCAACTCTTGGGTTTTCTATGCGTTGCCGGACAAGCCCCCGTTGCTGCAAGCCTCGCTCGCTCTCTATTCGGGGCTAGCAGTACCATCGTCCCTGCGGAAGTCGTCGACGGGACTATACTTGGTAAGCGGTCCCATAGAACCCCTCGAGAGCATCTGGATGTGGTAAGCCAGGTGATGCGTCTGTTCAAATTGTCTGAGCGTGCATCCATCTTGGTGTCGTCTGCGTTGACTCATAGGTCTTGGACGTACGGCATGAACCAAGCGTCTAGATCGGCTTCTCCAAATTCGAGTCCAGTGCTAGCTGCTTTTGGATCCGCCGTACTCTCCTACGAGTACGCGTTATCTGCTGTGACTCAGGCTTGTCGACAGCCTCCTGCCGCTTTCAGGTTTCAAGACCTGACACAGACCCACTTCGCGAAATCATTTGAACTTGCGAAGCTTGAGCCCGGAGTGCTGCTGTCGCCGAGCGAAGAGCGGCTTGGTATGCGAGAGAAGATGGCCGCCGAATTTTTTAAGGCGGTGGTTGGTGCTGTCTACTTGGCAAAGGACTGCCCAAATACGCTCGTTGCCGACTGGCCCGCCGAGTGGGCGTCGATTTTAAGGTACATCGCACCCGGTGTTCTTCGGGCACTTAGTCCTATCGACGCGTTGACTAAGACGCTTAAGACGACCCAGATTGAGATCGAGGCATGGCGGGTTGAGGTCCAAGGTCCGAAGCATGCGGAGCAATTCCGGGCTTACTTAACGATTAATAGCCCCGCTCTCGGAAAGTCCTGCATAATTGACGGCCCGTTAACTTCCGGGCGTGACGTCCTCGCTAAGAGTAGCGCAGCAAAAATTGTGCTCGATGCTCTGGTCGCCGACTACGAGGATTTTGCTGCGGGCGCCGCATCCCCCCTCGCTAGCTTCATCCACGACCACTTCCGCACACTAACCGAGGAATATGGGAACCGCCTCACCGATGATCGCAGCGCAGGCACCAGCGATTCTGGTCGCCGTTGTTATCGATATGTTGCTGTAGAGGCCTACATCCCAACCGGAGCGCGGTATTCTGAATCTGGTAGTCGCGTAGTGGTTCGTCCAGAAGCAGGGTTGGTCAGCCGATACCTTGACTGGCTTGTTGGATCAGGTAGGCGGCTCGTTCCTCGTCACCGCATATCGGTGCCTGGCGCTAAGGGCTATCTCTTCACCGATATTTTTGATGCCCTTACCTTCGAGCTCGTGGAGGCAAAATCTTCTGCGCGTCGTGATTCCGTGCGGTTGGCTATAGGTCAATTGCTCGACTATGCGAGATTTGTGAGTTACCGCAGGCTTGCTGTCCTGCTGCCATCCCGGCCTGAGGACGACTTATGTAACCTGTTAATCTCTCTCGGTATCTCCTGCATTTATGAGGCTGGGCCAGGCGAATTTTGCCGAATCGACGCCGATGCGGGTAGCAATGGCCTATATCCTTACGGTTCCGAGCCGCCTGCGCGCTGACCCGTATCGGACCGCTGCTGTGACGCCGGCGCTGCACTACGGGTTGTCGGGTCGGTGGAGATAAGGAATCCGGCGAACTTGCTGCGCAAAGCGATCCGGCACGTGGACCCACCTGCGCTGCGGAAAGCTGTCCGGGATCTTGGCGTCGTGAGCGGAGCCCGGATTTGAGTGAAGCTGGATGCGCGAGTTGGCACCAGAACCAGGTTGGAGCATCCATTGACCGCGCCGGTGGACGCTCCACCGCTCGGTTAGGACGAGGTAGTCCAGGTCATTGAGCGCAGGCGAGCTTGCCCTATCCCCAGTGCTCCTCCTGGTACTTGACGAGGTCGTCGCCGTGAAGCTGTTTGGTCGCGTTGCCGACGCGCACCCAGAAATCCGACGCGTCGGCGCCGCCCTTGGCCGGTTTGGCGAAGATGGGCCGGCCGGACGCCGCAACGCTGACCTGGCAGATCATCTTTCCTTCGACCTGGGGGAACCGGATGCGCACGGTGGGGGCGGTAGAGGCGGACAGGTTGTGGTCGAGCAACTGCCGAAGGAACAGCTCGTAGCCGTCGGCGTTCTGCTTTGTGCCGAGCGTGGTGAAGTCGCTCTCGATGCCCAGCACCTTGCCGTCGTCCTCGACGCCGATGAGCAGGACGCCGCCCTCGGCGTTGAGGAAGCCGCACACCGCTTTGACGAGGATCTGCCCGAGTTTCGGGTCGTGCTGCTGGGTGTGGACGTTCCATCGGCCGCTGGACTTGAACTCCGTTGTCTGCGACTCGCCCGCCGCGATCAGATCCTCCGCGGTCGTCGGCACGTACCTCTTGCGCTCGCCGGCGAGCGTGTTGAAGGCGTCCCGGACGACCCGTGCGATGAGTTGGCGGCGGCGCTCAAGGAAGGTTGGGTAGTCCAGTTGCTCCCAGCCAACCGGAAGCGCGTGCCAGCGGAACTGCCGGGCGAGGGTCTCCGGGTCGATCGTCTCCGCGATGCGGGGCAGATAGTCGCGCGGGGCGTCGGCGTTGGTGCGCTCGGCTGGTGGCCAGTCGACGTACGCCATGTTCGCAATCGCGTTGGTTTGTCGGGTGCCGGAGATGCCAAGGGATTCGAGGTGCCTGCGATGGAACAGCCGGTCGCGTTCGATGGAGCGGGGCGCGGCACCCGAGGGATCCAGTAGGTCCTTCACGCGCAGGTTGCTGAAGAGCACTTCGGCATCGAGGATGTTTAGCGCGGCGAGGTAGGCAAAGAGCGCGGGGAGCGCGATGAGGACGTGTCGAGCCGGTTCGGCAGCGAGATGTCCCAGTAGTCACCGGTGAAGTTCGCGGCGACGATGCGGTCCAGTTCGGCGACGAAGGCAGTACCGTCACCAGCGGAAAGGCCCGCGATCCGACCGAGATCCGACTCGAGCTGAGACTCCGGCGAGCCGGTATAACGACCGGTGGTGTGCGCCATGAAGAACCACCGCCCGATGACCGGGCGTAGGGCTGGCACTTCGAGGCCGAAGTCGTGTCGGCCGATGAGCCAGAGTGTGTAGCTGAACAGTAGGGCGTTGTCGGACGTGATCATCTTTCGGCTGCGGAAGCCGGCGGTGGCCAGGCACTTGAGGAACTCGTGCCAGCTGGTCAGGTCGAGCGCCTTCTCCTGTGCTGCGGCCAGCCGCTCGAACTGTTGCTGACGGCGCTCCGCGCTGACCCGGCCAGTCTCGAGGTCCTTGCCGCGCAGGATGTTGTAGACGTGCTGCAGGCGGGCGCGCCGGAAGGCGACCGCAACGGCGACCCGCAACAGCTGGTCCGGACTCGGGTCCAGGAACGGGTTTCGGGGGCTTGGCCCGGTCACCGTGGGGTCGACGGCGGCGCGGCTGAAGTCCTCGAGTTGCCGTCGGCCCTTTTCCGCGTGAACGGACATGAGGGTGAGGATGAAGTCCGACTGGTTGAGCTGGACGCCCTCAGAGTTGATCCTGACGAAGATCTCGGCCACCTGCTCCTCGTCGGCGGCCGCCCCCAGCTCGACCACCTGGAACCGGAAGTCACGTAGGTCGCGGACGCGGTCGATGCGCTCTTCAAGCTCATCCTTTGCGGCGTCCGGCATGTCCTCGGCGGTCACCTGGCCCAGCCGGTCAAAGAACTGGCGCACCGTGGTCTTGTAGCCGCTCGACCACAACGCGGTGATGTCCGGGATGAAGTGTGCATCTCGCTCGATGGCCGCGTCGGCCACCTCGAAGGTCTGGTCATCGGGACGGAAGGCGATCCGGATGCGGCGCTGCTCGAACGACTTGGTCAATACCGGTCGACCGGTGAGCACGGCGAACAGAGAGGTCAGGCGCTGCTGACCGTCGACGATGAGCAACTGCGGCGACCGGCTGGCGGACTCCATGCCGATCTGGCGGGTGCCGACCTCCGCGCCCGTCTCCCAGAACATCAACGTGCCGATGGGGTAGCCGCGGTACATCGAGTCGAACAGGTCCCGCGTCTTAGCGGCTGACCAGACGAACGGGCGCTGGATGTCCGGGAGGCCGATGCGCCCGACCTTGATGTCCTCGATCAGGTGATTCAGGGAATACCCGGTATCGCGATACAGAGTGGGCGGCACGGCCGGTGCTCCTTGGGCGGACTGTCTCAGGTGGACGTGAGGTACGTCGCGGTGGTCACTACTTCTACCACGCGTCATCCAGCATCGAGGTCCCTGAACCCTCCGAGGACCGATAACCGGGTACCCAACTGTCGCGGCACCCCCGCCGGGGTTTCGTCGTCGGCCGCCACACGTGAGTTTGGGATCTCTCGCCGGGATGGCAGTCGTCTTCTCAGGCCGTGTCAGTAACTTCTCGCTCGATGTCAGTGCGTGTCGCAGGTGCTGGGTAGATTGATCGCCGCGAGCGCTGGATGGCCCGAAGGAGAATGATGACTGCGTCCGACGAGCAGCCCTGGGTGCCAGTCGACAACGACCCGAACACCATCTTCTTGCTCAACCCCCAGGGCACAAGGCACCTGTCGTTCGACCAGCGCACTGGCACCTGGTGGCGGTTGTGGCAGCACCGCCCTGCGGAGCACCTGGGCGCTGATGGCGCGGTGATGCTGCGGCCAAGCGACATCGACAAGATCATCCAGCTGAGCATCATCTGGATCGCGCGGAATCCCCAGCATCAGGGTGTTCACCGGCTCGCCGACCAGTTGGCGGGATCGTTGACCCGTATCGCATCCAACAACGCCAACAGCTGGGGGTTGTCGCCGGCCTGGCCCGGGGTGAGCAGGATCGACAACGGCTGTCCACGACCGTCGACGGCGAGGTGAATCTTCGTACTCAGTCCGCCGCGGGATCGGCCGATGGCCTCACCATCTTGCGCACCAGGCGTCGCCGGACTTGCTGGGGAGCCCCCCTTTTTCGGGCGCCAGCGGCATGCTGGTGCGCCCGCACGATCGACGAGTCGACGCTGATTGTCCACTGCACCGGTGTGCCATCGACAGGTCCGGACGGAATCGGACCGCGCTCCCTTTATGCATGGTCCCTGACCATCCACGAGCACGAATCTAGGGCCAGACCTGCGGGGACGCTGCCGGACAGGGCTGGTGTGAGCCGGACGCCGCCAGACTTCGTGACTTCTCTTCAAGATCATCTGACTGCAGATCAGATGCTCCAGGTTGGCCGATCTGGGGATGCTCCGCCCGTATCGCTCCGGTCGTCCCGGGCTGCACCGCTTCAACGCCCTGACCACGACCGTGTCGTGGGTGGCGAGGTCTCCATGAGCTGGGGGCGATCAGGCGTGGGGTGCGAGGTGAGGGTCCGTCGATAGACCCTCATTGATCTTGCTGATGTGTACGCCGTGTGCTCTCTAGCGGAGGTTACCCCGGGTCAATCCGTGTCATTTCAGGTCAACCGGAGTCAAACGATCGTGGTCGCAGACCCGTGCAGTGTGATCGACGTGTGGTCGTCGGTCGGGCGTTTCACCGGGTCAACCCAGGTCAACGCGGGTCACTCCCTGCCAACGCGGGTCAACCCGCAGGTCGTCACACTGACCACTCGCGCCCTCGTAGCTCAGGGGATAGAGCAACGGTTTCCTAAACTGATGTCGCTCGCAGGCCCGAACTCCGCCGGGGCCGAGCTCGGACCCATAATTGGCCTTATGTGAGGCCTGAGCTACTGCAGTAGATCGGCGAGGTCGACCGCACTGATGAGTTCGGCGAGCGCCGGCTCGGCGGCGAGGTTGAGCGGTTGCAGCTCTCCGGTGCGTGGTCGGGGGTCCAGGAGCAACTCGCTGTTGGTGTCGTTGATGATCGCGAGTGCGTCGGCCGTCTCCCACCGCACGCCGTGCAGTGGCTGCCGGTCGAGCTTGACCGCCAATAGGCAGGACACCCGGGGTTGGCCGTAGCTGTCCACTCCGTCGTGTCGCAGGACGGCAACTCGTGCGGAGCCGATGGCGGGCGCGACGGCGAAGGCTTCGCGGATGGTGACCAGGACCTGTCCGCAGATGAACTGCTTGTAGTAGTCAGCGCGGTCCCGTTGGGGCAGCTTCCGCAACGACAGGTTGCCGGCCTGGGTGGTGGTGGGCATGCGCTCGGGCACGACCTGGTCGATGGTGGGCACGAGCACCACGAGCGATATTTCCTTGCCGTTGACTCCGACGGCCGCGCTCGGCGCTTCGTTGTCCTCGAACGCCTCCTCGAGGGTCTCTAGGACCACTTCAGGGACGTTGGTGCATAGCTGCTGCCAGCGTTGGTCCAGGTGCTGTTGCCAGGCTGCCTGCTGTTCGAGTCGGGTGGCCCACTGCCGCTGCATCTCTGCTTCGGTCCACTGCGCTGCTTTCTGTTTGGCGGTGGCTCGTTTGCTGCGCTCGAAGATGCCGATACCGGCGAGGGCGTGCTGCTCGTAGTGCTTGTAGATGGTGGCTTTGTCCGGCGGGGCGGGTTGCGGCGCGATCGGGCGGGTCGCGGTGGGGAAGTCGACGCGGTGTAGCTGCAGGATGCGCAGGAAGGCCTGGGCCAGACGTTGAGCTTCCTCGGCCCGTTGGGCCTGTGCTACTTGACGCTGTTGCGCGGCGAGCTGCCGTTGGTAGGCGGCCGGCGACGGGGTTCTGCTGCGGGAAGGGCTCGTTCGGCGGGTGGTGCCACCGAGGGAGGAGTAGAAGCTGACCGGACCAATGCCGCTGGAGATGCCAGTGCGTCCACCGCCAATGTGCACCCGAGCTGCCCGCGGGCCGACGCTCGTACGGATGCCACGTGAGGAGGCCCGGATACGCACGCCCGGCGCCAGCTTGATCGAGAACCCCATCAGTTGACCGTAGGCCTGTGGCGCGGGATCCTGCTCAGCCCGACATCCCGTGCCGAACCGCGCGATGGCCAGCGGATCTGGCCGGACGCCCGACGCCTCCTGGCCAGGCGGGCGGGGCCACCACTACTTGCTGGCAGCCCGGTCCGTCCGTCGATGGAGCTGCCCTCCACCGTGCTTCCAGTGCGGTGGTGCGATCAGTGGCTGATTGGGCAGGTCGGCTTTAGATGGCTGGTCGGACCAGACGGGAGAACGGGTGACCGACGGTCGGTAGGCCTGTACGGATCGTGCCCGTCCGGCCAGTGACGCTTGTCGACGCGGGTTAGCACACTCCGAGGGTGACGTACCAGCCTCCGCAGGACCCCTGGCAGGAACCGGCGCCCCCGCCCCCGCCCCCTCCGCCTCACCAGCCGCCGGCCGCCTACGGCGCTGTTCCGCCCTATCCGACAGCGCAGTTTCCCGTAGCAGCGGGGAGCGCGAATCAGCAGCTCCAGCTGGCGAGGCCGCGCAGCAAGACGAAGCTTGCGCTGCTGGCCGGGGCCGTGCTCCTGCTTCTGTGCTGCGGAGGCGTCACCGTCGCGGCGATCGTGTCGCCGCCCAACCCGGACAGCAAGAACGCGGCTGGGACAAGCCCTAGCCCCACGGGCGAAGGCAGTTCGGTCGCCGCGGCGGCCGACGACATCGCTGCCACTGAGCCGTCGACCGCCGTGCCGCCGACCAGCGTGGTGGCGACGCCGAGTGCCGCCGCTGCGCCGGACGTGCAGACCCGCACGGTCACCCAAACCCAGAAGATCGACTACAAGACGAAGACGATCAACGACGCGTCGCTGCCCAAGGGCACCAAGAAGATCACCACCCGCGGGGTGCCCGGGGTTCGTACCCTCACCTACGAAGTCACGATCACCGACGGCGTGCAGACGGCCAAGAAGCTGACACGCTCGGAAGTCACCAAGGCGCCTGTGACCCAGGTCGTGAGGATCGGCACCAAGCGAGCCCCAGCTGCGACCCGAACTACAGCGGCGTCTGCGTGCCCATCGCCAGTGACGTCGACTGCGCCGGCGGCAGCGGTGACGGTCCTGCCTACGTCGATGGGCCTCTTCGGGTAGTGGGCCGTGATATCTACGATCTCGACCGCGACGGTGACGGCATCGCCTGCGATAAGTAACACCGTTTCCGCGGCCACCTAGTTAACGCCCAGCTCGGGGGGTAGTGCCGGCCGAGCGCGGACCACGCTGCCGCGAGCACTGGTTGCGGCAGGTGTCGGCGCCACGTCACCGCGGCTACCTTGACCCAGCTCTGTCCGAGCAGATAGCGCTGTGTCACGCGCCAGGCCAACACGAAGCCGTAGTCGTAGGGTGCCAGGGCGACACCGGCGCTCTACCGGCCGCATTCGTTGTCGCGGATCTTCGCCCCTGCCGGGTGGCTTCTCCCTCACGCTGGCGTGGGGGGCATGAGATGAGGAGCGTTCACGGCCGGCGCGGGCGGTGAGCCCCGCCCGGCGCCGGGCAGAACCGGCGGCTGAGCGGGTGCTGCGGTGGCCGGTCGCGCCGATGCTCGCCGCGCCGGTCGACGAGGTGCCCGAGGGCCCCGACGTGGTGCACGAGCCGAAGTGGGACGGGTGGCGCGCGATCGCCTTCCGTGACAGTGACGGGGTGTACCTCCAGTCCCGGGCCGGCCGGAACTTGAGCACCTACTTCCCGGACATCACACGGGCGATCCGAGAGAGCATCCCGGCTGGGGCGGTCCTCGACGGAGAGCTGGTGGTGTGGGAGCGCGGTAGGACGAACTTCGCGCAGCTTCAGCGGCGGGTGACCGCCGGTCGCGCGTTGCTGCGCCTGGCCCGCGATTCCCCCGCTCACCTGGTGGCGTTCGACCTGTTGGCGGATGCCGGCGGCGAGGTCACCCTGGAGCTGCCGCTGTCGCAGCGGCGGGCCCGGCTGGGCCGGCTGCTCGCCGGCGCGCCGACGCAGCTCACCTTGACTCCCCAGACGGCCGACATGCGGCAGGTGTCGGAGTGGCTGACGCACTGGACCGTCGCGGCGGGCATCGAGGGGGTGGTGAGTAAGCGGCTGAGCGGCCGTTACGAGCCCGGCCGAAGGGGCTGGTGGAAGTACCGGACCCAGATCACCACCGAGGCGATCGCCGGCGGAGTCACCGGCAATCTCCGCAGCCCCGACACGGTGCTGCTCGGCCGGTTCGATCGCCGAGGAAAGCTGCGGTACACGGGCCGCACGCACCCGCTGAATGCAGGCCAGCGGGAGGAACTCGGCACGATGCTGTCCCCGCTGCGAGCTGCCCGGCGCCGGGGTGCGCCTGCGGCGCACCCGTGGCCGCAGCCGCTGCCCCCAGCCTGGTCAGGGCAGCTCGACCGGCCGGAGCCGCTGCCGTACGTGCAGGTGGAGCCGACGGTGGTCGTCGAGATTGAGGCGGACGTTGCGTTCGAGCACCAGCGATGGAGGCACCGGGTGCGGTACGCCCGGCTAAGGCCCGACATGCCGGTGTACGACGTGCCGCTGCTGCTCGGCGAGGAAGAGGGCTACTTCGGCGAAACCTAGCGCGGCGGATCGCCGACCGGACCGCTCGGGTGAGCAACGGTCTGCCAAACGAAGGGGCGATCTGGGGATCACGTGCCCTCGGGAAACCGCTGCGGCCGTCGCCCACTGGTATGCACGGGAACCCGATCTGCATCCAGCGGAGATCGCCGCGCGAATCGGCCGGTCCGAACGCACCCGTACGCGGACACTCGCGGCCGCCCACAGATGCTTCCACGCGAGTCGTCAAAGGCTCGCACCCTCGCCACGACACCGACACCGACACCGACACCCTACGCCGTGGCCCCCATTTCCGCCGCCTCGTCGGCACCCCGAGCTAAAGATTAACTGCCAGGCTTCGGCTGTCCGGCCTTGCGGCCACCAGTCCCGTCGCATTTCGTTTCCTTCTGTCACCCGTACGGCCGCTAGTCCCTGCTCTGGTGCTGTTTTAGATTGCTGTCCTCATGCCCAGCTCAAGAGGTGGGAAGGGCATCGACATCAGAGGGACTGAAATGGCACAGCCTTCCACCCCGCCCGTACCGCCGCCGCCCAACCAACCGCCGCCGGATAACCAACCCGTCGAAGTTGCGGCTGTGGCCGTGCCCGCCGCCGCACGACCCGTCCGGGAATGGATCGTGGTGGGCGCCGGCATTGCCGCCGTCGTCGGCTCGTTCCTGCCTTGGGCCAAGGTCAGTGCGCCAATTTTGGGCACGGTCACCGTGTCTGGCGTGGACGGATCGGACGGTTGGATCACGGCCGGCCTCGGGCTTCTGCTGGTTCTCTACGGAGGCCTGAGCCTGCGTGGTCAGAAGACGCCCGTCCCCCAGCCGGTCCTCGCCGTCCTCGCCGTCCTCGGCGCCATCGGGCTGCTCGGTGTGGGTGTGTGGAAGGTCGTGGACCTACAGGCAACTGAAACGAGCATGCGGGAGCAATTGTCGGGCGAGGACGACGTCCTCGGTTTCGGGAAGGCGATGAGCGCGGCCACACAGGTCAGTGTCGGCACCGGACTCTGGTTGCTCACGTTCGCTGGACTCGTGGGATCCATCGCCATGGTCCTCACCCTGATCAGTCGGTATCGCCGTAGCGACAGCTAAGTGACCTGGGTGTGACCTCGCGAGCGAATGCGCGTTCACTTGTGCGACACGGCCCCGGGCCGGAGCAATAGCCCCGGCACGGGGCCGCCTCTTGTTGAAGCTGCGGCGGGGTTGTCACGGCTGTGCTTCCAACCCCGAGGCGGCCTTATTGGCGGCTCGCCCACCGAGCCACCATCGCGTGGGCGTCGGCCGACACGCACCGTTACGCAACCAACTGACCCCCGGTGTGAGACAGGGCGTCCCAACCGGGGCAAGGCGACAATCGGCGATCGGGATCGCGGAACGAGGCCCGGGCGGCCCGTCCTATCCGCAGCCACTGCATCGTGGCCGGCGAGCTCGAATCTTCGTGACACCGTCTCGGCCTCTTCCCAAAGATGCACCTCGATAGACATGATCCTTGGAGACGGTCGCTGTCCACCGCGGTTGCAAGGAGGCCTACCATGCGCATGACCCGACGAATCACCCAAGCCTCGACCCGACGCCATGCTGCCGCGACGGTCGCTGCGGCTGTCACTGGCGCTTGCCTCGCTCTGGTCGCCGCCGGACCCGCCTCGGCTTCGCCGCCCGGCATCCCGTCGAAGGCGACCGCACAGTCGCAGCTCAACGCGCTGACCGTCGCCTCGCAGGGCTCGACGAGTGGCTACTCGCGGGACCTGTTCCCACACTGGATCACCGTCAGCGGCAGCTGCAACACCCGCGAGCAGGTCCTCAAGCGCGACGGCACCTCGGTCGTGGTCGACAGCTCCTGCGCGGCGACCTCCGGCCGCTGGTACAGCCCCTACGACGGCGCCACCTGGACCGCCGCCTCCGACGTCGACATCGACCACGTCGTGCCCCTGGCCGAGGCCTGGCGCTCGGGCGCCAACTCCTGGACCACCAGCCGCCGGCAGAGCTTCGCCAACGACCTCACCCGCCCGCAGCTGATCGCGGTGACCGACAACGTGAACCAGTCCAAGGGGGACCAGGACCCGTCGACGTGGCAGCCATCGCTGTCGTCGTACCGGTGCACCTACAGCAAGATGTGGATCACCGTGAAGTACAACTGGAGCCTGACCCTGCAGTCCTCGGAGAAGTCCGCCCTACAGAGCATGCTCAACACCTGCAGCTCCTGACCGCCACCGTTCCCGCCCGACCGGCGTTCGCCTTCCGGTGGACCGCTCCATCGGCTCCGGAACGTCAGTTGGGCGGGACCGGCAGCGTCACTGTTCTGCCTCGGCCGGGGCGTCGCCGTCGTCCGCTGCGTGCAGACGCTGGAGTCGTGGCGGTGTCTCAGCTTCCCTCTCGCGCTCCTACCGCAGCGCCAGGCCCGCGTCGCTTTCCCTCGCGGCTGACGATCGCCTTCCTCGCCGCGGGTGCCAGCCGGCGCCGGGCGACAGTGTCTCGCGCATCCTCCCGACGCTGCGCGGCACGGCACCACGGGCGGCGCGGTCAGGGGCACGGGTGCTCACCGTGCTCAAGGACTCCGGCATAGTGGTAGGTCGGCAACTCGTCGGTGGAGGCGAGAATGTACCGATGCTGCACGTCCGGGCTCGGGCGATCATCGGCACCGATGTAGACGCCGGTCTGCGGCATCACCAGTATCGCGGGCAGCTGCCCTGAGGCGTCGAGTTCGATTGGTGTGATGCGGCCGTCGGCGGGGCCGCCCAGGATCCACGACTCGATGGCGGGCATTAGCGAGCACGCACTACGGTGAGCGCTGTCAGTAACCCGGCCGTGGCGGTAATCAGGCTTGCCATGGCGGCGACCGCGCCGGTTAGGCCAGCCAGGTATTCCAGGCGCGTCGGCCGATGCTGCTGCCGCGGTCTCCGACCCTGCCTGACCATCTCGAGCCCCCTCCTAGCCGTCCGCCGGTACCCGCATACCTCAGCAGACTCCATGTACGGTCGGCCATCCCGCGGGCCGCGCCTGTGGATAAGGGTGACCCCTGTGGACATCCCTACGATCATGATCCGGCTGAGGTAGGGCGGGATTCCGGTCGTCCCTGCCCTCGATCAGTGCGGCGGGACCGAGCTGGGTCACCCGAGATTGCGTCGATCAATGACAGGAACTGCTGGGCTTAGCTGGTTTGCCGACGGCGCAGCGTACGAATCCAGCCTTGGGCGGTGTGCCGGGGCACGTCGTAATGATCGGCAACGCCCGCGACGCTGCCCGCCTGCTGGTAGACCGACTCCAAGTCACTCGGTGAGCGCCGGTAACTACGTCCCTTGCCGGTGGACGCCTCGTCCTTCGCGGTTTGCTTGGATTTCCGGGTCGTGTTGGTGGCCTTGGCGACCGCTGTGGCTTTCCGCGTGCCCGTGCGGGTCGCGCGGGTGGCTGGCGCTTTCGCCCGTGACGTCTGCCTCGGGACGGCGACTTCAGTCGTGTCGTTCTTCGCGGGGATGGGCGTTGCCAGCTCATCAGCGACGGAGGTGGCGGTGTGGGCAGCCTCCGCAGGTTGAGAGTCGGGGACGGACTTCTCATCGCCCTTCGGATCGGTCGCGTCGTCGGCGGCGGGGGAAGGCGACACGGTTATCGCCTGCTGCCCGCCAACGGCAGGCGTGACAGCCTTCAGCAGGAGATCCAGGTCGACCGTGGGAATCTGGCCCGGGGTCAGCCCGTCCCCGTCACCGGCGCGTACCAGCAGTTCGCTGATGCGTGCGGTCGTTCCGTTCAGCTCGACGGTCAGTGTGGTGGTCGCTCGGCTGGGATCGTCTGAGGCGATGGTGATGGTGTACGAACTCATGGCTAAAACCTCCAGGGTGAACCAGGGCCTCTGTCGTCTTTCACGCCTAAGGTGCGCGACGAGGACTCGGGCCTTAATTTAAGGCATTCCCGATCGGGACGAGAAGCTATCGGATATCCGTGCGCAGACCGCTAGGCGCATCTGCCCGGACTGTTCGCCGGGCTGGCCCGCAGTAGGGGGTGCCGATCGCATTCGAGGGCCAGCCGCCGTGAGTGTCAGCAAAGCCCGGCGCCGTTCGACGACCCAGTCCGCACCCGTATCGTGCCGGAACCGCGCTGGCCGCGCGGCGCGCCTCACGTTGACACAGGTTGATCAGCTGTTCTTGTAAGCCTCGACGACCGACAGCGGGATGCGACCTCTGTCGGAGATCTCGTAGCCGTTCTTCGCCGCCCATTCTCGGATGGCCTGGTTCTGGCCTCGGTCCGAGCGGGTAGCCGTTGAACGTCCACCCCGCCGGTCGGCGCTGCGGCTGTCCGTGCCGTCGCGCCCTATACGACGGCCCGCGCTGATGTACACATCCAAGGCCTTACGCAGCTCCCCAGCATGCTGATCGGACAAGTCGATGGCGTATCGCACGCCGTCGAGGCTGAACTCAACGGTTCGGTCGGCCGCGCCGCCATCCAAATCGTCCGTCAATACAATGATTACTTTGCGAGCCACGGTAGTTACTCCTTGGATTGGTGTCAGCGGACGTTTGCCCTGTCGCTGGACTAAGAGTAGTCAGACGAACTTGTCGACACGAGATCGGTCTCGCCCAAGACGTCCGGATGGACCGGCGACGGCGGCGACAACGGGGCCGCCGCGTGCCAGGCGTGGTCCGACGCTGCGGTGTATTTCCACCACTTAGCCTTGTCGACGCCCCATGGCCCAGCTGAAATGCACACTTCGCGAGTTGGCCCAGGACGCCGTGAAGGTCATGCGTCGCGTCCGGCAACAAACCTGATCGCCGTTAGGACCACGAGAAAACAGCAGCCAAAAGAACAGCCACCAGTCAGTAGGGCCTCACCGAGGTTGCGCTCGGTGGCCCAAACGATCCAACCTGTGATGGTTGCAGCCAGACCGCCCGACAGGGTAGCGATGGCCAGGCACAACAGCCGGGTCAGCGCGCTAGTCTCCATAACTCACCTCCACTCCGAACTGGACGTCCGCCCACCACGCTTGAAGCCCGCGCGGGAACTTCTCGGGCGGCGTCGGTTGCCGGTCAGCGCGTCGAGCAACATCGGTGCAAGGGTCAGATCATTGAGCGCGAGATACTGCCATCGCTTGTGCATCTGACCCTTGTCGTCAATGGGCCGCTCCATGAACATCTTCGGCTTTGCTTAGAGCCGTGTCGTTGACTACGCCTGCCAGGGAGTTGACTCTGCGTGCCACGGCACGGGGCGCGCGATGAGGACGTGCGGAGAGAACTCGCCTGACGCCGATCCACGGATCGGCGGCTGGCAACGCAGGCCAGCAGAGTCTCATCGTGTGCCTGGGCCGGTTGACGGTGCTTCGGCGTCCGCCTATGGGCCTATTCGCAGCGGTCCTCTGAACCGCGTCCGTACGGCTCGCAACAGTCGGGCCGGTGTTGGTACACACGCAGGTCTCGGCCGCGGGAGCGCCCGATGCCGGATGTGCGTTCATACAGGCACGCGCCCCAGACCACGGTTTCACCGCCGCCCTCGACGATCTGCCCGTCGCCTGGCCCGCCGCGCAACAACACCTCCACTCGCCAAGGCGTATCACGCGGACCTGGTTCGTGTCCGCGAGGCAGCGGAAGTAGGGCCCGAAGGCGCGACGGCAAAGCCCTCTGCAGGCGGGGGTCGCCCGCTTCCTCTTCGCCGCTCCTGTCCGTAGTGGTGAGATGACGTGAACGTGATCCTCATGTTTGACTATGCGTATGCAGGCGGGGGAGGCGCGGCTGGCGATCGACTGCGGCAATGCCAGCACCATCGGTGTCCTCGCCTGGCCCGACGGCAACTCGTCAACGCTGTCCTTCGACGGGGCGCCGCACCTGCCCAGCGCTGTCCACCTCTCCGCGGATGGTGAGGTGCGGACGGGACAGCGGGCCTGGCAGGCCGCGGCAGAACACCCGGAGCGGTTCATCCCGCACCCGCGCCGGCCAGCCGATGACCAGCTCACCATCGACGGAACGTCCGTCGACGGGGTTGACCTGGTGGCCGCGACGCTGCGCCGCGTCGGGACCGAGGCCGAGCGTGTAGCTGGTGGTCCGGTACGGGATGTGCGGCTGGTGGTGCCGGCGGGGTGGGGACCGCGGCGGCGCACCTGGTTGCGGCAGGTCGCGCACCGGGCCGGGTTGTCGCAGCCGCGTCTGGTGGAGGCCCCGGTCGCTGTCGCCGAGCATCTCTTGGCCACTGGCCTGCAGCTACAGGTCGGGTCGTTCATCGCCGTCTGCGACGTCGGCGCGGGCGCCGAAGTCACCGTGCTGCGCCGCGGGCCCGCCGGGTTCGAGGTCCTCGCGACCCTCGCCGATCCGGACGTCGGCGGCATCGCGATCGATCACGCGCTAGCTGCTTCCCTCACCGGTGATGTCGGCCTGGCCGATGACGACGACGCCGGGCGGTGGATGGTGGCGGCCAGCGTCCAGGCCGCCAAGGAGGCCCTGGCCCAGCATCCGGCGGTCACCGTGCCACTGGCCGACCGCCCGCCGGTGATCATGAACGGTGCGATGCTCGACGAGGCCGCCCGCCCGGTACTGCAGCGCGTGGCCCAGTTGACCAGCGAGGCCATCGCCGCGGCCGAGATCAGCACCAACGACCTCGCCGGCGTCTACTGCGTGGGCGGCACCGCCCACCTACCGCAGCTCCAAACGCTCATCACCGAGCACATCGGCCTCACGCCGACAGCGGTCACTGAGCCCGCGCTTGCCGCCGCGCGCGGCGCCGCGGACGCCGGAGCCGCCAACCCTGCGGCCGCCCATGTCGAAGTGCCGGTGCCGCCGGTGCGGCGGGCTGTCGCCATCGCCGTGCCCGGCTTCGCGTCCCTGGCCCTGATCTGGCAGTGCCTCATGACTGCGGAGCAGCACAGCGCCATGAGCGTGCACTACTGGGTGACCCTGAACTGGGGTGAGCTCACCATGGCCGCCGTGTTTGCCCTCCTGGCATGCCTCGGTGCGGGCACTATCCTCGGCTCGCTCGTCGCCGCCCATAGCCCCACCCCCGACACCCGCTCCGAGGGCGGAAAGGTCAGCGTCGGCATCCTCACCGCCGTCTCCCTCGGCCTCGCGATCGCGGGCCTCTACGCGGTGGTCGCCAGCCAATACCTGGGCCAGCCGGTGGGCGCGTACCTCAGATGGGCCCTCTGGCCGATCACCCCGACCGTGCTGATGGCCGCCGCCATCGCGGTCGTTGCCGCCCGACAATGGCGCGCACCCCACGGCGGCTGGTCGGCGCTGCTGGCCCCGCCGACCGGCTCCATCACCGCCGCGGCCCTCGGCATGGCGATGATCCAGTACTCCCTGACCGCCGACCGGTGGCCGCATCTGGTGCTGTGGATCGACATCGCCGGCCGCGTCGGCGGTCTGCTCTTGGGCGTGGGGGTGGTTATGGCGCTGGTGACACCGCTGGTGTTCCGCCTCATCCTCGCCGCACCCCTCGCCGTGATCACCGCCGCGATCGTCAGTCGGCAGTCGGCCGGCACCCTCGGCGTCATCTACGCCCTCGCTATCGCCGTGTGGTGGGCCGCTCGGCTGTGGACGCGCGTCGTCCGCCCTGCCCAGACCCGGCCTGCGGGGGAGCCCTCTACAGCACGGTGGGGTGTTGCCGCCCCGCCGGGCGGGGGAGGCTGAGGTGCGCTGGCCGCGGCAGGCGATGTGGCTGCTGTTCGTCCTCCTGCTTCTGGTCGGCCCGCCGGCGATTCTGGTGTCCCTGGTGGGCTCGCCTGTATCCGGGTGGCCGAGTGGGGAGCAGGTTCGGGCGTGGGTGCAGCAGCCCTTGACCGAGCAGACCCTGGCTGTCGCACTGACCGCCGGGGCTTGGCTGGTGTGGCTGGTGCTGGCCTACACGGTCACCGTTCGGGTCCTGGCCCGCCTGCGCGCGAGCGTGGCCTGGTTGCGGCGCCTGCCGCTACCCACGCCGATGCAGGCCACGGCCAGCGGGATGGCCGGCGCTGCCGTGTTCGGGGTCAGCGCCAACACCGCCACCACAGCGCCGCCGCAACCGCCTTTGCCCGTGACCGTCGCGCCCCTCGACAACTCCCTGTCCGCCGCGTCTTTCGACAACGACGGCGGGATCCTGAGCGGCGACGGAGTCACCGTGAACGGTGGCTGGCTGCCCCGCGACACCGCCGAGCAGGTCGCCGCCGCCGCGGCCCTGGTCTGGCTGCGCCGCCGCCGCGCCTACCAACCTCGTTCATCTGGCCCGCTCGGACGCGACGATCAGGACCTGACACCGCTGCCCACGACCGCCGCCGCGGTGCAGGCAGCCCTCGCTGATCACCCGTCGCCACCGGAAGCCGCCGGCGCCACCCCCTCTCCGGCGTCGCCAGCCGCGGGCTGGTTGCCCGCCAGCCTCGCCGTGCTTCCCGCCGCGGGGCTGGGGCTCACCGGCCCCGGCGCCCTGGCCGCGGGCAGGGGCCTGCTGGTCACCGGGCTGCTGGCCGGGCAACACCATCCGACGGTGCCGCTGGTCATCACCAGGACAGCCCTGACCAGCCTGCTCGGCTCCGCCGAGACGCTCGGCCGGCGCCTGCCTCGGCTGACCGTCGTGGGCAGCATCGACGAGGCGGTCCAGTCCCTCCAGATGCGGCCCGACGACGGTGCGGACGCCGCAGCGGATGAGCCACAGCGGCAGACCGACGAGACGACCGTTGCCGCTCATCCCGCTCCTGTCGTGATCGTCGAGCACTGCGCCGAGCTTGGCCGCGTGGAACGCCTGACGGGCGTGACGGCTGCCGGAGCAGGCACCGTGGTGGTGCTGGGAGGATGGGCGGCCGGTCCGACGTGGCAGGTTGACCCCGCTGGGTACACCCACGACCCGCGTCGACCCGGTTGGGCCGGACCGCGGCTGTGTGTCCTCGACGTCGTGGCGGCCACCGATCTGCTCACCGTGATCGCCTACACCAATCCGCCACTCGACAGCCCCGCCGCAGATTCGCTATCGGACGCCGTCGCGCCGGCGGGGCGGCGGGTGCCGCGGCAATCGACCCGACGAAACCACCCGCCGGCCAGGGGGCCGGGCCGGCGGCTGGAGTTGCGGGTCCTGGGCGAGCCGACCCTGCTCGTCGACGGTGAGCCGCTGGCCATCCGCCGAAGCGCGGCCGTGCAGGTCCTGGTCTTCCTCGCCGCCCACCCCGACGGGGCAGGCGCCGCGGACCTGATCACCGCCATCTGGCCGGGTCTGCCCCCACACTCGGTGACGGGCCGGCTCTACACCACATTGAGCGAGCTGCGCCGCCACGTCCAGGCGGCCTGCGGCCTGAGCCTCCTCGAGCACACCGACGAGCGCTATCGCCTCAACCCCGCCCAGGTGGACGTTGACCTGTGGCGACTCCACGCCGCTGTCCGGCACGCCGCTACCGCCGTCACCAGCACCGCCGTCGCCTGGGAGGCCGTCATCGACGCCTACCCCGACACTCTCGCCGCCGGCCGCACCTGGGCCTGGCTCGACCCCATGCGAGAGACCGTGCGCCGGCACGTCATCGACGCGCACGTCGCCGCCGCTGCCGCTGAACCCGATCCCTGCCGCGCCTTGGACCTGCTGCAAGGTGGCATCCGCGTCGACCCGTACAACGCCGACCTGCAGGCTCGCGTGGTGAGCGCCCTCGCGGCCCTCGGCGATCACGACGCGGCCGGAAACCTGCACGACAGCTACACCCGCCGTCTCGCCGAGGCGGGCCTCGACGTCGACGAGAAAGCGCGCCACAAGATGGGCAGGACCAGCGCCATTGGCCGGTAACCGCACCGTCTACCACCGGTCCGGTAGATGACCGGCCGCCCGAGTGCGGACGCTCTCACCGCTTGACACTCCGCCGCGGAGCGGGTGCCCTGCTCTGGCGGTGTCAGGATCCAGCGGCGATGAAGTATCCGGCTTGGTCGACGATGACGTGGGTGCTACCCGAGCTGTTGTTGTGCAGCGCGATCCTGGCGCCGGTGGTCTTGACGACGGTGAGGTTCGACGCGGTCTCTCCGGCGAGGAAGTTGACGTTCGAGGCTGTCGGCCGGGGCTCACGGTCCGGGTAAGCGGTTAGCACCCCAGCCGCGGTGGGTCCGGTGATCGTCAGGTTCGCGACCAGTGCGCTGGGCAACGGGCAGTTGGTGTTGCAACGGATGCCAGACACGATGTAGTTGGCGCTGACGGCGGCTGCTTCTTGCTTCGCGAGGGGGCCGGCGGTGCGGCCGATCAGCCCGGTGCCCGTCCGACTGTCCGCGAGGCGGAACGGACCGAATGGCACGTAACTTTGGGTGGCGCCGGAGGCGGCCGCGCCGAAGTAGCCGGCCAGGTCGACGACCACGTCTGTGGTGCCCGCGCTGGCGTTGCGGATGAGCAACTTGCCCCCGACCACCGGAACGATCACCAGGTTGGGCACCGTCTGGCCGGCGACGAAGTTCAGGTTGGAGGCGACCGGCAGCGCGGTGCCATCCGGGTAGAGCTTGAGAACTCCGCTGGTTGTCGGGCGGGTGACGGTGACGTTGAGGATCGCCGCGGTCGCGTCGGCGGGCAGGGTGCTCGACAGGTCGAGGCGATGGTCGGCGTTGGCGGTGATCGCGCCCGCGGCGACGGCACGGGTGTCCAGAACCCGGGTCGGAGACAGGGATTTCAGGCCGGAGCCCAGCCGGCTGTAGAAGCCTTGCAGGTCCGCGATCAGATGAACGGTCCCGCTGCCGCTGTTGCTGAATCGGATCTTGCCGTTGGTCATCGGCACGGTGACCAGATTCGGCACAGTCTCCTTCGCCACGAAGTTGACGTTCGACGCGATCGGTTGCACCCGATCCTCGGGGAACACGGTGATGAAGCCGGCGGCGCTGGGCTGGGTGACGGTCACGTTGAGCACGACAGCGCTGATGTCGGCGGCGGGCACCTGTCCGATGCTCGGGATCGGCAGCACAATCTCGGAGTTCGGGGCGACCGGGGTGGTGGTGGCGGTGCCGATCGCGGCGCGGGTATCCAGTAGCCGGGTCGGTGCCAGCGGCGTGTAGAGGGAACCCACGATGGTGCAGCTGCCGTACAAGCCGTATCCGGCCCGTGACCGGAAGCCGTCGAAGTTTGCCCAGATGTCCACGCACGCGGATCCGGCTCTGCGGTAGGAGTGCTGGGCCGTGGGGGTGTTGGTGACCCGCCAGAAACGCTCGTCGCTGAACCTGTACGCGAACGTGCCCACGTTCTGCTCGCGCGCCCAGGTGTGTTGGGGAGCGGCGATCGCCTCAACCGAGCTGCCACCAGGTGCGCGTCGGACGCTGTAGGTGCCAGCGGTGACCGGACCCTGCAGCTCCACCGCGCCCCGGTCGCGGTAGCCGCTGCCGGTGTTGGCGACGGTCGGGCTGTCAGTGGAGGGATTGCCGAGCATGTCGGTCGGTGGCAGCCCGGGCGCCGTCGCGTCCGCGGAGTCGATCGCAGGCGAGGCCGGGTTGGGCACATATCCGCCGCGTTCCGCGCCCGGGCCGGCCGGAATGAGTGGGTCGGCGGCGATGTCGTGGACGCCATGTCCGGTTGCCTGGCTGAACGACGACAGCGCCCAGAAACCAGTGCCGCCCCACGAGTAGAGCGCGCCGCCGGTGATCGGGTCGATGAGGTTGTAGTCGGCCGTCGTCTGCGCGGTTGACTCCGCCGACACGGACACAGCTGTCGCGTTCTCCGGCGTCGCGCAGGGGCGGCGTCCGATGTTGGTCCGAACGATGTTGTTCCGAATCGACGCGCCCGCCGAGGCGCCGACGAGGTCGATGCCACGGCTGCAGTAGCTCAGGATGGTGTTGCCCGACACGACGGCGCCCGGCGCGTCGCGGACGAGGACACCACCAAACAAAATCTGGTTCGCGGTCACCACGGCGTTGCTGACGCCGGCGTCGATGATGACAGTCGGCCCGGTAATACTGGCGAGGTAGCTGCGGCTGATCGTGACGGCGGTGGAGCCCCCGGTGACCCGGACCTCGCTGGAGCCCTCCGAGCGGATGGCGGCGAGGCTATCCGCGGTGATCCGGTCCGATCCGTCGATCAGCACGGTTTCATGCCCGGGCGCGGCACCCGCGGTGAAGCCCTCGATGACCACGTCATGGACGTGCGAGAGCGAGAAGATGTTCCCGGAAACGGTAGGCACGCTGGTGTAGTTGCCGACGCGGACAATCCCGTCCGGGCTGTTCACAGCCCGGAAGGTGATCGGCGCGGACTCCGTGCCTGAGCGGGTGATCGACACGGTCTCGGGGTAATCGCCGGGCTGCACCAGCACCGTCTGGCCGGCCACGGCCACGGCCGCAGCGGCGGAGATGGTGCAGTACGGCGAATCAGGGGACCCATCTGCGTTGGCCGTGCAGTGGTCCTTGCTGACGTATACCTCGGCCCCCGCAGTGGCGGCCACGGCGGTGGCGTCCGAGGTCGGCGCCGCCGCCACCGGGGCTGCCTGCACCAGACCTGCCGCAGCAAGCAGAGGCACGATCGCGAGCAGTGACCACCAACGCTTGTTCATCCCGGCCCCCGTGCCAGATCGATCATGCTTCGGCCGGAGCGTACAGCAGCCCACGTCGGCACCGGCAGCGTCGAGTCGGCCAAATCAGCAACGAGGGCGGAACGGCTGAACCACTGCGACCGCGAGTGCGGCGGACTCGACGGCCGGCACATAGCCGCCGCCGAGGCAGTCACCTCTCGAGCTCATCAATCAATTGATCATCATGGACGGCGCGGCCGTTCGTCATCTGCCTGCCGTGATGCCGCGGCTGGCATTGCGCATGAGCCCACACGCTCTGGCTGTGGTCGGCCGGGCCCCACAGCGCGACCCGTAGCCAGCCCCTGTCAGACACCGCACCCCCGCTGATCTGCCGGTGTGAGGTCATGTGAGGCGGTGTGAGGTGCTGTAAGACCTCACCGCGCTCCGCAGCCGCATCAACGGCCGTAGCGTCACGGCACTACCCGCCCAGTGCCCTGCAGGCGTCCGCTCGCCCGGGCAGCGGGCTACGCCAGCTGCGGGCGAAGGAGGCCAGATGACATCCCGAGCAGCTCTCGTCGCCGCGATCGCCACATCCGTACTGTGCACGGCCGCCGGGCCCGTCGTCATCGCCGCCACTGGAGCGTGGACGCCCGAGCTCCCCTCACCGGCCGCCAGCGTCCGGCAATGGATAGCCCAACCGATGAGCACCGGCTTCGTCATCGCCTTGGCCGGCGCGGGCGCGGTGACGCTGTGGCTGCTGCTGATCACGACCGTCCTCGGGCGCGCCTACACCGCGCTGGCCCGCCGGCTGCGCTTCGCGCCCACATTCCGGCTTCCCGGCCCTGTCCAGGGCCTCACCGCGGCGCTGCTCGGCGCGACCGCCGTCGCGACCGTCACGGGCGCCACCGTGCACGCCAACCCAGCCACCACCACCGGCGGCAGCGATCAGCCGCCCGACACCGAGCCAGCTGCCGTACCCGCACCGCTGCGCGACCAGGCGCAGCGGGATACGCGATCAGCAGACGAAGCCCCCACCTACACCGTCGAACGCGGCGACAGCCTGTCGGAGATCGCCGAGCGGCGGCTCGGTGACGCCAACCGATGGCCGGAAATCTTCGACCTCAACCGCGGCACCCGCTTCGTCGACGTCGGTGGCACGCTGCGCAACCCGAACGTCATCCACCCCGGCTGGACACTCGACCTACCCGCCGACGCCGCCACACCGTCCAGGCAACGACCCCGACCGCCCACCGCGACGGCGCCGCCGAGCAGCAGCGGGTCCCACGCGGACCCATCGCCACGCATTCCCGACGCGACCACGTCCCGCCCGGCGCCACCGGCCACGTCGTCCGGCCCGCAGCACGCTTCGACCCCAGCCACGGACAACAGCCCCACCACCGTCGCCACCCCCACCACGACTACCGGCCGGGCCAGCCCCGCAGCAACAGACACCCGCCGCCTGAACGAACGGGCCTGCCGCGGTGTGTCGCTGCCCAGCGGCAGCTGGGTGGACCTTGGCCTGGCCCTGGCAGTCGCCGCCGCGGTCGCGCTGCTGTGGGCACACCGGCAACGCCGCTACATCCCCCGCGCACCGTCCACCCGACCTCGCCTCGACGAGGCAACCCTGGCCCCGATGCCACGCGTGGTCGATCAGATCCGACGCGGCCTACGCACCACCGCCGGCGTCCCCGAACCACAAGAACCCGCGCCACCGCAGCACGACACGAACCAGGATGACCTCGACGACGAGTATCAGTTCGCCAGCGGCGACAGGGAACTCGACGGCCAACAGCCGGACGACGACAATCCGCCGAACCTCGCCGGCAGCGGTGCGGCGGGCGACCCCCTGCCCGTGTCAGCGCTGGATGATCCGCTGTCGGTGCTCTGGCCCGCCGCGGGGTTGGGCCTCACCGGGCCCGGCGCGCACGCCGCCGCCCGGGGAGTCCTCACCGCCGCGCTCGCCACCGGCAATGTGGAGCAGCCGCAGGCACGCACCGGGGTGGTCATTTCCGCGACGACCGCAGCCACGCTGCTCGGCGCCGCGGCAGCGACCCTGCCCCGGACACCCCGGTTAACCATCACCACTAGCCTCGACGAGGCGCTGGACATCCTGGAAGCACAGACAATGCGGCGCACCCGCCTGCTCTACCGCCACGAAGTCGACAGCGTCGCCGACCTGCGCCGCACGGACCCGCACGGCGAACCCCTCCCGCCGCTCATCCTGATCGCCGAGACCGCCAGCCGCCACGAACGCGCCCGCGTTGCCGCCCTGCTCGCCCAGGGGCAACGTCTCGACATCCGCGGGGTGCTGCTAGGCGACTGGCCCGTCGGCAGGACCGTCACCGTCGCCGTCGACGGCGCCACCACCCGGGCCGGCGGTGAAGAAACCAGCGACAGCAGTTATCCCGTCAACATCGGCCGCGTCTCCGTCCTCGACCCCGCCGAAACCGCCGACCTGCTCGTCACGCTCGCCGAGGCCCACGCCGGGCAGCCACAAGTCGCCGGATCTTCCGAACGCGCGCCTCAAGCACCGGCCGAGGCGTCCGTCTCACCCGCCGGCACCGCCGACAGCCCACCCTCTTCCGGCGTCCCCACCGACCGGGACACGACAGCGGAGAACGACAGTCAGACCGACGACCCGAGGGGCGCCACCGCGACGACAGCGGACGACGTCGGCAGCACCGCCGCCGGTGCCCCGCCAGCCCCAGTCGCCGAGCCGCGCCACAGGTCAGGGAAGTCAGCTACAGCCAGCGGTGAAGCCGACGCGACAGCACGGCCAATGGGCAACGCGCACGACCGCGAGCCCGCGCCGCGCCCGCTGCGGGTGCGGGTGTTGGGCACACCCGGCGTCGTCGACGGCGACCCTCAGCGCACCCCGCGCGCCAAGTCCCTGGAACTGTTGGTGTACCTGGCGGCGCACGGCGGGGCGGCCTCGACGGAGGCGATCCTCGATGACCTGCTGCCCGACGCCCCCTCCAGCAAAGCCCCAGGCCGGCTCTACACCTACGTCTCCGGGCTACGCGCGTACTTGCGCCACAACGGCGGACCCGGCACCTACGTCAGCCACCCCGACCACCGCTACCTACTCCACCCTGACACCCTCGACATCGACCTGTGGCGCATGCGGACCGCGATCCGGGAAGCCGAACAAGCAACCGACCCGCAAACCCGCGCCGCCGCGCTGCGCCGCGCCGTCAACGCCTACACCGGTCCCCTAGCCGACGGCTGCGACTACGAATGGATCGAGCCCTACCGCGAAGCCGTCCGCCGGGACGCCCTCGACGCGCACCTCGCCCTCGCCGACGCCCTGGCCGACGAACCGGCGCAGCAGGTCGCCGTGCTCGACGCAGCCATCGCCCACCACCCGCACCACGAGGCCCCCTACCAGGCGGCGATGCGCGCCCGCGCAGAGCTGGGGCAATCCGACGCGATCCGCGCGCTGCGCCGCACCCTGGCCCGCCGCCTCAACGAGATCGACGCCGAACCCGCCGACGACACCCTCACCCTGGCCGACCGCCTCATCACCGAGCTGCAACAACGCCGCGGCCGGCACCCTTCGGGCGACGGGAGCGCCGCATGAACTCGGACCCCCACACCACCAAGCCGGCCAGCGCGAAACCTCCGGCCATCACACTGACCGACACGCAACTGCGCCGGCTGCGATGGGCCGTGCGCGCCACCCTCACCCTCGGCGTCGCCGCGTCCGTGGCCGCGAACGTCCTGCACGCACGCCCGAACCCCATCAGCCAAATCATCGCCGCCTGGCCGCCCCTGGCGCTGATGCTCACCGTCGAGCTGATTTCTCGCGTTCCCCACCACCGCTGGTTCCTCGGTGCCATCCGCATCACCGCAGCCGCCATCATCGCCATCATCGCCGGCTGGGTGTCGTACTGGCATCTCGTCGGCGTCGCCGCCCGCTACGGCGAAACCGGCTACGGCGCTGCCTACCTCCTGCCCATCTCCGTCGACGGGCTCGTCATCGTTGCCAGCGTCAGCCTCGTCGAGATCACCGCCCGAATTCGAAGCGCCACACCCGCGACGGATTCGCCCTCCGCTGACCCGATCCCGACGCCCGATCCTCACCACGACGACCGAAAGAATCCGTGCGCCCCGGGCAGCCTGGCCACGAAAGCTACCGCTCCGGAAACGACCGCCACGCCAGAACGCACTACTCGGGCACGAACGCACGGCACCGATGACGTGGCGCGAGTAACGACGCCGGCGCGGAAAGCTGACGCCGTTCAGCCGCCAGCCGCGGACAAACAAGGCCCCGACCGGAACGAGCCGCCAGACGCGGCCGCGGCAGACGATGTGCCGACGGAGACCGCCGGTGCGGTGGCCCACTGGCGCCGTCGCGACCCCACCCTGCACCCGGCGGACATCGCCGCGCGGATCGGCAAGTCCGAGCGCACCGTCCGCCGCCACTGGTTGCCGCGGACCAAGAACGGAACACCGCACGCCAATGGGCACCTCGCCGGCAGTCCACCCCGCTGACACCTCTGCAGACCGGCGCCCGTCAGCGGCAGCCTCACACCCATCCAACCGGCCGCTCCGTCAGTCGGCCGAGGGCTGGCCGAGGACGCGATCCGTGATCAGTAGTGAGCGATGACCTGCGTGACAGGATGGCCGAGAATAGCGCCCACCTCAGCGAGCTCCTGCCAAGCTTCAGCTTCACGACTACGGCGGCCAGGACTGCGGCCACTCCACGCCGTGATGACGCGCACCGTTCTCGGCACGACAAGACGACACCGAACGCGCGGAATGCGGCAATTCCGGAAGGAGAACGTGTCGTCAGGATGGGGGGCCGTCAGCGGTCAGGCGGTCTGCCACACTTCCCCGGTGCGCGCTCTCATCATCATTGCCGCGAGCCTCGTGGTGCTCGCTGGATGTTCCACGGCGGACAAGCCACAGGCGTCCTCAGCATCTCCCAACCGTGAGCCGGAAATGTCCGCTCCCACCGCCTCGGCGAACGAGGGGCCAGGGTCCGATCTCTGTGAATTACTAAAGCCCGGAGAAGTAGAGCGGCTGCTCGGGGAGCCCGTCGGTGACGCGAAGCCCGGGATGGTGGGTGGCCTGCCAAACTGCCAGTGGGCGGCCTCCGATGGCCGCTTTGTCCAACTATCCGCAGCGGATGCGTCGTACTGGGCGCAATCGCTTCCGGAGGTACTCCGAGTACTCGAAGCATCGGGAGCACCCTTAGACTCCGAGAACGTCAGCAAGCTGCGCGCGGGTGCAGCCCTCATCGAAGCCGGACAGGACATCGACCCCGGCCAAGCTTGCTCCCTGTTCTCCCAGATGGTCGAGCTTCAGGGTCGGCCGCCGGGGACGTCGTGGATCGTGACCGTGTTGCCGACCCGGGACAACCCGCAAGCGGTCTCCGGCCAGATGTGCTCCGCCGGGCGCTTCACCTCGTTAATGGTCGCCGACACGTCCGGGCTGGACGAGCCACTACCCCTCGACTCAGTGACCGAGGCAACCAAGCTGGTCCATCGCCGAGGCCTTGGCTGACCCGCGCCGGTGCAGCTTGTTGAGATGGCCCCGCCGCCTGCGTCGCGCTGAGCTACTACCGATCGGACGCGCTGTCCTTCGAGGTCCACGGGGCCACTGAGGACGAGCGCGCCGCCCTGGCGGCGATCGACGCCCAGGCAGCATGGTCGCCGGCCGACTTCGAGGCCAGTATCGACGTTGACCTCGACGACGCAGGATCGGTGCGGCTGGTACGAAAGGAGCTCGCCCTGCTCGACGCCGACGCCCTCGATGCCGCCGCCGGATCCGAGGTGGGCCGGCGACTGTTGTGCGCGGTGGCGGCTCGGCTCAACCTCCGCGACTGGTCGGACACGCTGCCAGTCGCCGACGACTTCGTGGTGTACCCGGTCGACCTTGAGCTGGTCGACCTAGAGCGCAACCTGGCCGACTGCCTGCCGCCGGACCGGCTCGCCCGGCTACGCGAGCGCGGCCTGCTGTGACTGACCTCGGCCAGGCCCGACCTCCGCATCCGCACATCGGCTAGATCCGCTCGTGGTCGCGACCGCTCGGCGGCATGAGAGTTCGGGTCGAGTGGGCCGTTCTGGCACCATCGGGACCGTGGCGGACGCCAGCGCATCACCTCTCCCCGGTTACCGGCAGCCGGCCATTGCGTGGTTGTCGAGTACACGGACGAGCCTGAGCCCGGATCGCGCTTCCAGGCGGGGGCCGGCCTTCACGACCGAGACGGAGGCACAAAGCTGCTGGACCAGTTGGGTGGATCCCGGTTCTACGGAGAGATGTGGATCAACATGGTCCCTGTACATCAAACCGTCCAGGACTGGGAGTCGGATCGCTGAGTGCTGAGCGGCCGTACTCACGTCGACCGGGACGTCTATTCGGAGTCGGACATTGCTGGCCATGAACGAACGCCCGACCAGCGGCAGTGAGCGAACGTCTGCCCGGCCGGACCTTGCGATTGGCCTGAGGGGCTCTGCGATCATCGTCGTGCGGAGCATCGGAGGAAGATCGTGCTTACGGGTGCTGTAGAGATCTATGGCAACCATGCGGTGTTGCTCGTGGGGTCGACGGCCTGGCCGGAGGTCGATTGGAGCGATGGGCCTGTGGGTGCCGACCGCCGGCATGTGGCGATTCGCACCCGCGGTCAGATAGCTCATACGCGGGTGTCGATATGGCAGGACGCCATGCCGCTCGTGGGACATCTCGTCTTCGACGGGGAACTGGACCTCGACGACTACACGATCTTCGTGGGTGATATCGAACGGCTCGGGCGCTGGACCCAGCGGATCGGACAGACCGGTGTCCAGAGGGTGGTCGTTCGAGTCGACGATCCTGGAACGCGTCTCGCGTGAACGTGGGCCTCGCCATGAGCGAGGAGGCCTATGTCCAGGCGCTTCCGGCGCCGGGTGAAGCGGCTCTCTTCGAGGTACTCACATCGGAGCCGGACGGTATGTCACTGCCGAATGCCCGGGGCCTTGTGCTTGACGGCCACGAAGCACCGCATGCCCGTCTCTCCGCAGCCATCATGTTGCTCTCCCACCCGGATCCGGCGAAGCCGTGGCTTGAGCGCCACGAGACCCAAGGCACTGTCGAGTGGCTGAGGTGGCTCGGTATCGACTTGAGCCGGGCTAGAGCGGAAGAGATCGGCCTGGAGGTCCTGCGACTGGTGCGAGCTGCCCGCGAGGCGGATGCCAGCGGCAGCCCTATCCCGCCAGACATCGCGGACCATATCGCCAGTGGAGCCCTACGCGAGATCGACTGAGACCCGCACGTAGGCCAGCGAGAAACGTCCGCACATCGGCACGAGCGGACGGCAACCGGGCCAGCTCGGCGTGACGCTGCCTAGCGCGCGGATCGCGGCATGAGCGAACGTCCAGGGGGCGGCGATGGACTTGTCCTGCCTGTTCACCGATCATGAACCTTATGGAGGACCAGCAGGCGCCGCGGTCGGCCGAGGGTGAGGCGAAGGTCATCACGCTCTGCGGCTCGGCCAAGTTTGAGGCTGAGTTCGCGGAGGTCAACCAGCGGCTCACGATGGAAGGTTGCGTCGTGATCAGCCTCGGAATGTTCAGCCTCCCCGATCTGCCGGGCTACGACTGGACAGTCGACAGCTCGGATCTGAAGGGGCGGCTTGGCGGCGTGCACTTCCAAAAGATTCGCATGGCTGACGAGGTGTACATCGTGGATCCGTGCGGCTACTTAGGTGAGTCAACTCGACGGGAGATTGCCTACGCGGAGTCGCTCGGCAAGCCGGTTCGGTATCTGAGTCGCGAGCGCTTGGCGGGAACGGGAGACGGCCTCCAAGAGTGAGTCCGACCGGGCGGTCCGCTCATCGACAGTTCAGGATGTCGAGCTTCTCCAATCCCTGGATCGAGCGGCCATGGGAACGTTCAGCCAGGTGACCACCGACGGCACTCTTCGGCAGGACGCAGCTCTGCGCGTCGCGGGGTCGAGCCGGCGATGGGGACTTCGGGTAGTCATGGGCGGTCCGGCCGAAGGACCGCGTCGGCGGGGTCGCCGTGGATGAGAGTGGCCGACCAGCCGAGGCGTTCGATTATCTCGCTCTGACGGCCCGTGGAAGTTTTCCTTGACGCCTTCGGCCGGCGGGTACGGCATGCCAGTCACGGGTCACCTTCCTGGCACGGTCGGGCGTCGGGCTGGGGTGGCTGCGGCGGGTCGACCTCGATGAAGCCGAAGAGCCGTTCGATGAGTTGCAGGGCTTGGGTGTGGTAGCGGTCGGCGAAGCCGCGGCAGATCGCCGGTTTGGCGTTGGGGTGCTTGTAGTGCGGCAGTGTGTCGTGGCAGATGACGAAGGACTCTCGCTCGCGGGTTTCGGTGACGAGCTCACGGAGCCGTCCGGCGGTGAGGTGCATGCGATTGCCTGGGGCGAAGATGCAGGTGTCGCACTGCCGCGACAGCAGCCGTGACTTGCCGAGGAGCGGGTCACCGACGCTGAGGGGTTCGCGGGCGTCGGTCTCGTCAGGCTCGTCGGGTGGGTGTACAGGTTGCATGGTGTTGTCCTCTCGCGAAGCAGCGAGGGCCGTCATCGTTTGGCGGCGACCCTCGCTGGTGTTTCTGGATTGCGGTGGTGCGGTGGTGCACAGGCGTCCGAGGTGGGTGGTGACCCGGGAGGCAGTGTTCGGGTTGGGTTCTTTGGCGTCGCCAGTGGCGGCCTCGGGGGCGCCCCGAATGTTCGTCTGCTGCGAGCGGTCACACGGGCGGGGTGGGGGTGTGAACCGGGAGTAGGAGCCGGTCGACCGGTGGCCATCCGTCACCGGCGGGCTGCCAGACGTCGGCAGCGTCGATGCTCGGGAAGGGGCCGACGACGGCGAGGTGGGCGCGGTCACGGTCCAGCAAAGCCAGCGCGACACGGGTCGTATCGAGGGTGGCGGTGCGGGCTGCCGCCGCGATGTCGGAGGGAACAGCTATCCACTCGTCGCCGCTGATGTGCGCCTCGCCGGGGTCGTGAAGGGCCACGGGGGTGGTGGCGGCGATGTTGGCGTCGCGCATGGCCAGATGGGGGGCGTAGTCGGCGGTGGCGGCGCGGCCGGGTATCGGCCCGTGCAAGGTCAGGGCGGCCGTGGTGGTGACGGCGAGCAGCGCGTGAGGCCGACGGTCCTCAGCGCTGTCGAGCAGGGCGAAGGTGAACGCGTCGCGGCTGCCGATATCGATCAAAGTGATCATTGCTGGTCGGCCGGTGATGGCGCTGTCCCAGCTGACGACTTCGAAGTGCTCGCCGGCGAAGGTGAGGAACCGCTGGTAGGCGCGGTTACGGGTGTCGAAGGGGTATCCGGAGTCCGGCATGGCAGATTCTCCTGAGTAGCGTGCGCGCCTGTGGCCGCGCTTTCCGGTTGAAGGGGTCATCGGGCGAGGACGGACACGGTTTCGCCGAGCAGCAGGGGAGCCCCGTCGGGGCCTTTGATGTGGGAGTGGATCCAGATGCGGTAGGGCTGACCGTCGGCGTTGACGAGGCGCCGCCAGTGCCCGCGCACGATGAACCTCACCCGGTAGTGCCACTTCGCCTCGCCGGCGGGTTCGGCGACGGGTTTGGTGCGTCGCAGCATGACCACGCGGGTGTCGTGGCGCAGGCCGGCGCGCAGGGCACGTCGGCGGGCAGGTCGGTCCAGGGGCGGGTTGGCGACGGTGGCGATGGGTTGTTCCTGGATGCGCCAGAACGCGTAACAGATGGCCGCGACGGCCCGCATCCGCACGGTGGACTCGTCGACGCAGAACCGGCCGTCCGGCGCGGACTCCCAGTCCTCGTTGGCGGTGTCGGGTAGGTCCTCGCGGGTCGCGATCGGGACGCCGATGGGGATGTCGGCGAAGGTCGTCAGCACGTAGGGGCCGAACTGGGCGGCGAGATGCGGCGCTTCGGCTACCTGGTCGCGACGGCGGGCGGCGGCGGGGTCGAGGGGGTCGTCGCGGTCGGCCCAGCCGGTGATCCACCAGCCGGTGCGTCCGCTGTCGCGGTTGTGGACCTTGGCCCAGGTGATCGCGCCGATGGAGGTCACCCTGTCCGTGGACACCGCGTTCGTAGATCGGTTCGGGTAGGAACAGCACACCGGCGTCGCTGGGTGCTATGTCGTTGCCGATGGTGTCGCCGGTCAGGTCGAGGGCTTGAGCGGCGGCGGCGATGATCGCGGTCATGGCCGGGGCGAGGACGTACGGTTGGCCGTCGCGCCATGGCTGGTGCGCGATGCGGCTGAACGCGTCGAGCACGGTGGCGTTGTTGCCGGCGTCGTCGGTGATGTGGGATTGCAGCCACGCCCGTAGGTACTGTCCGGCGAACGGGCCGCGGCAGTATTCGGTCATGTGCAGGCGCAGGTCGACCGCGGCGCGGGCGTAGCCGGCGAGGGTTTTCTCGGCCCGGAAGCTCATGCTTTCTCCAGCGTGATCGGGGATCCGGCGGCCGATCGGGCGCCGGTGAGGTAGGGAGGCAGGGGCTGGCGTTACGCGGCGCGCGGCGACCGGGTCGTCCGCTGTCGCCGTGGGGCCGGCCGTGGCGTGCTGGGCTGGAACCAGCCGACGAATCGGGTGGCCGCGGCGGCGATCGGCACTGCCGGCCGGGCTCGGCCGCGGGCCAGCAGGACGGGCCTGCTGGCAGCCTCGCGGGCGCGCTGGGCGTCGCGGGCGGGCCGGCACGGGTATGCCTCGCCGCCGCATCGCAGGTTCGCGCAGCGGCCCGGTCGTTCGGGGTGGGGTGGGTGGGCGTCGGTCACGTCGGCGGCGAGCAGCCATAGCGGGACGTCGGTGACGGTGCGGGGTACGACACGGCGGTGCGGCTGGCCCATTCGCGTTGCCCTTTCGTCGGCGCGGGGTGGCCGCCGCCCCGGCCAGCGGTGTGGGGAGCCGCTGTCGGGTTCGCCGGGGCGGCGACCGGGTGCAGTGACGCTCGACTTTCCGAACCGATCAAGTCGCCGTGCACGGGGTGGGGTGGCCGTGAGCCGGCGGGCCTGGGCCGGTCAGCGGACGGCGCCGGGGGCTGTGTCGCCGAGGCCGAGGCGCGCGCCGATGGCGGGTCCGCGGTGCACGGCGGCGATGGCGGCGGGTAGGTGGCGGCGTTGCCATCCGTGCAGGGCGGCGTCGAGGTCGGCGCGGTACTTGCGGTGTTGGGTGAGGGCGGCGATGAGTCCGGCGGCTTGTTCGATGCCGTTGTTCGCGCCGCGGGCGGTGTGAGGGCGTACCGGGGCGAGGGCGTCGCCGAGGAGCACGGCGTGCCCGCCGCCGAGGGGCCACACCATGCGGGTGGGCGGGTCGATGTCCATGACGGGAACGGCCATGCGCGTGGTGGTGGTGTGCACGGTGACGGCGTGCTCGGCCGGCAGCAGCTGCTCGGCCCGGGCGTCAACGTGGGCGCGGGCGGCGGGGCTGACGTGCTGCGGCAGGGCGAACAGGCGGCGGGTGGGCGGGGCGCCGAACCGGTCGGCGTATTCGGCGGGGCTGGCGTTGAGGTAGAGGGTCCAGTCCAGGCCGCCGAGGACGGGGGCGACGTTGTACTGGCAGCCGGGGCCCGGTTCGAGGCGCAGGAAGTCGCGCAGCGCTGGGGCGGGGGTGTGGGCGTGGCCGCGGTGGGCGACGTAGCCGGCGTAGCGCAGGGCGCGGTCTGGGTCGAGTAGCCGCCGGCCGGTGGAGGACCGTCCGTCGGCGAACACCACCAGGTCGTGGGCGGCGACGTGGCCGTTCGTGAAGTGCAGCGTCGGCTGGCCGGTGGTGGCATCGAGGCCGGTGAGGCGGTGCGAGGTGTGCAGTAGCCCGGCGGGTAGGCGGCGGGCAAGGGCGGTGTGCAGCAGGGTCCAGGTGGTGTTGCGGCCCGGGTAGACCTGCCGCCGCCCGGCGGCTTCACGTCGGTCGCGGATGGGGATTTGCCAGATGGTTTCCGAGTCGTGGGCGACGAACTCGTCCTGGCTGATGCCGAGGCGGTCCAGCACGTCCAGGGCGGCGTGTTCGAGACCGATCAGGCCGCCGCCGAGGTTGGCGGTGGCGGGCGCGGCGTCGTAGACGGCGACGTGATCGAAGCCGGCGTGCAGCAGTAGGAGCGCGGCGACGGGTCCGGTGAGGGAGCCGCCGATGACGGCGATCCTTGGCTGGCGGCTACTGCCCGGCGCGCTGGTGGCGGGGCGGGCGTTGACGGTGTTGGTCACGGGGGTTCCCTTCAGTGGCGGGAACCCGGGCACGGCCTTCTCGGCCGTGCCCGGGGTGCGCAGGGGTGCGCGGTGGCCGGGCAACGGCCGATGGCGGGTGCGAGCAGGACAAGCGCGGGAGAGGCGGGGCCGCTCACCGCGCGGCGAGGGTGGCGATCGAAGCGGTTGTGGCACCGCCGGTTGGGAGGCCAGCGGTGAAGGCTGGCGGCCTGGTCAGGCTTGTTCGAGGGCGGCGGTGGCGGCGTCGGCGATGTGGCCGATGGCCTGCACCGGGTCGGCGACCAGCAGCGTGGTGGTGTCGGTGAAGGTGTGCCCGTCGAGGTCGGCGGGGCGCAGCCACAGCACCGGACACCCGGCCTGGTGCAGGGTCGTGATGAGCCGCTGCGCGGGGTCGATGTCGGGCAGGTCGCCGTCGGAGACGACGGCGAGCATCCGCAACCTGCCGGGCTGGCGCAGCTGCAGCAGCTGATCGGCGAGTTTCACCGCGTCGGTGAATCCGCTGCTGCCGCCGTACGCGGCAAGCTCAAGTACGTGTTGGGGCTGCTGCCGAGCTCCGACGAGCAGGGTGACATCGCTGCCAAAGGCGATCGTGGCGGTGACGGCGCGATTGCGGTGGGCGGCGTGGGCGAGGATCCACCCGGCCGAGGACATCGGCGCCGCCCAGGGGTGCATGGAGAACGAGGCGTCGACGATGACTCCGAGGTGCAGGGTCGGCTTGGGTGGCGGCACCTGGGTGCGGCGCTGCCACGGGGTGGCGGTGGGCATCGCCCCGGCGGCCATCTGCGCCTGCGCGGTGATGGCGTGGCGGGTGCGCAGCCGTCCGGGCGGAACCGCGCTGGGCCGGGTATCGGGTTCGGGGGAGTGGGTGCGGGCGCGGGCCAGCCGCGCGGCGAGGGCGCGGGCGGCGGCGCGCTCGGCGTCGGTGGGTTCGCGGCGGGTCCACGTCGGGGGCGCCGAGAAGCGGGCGGTGATCTGCTGGTTGCGGTACTGGGCCGGGGTCAGGCCGGCGGTGTGAGCCAGGTAGTCCGCGAGGGCTTGGGCGAGCATGCCGGCGAACACCCCGGGGTCCGCGGCCGGTGTGTTCGGCTGCCGGTGCGGGTCGATGCCGAGGATCCGGCACCACCGCCACGCCAGGTCGAGCATCTGCTCGGCGTCGGTGTCCGCGGTCAGGTGCGCCTGCCGCCACACGTCACGAAGCTGAAGCAGCCGCTTGCGGCCGAGGATCGTGGTGACGGCGGCGCGAACACCCTTGATGTCCTTCGCGGTGATGATCCGGGCGTCGACCCGCGCGAGGAGCAGCGCGGCGAGGGTGCCGGCGTGCCAGGCGTCGTCCACGCCGGCGTCGCCGGGGTCGAGCAGGGTGGTGACGGTGTGGCGCAGCCACCGGCGGTCACCGCGTCGTCTGCCGCGCTGCCGGTGCTCCGCGCGGGACTCCTCGAGCAGGTCGGCGACGTGGGCGACGATCGGCGGGGTGCCGGGCGGTGCCGCCCACAGGCTGTGCGCGGCGTGCGCGGCTTCGTGCACGAGCAGCCCGTACGCGGTCGGCACGAGCCGCTTGTGGCCGGGCCGGCGGGGGTTGGTGATGTCGGGTGCGCCGATGTGGGTGGCGTCGACTTCGATGCGGCGGGCGTCGGGGTAGAAGCAGGCCGGTGCGCCGCCGCCCGCGCCGGGGGCGACGGTGACGGTCAGGTCGCCGCGGCCGGTCAGGACCGCGATGTGTCGGGTCCAGGCGTCGCTCCAGTCCCGCCAGGCGGGGTCGTTCGCGGCTTGGCCGGCTGTCCCCGGTTGCAGATGATGAGGGTGAGGCATTGATGCTCCTTTCAGAGGGGTTAGCGCTGCTTGCCGAGGGCGAGCGCGGTGATCTCGGTGCCGAAGTGCTGTCGCAGGGCGGCGGTGACCTGCTCGCGGTCCTCCTCTGGGGCGCGGCCGGCCAGGTTCGCGACCGCGGCGGGCAGTCCGAGGGTCTTGCGGACGCGGGTGAAGCCGAGCAGTTCCCGCAGCTGCGGCGCCCACGAGATCCGCCCTGCCGCCAGGTCCTGGTTGAGGTCGACGGCCGCTTGGACGGCGGCGGTGGGGACGCCGAGGTGGCGGGCGAGGTCCCAGTCGGTGGTGACCTCGATGTGCACGTCGAACCGCGACGCGAGGGCCTCGGTCAAGATGGCGCCGTGTACGCCGGGGTTGTGTCCGGCGATGACGTAGAACCCGTCGACGGCTTCGACGCGTTCGTTGCGGTAGCCGGGGATGGTGATGACCCGTCGCCCGTCCATAGCCGGGTAGAGCACGGCGAGGACCTTCGGTGGGATGAGGGTGGCGTCGTCGACCAGCAACGCCCGGCCTTCCCGCATGGCGGCGACGAGGGGCCCGTAGACGAACTCGAAGCCACCGTCGGGCAGGGGGATGAAGCTGCCGAGGAAGTCCTCCACCACGGTGTCGCCGGTGCCGGCGACGGTGAGCAGGTCCGGGAATGCGGCTTCGACGAGGGCGGTCTTGCCGGTGCCGGGCGGGCCGTAGAGCAGCGCCGGGATGCGCTTGTCGCGCAGCCGGCGCAGCACGTCCACGTCGGTGGCCCCGGCGAGTTTGCGCGGGAAGTACAGGTCCCCGTTGGGTCGGGCCACCGGCTGCCGCCGCGCTGACCGCGGGCTGCTGCTGCCGGGGGAGCGCGGGGCGGGTGGCGGCATGGTGCCGGCGGCGTCGATGCCCGCCTGGGTGATCTGGAAGCGGTGCGGTTTGGTGTGGTGGGTGGCGTAGCCAGCCGCGGCCATCTTCTTCAACGCGTCGAACACGGCGCCGGTGGAGGGCACGGAGAGTGCGGTGGTGATCTCGCCGACCTTGAGGACCTGGTCGGGGTGGGCGGCCAGGTGGGCGGCGACCAGGCGGTAGAGGTAGCCGGGGCGGCGCCCGCCGCCCGCGTTGGCGGGATCGGTGCTGGTGGGTGAGGGTGCAGGGTCCACGGAATCTCCTGTCATCAGGGTTGGGCCCGCGCACCGTCTCCGGGTGCGCGGGCAGGCGTGGTGTGGTGTCCGCGCGGCGGAGACGGCGGTGGCGGGCGCGGCCCTGTGACAAGGGCGGCCAGCGACCTCCGTGGAATGTGTGCAGCAAGCAAGACCGGCGCTAGGGCGGCTGGTCAGGTGTCGCCGTCACCGGCCGGTGGGCGACGACAAGGAACGCACCCGGCACCGGATTGATCAAGCCGTTGCGGTGCTCCCGGGCTACTGGGCTACGGGCGGTGGAGGGTGACCTCGCCGCGGGGACGGCGGGATACCTGCACGGTCAGGGCCGAAGACGCTGCCGTCGGACAGTCCCAGCCAGACGTCCCGGTCGAGGGTCAGGACGCCGGCGTCGCGGTAGGCGCGGGCGGACGTGATCACCACGGGCACGCCGTCGTCTTCGACGAGATGAGGCAGGTCGGCGTCGTCGCAGAGCTGGTCCAGATCGCCGCTGCTGAGCCGCCGCGCCACGAGGGCTTGCAGCAGCTCTTCGTGGACGTAATCACCGAACTCGTCGCCGCCATCGAGCAGGGTCGTAGGTCCTTTCGCAGTCGGGGATGGTGATGCACGAGGGGTTAGGCCTCGGCGGTGGGCGGGTCGGGGATGACGCCGGCGATGCGGTCGCAGTCGTAGGGGTGCACAGCCGTCCAGGTCCAAGCGCGGCCCATCACGGTGTACCGGCCGTCCGCGTCAGGGGTGATCCGTTCGATGGCGTCGGAGTCGCCGTGCACCCGCGTCTCGTCGACGACGATCGCGGTGCCGTCGAACCACAGCCGGGCCGTGGACTCGTCGACCGCCTGCTCCAGGCGTTCGCCGGTGACACCGTCGGCGGTGAGGTGCTGCCGGTAGCGGTCGCGGGCCTCCTGCTGCTCGGCGACGATCGCCTCGGCGACCTCGCGGGTGCAGGTGAACACCGCCCACCCGTTCCACGTGTCGACCAGGGTGCCGGCGAACCCGACCGGGATGCGCAGCTCACCGTTCGGGTTGGGTGTCCACGCCCAGTCCCCGGCGAACACGCGCGGTCCACCCAGACGCACCTGGTCGGGGTGCACGTGGCTGAGGTCCCGGTCGTCGCCGGCGGGATGCAGGATCATGCGGCACCGGCGGGCCGCCTCGGCATGCGCGGCGTCGTCGTACCCGTCGCACCACGCCCACCGCGCCTGGTCGCACTGCCGCGCCGTCAGCTGCTCCCACGCAGGGGCTCCGGGTGGGGCGTGCTCGGCGTATCGGTCGGAGTCCTCGGCCAGGCGGTACCGGTCAGCGGTGGGAAGCCCGTCGAGGACGGGCGGGTCGACGTCGCTGACACCGGCCAGCGCCTGCCGCGCCGCTGCGGTGACGTCGCCGCCCCGCTGGACGCCGAGGACGTGCTGTGCCCACCGGGCGGCGGCGTCCCGCCCGCCCGCGGCCCCGGCGGCGCGCAGCGCGGCGAGCACCCGCTCCCAACTTGCGTCGGTGACCGAGGTGGGGACAGGGCGGACGCGGTCTCCCTCGCCGAGCAGCAGCGACAGGCGGGAGCCGCCGTCCCAGGCCACCTCAAGGACCTGCGTCTGCGGGTCGTAGCGGCGCACCGTGCCCTCGTCACCAGGCCGAAGCCGGGTGTGAGAGTCAGTGGTGTACTCCAGTGCGACCCGGTTCCCCTTCCGGTAGTTGTCCTGCACCGAGCAGGGATCCTGACGGCAGTGGTCCGACCACAGTCGCGTCGCGTCGTTGTTTGATCTGGTCACGGTCCTCGTCCTTCTTTCCCATTCCTGGGGGGTCTAGGTCTGGATTCCGCTTCGGGTTAGTGGTGGGCGTCGGCGGCGGCGCGCCCGCGCGCCGAGTCGACGGGATCGCTTCGGTTGGTGCCGTCCGCCTGGTGACGTCCGGACCGCAGCTCAGTGAGCACCCGCCGCCGCCACGGCGGGAGCGTCGGTGTCGGTGACCCAGGGGTGCACCGCGTCAGTTGGGACGCCGAGCCACCGCACACCGGCGGGAAACACTCACGCCCGCGCAGTGCGACACGCCGCTTTCCTTGGCGGCGAGCGCATCGGGGTGAGGAGGGCAGGTTGCGGCGGTCCGACGCTGAACAGCTCGTGCGCTGCTGGCTGGCCCGGGCAGCGCCGGGGCCTGGCACGTGGGGCCGGCGGAGCGTGGTGAGCAGGGCGGCAACGCCCGGTTTGTGCCATCCGGCGTAGTCGAGGTGCCGCAGCGGATCAGCCGCAGTCGACGTCGTGTCGTACTCCCTCGGCATGATTCCGTCTATGGAGGACGGATCCCGAAGCACGGGCCAGGACGTCGACGGTCTCGCAGAGCAAGTCGTAGCGTCGGCGCGAGCCACGCTCGGCGACCCCGCGGAGTGGGTCGATCCCGCTGGCTACCCCGAGGGCTTGGCTCTGTGCATCATCGATTCGATCCAGTCGATCGGGGTGAAGTACGGCGGCGTTATCGCAGTCCTCAACCGGTACCGGGCCCTTCGCCGCCAGCACGGGTCCGACCCTGCGGCCGATGGCACGCCCGAGCTGTTGACCACCTTCGCCGATCTCGGCAGTGCTCAATCGTGGGCGGAGAGCGTGGGCAATGCGAACAAAACCTCCACCCACGCCGACGCGCCGCTGAAGGCACTGGCCATCGAGCAGGCGGCGCAAGCCCTGTCAGCCCTCGGAATCCTCACCTGCCAAGACCTGAGAGACGCCGGAGCCGATCGCCTGCAACGAGCGAAGCAAGCGTGGCTACGTGTGCCCGGTCAAGGCTCAGGCACCTCCTGGAGATATCTGCTCATGCTGTCGGGTGCACCGGGCGTCAAACCGGATCGCATGATCCTCCGCTTCGTTGCCGCCGCCGTCGACCGTCCAGAACGCACCATGAGCACTGACTTGGCGGTGAAGATCGTCATCGAGGCGGCCAAGAAACTCGGGGTCACACCGACCAGACTTGATCACGCGATATGGCGATGGCAGTCCGGTCGCGATCGCTGAACAGACCGACATCGGTGAGCACCAAGTTCGTCACTCAGAACATCCTCTGCAAAGGATTTCCCCTATGACCACGCCGGCTGAGCCGATCCCTCAGACCGTCACCGACGGACTGAACGACACGCCAATAAAGCCCACTGATGCCGTGCCACTCCTGCCGAGCACCTCCGGCCTATACGCATGGTGGGCGGAACCCCAGATATTCCCGAACCTTCCCGGCCCAGCCAACAGCACGGATCCGAGCGTCCGCCTCCTGTACCTCGGCATCGCGACCAGCTTGCGCAGCAGGATCGCAAGCAACCACCTGGCGCGCTCGGGCAGCTCCACACTGCGCCGGACACTCGCCGGTCTCCTCCTGCCCACCGAGCGCTACCAGACGACCTGGACCGATCGCGTGGTCCTCCTGGCTGAAGACGAGCGGCGTCTCACCGCATGGATGCAGGCTCACTTGCGTCTCACCTGGTCCGCCTGCGAGGAACCCCGACAACACGAGACCAGGCTGATCACGGACCTTCGACCACCACTCAACGTCGAAGGTGCGGAGCCCGGCGACCTGCGTAACCGTGTGAAGGCCGCGAAGGCGGCCTACGCGGCAAGTGCGGGTCCACGGCCACCAGGTCCATAGGCGACCCACGACAGTTCTCGTCGACCTGCCGGCCCCGACGGGGAGAGGCTAGAGCGGCGTAGCTTCTCACGCCTCTTATCGCCGTTATGGAGCTCTGGGCTGGGCGATAGGTTCGATTTCTCAGCCTGCTGTCGCGGTCCCGTTCTCAAGATCGTGTCGATTTCCTGAGGCGCTTGTCGGCGTACGGGCTCCGGCATTGAGTTACGTATTGCTGACGTACGGAGATCCACATGTCCCCGAGAGGACACGCTCCCGCTTTGTTCAGTCCGCGCCTGCTTCGATGGGCACCATCGGCTCGGCGGCGGTTCGCGCCGCCGGCTACGCGCGGTTTCTGATGAGCAGTCAGCCGATGAGCGGATCGCGGCAGTTGCGGGCGTCCGCCCCTGGTGCTGGCGATACCCGGCCGATCGTGTTGCGGCGTCAGTCCCTCCACACCAGGATCGGCTCGCGATCGGCTGCGGCTGCACAGAACAGCGCTACGAGCCGGGTGTAGTAGTCCTCCAGATACGACAGCGCCCAGTGCTGATCCCAGATGGCCGGGTACACCTCGGCCGAGATCATCTCGGCCGGGTCGTAGTGCTGGGCGAGCAATGCGAACGAAGTGGCGTCAAGGAACCGGGCCGCATCAGCCGCATCGTCCGCGGACAGCAGGCGAGGAGAGTCGTAGCCCCACTCGTCATCGGTCATTGGCTCGCCGCCGCCGATGACGTCGACCGGCGGACCCAACTTGGTCAGCAGATGTTGCAGGCCGGCCCATGCCTTGTCGGTGTCCATGCCTCGCGACGCCACCTCCTCATCGAGATCACCCATGCGCAGGTCGCCCGCGTACTCGCATGCGTTATCCGGGTCCTCGAGCAAGAGTCGGCGAAGCTCGGTGAGCTCGTGCGGCCGCAACCGCACGTACTCAGTGATCATGCTCATGGATCAACATCCTGCACCTCGGATTGCCGAGCAACATCGTCGGGCCGGCGGGTGACCCAAGGCCCACGCCACCCGGCCACACGTACTCATCTCGGCAAATTCGGATGCCACGAGGTCACATGCCGTCACGCCATGTAGCTGCGCCGAGCCGCGTCGTCCTCGGGCACGAGGTAGATCGCGCAACGTTGCGTATCGAGTCGGTCTGACGCGTGACGGCGGGCGCGTCGACGTCTTCTCACATTCAGGTCGCAAGCGATATGGGCGGTGACATGGTCTTGAGAGTGCGTCATCGAGGTTGAGAACGTACAAGCGGGTCCTCGACGATCCGACGCACGGCGGCGAGTTGGCCGGCCCACGCGGACAGCCGGCTGATCTTGACGACGTCGCCGCTGTGCGGGGCTTGCACGATGAGCCCGCGGCCGAGGTAGAGGCCGACGTGGCCGGGGCGGGTGGCGCTGCCGCGGCTACCGGGGATGAACAGCAGGTCTCCCGGACGCAGGTCCCGGTATTCGGTGACCGGCTGGCCGGCGTGGACCTGGTCGCGGGTGACCCGGGGCAGGGAGATCCCGGCGGCACGGTAGGCCTGCTGGATGAGGGAGGAGCAGTCGCACTGGTGGGCGGGGACTCCGGAGTGGGGTGCGGTGCAGTCCCCGCCGAAGGTGTACGGGGTGCCGAGCTGGCCGAGGGCCCATCCGATGGCGGTCACGACCTGCGGTGGGGTACCGAGGGGGAGAGTGAATCCGTCCGGCAGAGGCACCTGTTCGGCGCCGGGTTGCCCGTCGCCGCCGTCGAACAGGCACAGCGGGTTGCTCATCGCCTGCTCCAGATCAGCCGCGACGGGCCCGGCAGGGGTGCCCCCGGTCAGGACGCGAACCAGGGCGATCGCATCGTCCTCCCACTTCGCATAGGCGCCCGGGTAGGCCGAGCGCTGCACCGCCTGGGCGGCGTCGGTCAGCGCCATCGCCCGCCACCCGTCGATGGCCAGCAACGCTTGGTAGAACTTCCCGGCCGCGTAGCGGGGGTCCCGCAGCTGGACAGGTAGGCCCCAGCCTTGAGAGGGGCGTTGCTGGAACAGGCCGACGGAATCGCGGTCCCCGCCGGGCAGGTTGCGCAGCGTGGATTCCTGCATGGCGGTGGCCAGGGCTATCACCCAACCCCGAGGCGGCACGTTCAGTTCCGCGCCGACGGCGACGATCGCGGCGGCGTTGGCGATCTGTTCGCTGGTCCACCCGCCGGCGCCAGCGGCGGGTGGGGACACGGTGAGGGCGGGCAGCAGCGGTTGCCCGTCCGGCCCGACCGCGCTGTAGCAGGCGGCCGAAGCGGTACCACCGCCAGTGAACAGGGCGCCGATACCGCCCGCGCACAGCACCAGCACGACGATCACCCCGACGCTGACCCCGGCAAGGGCGCGGGCGCTCACCGCGGCGCTCCCACCGTCGGTCGCGAACCAGTGGGCGGGCGTCGGTTCTCGATGGGCGGGGGCAGGCAGTCGCTGAGCTGGTAGCTGGCGACGCGGCTGCCGTCGCCGGTGTGCACGCCGATCGTGGCGGTGCCGGCCTCGACGAGGTAGATCCACTCGGCGTCGAGGTGCGCGGCGTGGCACAGCGGGAACACGGTGACGGGTTCCTCCCCGTCCACTGTGCCGTCGTTGATGCAGGCCAGGGTCATGCCGACGCCCGGGACCGGGTGCTGCCGGGCGATCCCGGAGCCGGTGGTGGCGGTGATGTCCGGGTCGAGGTACTCCCAGTCGCCGGCGAGAATCGCGGTGATCAGCGCCGGGGTGTCGTACCGGGCGTGGCCGGCCCAGATCGCGGCCAGGGTCGGCAGCACGACGCTCGGCTGGCAGTCGAAGAGCACGAACCGGGCATGCACGAGCCGCGGATTGTCGGGTGTGATGACGCCGATGTAGCAGTGGGTGCTCACGGGAGAGGACTCCTTCAGCGACAGACGGATGGTTGTCATGGCTGCTCGTGCTCCGGGGTGGGCGGCCAGGTGGCGGGTGTGGCGCGCCAACCGAAGATCGGGTCGGTGGTCTCGACCGATCCGCAGCGCTTGCACGTCATCGAGGTGTCCTCGCCGTAGCCGGCCATGGACGGCACCTCGTGGACGGTGACCTCGTCGACCGCGCCGCAGATCCGGCAGCAGATGGACGCGCCGTCGGGCCCGCACACGCCGAAGATCGGCTCGTCGGGATCGGTCGAGGGTGTCTGCGCTCTGGTCATGCCGTGCCCACACCCGTGCTGGCCTGGGTGTAGCGGGCGGTGGCGATCAGCAGTGAGCGCAGGCCGGGCCTGGTGTAGGGGGTGTCGCTCGGGTCGGGGGTGTCGTCGACACCGAGCAGCGGGTGGTCCTCGCCATGTAGGTGGGTGAGCTGGTAGACGCGGCCGTCGGTGTCGACGGCGTCGATGCGGCGGGCCTGCCGGGGCTGGCCATCGAGGGTGTGGATGGTGTCGTAGCAGACGGCCCAGGCCAGCACCCGCGCGTCCGGCGTGCCCGCGCGGATCAGCCGGAGGATGGTGTCGAAGGTGGCCTGGTAGGGCGTAGGCGTGTCCGGGTCGTGCAGGTCGGCGGCGAGGCGGTGCAGCAACGCGGGCAGCCCCGCCGGGTCGGTGAGCAGGTCGTCGCGGTGCAGCGGGAACTGCACACTGCGCATCGCGCACATCCGCGCCCTGCCCCCGATGGAGGGCAGGTCGTGCAGGAACAGCAGCGTCGCGGGCTGGCCCCAGCCCAGCATCTCGGCGTCAGCGTCGGCGGCCAGGAGGCAACCGGCGAGACCGTGCACGTCGGTGAAGGACAACACAGGGTCTCCCTTGTCAGGGGCGGGAAAGGGGAAGGACCCCGCAGCCGGCGGCTGCGGGGTCCTTCAGGCATCGGAAGGTCAGTGGCGGTCGCGGCTGCGTCCGCCGGACGGGGCCAGCGGGTGATGGCCGTGCACCCCGGTCCGGTCGCGCTTGGCCTGGTACATGGCCGCGTCTGCCTCGGCGAGCAGCTGGCGGGGTGGGGCGGGCACGCGGGTGTGGGTGTAGCCGACGGACGCGCGGACACCGATCTCGTGGGTCCGGCTGCGCAGGGGAGCACCGCCGATCACCTGGCAGGCAGCCCGGGCCACGGCGGCCACCTCGTCGCGGTCGCCGCGCACCAGCAGCGCGAACTCGTCGCCGGAGAGTCGGGCGACGATCTCGACGGGTGCGTCGAGGCCGGCGAGGAGCCGCCCGACGTGGTGCAGCAACAGGTTGCCGGTGTCGTGGCCGAAGGTGTCGTTCACGGTCTTGAACCGGTCGAGGTCCAGCAGCACCACCCCGCACGGCGCGCCCTCGCTGAGCGCGGCGCGGAGCCGGGTGAGCAGCAGCCGCCGGTTGGGCAAGCCGGTGACATCGTCGTGGCTGGCCTGGTAGCGGGCCACCTGGAGGGCTTGCTGCTGCCGCCACAGCAAGGCTGCGGCGAGGGCGAGGCCGGCGAGGATCCCGCCGACGGCAGTGACGGTGGCGTGCACGATGGGAGACACTGAGATCGCTCCTTTCGATGGAAGGAGCACCGGGGGCGGACGTGAAGCCGCCAAACTTGAACGTCCGCCCCTGGGCTACCTGACAGATGGCGGCTATCGGCCGTCGGCGGCGGGGGCGAGTTGGAAGGTGGCCGGGCGCTCCACGGTCTGCACCGCCGTGCCGGCGGCGACCAGCTTGACCGCCGCGTTGTGCACCGCACCCGCGCTGGCCTTCTTCGCGCTCGTGCCGGCGTTCGCCGCGTCGATCAGCTTGCTCAGCTCACCGGTCTTGTACTGCCGGTCCGGGTGCGCTTCGAGGATGTCCAGCACCGCCGCTCGCAGGGACCCCTTCGCCCGCCGGCCGTCCTCGGAGGGGATCTCGCTGACCGGGCCGGCGTCTGCCGCGGCCTCGGTGCCGCCGGTGGCAGTGTCGGCCTGCCGACCGTCGTGATCCGCCTGCGCTGGCGGCGGTTGTTCGCCGTCGCCGCGCGACGTGGACGGGGCAGCGGAAGCATCGCTGGTGGGGCCCGGAATCTCGTCGTCTGCGGGCTCGACCGGCGGCACCGACCGCTCGCCGTCCTGATCGAGGGCTGGGCCGGCGTCGACCGGCACGCCTGGGTCCGACGTGCTCGGCGCGGGCTCGCCCGCGGCTGCGTCGTCCACCGCGTCTGGTGAGGGCGGTGGGCCCGAGGTGGCGGTGGTGGTGCGGCCGGTGGCGGTCAGCCGCCACACGGTGCGGTTGCCGTCGGCGGGGAGCTTCTCGGTCTGCCCGGTCTGCTCCCAGGCGCGCAGCTTCGCCGTGGTGGTGGAGTAGCCGAGGCCGGTGCGCTCAGCCACCGCCGACGCGGTGGCCTCACCGAGTTCGCCGAGCGCGGCGAGGACCTTGGTGTGGGCCGGCGCGGGTTCCGGTGTGTCGGTCATGGACATGTTCCTTTCCGGATGTGGAGGTCAGCACTGATCCACGCTTCGAACGGGGCGCTGATCAAGTCGAGCGGCCGGTTCTAGAGCGGAGACACGGCGGGGGCGGCCTGCGCGCGCTGCCGGCCGCTGGCGGTTACCGCGCGGGTACGCGCGGCCAAGGCGGCCAGGTGCAGGCGCAGCCGGGCGCGCAGAGGGAGCGCCGAGGTGTTGTCCGTGTGCCAGAGCCACCGGTAGGCACCGATGCTGTAGTAGCCGTCCCGGTCGGGGTAGCAGCGGTCGTCGACGTCGAGGCGGGTCTCGCCGCCGGTGTCGCGTTCCTCGAGCAACACGAGGGTGTCGCCGGTGAAGCGCAGCAGCGGGTACTCCCCGGGCATGGCGCCCAGCCGCCACCCGCCGGCGAGGACCGCGGCGATGAGCCGGGCGGTGTGCGGGTCGAAGCGGCAGATCAGGCCGCCGGCGTCGGTGGTGTAGCCGTCGGCGACCAGCGCGGGATAGGACCGGCCGGCGGCCTGCGGTGAGGTGACCATGGCGGGTCGCCAGCGCACACCGGGCGGGGCGATGTCCGCGCGCCGGTCGAGGACCTGCACGTGCATACCGTCGAGAGGGTCGCCGGGGCTGCTGTCGGGTGTAATGGCCAGCCACGGCCGTTCGAGGTCGCGTCCGGCGCGCAGGACGTCAATAACCCGCCGGCCGGCGGGACCGGCCGGCCCGAGCGGCAGGTACAGGTCCTCCGCCGGCTCCTCGCCTGAGCTGGCGGCGGCGCTGGGGCGCCAGAACGTGCTGACGGTTGCCTGCTCGTCGCCCTGCGGGGTGTGCCAGAGCGGGACCCCGTTGGACCGCAGCACCCCGCGGGCGCCGGTGCGGGTGAGAGTCAACGCCGGGCCGTTGAGCTCGCCTGCGGCGAGTTGTGCCCGGGTGAGGCGGTGGGTGGGGCAGGCGAGGGCGTGTTCTGCCAGGGGCAGCACATCCTCGACGCGGAACCACAGTCGATCGGACATGACAGGTGGGCCTCCCGATCAGTCGAGATAGGGGGTGGAAGAGGGAAAGTGCGGCCTGGTGCCGGCCGGGGCTTGGTGTGGCGCCCCCGGCCCGGGGCGCCCGGCCGCGTAGCCAGCACGCCACGCGGCGGGACGTCGTGGAATGGGTCCGATCGATCACTGGCGTGGGCGCACGCCGACGCGAGCCGAGGCCACGGACGATGGCGGCAGCCGGAGGCTGGCCGGGGCCGGTGGCGTGAAGCAGGTGCCATGCAGAACAGTGCGGCGGGCTTCCCGCCGACGCGGGCGCCGCAGAGCGCAGGCGACCATTGGCCGAGCGGCGGATCAGCCTCGACCGCGGGGGCGCCTGTTGGCGCCCCTCGCGGTCGACTGGCGGTCAGGCGCGTGCGGCGGTGAGCAGGCGGTGCAGGCAGGCCGGGATGACGGTGGCTCGCACCCGGGCCGGCGGGTCGTCCAGGACGACAGTCGTGGTGGTGGTGGCGGCGCTGCGCAGCCGCAGGATCTGGTAGTGCCGGCCGTCGTTGTCGCAGGCGGTCACAGCCCGCACCGGTACTCCGTCGGGGTCGTCGGGAAGACCGTGTGTGGCCGCGGCGCGGCGGCCGGCGTCGCTGGTGTCGAGACCCTCGGCCAGGAACGCCAGCCCGACGAGGCGCCGCTGCCCGGCGTGCGCCCACCGTGCCAGCCGCGGCTGCGCGTCGTCGGCGGTGAGGTGAGCGGTGAGGGTCTTCAGGCCGATCCAGTAGGGCAGCCGCATGCCGGGAACGGTCTGCGCGTGCAGCCACCAGAACGCGGGGTCGACGGCGAGTTCGTCGATCTCGAAGCGGGGCTCATGGTGGTCGGTGGTGGCGTCGAACAGACCGAGCAGGGCGGGCGAGGCGTCCCAGCCTCGACTGTCGGCGTCGTGTTCGACGGCGGTGAGCGCCGCGAGGATGACGCCGGCGCGGTGTCGTGACCTCATCAGTGAATACCTCCTGGTGTCTCTGAGGGGTGCGTGGGGGCGGACAAGCAGCGCCCGGGCGATACGCCTGACTCCCGGGCGCGGGGATCAGGGCCTCGTCCGTCCGGCTTGCCGCGTCGGGGTTTAAAGGGCGACCGCGAGCAGCCGCTGGTCCGCGTCGACGGTGTCGAGGTGAGCCAGGGCCTGCTCCAGGTAGGTCACCCGGTGGGTGAGGGCGTCACTGGCCGGGGCAAACTCGCGGCCGTCGACGGTGAGCAGGGCGTCCCCGGCGATGGCGCTGGCCGCCTTGTAGTGCTGGTAGGCCATCTGGCCTGCCTGGTACATCTCCAGCTCACCCACCGCGGGCTGCCCGGGGCCGGGGGTGGCGGCGGCATGCATCCGCATGGCGTTGACGCGGGGCTGCGCGTGGAAGTCGGCCACGGCGCTGTCGTAGGGGTAGCGGCCGGGGTCGGTGAGGTGCCGGGTGGCGAACACCGGCCAGGGGACGGCCGCTCGGGTGCCCTGCACGACTTGCTGCCAGATCTGGTATCGGATGCCGGCGCCGACCGCGGCGGCGTGGCGCATGCCGTGCAGGTCGAGCAGCCGCACCGGCCCACCCGCACACGGAGCGGGGCGGCCCTTACGCAGGCCGATCATCCGCCGGCGATCCCACAGCCGCAGCCCCGGCGTCGCCCAGAACAGCGACGTCAGGGTGCCGGTGACCCCGAAGTGGGTGGTGAGATGCTGGCTGGTGAGCGCCGCCGCGGGTAGCTCGTCGGGCAGGCACACGATCATCGTGTAGATGCTCGGCGCCGGCGCGACCGTCGGCCGGGACACTTCGGTGGCCCGGGTGCGGGTCGGCTGCGGCGCCGACGCCGGTGTGGCCTTCGTCGGGGCGGGTCGTGGCGGGATGGCGGGCACGCGGCTGCCGTGGCGAGTCAGCGGGGTGCCGTTGACAGTGGACATAAGCAGCGTCCTCCTTCGAACTGGGTGCGCGTGGGCGCGCAGGACTGACCGGCCCACCGGGTGCATGGGTCGGGTCAGGGGCGCAGATGACAGGACGTGGTGCGGTGGTTGGTGCGACCGTCAGGGATGTCGCCGCGCGGGCGTGTGCCGACCGGCCGAAGCGGGTGGGCGTCGCGTACCGCCGGGGTGCGGCGAGGGATCCCTTGCAGTGGGACCGAACCGGGGTGAAGAGATATATGTGGGGTGGTGTTGCCGGAAACGGTAGCGGCCTGCTCTGTCAGCGCCTGTCGCCCGCGTCGTGGTCGGGAACCGGCGCCCACCAGCACTGTCAGCCGTTCGGCTCGGCAGCACGCGGTGTGGGGATCCCCGTATGTCAGACCCGGCGGACCTGTCAGGCGAGGCGTGGTTCGACAACCGCACATCGACAGCCACTCGCCGCGTACCAGGAGACGGTCGTGGCCTGCGCTGTCAGACGAGCAGGCCGGCGAAGGCGGCGGTGTGGCTTCGACCGATAGTTGAACCAAGGACCGGGCTCCGTCAGCGAGCCTCCGAGGCGTGGCAGCCAGTAGTGGGTCCGGACTTTGCAAGATTCCTGGCACTTTGACGGCGTCTGCCTGTCGTTCGGGCACTATGTAGTCGATTGTTTGCCGCCGAGGACGCACGCACATCGATGACGACGGGTGTGATGGCGATGGAATTTCCGAGTTCCTCCGACCGTCCCGAAACGCAGGAACCAACGCCGCCGACCCATTCGTGGTCCGAAGGCCACTGGGAATACCCGGAGGCCGTGGTGGGCGACGATCTCATATACATAGCCAACGACACCGGTCACGACGTGCCGGATGGCCCCGAGGTGCCCGACGAGGACCTCGACTCGGGGTACCTCTTCCGCGGCGGCGACGTGATCACCGCCGACGATGGGCCGCCAGACGTGGACGCCACTATCCCCGGTGATGTTCCGGAGGAGTTCGGAGGCAGCGAACCGGAGGTCTTGGAGGCGGCGATCACCAGGCCGGACGACGCGTCGGACCGCAGCCGCGGGCCCCACCAAGCGGACCCGGTCCTACAGGACCGGGTTGAGCAGGCGAGGGAGGAGCCTGCAGAGGTAGCCGGCGGGCGCCCGGGGGGCGACCAGCGGCCGGATGAAGTACTGGGGCCGGATATGGATCGGCCACGCGATGCCATACCGCGTCCTCATGCAGGTGGGGAACTGGGCGAGTTGCCCCGCGCGCGACCACCCGTAGTCGTCGTGGAGCCTGCGCTGTGGAAGACCCAGGCCGACGCCATCGCCGAACTGGACCTCGTCACCCGGTGGCACCGACTCGTGGACCAGCGGATGCCGCGGGTCGAGCGTCTGGTCGACCGCGTCCGCAAACTGCCGGCGGTGCGCGCTACTCCTGACCTGCTCGAGGAGTTGAACGAGCTACGGCTGGCCGCCCCGGACGCATGCATGCGCACGGTCGGCTGCGTGCTGGCCGAGCTAATCGGGCTGAACTCGGCGCCGGACGACAAGGACGGCTTCGACGAGTGGATGGCGTCCCTTGACGCGCTCGCCGACGAGGCTGACCGACTGCGGCCCATAGCTGTGGTATCGCCTGACGCGCGCGGTGAGATCGACGGACAAATACCGACAGATTCGGTTTCGGAAGTGGAGATCCGGGACTCGGTGGGTGTGATGTGGGGCGCCCACAATCAGCTGCACGTCGAGCACCTATGCGTGGTGGAAAGCCCGGTCATCGAGGTGGCCGAACTCATCGATTTGGACGGTGAGGTGCCGGTCTTCGGCTTGTCGGCCTGGCGGTACAGCCCGGCCCGTAGGTCCGAGCGGGGGCAAACCGGCGGGACGGTCGAGACATCAGCGACCCTCCACGAGGGCTACTGGGCCAACATATGGAACTGCGCCGGAATCACCATCGGCGACCGCAATAGCCTGGACCTGACGTACATCTACCGGATGACATCCTGCCGGGTGAACCTGGTGCCGTTGCTGCGTGATCCAGAGGTGCGCGCCGATCTGGCGCGCTGCCGCGATAGCTCGCCTGAGAACGCCGCGCAGGCGCAGCAGGCTCGTCAGCGGCTGCCGGTAACCGTCTCCAACGCGGTGAATGCGATTGACGTGAGCAGTCTGGTTGCCGAGGAAGAGATTGCCGCGCTAGCGGCCCAGATCCGCCAGCCACGCGTGCGGGGGCGCTCCGGCGGTATCGTCATCACACACGGTGTCGGGGTGGCGCTAGGTATCGATCCGGCGGTGTCCTGGCGCCGCGCCACCCGGATCGATGCGTTCCAGGTCAGGTGACCGGTCAGCCATTGAAGGTGAAGTGGTTCCTGTTGCCGTCGCCCACCACAATCCCCTTGCTATGCGTGATGTTCACGCGGCGGTGGCCGTGCGACTGGGCCGCCTCCAACAGCGCCCGCGCCGCAGCAAGGACGTCTGCGTCCTGGTCGGCACCGACCTCGGCCAGATCGCTGCCGATGGCGGCGACCCACCGGTCGGGGTTCTGCTCGGTTGAGTCGAGCGCTTGCCGCGCCGCGGGCCGGCCGACGAGCCGCGTACGTAGTAGCTCGCACAGCTTGGCGTGCGCGTCCCGGACCGTGTCGCTGGCCACCCCCGCGGCGCCGGCGAGCGCCCCGGTCGCCAAAGCCGCCGAGATGAGCTCGATCTCGGACATTCCGGCCTCCAACAGGTCAGGCTGATGGGCAACCCACGGTAGTTCACGCCTGCCAGTGCACACCCGACCCCGTCGGATTGCGCCGCGCCCAGTGACAACTCCTATTGGGAGGTGTTACCTATCGCTGGTAGTCGAAGACGGGATCAGTCGTCGGTGTCGGGGTCGGTGAAGCGGTGCGGGTTGGTGGCGGGGTTGTCGGGGCCGTTGTCGCTGGGCAGCTCGTGCAGCCAGCGGCGCAGCCCGGGGTCGGTGGTCAGGGTCCAGGCCGGGCCGGCGGGGTGCTCGTCGTGGATGCCGGTGGCGACGGGCATGGCGGTGGGCAGGCCGGCCAGGGCGCGTAGGAGGTTCGCCTCTCGGCGGCGACCGCGCACGCGCAGCAGCACGGGGTAGCGGGGTCCGAATTCGGTGAGGCGTTCGTAGGCGCGCAGCTTGCGCAGCACCCTGCCCAGGTTTTCGGTGTTGTTGTCGTGTTCGAGGAAGAACCCGACGGTGCGGCCGCCGGCGGACCAGACGCCGTGGGCGTCGGGGCGGATGTCGGCGGCGGCGTAGGCGGCGGTGGCGTGCTGCTCGGACCACCAGCGCAGCAGGCGGGTGTTCGGGTCGGTGCGGGTGTAGGCGTGCAGGTCGACGAAGAGTTGGTTGACGCCGAGCAGGTGGCGCAGTTTCGAGCTGCCGACGATGCGTTCGGTGCGCTCGACGCTGCTGCGCGGTGGGCGTGCGGCGGGTCGGTCGGGGTCGGTGTAGGCGGTGGGGTGCAGGACGGCGCCGAGGGGTCCGAGGGCGTAGAGGTGCTGGCTGGTGCCGGTGGTGACGTCGACGAACCGGGTGAGCGCCTCGATGGAGCGCAGCGTGGCCAGGCGCAGCAGCGCCGCTCGCCGGGACGGAAACAGGGCTTGGGCGATCTGATCGGTGGACAGCAGGTAATGCTCGGCGAGCCAGGCGAGCAGCTCACGGTCGCGCAGGGTCAGCCGCCGCAGGAGCTCGAGGCGTTCCTGGCGGGACAGGCGGCGAGATGACGCCGAGCGCACGGCTGGGACGGGAGTAGGCGGGGGTTCGGTGGGGTCGGGAGGCTGCGGGTCGGGGAGTGTCGAGGACATGCGGGTTCCCTTCCGGGGAAACAGGAGGGTCCCCTCTGAGGGAGGGGTGTCTGGAATCGGTGGCCGCCGTAGCCGTGGCCGGTCACGGCAGGTGTGCAGCATTGACAGGCCCGCCCGCGCCGTCCTCTCAGCGGCATCGGCTGACCGGTGGTGAAGAGGCGGTGAAGAGCTGACCGAAGGCGCAGATCGGGTCCGACCTGGTGGCGCTGACAGACGCTGAGGCGCCCATGTCGCGTTCTTGGCTTGGCTTTCCGGGTTGTCAGGAGCGGTCCTTGCCGCCCCGGGCCCTCCCGTCTCGCTCGTCGCGGGCGTGGGACCACCGGTCGACGAGAGCGTCGATGGCGCTGCTGTTCTGGGCCTCGACGCCGCGTGCGACCGTCTCCCGGATCGTGGTGGCCTCACCCACGACCGGCTGGGGTGGGCGGGTGCGCAGCGTGAACGCAGGTGTCTGCCGGCCGCCGACGACGAGGCGGGCGGCGGCGGTGTAGGCGTCGAGGTGGGTCAGGTCGTGCTCGTCGAGCTCCGGCAGGGTGTGCCGGGCCAGGACGCGGGCGTCCTCGGGCGCGCACGAGAAGTAGATCTTGTTGCGGGCGTTCGCCGACGCGGCGGCGAGGAGGTCCTTGGGGAACTGCGCGAGGTCCTGGTGCGACAGCACCAGGGAAAGCCGGTACTTGCGGGCTTCGGCGAGCATCGTGTCCAGGCTGTTGGCCAGGGTCAGGAAGTTCTGCGCCTCGTCGATGATCAGGGTGGCGTCGCGGCGCTTGTCGGGGGCGATGCGGGCGCGGGCGGTGGCGGCCTGCCACACCTGCGCCAGGACCAAGGAGCCGAGCAGTTTGCTGGTGTCCTCGCCCAGCTGGCCCTTGGGGATCCGGACCAGCAGGGCGCCGCCGTCGAGGACCTTGCCCATGTCGAAGCTGGATGTCGGGTAGCGCATGGTGCGTTTGACGAAGTCGCGCAGCAGGAACGCGCGCAGCCGGGCCAGGACGGGGCCGATGACCTGGGAGCGCAGGGCGGGGCTGAGTTCGTCGTACCACTGCCAGAAGCCGGACAGTCCGGCCGGGTCGTCGAGGTTGACGGTCATCGCCGAGCGGAACTGCGCCGAGTTCAGCAGGGGCGGGATGTGCTGCAGGGTGACGTTGGCGTGACGCAGCAGGGTCAGGCAGGCCACCCGCATCACGTCGTCCATCCGGGGCCCCCACGCCTTGGCGAAGATGTTCCCGAAGATCGACACGAGGTTGTCCACGACAAGGTCGGGGTCGTCACCGGCGAGCGGATTGATGTTCGGCGGGTTCGGCTGGTCCGGGTCGAAGATGACGAGTCGGTCAGCGACGGACGCGGGGAGCCGGTCGAGGATGTCGAGGACCATGTCGCCGTGGGGATCGATGACGACGGTGCCGCGGCCGGCCCTGATGTCGTCGACGGCCATGTTGACCAGCAGCGTGGTCTTCCCGCTGCCGGTGGAGCCGACCACGTGCAGGTGGTAGCGGGCGTCGGGAACGGACAGGGCGACGCCGTGGCCGCCGACCTGCGCGTCGCCGATCATCTTCGTGCCGCGCCCACCGGTGGGCACGGCGACGGGAGTGGGCATGGACTTGGCTCGGGCCCGGTCAAGGCCGGGCACGGCCAGGTCCCGCGGCAGTGCGGCGAGCGCCGCCAGCTCGGGCGTGGAGGTGAGGAACCCGGCGCCGAGGCACCGGGACGCCAGCACCGCGGCGGGTGCCGACATGCGGGCCCGGTGGGTGAGGCGGTTACGGCCGGAGTACACGGCGAAGGATGAGGCGATGGTGTCGGCGATGCCCCGCAGGCGGGGCCGCTGGTCGGTGGTGGCGCGCTGGCTGTCCTTGGCGACGGCGTAGCGGATCGCGGTTTCCCACAGCGGGTGGGCGCTCTTGTCGAGGATCGCGCGCACGTCGCGTTCCACTCCTGGGTCTCGTCGGCTTGCGGCGGCGGGTCGGGCACTGCCTGGGGTGCGTGCGGGCAGGAACAGTTCGATGAGCCAGAGCAGCGGCGCGGCAGGGTTGATGGTGGGGATGGCGGTCTTGCCGTCGCGCAGCCGCGCGGCGGCCCGCCGGGCGCGGAGGGCGCGGCGGGGTGTGGCGGGGCGGGCGAAGACCTGCACGCAGGCGTGCTCGTCCGCCCGGAGCCCGGAGCCGGCGGACATCAGCGCCCGCAGCGGGTCGTTGTCGTGGTCGGTGTGCAGGGGCAGCCATTCGGCGGCGGTGGGCAGCAGATGCCCGCCCACCGCCGCCGCCTCGAGTGGGATCGGCGCGCCGGGAGCGTGGTCTGTCGTGCATATCGCGCCGGGCCACGCGGCGCAGACGGCTGCCTCGACCGAGCCGGGTGGCACCGTGCCGGGCACCCACACGGAGATCAACAATCGCCGGCCGGTCCAGGCGTACTGCCACACCACGTGAGGGCTGCCGCAGAGCCAACGGCGGCGGCGTGATGGGGTGAGGGTGCCGGTGAGGTTCGCCCACAGGGCTTCTGCGCTGTGCGGGTCGACCTCCGGCGGCGGGGCGATCGTTACGAGGCGGGCGCCGTCGGCGTGCCTGCGGTGCCGCCACAGGGCGAGAAGGTTACGCCCGGCGGCCACGGTGACCAGGACGGCGGCGGCCACGGCCAGCAGCCACGGCCGCTGGCCAGCCCAGGCGGCGGTGTCGAGGACCCAGCGGGTCGGGCCGGTCGGCGGTACGACAAAGCCGGTGCCCGGCCCGGATGGGCCGGGCACCGGCGGGGACGGTGGGAGAGCCGCGATGGCGATGGCGACGGCATGCGGGCTCACAGGTCGTCTCCCTCGTCCTCGAGGTCGGCGAGGTCGCTGGGGCGTGTCGTGCAGAGCAGGTGCTCGGCGTCGGAGGCGATGGCCTCGAAACTGCTCCGGTTGGTGCCGGAGATCAGCAGGCCGGTGCCGACCCGCGCCGTAAGCAGCAGCCGCCGCTCGCCCGCGGTGAGGCCGAACGCGGCGCCGACGGCGTCGATGGCCTGCGGGGCCTGCTTGAGCAGCACCTGCGTGGCGGCGTTCGCGACGACGGCCTGCCCGAGGTCGGTGCCGAGGACGTCGGCGACGTCCTGGGTGATCACGGTCAGGCCGGCGTTGCGCTTGCGGGCGGCCTTGGACATGCGAAACAGAAACCGAGCGCCCTCGCCGTCGCGCATCAGCAGCCACGCCTCGTCCACGACCACAAGCCGTCGCACGGCCAGCCCGGCTCGGCTGGGGGCGTCGACCTGCCGCCAGATCGCATCCAGCGCGAGCAGCGTGCCGACGGTGCGTAGTTCGTCGGGTAGGTGCCGCAGCGACCACACCACCAGGTGCCCGTCGGCGCGGGTGGTGCTGGGCCCGTCGAACAGGTCTGAGAAGGACCCGTGTACCCAGGGGGCGAGGCGGGCGGCCAGCTGTGCGGCGGGCGGATCGCTGTCGCCGTGCAGGCAGGCGGCGAGATCCCGTAGGAGTGGTGCGGGGCGGTGGTGGGTGGCCGGGTCCGCGGTGATACCCGCGCTGCGGTACGCGGCGAGGATCGCCCGGTCCAGCGCAGCCCGTTCCGCCGGGGACGGCTGCTGGCCCAGCAGCACGCTGATGAGGGTGTGCAGGAACAGCCCGCGTCGGGTGAGCACGTCGGGGCGGGTGTCTCCGGCGGGCAGGTCGAACGGGTTGACCTTCACCCCGGCCACGCCGAGCCGGATCACTGATCCGCCGACCGCGTCGGCGAGGCGCAGGTACTCGTCTTCGGGGTCGATGACGGAGATCTGCACCTGCTGGTAGAGGTTGCGCAGGATCTCCAGCTTGACGAAGTACGACTTGCCGGCGCCCGATCGGGCCAGCACCACAGAGTTGTGGTTCTCCTGCGCCCATCGGTCCCACCACACGATGCCCTGCGAGTCGGGGTTGACCCCGTACAGCACGCCGCCTTCAGCGGGCGGGTCGCCGGGCAGCGGCGCGGGCAGGTCGGCGGAGGCGAGGGGGAACGCCGCGGCGAGCGCGGCGGTGTCCATGGTGCGGCGCATCTGCAGCGAGTCCGTGGCGAGGGGCAGGGTGGTGGTCCACCCGGCGAGGTGGCGCCAGGTGGCCGGCTGCACCTCGATCAGCGTGGACGCGGCAGCGGCTTTCACCTGCGCGCATGCGTCGAGCAGTTCGTCTTCGCTGCGGGCGTGCACGGTCAGGTAGAGGCCGACGCGGAACAGCTTCGCGACGCCACGGGCGAGGCGCTGCGCGAGGTCGGCGGCGTCCTCGGCGGCCGCCTCCACATAGGGGTCGGCCAGCTTCCCCGCGTCGGCGTCCGCGCGTCGCGACGACTCGAAGCGGGCACGCTGGTTGCGTAACCGGGACGCGGCGAGCGGGGCCGGCAGCGGGTCGATGTGCAGGGCCAGGTCGAGGCGGCCCGGCAAGGACAGCAGCGGTTCCAGCCAGGCGGGGCCGACCTCGGCCGGGTAACCGGTCACCACGAGAGTGGCGGCGTAGCCATCGCCGACGCGCAGCATCCGCGGGGTCACCTCCACCGCGGCCGGGGCGACGCTCGCCGCCACCCCGCTCGTCTGACGCCGCTGCTCGATGGGGCGGGATCGGTAGGGCAGTCTCATCTCTGTCGGCTCCTTCCGGGCTGCCGGGTCTCGCGGGGTGTTGAGGCGGTGATGACGGTGTCGGGGGCGGCCAGCCCACCCGGGCGGGCTGGCCGGTACGGGTCGGCGGCGGCGGCGAGCGCCGCAGTGACCGCCGCCCCATCGAGGGCGCGGGTGGTGACACCGAGAGCGGACAAGGCCCGGACGGTGTCGTCAGCGCGGCGCCGCGCCGCGTGCTCACCCCGCTCACCGGTGGTGCGGGTGACGATGAGGACCTGCCGGCGCAGCGGATCCCGGCGGGTGGCGAGGTCCTCGAGGAACCGGGCGTGATCGGCGGCCGCGTCGCCCAAAGCTGGATGCCCCAGTCCGCCCGCCGCCGCGGCGAGCGTCCGGGCGTGGGAGTGCAGGTCCACCGGCTGCGCAGACACCACGATCTGCGTCGGTGCCGACAGGCTGTTGAGCCAGCGGCCGAACGTGTCGACCAGGGCCGCCTGCTCGTCGGCGGTGCGCAGGGCGAGGTTGACGCTCGTCGCGGCGACCATCGCCGCCCTCGCCCCACCGAGGCAGATCTCCCCGCCGTCGTCGATCGCGTCAGCGGGCAGCGTCAACGGCGCCGGCAGCATCACCGTCGACGGTGGGGCCTGCACCCAGTCAGGGGTCTTCGACGTGGTGTCCGTGGTCGACAACGCGTGCGGTGCCCGCGCGTGGCGCACGGCGGCGAGCAGCCACACGTCCAAGGGCAGGCCGTCGCGCCGGCCGACCGCGATGCCGAAGACGAGCCCGCCGAGGATCACGGCGGCGCCGACGAGAACCGGCGCCGGCACGACCCGGTGCAGGGCCTGCCAGGCGCCGTAGAAGGCGAGGGCGGCGACGGCGAGGACGGCCAGCTGCCGAAACGTCAGCCCGTAGGCGACCTTGTCGGGGGCATCGACGTCGGCGGGCATCCGCGCCCGCCCCACCTCCATCCGATCGCGGGCGGTCATCGGCCCACCGCCTTCAGGCCGCGGCCGAGCCCGGGCACCGAGCGGGTGACCTGCTGCACGACGATCACTCGTGCCGCGGCGCCGATCATGTTCGTACCGCCGCTAGTGCCGGCGGAGACGAAGCGGCGCATCAGGGTGGGCACCCGCAGGGTGGTCCAGAGCATGACCATCACCACGAACAGGTTGATCACCCCGCCCGGCTCCACCGGCAGACCCAGCACGGGCAGCAGATGGTGCGGGTCGGTGAGCATCCACTGCCCGGCGTAGAGGGTGAAGCCCTGCATCACCGGAACCGCCAGCACCCCGGCGTACGACTTCCACCACAGGCGAGCGAGCGCGTCGGTGTGCGGCAGCGCGTGACACGCCAATGCCAGGGGGGCGAAGGCGGTCAGGACGAGCACGCCGGCGAAGCGGACGATCACGCTGAACGCCGTACCGGCGAGAAGCACCGCGATGATCGCTACGCACACTACGAACAGCAGGACCGCGGTCTTGTCCTGCCCCGCAGCGACGTGGGTCTTGATCGCCCGCAGAGCTGCCGCGCTGTCCCCGTCGTCGGTGGTGAGGGCGGTGGTGAGGGCGTTGGCGAGGTCTATCAGCATGCCGCACCACAGCTGGGAGAAGTGCGCGGCGACGAACCCGACGATCAGCCTGGGGATGAGGTCCTTGACGGTGTAGCGGGAACGCTCGTCACCGCCGGAGGTCATGGTGAGCACCCCGGCGGCAACGAAAGCCAGGACGAAGACGGTGTCGACGACGAGGACGGAACGGCCGGTCAGCGCCTGCACCTGCGGCAGGGCGGTGACATTCGGGGTGACCAGCAGCGCACTGCTGATCACCCCGATCAGCGCGTCCAGGGTCGCCAGGATCGCCGCCGCCAGCCAGTCAAGGATCTGATCGAACAGCCAACCCATGATCAGCCTCCGACGATGCCGCGGACGACCTGCAGCAAGACAGGTGCGAGGACGGCGAGGCCGTAGCCGACCAGGGCGTTGCGCAGCGCGGCCTTGGCCCGCTCGACCTGAGCGGGGTCACCGCCGGCGGTCGCCCAGTAGACCCCGGCCAGGACGAGGAACAGGGTGGCCAGGGCGGCGAGGATGCCGATCAGCCACGTCTGCAGGTTGTTGAGGACGACCGGCAGGGAGTTCGCTGCCACCACCTCCGACGAAGCGGGGTCAGCGTGCGCGGCGGCCGGCGCCCCCACCACCAGGACCGCCGTGGCGGTCAGCGTGGCGGCGCGGCGGACGCCGGGGGAGCGAGTGAGGGCACGAAGACGTGCGGGGATGCGGGACATGGGCGGGTTCACCTCCGGCCCCCACCCCTCGCCCTTGCGAGGGGTGGGGGTGTCGAAACGGCGGTCACGGGCACCGCCGCCGGGCACCGCAGGCAGGGCTTCAGCGAGCCGCGACAGGCCCTCGGGAGGAGCCCATCCTCCCTGTCGGGTGTGGCGGGTATCGGTGAGTGTCAGCGCACCAGAAACAGCGCGGCACCCGAGGCGCCCAACTCGCGTCAGCCCCAACCTCGGGACCCGGCGGCGGAACGGAAGCCGCAGCGCCTTCGGCAGCGCACCACGGGAACTTCCGCACCCTCAAACCGGCGTCTGTCAGCTCGGGCGGACACCCCAGTACCTGACCCGGGTCTGACAGCAGCACCACCATGTCTGACACCCTCGACCGCAGTACAGCGGCGAAGGTCTGCCGGCCGTCGGGCGGGCACGACCCAACTCGCCTGTCAGGTAGCGGTCAAGCAACTACTCCCCGCGAGTCTCGTTCGTGATCCTGTCCGTATGAATCCAGCCGAAGCTTGCGCAAGTCATGGTTGGAGCATCATCACCTCGGCCTCCACCAACTCCCAGTTCGCAGGCGTCCTCGCCGGTTTCGTCTTCACCGGCATCGTGATGCTGTTCGCCATGCGGGGCGGTCGATACACCCAGGCGTTGGCGGTGCTGAGCCCGACATTCATCGTGCTCGGCTTCGACAGCTACCTCTTCAGCCACGTCACCGGCAGCGGAAACGACGGCGAATGCGCCCGAGTCTGGACCGACGGGATGTTCGCCAGCGGCATGCTCGGCGTCGGCGCCGCCGGCGTCGTGTCCAGCATCTGCTGGCTGCTGGCAGCCCATCTCGACGCCCACGCCGAGCAACTACCGCCAATGGATGCGAGCGCAGACGAGACAACCCAACAGTCACGCGAGGACGCGCAGGCGCGGACGGCCACGGACCAGCGGACCCAAGCGGCGCGGCGGGACCCAGCGATCGTCAACCTGCCGCGCATCGCAGCCGGGATGGTCTATGGCGTGACAGTGGGGATCAGCCTGCTGCTGGCGATGACGGCAGACCGGTACCTGCGACTTGTCTCAGCGGACGCGCCAAGCGCCATCTGGATTTGGGCGGTATGGGCCGTGCCAGTGGCGGTCTTGATGGGGATCGCTGTCCTGGTCTTCGTCCGGTGGCGGCGACGCAAGCGGCATCCGCATGCGGTAGAGAGCAAGACCCGAAACTCGCGCGTCAGGTCGTTGACGTTCGTGGTGTACGGGATGCTCACCTATGGCCTGCTGACCCCGGTGCTTGCCGGCGTCATCGCCAGCGTGGGCGATCACTGGTGGCGAGAACCCGGCCCACTGATCGTGGCCTCGGCGGTCATCGTCGAACTCGTGCTCGCGACCCTGCTGCTCGTCGCCCTTGTCCTCGCGGCACCGCCGATGCCCTCGGCCACTGCGCTGAGCCAGACGGAGGATGGCTCGCCCGGCGGTCAAAATCGTGACGTACCGCATCAACCAGGCCCCGCCACGCTGGTGCGCCATGACGGTGGCGGCTCCGCGGAAGAGCAGTCACACGACCAGCTGGCCCGGCGCGCAGAGACGGAAACCGCGTAGGACAGGCACGCGATAGGCACCCTGCCGGGCAGTCGGGAAAGCACTACCTGTTCCCGGCACGTGACGCGGAGAAGATCGCACGGTTGCCGTGCTGGCCGTGGGGATGCGGTCAACACCAGCCCGTCCGGTGCCGCCCTGTTCCGCGGACATGCACGTCGGCGGAGACCAGTGACGGGGCCCGGCCGACACGGCCGGACCCCGCGGCGGGACCCGAACACGGGTCAGGCGACGGCGGACGCCGAAGACGACGGTCGGCCCGCACCGCTGGTAGCACGGCCACTACGTGTGCGCGTGCGGTGTGCGGACTGGACCTGCAGGTACGCGCGGGCCTTCGGGGACACAACGCTGCTGAGCAGCCCCTTGGCGAGGGCATCGGCGAGGCGCACGTCAATGCCGTTCATGCGCTTGCGCAGCGCGTCGACGGTGATGCCCAAACCGGCGGCGATGGGTTCGATCGCGCGACGGCCCAATCGCAGGTCGATGTAGGGGTCGAGGTCGGTGTGCTCGAGCAGACCGAGACGCGCGGCGCGGCGAACGAGCAGGTCGGGGTGGCCGTAGGGAACATGCGGGGTGCGGGGGCCGGTGACGTGGTCGACGTCCTGCACCGGCACCGTGGTGCCAGCGCCCTGACGCAGCTGATATCCAGCCCGCCAGGCGGCCATGCACAATGCCGCGTACGGTGCGGGCTTGGCCAGGTCGACGCGGTCACGCAGCGCGGTGAGGAAACCGGTGAGGATCTCGGCGTCGAGGTCGACGGCGTCACCGGACCAGCCGGTGTGCAGCCTGCCGGCGTGGCGGCGCAGCGCGGGCATCGCCATCGCCACTGCCGCGATGACCCAGGACGGGCCGTCGAGGCGGGCGCGGCGGATCAGTTGCCGCCACACCGCGTCCCGCGCCGTGTAGGCGCGCGGGTGACGCAGCAGCCAGTCCCGCAGCGCCGGGAGCGCCATGACACCGTCCGGCAGGCCGGTGTCAGGTCCGAGGGTGTCCAAATCGAGTGTCATCGGGTCGGGGCCGCATGTCAGCGCCGCGAAGGCGGCGTCAACGGCGTCCAGCGGCGAATCAGGCCAGTCCGGGCGGGACCCAATCATGTCCACACACTCCATCTCGGAAAGGTCGTCGATGACACGCCGAGGCGGTGTCACACCTGGCGCGATGGACACCGATTGCGCCACGGCGACCTCACAGACCTCTGACAGCCCAGGCCAGGTCCGCGATGACACCGCGCCCGCGTCGGCGCGCCGGCTCACAACACGCGACGACAACAGACACCGACCCCTGACAGCGGTCTGACAAGCGCATCGTGACCTGCGCGTTGACACTGGAACGTCGCCCACGACGACGCCGTGCCGCCGTATCTGACAGCCTGTCCGAGCTCCCGCAGGCGTCTGACAACCCGCCGTGCCGTTACACCGGTGTCTGGCATGGGGCCGCTGTCAGGCGCCGCTTCTGAAAGCGTCGCCGTGGCATCCTGCCGGCCACGAGTACTCCGGCGGCGGCGGACGACGATCTGACAGCGACACCGACCGGATGACAAGGCCGTCGCGGCGCCGTCACCGCCGCCCGCTGGGGCGGACACGCGAGCCCTGTCACAGCGCGGTGCCGGTCTGGCAGTGCCGGCCACACGCTGATGTCATTGACAGCCGCCGACGACATGGCCACGAGTCTTCGTCACCCGGTGCCGGCAGCGACGGCCACGGCGGGCGGCGCCGCTCTGACAGCGCCAGGGCGGCCTGCCTCCCGGACCGCTGACGGTGCTCAGCGGACAGCGCTGTCAGAGCGCTGCCAGACCAGGGGGTGTCCGCCGTAGCTGACAGACGCCGGTTTGAGGGCGTCAGCGCACCACGGCGCGGCGCGGAGCCGACACCACATGAGTGAGCACACGCCGCAGCACCACCAAGACCCTGCCCGCCCCGTCGACCCGCACAGCGTCGACCCGACGCTGATCGACCTGGTCGCCGGCGACCCGCCGGTGCCGGTCACTGTGTGGCGCACCGCCCGCATTCCCACGGACGCCGGTCGCAGCGTCGGTGGGCGACTGGCCTACCGGCTCGTCGCCGCCTACAGCCGTCCCGGTGAGGTCGTCGTCGACCTCACCGGCGACCATGCCCTGGCCGCCGTCTGCGCCGCAGGCGGCCGCCGGCATCACCCGGGCTGGTTCACCGACGCCTCCAGCCTGATCATCGCAGCGTCCACCCCGTCGCCCCGCCCCGACCCGACCGCACTGCCCGACGATGACAGCGACCTGCCGGACATGCGTGTCTGGTTCGGCGACGACCTCACCGACCCCGACCCGGACCTGCCGGCCGACTCGGCCACCCCGGCCCGCGAGGGCACGCCACCGCAGCCGCCGACCAGCCTTGTCGTGGCCTGCTGGCCCCTCGACCTCGCTGACGCGACCAATAGGGTCCGCCTGGCGTGGCTGCTGAGCGCGTGCGCGCGGGTGCTGCGCCCCGGCGGCTGCCTCGTGCTCATCGTCATCGCCGCCAGTGCGGTCGAACCGGAGGACTTCACCCCCATCGCCACCGCTGCCGCAGCAGTCGGTCTGGGCTACCTGCAGCACATCGTCGCTGTCGCCGCCGACACCGACGCCGACACGTTCGTCTATCACGTCAGCGACGAGGAACTGCTCACTCTCGCTCAGCAGGCCAGCGAGCAGCAGTGGGCGGTGGCGCACCTGCGGGTGCACGCGGACGTCCTCGTATTCAGCGCAGCCCCGCCACCGTCCACCGCTCGACGACAGCGCGAGGGCGGTGACCATCGTGGCTGACTTCGCCAGCTCGCGGCGGCCTGACGAGCCGGCCAGCGCGCAAAGCGGCCGGGGCCGGCAAAGCGCCGACGAGGGACACCCCCACGACACCACACGCTATGAGGCGTCGGACGGGCCGCAGGGGCTGTCGGTGTGGGCGACCGCCCAGCGGACCGGGCCGGTGCAGCGCCGCGGACGGTATGTGGCCGAGTCAGTCAAGCACCCGGCGCGGATGCTTCCGGCGATCGCCGCGCACGCCGTCGCCGCCTACACCCAGCCCGGCGACCTGGTTCTGGACCCGATGTGCGGGGTCGGCACCACCCTTGTCGAGGCCATCCACGCCGGCCGCGACGCCATCGGCGTCGAGTACGAGTCCCGCTGGGCCGACATCGCCGATGCCAACGTCACCCACGCCCACACCCAAGGCGCCACCGGCCGGGCGTCCGTGGTCCGCGGCGACGCCACCCGGCTGCGCGCGCTGCTGCCCGCCGCCCTCGCCGGGCAGGTGGCCCTCGTGGTCACCTCGCCGCCCTACGGACCGACCGTGCACGGGCTGGTCCGCCCGGGCGCGGACGGGGTGGCGAAGTTCGACAACGCCTACAACGACGGCACCGACCGCGGCAACCTCGCCTATCGCGACCTGACCGGCCTCGCCGACGGCTTCGCGCAGATCCTCGCGGGCTGCGCGATGCTGCTGCGCCCCGGCGGCATCGTTGTGGTCACTGCACGACCGTGGCGCAAGAACGGCCAGCTCGTCGACCTGCCCTCGGCAGTCATCGCCGCCGGCATCCGCGCCGGACTCACCCCGACCGAACGGTGCGTCGCCCTGCTCGCTGCCGTCCGCGACGGACAGCTCATCGCCCGCCCGTCGTTCTTTCAACTCCAGGCGGTGCGCAAGGCCCGCGCTGCCAGTACCCCGCTGCACCTGATCATCCACGAAGACGTGTTGATCTTCCGGCGGCCCCGGGCGGGCAGCGCGGACGGGCCCAGCCGCCGATGAGCGGGCCTACCAGACATCACCGGCGCGGTGCGGGCCGTGCCACCGACCCGAAAGCTGCTCGGCAAACCGGGACGCATGGCGATGGCCAACCTGACCGACGTAAGCCGACATCCTGTCTGCTCGCAACATCCGTGAAGGTTCGAAACGCTCCGAGGCTTGGGGCACCCGGTCTGACCGGGCGGCCGGGTCAGCTATGGAACTCACGTCAGGGCATGCCCGCGTATCGGAGTGGGAGTGGCGTTCGGGGTCGACGCCACGCCAGGTAGGTCATGATGGCGAACATGATCAAGAGTGCTGCCTCAACGAGGATGACCAACCATCCAGATTGGTCGTCGGCCTCGCGCACTCTCAGGCAGGGGTCACTCTTGGCGAGACGGACGCGGATGCGATCACCGGTGTTCACAGCCCGGTTCGCGTCGGCGGTAACGCGCAGCCGTGATTCGCACATCTCGCCCTGATTTGTAGTGAACTGAACTGTCAGGAAGGTTCTCGCTCCGCGGTGCTCGACATCCATCACCTCAGCGGCTGCCTCTGATCCTTGACGCTCGTCTACGACCGACCATGTGGCTAGCGCTGTGAGCACAAGCGCAAGAGCCAGGCCGAACGTCGAAAAAACCTGCAGGAAGGTTCGGCTTGGCCGTCGGCGCCGCATGATCGGACTCTAGAAGGGGGCCGCAAGGGGTAAGCAACGCCACTAGTGCGGCCAACAGATCGACCACCGTGGCGGGGCGAGTGGCTGTCGACAGTAATGCTGACAGACATACCATGAGCTTTGGGAGTCGAGCAGTGGTCTTCTGATCGTGCTGTTCGCGGTGTTGCAGGCGGTGGTCTCGTCGTAGAGGGTGCCAGTTCTGAGGCGACGACAGCTGGTCGGCGCAGCCACGGAACGCTGCATTTCGCTGGGCGGGTTGCCATCCCTTGGTCGGTGCCCTCCGGAGGATCGCCGCGATCGTCGAGGAGCCTCCTCGTCGCGCGGGACAGCCGCGCATGTCCTGATCTGCTGATGAGCGGATGGGCTGGCGGCAGTAGGGCACAGCGACGATCTCATCGCATCGTATGGACTGCGCGGGCGATCTCCTGCCGCAACAGCGCCGCCTCGTCGTCGTGGTCGCACAGCAGCAGCACCTTGAACTCTGGCTGGCCGGACGGGCTCGCCCAGTGATGAACGGCTTGCGAGAGGATCCGTAACAGCGCGTGCCGATCTTCGGCGCTGCTCAGCAGCAACCGGGGGGCGTTCTCGACAACGATCAGATATCCGTCCGCGGGCAACCAGTTCAGATCACGGAGGCAGTCGGACAGTGCGTCCCAGTTCCAGCCGAAGTAGCCGGGAAAGAGCAGCGCGTCGGAGAACTCGTAGAAGGCGTGGTTCGCATCCGTCATCCGTGTTGCGTCAAGCCGGGCAACGACGAACCTGCCCGTTGCCGGTAACACTGCCGCCAGCTCGACCAGGGCACTGCGTAAGCAGACCGCGAGCTGATCAGCGGAGCCGTTCCACCAGCTGCTTATCATTCAGCCCCACAAGGTCGACGTAGTTCCATGAGCTCAGCGGCCTCGGGCACGCTGTGTCTTCCGCGGTCTTGAGTTGCCCGAAGCCAGCACTGTACGACGGGCAGGCGTCGACCGAATGACCGGATCTTCCGCTGATAGGGGCGCGGCATCGGTGAGCGCGTCCGGTCCGCCGCAGGGCCGGGGGAGCAAATCGGGAGCGTCTGGGGCCACCAGTCACTGGCCGGGCGTCTATGCCAGCGGACGGCTGTTCCCGCTCAGGTACGACGGGATGGCGAACGACCCGCGGCAGAATCCATCCTCGCCCGGCCGGCACCAGGCCGGTCATGAGCGTCGGATCGCGGGAGCAGGTTGGGAGCAACGGGTTGCACTGAACGGCCTTGAACTGCGCCGAACGCCATCAAAGGACGCTCAACTGCACCCGCCCCTGCCTGCGGCTTCTTGTTTGCACAGGTCAGAGTCGGTGCAGCCTCCTGTTTCACAAGCAGTGCTCAACGACTCTGAACGGACACCAACCGCTCGCTATACCGGCTGGTGGGGGAGTGTGAGCAGGTCAGGGCGGTAACGACCGAGTGCGGCGGCTCGGCCTTGCGTTGGGAGCAGATTGGGTGCAGGCCGGCGAAGTGGTCACGTGGCGAAGAGCTCACCCGGCTGTGTCCCGGCCAGGTCGCTGAGCAGCAGCGATGTCGCGCTCCGGAGCGGTTGACCTCCCAGTGGAGATCGGAGTGGTCAGGTCTCGCTGCTCCCAGGGTTGCTGGCGCCGGCCGGCGTGTCAGGTCACCTGGCGCCGCGGTGGCAGGCATGGTGCGGATCGATGTCTGGCACTGCGAGTGACCGTGCTTAAGTCGGCGGCCGTTCCGTCATCTAAGACTCCGATCCCACTGGCATTGCCTTGACCAGGCCCTCTTGGCTGGAGACTCCTTCGGCGGACCCGAAGTAGTCGGCTTGCGACCATGAGAGCAGGCCCTGCGACGTCCGTCGACGGACGGTGCTCGGATCAGGCGGTGGACCGAGCCCGCAGGCCCGACCCACCGCCCTGGGAGTTACCAGCCGGTGGCGATCTGGCTCCGTGCGCCGAGTAGGCCGTCCGTAATGCCTGGGTAAATCCAGAGAATGCCGGTGGAGTTCTCACGGGCCAGGATGTCGGGCTTGCCGTCGCGGTTGAAGTCAGTCAGGCCGAAGGAGGTGTAGCCGCCCCAGCCGAGACCGACCTGGGCGACGGTGGCTGCTGCGAAGTCGTAGCGGCGAAGTTCACCGGTGCTGTCTACTCTGGCGTAGACGTCTGGTGTCTTGTCGCCGATCACATTGGCGACGCCGTATGAGCTGAAGCTGCTTGACCAGCCGTCGCCGACGTCGTAGCGGGGAAGCTTGCCGCCCTTGAGGTCTCCGGGGTAGATCCACATGTCGTTGTTCCCGCCCGCGGCGATCACGTCGTGGAAGGTGTCTTGGTTCCAGTCGGCTACGCCGAAGGGGCGGTAGCCGCACCATCCGTTGCCGAGGGTCGTGGGTTTGGGGTCAACGTCGTCGCTTGTGCCGAGGAACACCTGGAGGTTGCAGGAGGTGTTGTCCCTGGCTACGAGGTCTTGGTAGCCGTCGTGATTCATGTCGGCGATGCCGAACGGCGTGAATTGGTTCCATCCCGTCGATACCAGACGCGGGGCAGACAGCTGCTTTGCCGGATCCGGCGGGGAAAGCTGCTTGCGGTATTTCCACAGGTTGCCGTTGGTGTCGGTGGTGTAGATGTCCGTCTGCGCCGTGCCGGTGCCCGGTGGTGTCCAGGTCGTCGAACCGAACGGGTTGCGGGCGCCGGTCGGGGGCGCATTGGTCGCCCCGACTTGGGTCGGGGTGAGTGCCCGCTTCCACACCTGGAGGTTGCTCAGCATTCCGGCGTAGTAAGCGGTCTTCTGGGCCTGGTAGAGGTAGCGGCCCACGACGAACTTGCCGCTGCCCGGCCAGGTGACTGTCGCGTTGTACTGGGCGTTGCCCTTGAGGACGCCATTGATGTAGAGCGAGATCGTCCGGGTTTCGGCGTTATAGGTCGCGACCAGGTGGGTCCACACACCGAGTGCGGTTCCGGCGGGCGTCACGACCTGTGTGTAGGACCAGCCGCTGTCGCTGTTGCCCAGGCCGAAGCGCCAGGTGTTGTCGCTTGCGTTGTTCCAGAGCAGGAAGCGTGAGGCGTTGGCGCCGTCCTCGCTGGCGATGACGCCGCCGGCGGCGGTCGGCTTCGCCCATACCGAGATGCTGAACGACTTGGTGGTGTCGATCAGTGGTTCGGTGCGGTAAAGCGCGCTGTTGCCGGAGGTTTTCACGAGCGTGCCGGTGTCATCGACGTTCAAGAACAGGGCGGGACTGAAGAGTTCGTCGCTACGCCACCTGGCGTCGATCTTCTCGCTGTCCTGGTCGCTGTCCTCGACGTTGAGCGCCTTGCCTCCCGTCATGTCTTCCGCGGTGGTGACCGCGCCGTCGCCGTGATCGTCAAACTGCCACGTGTGATCTGAGGTGATGAGTGTCTGCGGCAGTTGTGCGGTGATGGTGGCTGTACCCGCCTGCAGGTTGCTCACCGTCCACACGGTCGTGGTCGCACCCGCAGTGATGGTCGCCAGGTCGGGCACGCCATTCAGGTCGAAGTCACCCGCCCGTAGGACGGCGGCGGCGTCGGTGTCCCAGCCGGAGTCGACGAGGACTCGAGACGACGCGTACGAGAGTTGCCCTGTCTCCTCGCTGAATGCGATGTCGGACCAGAGATACAGGGCCCCCGTGATTCGGTTCCACAGGAACATTGCGGTACCGGTGCTCGTCTGCGTGGTAGCGATTGTCCAGTTGTTCCAGCCGGTTTCGCCGGTCGGCGTCCGGGCGTCGGCTGGGCGTGCGCCGAAGATGGCGGGGACTTCGAAGCTGGGGTAGTACATCAGCTGGTGTTCGTTGGTGGCGTCGCCGCTGGTGCCGATCAGGTCGGGGAACGAGTAACCCGATCCTCGGCTATATCCCGCGTTAGCGAGTTGGGTAGGCAACTGACCGTGTTCGTCGCGCATCAGGTCGGTCATCACATTGAACTGGCTTACCTCGAGCTCCGGAGTCAGGGCTGACCCGTCGCCGTTGCCCGCGATGATGCTGCCGGTGCCGGTGGTCGGGTAGTAGGCCAGCACGTCCTGGAAGCCGGTTCCGGTGAAGTGACCAGAGATCACCTGCGATCCGTCAAAGTCGGCGGGGGAGTAGGTACCGCTGGAGCCGTTACCGCGGGTACCGATGTTGGTGACGCTCGGATTGACACCGATGGCGCCGTTGTTCTCCGCCAGCCACAGACCAGGCTTGAGGTTGTTGGCGGATCCGACCGCGAGGAGGTCAGACATGCCGTCGCCGGTCATGTCACCGTCCACCGCAGGTTCGATCGGACGGGCCGAGTTGAAGACCTTGGCCGTGGTGTCGCCGAAGTTGTTGCCGCCAGCGGTGATACTGGTGACGCTCAGGGTGTTGGTGAAACGGGTTGGGGTGATGGTGATGCTGGCGTTGCCGTTGGCGTCGGCACCGACGGTCAGCGGCGGCGCCGCGTTCAGCTGGTAGGCGTAGCTGGTCGGTTTGGTGCCGGTCGAAGGGGCCGTAACCTGGAATGTCACTGGTTTACCAACGGTGCTCGTATCCGGCACTGTCACCTCCGGCGGCGCCGCTCGAGTTGCGTCGAAGGTGAATCGGCAGGTTGCCGACCAGTTGCTGGGCTTGCGGAAGTCGGTAACCTGCACCGCCCATGCGAAGGTCGTGGGCACAGGTTTGTCGGCAGCGTCGCGCGCGTTCTTCGACAGCAATTCACGCGGCACGATCCTCACCGCCGTGCTGCCGGAGGAGTAGGTGAGCAAGTTGGGGTCAGTTAGGTCGATCGGCTTCTGGGTGGTGTCGCTGGCCTTCCACAGCTTGAAGGTCACACCGAGGGTGCCCTTGTTGGGGTCAGAGACAGGAGCGTAGAGCGTGACCGCGGTATCACCGACGACCGTGGGAGTGGTGGCGGTGCACGACGTGGTGGGGTCCGTCTTCATCCCGGTGGGGGTGCTGGGCGTGTGGTTGTAGCGGATGGTGAGGGTAGGGCTGGTATCGAGGAATTCCTTCCAGCTCTCGGTGTCGCTGGCCTCATTCGCGGCGACCATCCACAGCGTGCGGGTTGACTTTTTGTTGGTGACATCGGATCTGATCTGGCCGGTGATGTCGAAGGACACCCCCGCGGCCGCGCAGCCGCTGTAGCCGTAGGCGAAGCTCTTCGAGGCGATGGCGCTGCCCTTGCTGACGCCTTCCCAGTAGTTCCAGGTGGCGTTCGACTGCGCAAGGGTATTGCCGGGACCGTAGATGTTGACCGTCTTGTCAGTGCAGCTCCACGAACGCGTATTGGTGATTTTGAAAATCGCGTCGAAGATTTCCGCTCCGCCCAAGGTTCCATAGGGGACCGGAAAGTTGATCAACGTGTTGGAGCGTTGGCTGCCGGAGTTGCCGACCTGCATCCGCCCGATCAGGTCGGGGGTGTTCTTCCAGTAGTTGGTCGACTGGTGCTGGTAGGAAATCGTCGCCCAGCCGGTCTTGCTCTGCCCCACCGGGGTCCACGTGAACGTCGGGTCGATGTAGACCGGGTAAACGGTCTTCGGGTCCGTCAGCAGTTCGCCGTCCGGGGTCAGGTTCAGCTTCCCCGGCGTGATCTTCACATCGACGGCGGCGGTCTTAGCGGCCCGACCGGGGGCGACAGTGGTCGACAGGGCGCCGCGGGCGGCCGGCGCGGTGGCGGCGGTGGAGTCCCACATGATCGGGGCGGGCGCGGTGAGGACTGGCTTGCTGGCGCGGTCCCGGCCGGTGATGTTTCCGGCCTCGTCTGCGGTGAGGGTGACACCTTTGGTGGTGGTGTTCAGCTCGATACTGGCGAGCGCGGGGTTGGCCGCAGCCGCCGGAGATTTGACGATGAAGACGTGGGAGAAGGAACCGTCGCCGGTGACCCGGACGGTGAGGTCCACGTCGGGAAGCACATCGGTGTAGGTCGCGGTCGGCCCGGACAGCGTCGGTGCCGGTAGCGCCAGTGGGATGGCCATGGCAAAGCTTCGGTCACCGCTGGTCATCTCCGCGAAGGGGCCGGTGCCACCGGCGGACAAGCGGATCGGGGTGCTCGTGACGGCGGCGGTGACGCTGCCGTCGGCCCGCCGGACCAGGGTCGGGTCGAGTTCCTTCCACTGGCCGTCGACCCTCGTCCGGGTCGGCACGGCGGTCTGGGTCAACTCGACCAACCCGTCCGGGCTGGCAGTGAACGTGGAGGTGGACGTGCCGGCGGCAGTGGCCTCAACCGGCTTGCCGGTTCGCTTGGCCTGCGCCATGGCCTGTTCGACACTGAGCGAGGTGGCGGCGGCGGGCTTCGAAGGCGCCGCCGAAGCCGCTGACGGAATGGACAGCGCGGTAGCCGTACTGGCCACGAGGTAGCCGACGGCTATGCCTGCCGTGGCTGCTTTCCGCCGTGTCGTCCAATGGGTATGCCTGTTTTCGGGCATGAAGAGGTGCCTCCCCCGTGACTGTTGTCCGCGGAGCGCGTGGACCCGCGTCCGATGGCGGCCCCAGTGAAGCAGCCCGCACGGGCTCCAAGGAACGCTGACCTCACACGCAGTCGTCCCTTTCGAACTCACTGCGACCGGTTTGATCATCCGCGGATGATCAATCGTTACGCCCTCGTGACCTTCGGCAGAGTGGGACGTGAAAGATTGTTTCGCGCCACGGGAGTGTGCGTGCGAACACTCTGCGTGGCCTTCCTGTATCTCGCAGAGGTGAGGTTCCGAATGGTCGGGCACGGGGGTACGCGCTTGCTGACTCGTCGCAGACGGCTGGTCACGATGGCGGTGGCGGCATCGCTGGTGGCGGGGCTGATGTCGGGTTCACCGGCGTCAGCGAAACCTCGGGACGGTGGGTTGGCGAAGCCGCCGACGACGTCACCCGGGCCGTCGGTCAAGGGCGTCAAACCCCTGCCAACAAAGTTTGTGACGCCGCCGGACGACGCAAAGTCGGCCTACAAGCCGACTCGGACGGCTTGGCCGAAGGCGTCGTCGGCGCGGCTGGAGTTGACCACGCCGCGGACGCCATCGGCGGCAGCGGCGAAGGCACGCTCCGCTGACACACCCGTCTGGGCGCAGCCAATTCTCAAGGCCGGGCGCTACACGGGCCCGCAGAACATCGACGTCCAGGTCGCCGAGCCCGCCGCCGCCGAGGCGGCGGGTGTCGACGGCGTGCTGCTGTCGATGAACCCGAACGGCGCATCCGAGTCTGGCCCCGTACGCATCGGCCTGGACTATGCCGAGTTCGCCGAGGCCTCCGGCGGCAACTACGGCTCGCGGTTGAAACTGGTCCGACTACCCGCCTGCGCGTTGACAACACCGAAGGTGGCGCAGTGCCGAACCGCAACCCCGTTGCCGTCGACCAACGATTTCGCCGCTCAGGCGGTGTCGGCGGAGGTCCCGCTGACCGCCGCCGGCACCGAAGCGCGGATAGTCAACGGACCGACCGTGTTGGCCGCAGTAGCGACCGCCGGCGAGGAAGGCGGCAACGGCGGCACCTACGCAGCCACCGACCTCAAGCCCTCCGGTTCCTGGACCGGTGGTGGCAGCACGGGCTCCTTCACCTACTCATACCCGATCACGGTGCCTCCAGCCGCGTCAGACCTGGTGCCGACCGTGGCCCTGTCCTACGACTCTGCCAGCGTCGACGGGCAAACGGCGTCCACGAACGCCCAGTCATCATGGGTGGGCGACGGCTGGTCCACGCCGCGATCGTATGTCGAGCAGACCTTCGCCTCCTGCATGGACGACCCGGGTGGCAAGCCATCGCCAGTGAAGACCTTCGACCGGTGCTATGACGGGCCGATCCTCACCCTGTCGCTGAATGGGTCCTCGACGGCGCTGGTGTGGGACTCGACAAAACGAGTGTGGAAGCCCGAGTCGGACAACGGCGAAGTCATCACCCACGTCGAAAACTCGGGCAACGGCACCGGCACCTACAACACCGACTACTGGCGGGTGACGCTGCGCGACGGCACCACCTACGATTTCGGCCGTAACCGGCTGCCAGGCTGGACTTCAGAGAAGCCGGCTACGAACTCGGTGGATCACACGCCGGTGTACTCACCGCACGCCGACGGTCCGTGTTACAAGCCTGAAGGCTTTTCGGCATCGGTGTGCACCATGGCGTACCGGTGGAACCTGGACTACGTCACCGACGTGCACGGCAACGCAATGGCCTACTACTACAACCAGGCCACCAACTACTACGGCCGTAACAAGGGCACCACCGACGTGTCCTACATCCGCGACAGCCACCTCGCGCGGATCGACTACGGCTTCACCGACGGCGGCGCCTACAGCACCGTGCCGAACCGGGTCGTGTTCAACACCGGCGACCGCTGTATGTCGGGCACCTGCCAGCCGCTGAACGCAACGACGAAGGCTAACTGGCCGGACCTGCCGTACGACTTAATATGCAACTCCGGCACCGACTGTGACGGCTGGAGCCCGTCGTTTTTTTCCACCGTGCGCCTGACCTCCATCGAGACGCAGCAGTACGACACGGTGACGTCGAAGCACGAGAAGATCGACTCCTACGCTCTGAGCCATACCATGCCGCTGACCGGCGATGGCACCTCCCCAACGCTATGGCTTACCTCGATCGCCCGCACCGGGCACGACACCAGCGCGGGTGGATCGACTGCGCCGATCAGCCTGCCGTCGGTCTCGTTCACGAGCGTCAAGCTGCCCAACCGGGTGGACGTCACCGGCGGACTTCCGTCGTTCTACCGGCAGCGTATCGCCACCATCACCACCGAAACCGGCTCTGTCATCAGCCCCAGCTACGAACTGCCCGTGCCCTGCACGGCACCGGTAAGCACCGACCCGGCGGCGAACACCAAATCGTGTTACCCGGTGTACTGGACTCCTGACGGCTACACCGCTCCGAAGAAGGACTGGTTCCACAAATACGCCGTTACCCGGATCACCTCCACTGACCCGACCGGCGGCGCTGCGGCTTTGTCGACCAACTACAAGTACCTGGGCGGCGCCGCGTGGCACTATGACGAGAACGAGGTCGTCAAAGCCAAGTACCGCAGCTACGGCCAGTTCCGAGGCTATGACAGGGTACAGACGCTTACCGGTGACGGGGTCAACGACCGGCGCACCCTCTCTGAGGTCGCCTACTACCGCGGCATGTCTAGAAACAACAACACCACCGTGGTCAATCTGACCGACTCCGCAGGCGGAACCCACGAGGACATCGACGAACTCGCTGGCAAAGAGCTGGAATCGACCCAGTACGTCGGCGAAGGCGGCCGCATCGACTCGTCGACGATCGCGTCCTACTGGGTTTCCGGGGCGACCGCGACCCGCAGCCGGACGGGCCTTTCGGCGTTGACGGCGCAGTGGGTGCAGCACCTTAAGAACCACAGCCGGCAGGCAATCACCAGCGGCGCGTCACCGACCTGGCGGTACACCGCCACCGACAACAGCTACGACGCGAACGCCAGCAGCCCTACCTTCGGCGAGCTCAAGCACACCTACACCCACACCGTGCCCACCGATCCGGTCTACGACCAATGCACCACCTACACCTACGCCCCGGTCAACACCGGCAAAAACCTGGTAGGCCTCGTCAGCCAAACCGAAACCGTCGCTGTCGCCTGCGACGGATTCAGCCAAGGCAACCCCACCTCGGAGCCCGGAAGCGTCAACACCCTGTCCGCCCCGGCAACGGTCAGCCGACCTGGTCAGGTCGTCAAGGCCGAACGCACCTTCTACGACGACAAGGACTTCGCCGCCACTTTTCCCCAGACGATCGCCCCCACCAAGGGCAATGTCACCATGACCCAACTCGCCGCGGATTGGACCTCCAACGCCTACACCTGGCAAACCAGCCAGAAGTCGACCTACGACTCGTATGGTCGGGTCGCCGAGTCCTATGACGGTCGGGGTAATAAGACGACCAGCGGTTACACCATGAACCCGGTGAAGCTGGTCACCGGCATGTCGGCCACCAACGCGTTGAGCCAGACCGTCTCCACCACCGTCAACCCTCGACGTGGCAGCGTTCTGACCAGCACGGACGTTAACCTGATCACCACCCGGCAGCAGTACGATGCGCTGGGCCGAAGCACGGCAGTCTGGTTGAACTCCCGTGCCACCAGCAGCGCGGCCAACCACAAGTTCAGCTACACCATCTCCAAAACCGGCGTGACCGCGGTGACCACCCAAAAGCTGAACAACTCTAACGGCTACCAAACCTCTGTCGCCATCTACGACGCACTGCTCCGTAGTCGCCAGAGCCAGACCATCACTCCGCAGGGCGGTCGGATGATCACCGATACGTTCTACGACACACGCGGCTGGGTTCGCGCCTCGTACAACGGCTGGTGGGATGACGGCAACTTACCGGCGGTCACGACTCCGGTGTCGGCCGCCGGCCTGAAAAAGGAGGTACCGAACCAGACCTTCATCACCTATGACGGTCTGGGCCGGCCGGTGAACGCTGTCGCCGCCAAGAACGGGGTGACCGTGTCTACGACTACTACGGTCTACGGCGGTGACCGGACCACAGTGGTCCCGCCCGCCGGCGGGGTGGTAGCGGCCACCATTACCGACCCTTTGGGCAGGAAGAACGAGCTGCACGAATACAGCAGCAAGCCAGCGGTGACTACGCCAGCGGACACGTTCACCGGCACCTTTACCGTCACCGGTGGCGTGGCGACCGTCACCAAGTACGGCTACGACAGTCACGGAAACCAGGCCACGCTCACCGATGCCAAGAACAACATCTGGGCCTCCACCTACAACCTGCTCGGTCAGGTTGTAGCCAAGTCTGACCCTGACGCCGGTGACAGCAGGTTGCGCTACGACGCCAGCGGCAACCTTATTCAGTCCACCGACGGCCGAGACGAAACGCTGTCCTACACATACGACGCACTGAACCGAAAGACCGGAGAGTACGCGGCTCCCAGCGATAACCAATCGGCGGCGAACAAGCGGGCCGCATGGGTCTATGACAACAGCAACACCGTCGCCGGGGTCACCAACGCGATCGGGCAGTTGACTACGACGGTCGCCTACCGGGACGCCCAGGCGTACACCACCCAGCAGAAGGGCTTCGACGTCTTCGGCAACAGCCTGGGTGTCATCGTCACCATCCCCGGTAGCGAGGGCGCTCTCGCCGGGTCCTACATCTTCGGGCGCAGCTACACCTCAGTGCTGGGCTTGCCTTTGACCGACACCTACCCTTCAAAGGGGAGCTTGGCATCCGAGACAGTGGTGCACGGCTACTCCGGCGTGCTCGACCTTCCCACCACCCTCGGCGGTCTCGCCGGATACAGCCAGGGCGTCAGCTATGACGCTTGGGGCCGCGTCAACCAGCAAAAAATTGGCTCGGCCACCAGCCACGCCTTCGTCACCAACATCTATGACACACACACCGGTCGACCGACCAATCAGATCGTCACCCGCTCCACCGCCACCCCAACCAATGTTGACGAGCAGGAATACCGCTACGACCAGGCTGGCAATATCACCCGCAGGATCAGCAAGCGCTACGGCGCCAGCACCCCCGCCGAAACCCAGTGCTACGGCTACGACGGCCTCGCCCGCCTCACCGAAGCCTGGACCGCAACCGACAACTGCGCCACCACCCCCACGAACACCAACAAAACCATGGTCGGCAACACCATCGGCGGCGACACCGCGTACTGGACCAGCTGGACCATCGACCCGATCGGCAACCGCACCAAACAAGTCGAGCACGATCTCGGCGCTAGCGCCGACACCATCACCGACTACACCTTTAACGGCAACAACCAGAACAAGCCTCACACGCTGACCGCTGCGACCACCAGCGGTGGAGCGACCGGCACGACCTCGTACACCTACGATGCGGTCGGCAACACCGTCGGACGCAACGCCAGCCAAGGCGACCAAATCCTCACCTGGGACAGCGCCGGGAAACTCGCCGAAGTCACCGGCGGCACCAGCGGCGACAGCACCTTCATCTACGACGCCGACGGCAGCCTGCTGCTGCAGAAGGAACCAGGGAAGAACACCCTTTATCTGCCTGGACAACAGCTTGCCCTGGACACCAGCACTGGCGTCATTGACGGCGACCGCTACTACCAACTTCCGGGCGGTAGCGCTTGTATTCGCTCGGGCAGCGGAACCGCGTACACCTTCGCCGTTAACGACTATCAGGGCACACCTTCGCTCTACCTCGACAACACCGCCCAAAACCCCAACTGGCGGCAGTACACCCCCTACGGCGGGCCTCGCGGCGCGGCGGTCAACACGCCCGACAACCGGGGATTCCTCAACAAGCCCATGAGTTCGACTGGACTGACTATCGTAGGTGCCCGCGCCTACGATCCGAAGATCGGCCGATTTGCCTCAATCGACCCAGTTCAGGATCCCAATCACCCCCAGCAGTGGAACGGCTATTCGTACGCCAACAACACGCCTGTTACCTCCAGCGACCCTAGCGGGATGATCCCGACCGACTGTCTGACCGTCGCGAGCTGCCCCGACTATCGTCCAGGCGACGAGAATGGCAATCGGAAAAACAAAGAGAAAGATCCGAAATGTTGGCCCCGCTGCTCTCAATCCAAGGATTTGACTCCGAAGCCAGGCGGTGGAACAGATGTCGGAGGTGAAAAATACTGCTCTCTTCCGGGTGCCTGGAGCAGCCCCGGATGCCCCGGTTGGGCTACGCGGGATCACCCGATTGCTCCCGACTTCACGGGCACAGGAGCAGGATCCGTCTCAGCCGGCTGGGATTCGCCCGCGCACGGCTGCGTCCAAGTGGCGCCGACCTGGCACTGCCTACTCGTTGCCGACATAGTCGCTGTCGTGCTTGCCAAATTGGGACTAGTGAACCCCGCGGCCCGGGGAGCGGTCCTTCTTAGAGGAGAAGCGGCCCAACTCGCCGCTGCGCGTGAGACGGGTGCTACGCTTGGAAATACCGCCAACCTCGGCGGCTGGATACCCAGCACGATTCCCGCCGAGTCTCAACTTGTCATCCGCGGCATTCGCCGAGATGGAGTTATCGGTGAGTCGGTTGGCTCCAAGGGGGGGCCGCCGGTTCCAGAGGGATTCCGCAACGACGGCGGCGGCGGTGCATACGTGCTTCCAAGATACCGGTCCTCCGGCGAGCCCATCGAGTACAGAGAATGGGGAACCGTGCAGTCGCCCAGTAATCCCAATCCGGGGGGTGAGCGGATCATTACCGGCTCAGACGGCTCAATCTATTACACCCCGACCCATTATCAGACCTATATTGTGGCGGTTCCTGGATCATGAGTATGTGGGATCGTGATCACGGTCGGGTGCGAGTAGTCGACAGCGAAACGCGCTACCGCACAGCCGATCTCCTGCCGCCGGCCGGAACGGTGGTCGTTGCACATGTTGACGGAGCGGACATGGGCGACGAGGACGAGGTTTTCACTCAGTTTTATCATGCATTCGAGCTGCCGAACTATTTCGGTTGGAACTGGCCGGCGCTGTCCGACTGTCTTCGTGACCTGGATTGGCTGCCCGCCAATCGCTACATCCTTTCCATCTCCAATGCCGATCTTGCATTGTCGCAGAACCCGGGCTTGAGAGGAATTTTCTTGCAACTCCTGAATACCGTGTCTACGCACTGGGCGGGACCCGGCAATTACAGGGGCGGACAGCCGGTCGTCTTTGATGTACTGCTGATTTGTGCTGGCGCTGCAGTATCCCGTCTAGAGTCGGAACTGCAGAGCTTGAATCGTCAGGGCTAAGGCAAGGATGGCGTGGCACGTCGGCCTGACCTTAGCGCTGGGCGGAATTTTCGTCCGGGATCAGTCGCGGTGGCGGTGGCTGGGGCCAGGGTCAAGGCTCGACGCGAGGCGGTTGCAGGCGGTGGGCGATGTTCGCGAAGGTAACAGTCGCGGAGATCGCCGACAGCTTTGGTGTCGCACACGCGCGGTGGAGCTGTATCTTGTTCGCCTCGGCCGGGGCCCCTCGGTCGAGGCGAACAAGGCCAGTCAGGCAGAGCCTGGTAATTGAGGGGCTTGTCGCCGGCGTCGCCGCGCCACCCCGGCCACCGTTGACGCCTACCCGTCGGACACCGCGAACGCCGACAAGCCGCGATGAGGTCGTGGACGCCCTGCTCGCCGAGGAACTACTAATCATCGCCGGTGGCCTGCGGGTGGCTGAGCCCAGCACCGGAAGAGCCGTGGTGCCGGGCTGTTGTGCCGGATTGGAGGACTGGCGGGATTGGGCGCAGGCACTCACTGGCGGCTCGCCGTGGCTGGGTCACGACCCGGGCCCTGAGATCCAGGCGGTTGGTGAGGACCTGCGGGTGTGGCAGGACGGCGGCCCGGACCGTCATCACGGCCGCCAGGTCGGGCTTCATATCGACCTCCCGCGTCATGCGCTGCCGCAGTTGCTGATGGGCGTGCAGCGTGACCCGGTCGGCTTCCTGGACGCCTTGGCCGGATGGGCTGATCGGGCCGACCTGGGCCGGCAAGGGATCGCCTTGGTGAGGGCGATCGACTACAGCTTCACGATCACTGCATTGTGGGACTTGCCGGAGGGTTAGCGGACCGTCCACGGGTTGCGCGCCTTCCTCGCCACCGAGCGCGGGCTAATCTCGGATGCGCCGCGTTCGGGCGGCCCTTGGCCCGGAGCCAGATGGCGCTGTAGCCCCTAGGGCGTGCCCTGCCGATCATGTAGTGGTTGATCGTTGACGATGTGCCGGTGGTGCGTCGTGGTGAACTGACCGATGAGGCGTGGGCGGTGATCGCGCCGCTGCTACCGGAGCCGGGCAGCAGTCGGGGCCGGTGGCGGGATCACCGTCAGGTCATCAACGGGATCTTGTGGAAGCTGCGCACGGGTGCGCCGTGGCGGGACCTGCCGGAACGGTATGGCCCGTGGAAGACCTGCCACGAACGTCTGCGTCGCTGGACGGCGGATGGAACGTGGGATCGGATCCTGGTCGCGGCGCAGGTCCATGACGATGGCACACCGGTGAAGTGGACGATCAGCGTCGACTCGTCGATCGTGCGGGCGCACCAGCATGCCGCTGGCGCCCGCAAAAAGGGGGCTCCCCAGCAAGTCCGGCGACGCCTGGTGCGCAAGATGGTGAGGCCATCGGCCGATCCCGCGGCGGACTGAGTACGAAGATTCACCTCGCCGTCGACGGTCGTGGACGGCCGTTGTCGATCCTGCTCACCCCGGGCCAGGCCGGCGACAACCCCCAGCTGTTGGCGTTGCTGGACGCGATCCGGGTCAACGATCCCGGGCCCGGTCGGCCCCGCAAGCGACCGGATGTGCTGATCGCGGACAAGGGCTACGCGCATGACTCGACTCGTCGAACCCTGGGGCAACGCGGGATCCGGCACGTCATCCCTGAACGATCCGACCAGGTCGCCCGCAGGGCCGCCAAGGGCAGCGCCGGCGGCAGGCACCAGCCTTCGACAAGGTGATCTATAAGAAGCGCAACGTCGTGGAACGTTGCTTCAACTGGCTCAAGCAATGGCGTGACCTGGCCACCCGTTACGCCAAACGTGCGTCCCTCTACCGCGCCAGCCTCGTCCTGATCGCCGCCACCATGTGGCTCCCGTGATCGACACCGACTGCCCTATGCGGCCACCTGACCAGAGCTGACGAACCAGGTATCCGATCCCACATCAATCGGCTCATCGACCCAAGGCTGCACGATCGCGGCGATCTCTGCCGTCATCGGCCACATGTCCATGACCCAACCCTCAGCCGTCACGTCGACGTGCGCGCGCAGTGGCCCTACGACGTCCGATGGCAAATCCCAGGACCGCTGCAGGAAGCCGTCCGCACCGAACTTCTCCACCATGTTGACCACAACCACGGCCGAACCCTAGCTGCAGCCTCCCGCCACATGCCCCAAGATCGACAGGACAGGGCCCAGGCCCTCTCGGCAGGTACCGCACCGTTGCCGCTCGTGGCGCGGCTGTAGTTCCGCCTGAGCTCTGATTCCTGCAGGTCAATCAGAGCACGGGGTGAATCGGCTCGACCATCCCTCGTCAAGCAGCCCGTCGAGGGCGAACAGCTCGAACCCGTTGCCGTCGTGGCTGACCAGCAGCGCGTCTCTGAATCGGTATCGCTGTGGGGATTCATGGTCGCGCGTGGGCGCGGCCGTGCCTTCCCCGAAGTCAAGTCGTACCCATCGTTCGTCATCGTCGTCGCGGTTGTCGTCGTCCTTGTATTCACTGAGCAACCATGTGCCCTGGGCGGATGCGGGCCGGCGGCCGTCGAAGTAGGTGCGCCAGATGTATTGGTCGCTGTACGTCTGTCGGAGGTCCTGAAGGAGGTGCGAGAGGTAGCCGTCCGAAAGCGAGTCCAGCCGTGACGGCCCATCCTGGCGCATGTCGATCCGGTCGCCGTAGGATCCGCACCAGGCCCCAATCAGGTCATCGCTCGCGGGCTGCGGTGGCGGGATCGAGGGCGCGCAGCCAACCGCATGGCTGACTGGAGCATTTTGGGAACGCGTGGCGCTAGTTCCCACGCCAGCGACACACTGGAGCCTTGGGACCTGCTTACGGGCCGTGGGCGCCGGCCCACCCGGACCTGGCCCGCTCACTAGCGTGACCCGGCATCTCGGGCGCCGAGCTTCGCCGCGATACCCAGGACAGGCATCGACGATCGGCGTTCCGGACTGTCCTCCATGGGCGGGCCGACCCGCCATTATTTGGGATGCCGATCCCACGGTCAACGCCCTGACGAGGCACTTGTGGTTGGGACCTCTTCGGCGGTCCCGAAGAGGTCCCACCGCAGCTAGACTTGCGCGAGCCTTAGAGTTGCGCTGAGCGTCATCGACGGTGGGGCAATGGGTCGTGTCGCCCCTCGGACACACATTAAGCACACGGCCGAGATCGCTTGCGACGATCTCGGCCTTCAGTGTCTTGGTGCCCGGTTGGTAGATCATCCGCAGGCCGATGCGGCTGTACAGCTCGGCCTTGTCCCGTGGGTCCGCCTGGCGCAGGCAGCGCGGACTCGATGCCATCCTGGCCGAGGCCCAAGCGCGGCGGACTCATCGACTACCAGCTCCTTCGGGGGCTGCACCGGACCTTGCCGAGAAGCGGCGAGTTGTCGGACGCCGCCTCGTCGCTCACCCACGCCATCGCCGCCACGGCGCGGTGCCGCAGGCGTTCGGGAGATGGCGGGGTCCGCGATCGTGCTGCGGACGTCCCGAGGCGCTGGCGCTGGAGAACGGCGTTGCCACGCCCACCGTGCCCGGTCCCGATGGCGAAGATGGCGAAACGTCGGCATTGGCGCGTGGTGAACGACGGGTATCCCGGAGGGCGGCCCTGCGCCGATCATTGCCCGGAGATAGATATGAGTCACTCTCACCTCCGGGTGGAACGCCCGGGCGCGGAGGGCGAGGCGTCGGCACCGGAAGCCGGGCGTAACCGAACGGCCCGACTCCGCGTCCCCGGAGGATCGCCATGCCCCGTCCCGCTCTCCGTACCCGGCTCGCGGCGCTCACCGCCGCCGCCCTGACCGCAAGCGTCCTGACGGTGACCCCGCCGTCACCGGCGCTGGCCGCCAGCACGTTCGCCGCCAACGACTACTGCCTCGGCCAGTGCGCCGACATCCTGCCCCCCGGGCAGAACGGCAACGCCACGCTGGTTGCCATCCTGGCGCACCAGGCGCTCGGCACCCGCCCGGCGCACTCCAGCGACCAGCTCGACGAGTACGCGAACCTGGTCTACAACTACGCCGGGCTGACCGACGAGCAGATCGCCCACTTCTACAACGACGCCTCGTTCGGCGTCCCGGCCGCGCAGGTCGAGAGCACCGTCTCGCCGCGCGCGGACGTCACCATCGTGAGGGACAAGGCCACCGGCGTCCCGCACGTCACCGGCACCACCCGCGCCGGCACGATGTTCGGCGCCGGTTACGCCGGGGCCCAGGACCGGCTCTGGGTGATGGACCTGCTGCGGCACGCCGGTCGAGGCACGCTCACCTCGTTCGCCGGCGGCGCGCCGGGCAACCGCGAGCTGGAGCAGAGCATCTGGGCCAACTCGCCCTACTCGGAGGCGGACCTCCAGGCCCAGGTGGACGCGCTGCGCCTCAAGGGCCCGCGGGGCCAGCAGCTCTACACCGACGTGGTCGACTACATCGCCGGCATCAACGCCTACATCGACAAGTCGATCGCCGAGGACAACTACCCGGGTGAGTACGTGCTCGCGGGCGCCGGCAAGCCGAAGCACTTCACCATGACCGACCTCATCGCCACCGCCGGCGTCATCGGCGGGCTCTTCGGCGGGGGCGGCGGCAGCGAGATCCAGTCCGCGCTGGTCCGGGTGGCGGCCCGGGCCAAGTACGGCGCCACCGAGGGCGACCGGGTGTGGGCGGCGTTCCGGTCACAGAACGACCCGGAGACCGTGCTCACCCTGCACGACGGGCAGAGCTTCCCGTACGGGGCGACGCCGCCGGGCGCGACCAGCGGCGTGCTCCCCGACGCCGGCTCGGTGGTCGCCGAGCCCCTCGCCTACGACGCCAGCGGCGGGGCCGCCGCCCGCACCGGCACCAGCACCGCCACCCAGGGGCTGCTCGGCGGCCTGTCCAACCTGCGCGCGCACGGCATGTCCAACGCGGTCGTGGTCTCCGGACGGCACACCACCACCGGCAACCCGGTTGCCGTGTTCGGGCCGCAGACCGGCTACTTCGCGCCGCAGTTGCTGATGCTCCAGGAGCTGCAGGGGCCGGGCATCAGCGCTCGCGGCGCCGCGTTCGCCGGGCTCAACCTCTACGTGCTGCTCGGCCGCGGCCAGGACTACGCGTGGAGCGCGACCTCCGCCTCCCAGGACCTCACCGACACGTACGCGGTGCCGCTGTGCACCACCGACGGCAGCGTCCCGACGCTGCGCACCAACCGCTACCTCTACCACGGGCAGTGCCTCGCCATGGAGGCGCTGGAGCAGCGCAACTCCTGGTCGCCGACACTGGCCGACTCCACCCCGGCCGGCTCGTACACGCTGCGCGCGCTGCGCACCAAGTACGGGCTGGTGGCCTACCGGGGCCTGGTGAACGGGCAGCCGACCGCGTTCACCAAGCTGCGCTCGACCTACCGGCACGAGGCTGACTCGGCGATCGGCTTCCAGGCCTACAACGACCCGTCGGCGATGGGCAGCGCGGCGGCCTTCCAGGCGTCCGCGGCCAACGTCGGGTACGCGTTCAACTGGTTCTACGTCAACTCGACCGAGGCGGCGTACTTCAACTCCGGCTCGAACCCCGTCCGTCCGGCCACCGCCGACCCGAACCTGCCTGTGAAGGCCGAGCCGGCGTACGAGTGGGCCGGCTGGAACCCGGATACCAACGACGCCACCTACACCCCGACGTCGGCGCATCCGCAGTCGGTCAACCAGGACTACTACGTCAGCTGGAACAACAAGCAGGCGCGGGACTTCGGGGCGGCGGACGGCAACTTCAGCTTCGGCTCCGTACACCGGGGTCAGCTGCTCGACGGCCCGGTGCGCGCCGCGATCGCCCAGCGCAAGCTCGGCCGCGCCGACGCCGTCAAGATCATGGCGGACGCGGCGGTGACCGACCTGCGCGGCCAGCAGGTTCTCGGCGACCTGCTGCGGGTGCTGGACAGCACGCCCGTCACGGATCCGGCGCTGGCCGACGCGGTGGGCAAGCTGCGGGCCTGGCAGCAGGCCGGGGCCCGCCGGGTGGAGACTTCCCCCGGCTCCAAGGTCTATCAGCACGCCGACGCGATCCGGATCTTCGACGCCTGGTGGCCGCTGCTGGCCTCGGCGCAGTTCCGCCCCGGCCTCGGGCCGGACCTCTACGCCGCGCTGGTCGACGCCCTCGAGGTGAACGAGGCGCCGTCGGGCGGCCAGAACGGCGGACGCGACGGTGCCGCGAGCTGGGCGTTGCAAGGTCAGGCGCACAAGGGCTCGTCGTTCCAGTACGGCTGGTGGGGCTACGTCGACAAGGACCTGCGCACCGTGCTCGGCGACCCCGTCGCCGGCGGGCTGGGCCGCGCGTACTGCGGCAACGGCAACCTCGGCGTGTGCCGGCAGTCCCTGCTCGACACGCTCGGCCAGGCCGCCGCGGTGCCGGCCACCACGGTCTACCCGGGCGACAAGTCCTGCGGGGCTGGCGACCAGTGGTGCGCCGACTCGATCGCCCAGTCCGGGCTGGGCGGCATCACCCACCCGCTGATCGCCTGGCAGAACCGCCCCACCTACCAGCAGGTCGTCTCGTTCCCGGCGCGTCGGGGTGACGACATCACCAACCTTGCGCAGGGTCGTCCGACCACCGCGTCGAGCACCCAGTTCCTGACCAGCCACACCCCGGACAAGGCGGTCGACGGCAGTCTCGGCAGCCGGTGGGCCAGCAGCTACAACGACAACCAGTGGATCCGGGTCGACCTCGGCGCGGCCCGCAGTGTCAGTCGGGTGGTGCTGCGCTGGGAGGCGGCCTACGGCACCTCGTACCGGGTCGAGGTCTCCGGCGACGGCGGCTCCTGGACACCGGTGTTCACCACCACCATCGGCAACGGCGGCGTCGACAACGTGACCTTCGCCCCGGTCACCGCCCGCTACGTGCGGGTGTACGGGGTCAAGCGGGCCACCTCGTACGGGTTCTCGCTCTACGAGTTCGAGGTGTACGGACGGTGAGCTCGCCCGGAGGGGGCGGCGGGAACCACTCGCCGGCCCCTCCGGGCGATCGGTAGTCGTGGTCAGAGCCTCCCGGCGATCCTTTCCGAGGAGGCTCTGACCACTGCTGGCGGTTCGGCTATCTCATAGGCGCGGGTCCTGCTGGACCTCCAGGGCGTTGAGGATCGGGTCGTTCTCGCCCTTCTCGCGGCTGAACTCGATCTTCAGATCGCCACCGGCGTGCTCGACGGTGACCGTGTTCATGTCCGCGGTCAGCGCGCCCACCTTCGCCTGCACGTCGTGGTCGTGGAGCACGACCTTGCCGTCGGCCAGAACATCGAAGGCACGCTTGCCGGCCTTGACCTTCTCGATCTCCGCGAAGTCGAGGCCGATCCGGTACGTCCCGGCGGGGGCGTTCTTGAACACGTAGCTGAACGTCTCGCCGGTCCGCTGGGTGCGGAACAGCGCGTCGTCCTCGGTGCCGGCGATGTCGGCCTTGGTGGTACGCGCCTTGCCGCCGACGTAGCCCCACGACCGCTTGCCGAGCTCCTGGTCGGGCGACCAGACGAAGCCGTCGGCACCGACGTGCCCGGACCCGCCCACGTCGACGCCCTTCCAGTAGGCCGAGGTCGCCAGGCGGACCGGCTTGAGCTGGGTCTCGCCCTTGCCGGCGTTCGACGCCACGAGCACGTCCCCGACGAGCACACCGGGCTCGACGCCGGCGTTGTCGGCCGTCGCCGTGACCGTGGTGGACGCGCCGGCCGCGACCGTGACCGTGCCGGTTGCGGCCGCGCCCTTGAGGGTCAGCCACGGAAGGTCGGCGGCCTCGTGCCCGCCGTCGCTGGTGCGCTTCTGCTCGCTGATCCGCACCTCGAGCGGGGCGGAGCCGGTGTTGGTCACGGTCACGTCGGCCGTCGCCTTCTGGTCCCTGTCGAGGAGCCAGTCGAGGTCAGCTCCGGTGACGGTGGCGATGCCCGTGGTCAACGCCGTGTCGACCACCTCGGCCTGATCCTTCTTGGCGATGGTCACGGGGTGGCTGGCGGTGACGTAGTTCGGCGCCGACACCTCGACGGTGTTCTCGCCGACCAGCGCCTGAGCCTTCCACCGGCCCTTCACGTCGGTCGTGATGACCCGCTCACCGTTCGGCCCCTTGAGCGTGACGATCGCGCCCTCGAGCGGCTTGCCGTCGTTCTTGTCGGTGACCGTGCCCTCGATCGTGCCCGCGGCCGGGAGGGTGTACTCCAGCCCCAGGCCGGCCTTCAGGACGGGCTGGTTGAAGGAGTGCTGGCCCGCCGGGTTGCGCGTCAGGCTCTCCACACCGACCGTCGCCGACGACCCCCGGGTGAGGGGGTTGTCGCCGCCGACGCCGTCGCCGTACCCGATCTGGATCCGGCCGTCCGCGATCAGGGTGACCGAGAAGCTCACGCGAGCCGTCTGGTCGGTGTAGAAGGTGACGTTGCGCCACTCGATGACCTGCGCCGCCAACCCGTCCACCTCGGTGGTGCCGAAGTAGATGCCCGCCTCGTCGTCGACGACCAGGTCGTCCCAGAGCGGATAGATCGCGTCGAACGCGTATGGCGACGGCAGCTCCGTGTTGTTCCCCACGGCGCTGGCCTGGTCGAAGATCAACTGGCCGTTCGTCGTCACGCACACGCCGTCCCAGGCCGTGTCGTAGAACGGGAACAGGAAGCGGGAGTCGAACCACAGCACGCCGCAGACGTCATCGCCGTGCCACCCGGACTCCTCCGTACCCTGGCGGTAGAGCCCGTCGGTCACCTTCATCGAGTACGAGCGACCGGCGGGGGCCACCGGCACGGGGCCCGGCTCCGGCTGCTCGGGCTGGGGCTCCGGCTCCGCCGTGTCTGCGCGCGGGTCGAGCGTCACACGCAGCGCGGCAATGGTGGGGGCCTTCAGGCCCTTCGAGCCCCGCAGCTCCACGGTCAGCGGACCGCTCTCGTGCTTCACGACGGCGGTGCGCCAGTCGGCGGCGTTCGGCCCGACGGCCGCGGCCGGGTCGTACGCGTACTCCGTCAGCGTTCCGTCCACGAGGACGTCGAACACCCGCTTGCCCTTGGCCGCCTTCTCGATCTCGGCGAACCCGACGTCGATCGCGTAGGTGCCCTTGGGCGCGTCGGGGAAGCGGTAGAACAGCTGCTTGTCCGGCGTGGTGCGCTGCGACTGGAACAGGGCGTCGTCCGTCGTACCTGCGATGTCGGCCCGCGTGGAGGTGACCTTCGTCTTCCCCTCGTAGCCCCACGCCCCCTTGCCGGCGGCCTGGTCGCCGGACCAGGTGTAGCCGGAGCCGTCGGTGAACTTCGGGCCGCCGGCGTTGAGGCCGACCTGGTACTTCGTGGTCGTGAGCGTCACGGGGACGTAGGTCTTGGACTGGCGTCCGGAGTCGGACCGCACCACGATGTTCGCGCCGAGGACTCCCGGCTTGGTGTCCTTCGAGGAGATCGAGACCTTGACGGTCGTCGACTGACCCGGCGCGAGGGTGCCGCCGGTCGAGGAGAGCGACAGCCACGGCAGGTCGGTGAGCAGGTCGTCCTCGACATCGACCAGCACGACGTCGTCGGCGACCTGGTCCGCCGCCCACAGCGCCCCGGTCGAGTCGGTCTCGAGGCCGCCGCCCTGGCCCGCCTTCTGGCCCGGGAACCACCACGCGTTCACCAGCGAGCAGTCGTCGGGGTCGACCTGCAGCAGGCGGGTGGGCCTGTTCGAGGTGAGGTCGGTGTACCAGATGGTGTCGGACGCCTGGTTGTAGGCCAGGCCCATCACCTCGGGCAGCGGCGGGGCGCAGAAGGACAGCAGCGCACCCGGGTTGTCGTGCGACGTCCCGGCGACGGTTCCGATCATGCCGTTCGCCCGGCCGCCGACGTAGAACACGTCCTCCGTCGGGTTGTAGGCGAGGCCGGTCAGCTGCAGCGTGGACCAGTCACCCTTGATCTGCCGGGTCTCCTTCCCGGTCTCCCGGTCGAAGCAGTGGATGTAGCTGGCCGGGCTGTCCTCCATCTGGCACATGTCACCGGTCTTGGTGTCGAGCGCCATGTCGAACGCCCGGTAGGCGGGGTTCCACGACGCGTCGAAGACCTTTCCGGTCCGCTTGCCCGTCACCGTGTAGGCGGTGTTGGTCCGCGCGTTGTAGTCGTGGACCCAGACGTCGCCGTCGTACCCGACGCCGGACGGCTCCTTCTCCTGGATCGTGCCCGGGATGGCGATCCGGGTGATGACGTCTCCGCCGGAGGTCGTGCCGACCTTGCCCGCCGCCTGTGCTTCCGCGGCGCTCGACGTGGCGGCCTTGCCGTCGACGTTCGACGGCTTCATGCCGCTCGCACCGGTCTTCCAGGCGGTGAGGTCGATCGTGCTGGCCGCACCCGTCCCGGTGCGCCCGGTGGCGCCGGCGGCCTCAAGCTCGGGGTGGCGCGCGGCCTCGCCCAGGTCGTACGTGAGTGGGGCGGAGCCGTTGTTGGTCAACGTCAGCGAGCCCACGCCGTTCTGGTCGGTACCCAACAGCGCGTCGAGGCCGTCGGCCTTCAGGCCGGCGACACCCGTGGTCAGACGCGCGTCGATCTTGGCATTCGCATAGAGCTTGTCGAGGGAGAACGGGTACGTCGCGGTCGTGTAGTTCGGCGCGTCGACCGTCATGGTGTAGTCGCCGACCGGAAGCTGGCGATGCACGACGCCGGTCCCGTTGGTCGTGACGGTCTCGACGAGCCCACTCTTGTTCGTGAACGAGACCTTGGCCCCGGCCACCGGCAGCCCGTCGTTCTTGTCGACGACGGTCGCGTCGAGGTACCCGAAGTCCGGCATGTCGTAGGTGACGATCATCCCGTCGCGCAGCACCGGGGCGCTGTCGGAGAACCGGATGCCGTCGACGCCGGCCCAGCCCTGGATGCCGGTGGTGGCGTGCGCGCCGGCGGTCACCGGGTCATCGGTCCCGATGCCGTCGCCGTACCCGAAGATCACGGTGCCCGAGCGGGTGAGCGTGGCCGAGTAGCTGACCGGCTCCGTGTACTCCGACCGGGTCGGATAGGCCCAGAGCTTGGCGTTACGGAACTCGACGACGAACGCGTCCTCGCCGTTGACCTTGGTGGGCGCCGTGAAGACGCCCCCACCGGGGGCGAACTCGACGGGGGTCTGGACGTAGAACGGGAAGACGCCCGCACCGCCGCTGCCCGGCCCGGTGGAGGTGTCCGGGGAGATCACGCCGCGCAGGCTGATGCCGAGGGTGTCGTGGCTGCCGTTGTAGAGCGCGATCGGGAACGGCAGCTTCACCGTCGCCCACACGCCGCTGGTGAACGCGACCGGGTCGGTGCCGCGCAGGTACTCGCCCTCGGAGACCGCGCAGCTGTAGCCGCCCTTGTCGACGACGAGCCCGACCGGGATCTCGCGCGACTCGTTCTGCGCGCCGACGGTCAGCGGGACCGTCGTGGGCGAGAAGCAGGCGTTGGGCTTGACGCTCAGCGTGTACCCGCCCTCGGGGACACCGCCGATCGTGAACGCGCCGTTGGCATCCGTGCGTACCGGCTTGAGCGGCGTGTCCTTGACGGAGACGTCGGCGTTCGGGACGGGCCGCTTCTTGTCGTCGACGACCCTGCCGCTGACGTCGTGCTTCGCGGCGGCCGTGAGCGGCAGCTTGACGGAGGTGTCCTGGCCGAGAGAGATCGTGACGTTGGCGCTCGCGGTCAGGTAGCCGAAGACCCTGGTGCTGAGCTGGTAGTCGCCGACCGGGAGGTTCGTCGTGAACCGGCCGTCCTTGTCGGTTCCGATCGACCGGCTGAACGGCCCGCTGATCGTCACGTCGGCGGCGGCGACCGGGGCGCCGTTGGCGGTGACGACACCGGTGAGGGTGCCGCCCTGCCGGGGCGCGAGCTCGAGCAGGCGGACGAGGTCGAGCCGGCCCTCGCCGTACTTGTTGTTGACCTCGGCGGTGCCGCCGCACTCGGTGTCGTCGACGTCGACGGCCGACTCGCCGAGCAGGCGGCGGGTCTCCTCGACCTGCCCGATGAGGGTCGGGTCGTAGCTCCACAGCGCCGCGACGGCGCCGGCGACGTGGGGTGCCGCCATCGAGGTGCCGGACATTTCGGTGTAGCTGTTGCCCGGGTAGGACGACCGGACGCCGTCACCCGGCGCGGAGATCTCGGGCTTGATCCGACCGCCTTCACCCTCGCCCTTGCGGGAGAACGACGCGAGCGTGCCGTCCGACGAGTAGGCGCCGACGGAGTAGGCGCTCTCGGCGGAGCCGGGGGAGGAGACGGTGTCGCAGGCCGCGTACGGCACGGTGTTGCCCGATGACCAGACGCTGAAGATGCCCGCGGCGCTCCAGGCCTCGTCGATGGACCGGAAGAAGTCGTCGAAGGCGTGCTCGACGGTTTGGCCCCACGAGTTGTTGACGACGTGGGGGCGCTTGGACGGGTCCGGGTTGTTCCCCTGGACGTCGGTCGGGGCGAGCAGCCACCAACCCGACCGCAGCAGCGACTCGACGCCGGTGCTGTCACAGCAGCCGTTCGTCGCGATCCACTGCGCGTCCGGGGCGACGCCGACGTGGTTGGTGCCGTCGTCGCCGACCATGGTGCCCATGGTGTGCGTGCCGTGTCCGTTGTCGTCGCACGGAGCGCCCGTGCACGTGCCCCGGGTGGCCATCCAGTTGTAGTTGTGGTCGACGGTGCCGTCAGGCTTCGTACCGCGGTACTGGTGCATCAGGGCGGGGTGGTCGAACTGGACGCCCGAGTCGAGGTTGGACACGGTGATGCCCGCACCGGTGGCGCCCATGGCCCACGCCTCGGGGGCGTGGATGGCGTCCAGACCCCACGTGGCGGTGCCGTCCTCGGCCGCGGCCTTAGGGGCGGCGGGGCGGGCAGCCCGGTCAGCGGGGATCTTCTCGTCCACGGGCTCGACCAGCGCGACCTGCGGCGTCGCGTGGATCTCGGCGACCTGCACCTTCGAGGCCACGTCGAGGGCGAGTTTCTCGGTGCCCCCCTTGACGAGCACGGTGTTGGCGATCGGGTACGAGGTGTACCTGACGCCTGCCCGGTCGAGTTCGGCGGAGACGGATGCCACGGAGTCCTTCGCCGCCGTGGTCAGCGCGTCGTAGACGAACTGACCGCGAGCGGTCCAGTCGGCGATCTTCTTCGCCGGCTTGAGGTCGGCTGTGGTGTCGAATGTGATCCAGAAGTCGGAAGCCCGCTGCGTGCGGAAGCGGTCCTTCAGGCTCGACGCGATCTTCTCGGCGGCCGTGCCGGGATCCGGCTCAGCGGCGGACGCCGGGAGTGGCTGGATCATGCTCAGGCCGACCGCTGCGGCAAGCGTTGCCGCGAGGGCTTTGAGTCTCATGCGGGGTCCTTCTGCCTACAGGGGTTGGTAGGGGTCGTGGCTCTCGTGCTCGTCGGCACCGTCGACGTCGGAGGCGTCGGAGGCGCTGTCACGCGGCTCGCGCGACAGCTCGAGAGGTGACTGGTGCTCGATCGCGGAGTCGTCACGCGCGACAGGTCGCTCAGGCATGCATCGCCCTACGGCTATGGATCATGCAGTCATGCTCGGGGGGACAAGTGACCGCTCGCTATCCAGCGGATACGTCAATTTTCACGACGCGTTGCCGAGGGAGTCCTCTTCTGCGAACACTCCGGCCTCGACTGCCTTGACCGCGAGCGCGGTCCGGGAGGTCACCTTCAACTTGCGCATCGCCGCACGCAGCTGTTGATCCACCGTGGCCGGCGACTTGGCCAGGATCCGGCTGATCTCCCGGTTGGTCTTGCCGGCGACAACCAGTTGGACCACGTCGAGCTCGCGAGGTGAGAGCTGGTCGCCGTACCCTCGTCGGCCGCCGCGCCACAGTCGCGGGACCTCGGCGCCGTGTTCGCGAAGCCGCTGTGCGGCACGGTCCGCATCGCCGCGGGCGCCGAGCCGGAACAGTTGCTCGTACTGTGCGGCCAGCAGCACTCGGCCCTGTTCGATCTGGCCTTGCGCGATGAGCGCCTCGGCTTGACGCTCGCGGGCGAGCATGGCGTCGTAGGGGCGCGGCAACGCGCTCCAGGCGCGCGCCGCCCGACCGTATGCCGTCGCCGCGCGGGCGTGGTCTCCGGCTGCGGCGAGCAGCAGGGCACGGCATACGGTGAGCGCGGCGCGAGGCGCAGGCGCCGTGCGGCCACGCAGTCCTCTGGCGAACTGGTCGCCCAGGCGTGTCGCGGCCTTCAGGTCGCCCGCGACGAGGTGTGCCTCGATCCGGGCGGGGACGAGGTCCGTCGCCCAGACCCAGACGCCTTTTCTCCGGACGGTGTCCATCGGCTCGTTCGTGATCTGCAGCGCCCGGCCGCTGTTTCCGTCCGTCAGCCACAGTCTGGCCAGCGCAGCGGCGGCCTCCATCGTGTCGTCGGCTGCGCCGAGACGGGCAGACTCCTCGAGGACCAGCCGGAACTGCTCCTCCGCGGCGCGCCGCCGTCCGGCTGCGGCTGCCAGCCGGGCCGAGAGGCGAATGCTACCGAGGTAGTGCGCCGGCCGGTCTCGGTCGGCATCGGCGAGTGCCGCGCTTCGCTCCGCGAGACCCTCCCACCGGCCGGTCAGCCACGCCAGGTTGGCCTGTTCGAGTCGGACGTTGTGCTGTAACCGGTACGCCTGTTCGGCCTCGGCAAGGCGCATGGCCACGGCGAGGTGTTTTTCCGCGTCGGCGTACCGACCCCAGATCAGTGCGCCGGTCCCGACATTTGCGTGGATGCGGGCCACGTCGAGACGCTCCGCCGAGGTCGCGCCGTGGACGGGCAGGCCGGCGACGACGTCCCAGGCCTCCTCTTCGCCGAGCATGAGCAACGCGGCGGCTCGGTTGCCGGCCAGGTTCAGCCGCTCTGCGGGGGAATCGAATTCGGCGGCGAGCTCAGCGGCGCGATCCAGCCAGCGCCGATGGGTCGACGCCGGCCACGGTCCCGCATAGGCCCATCCGAGATAGGTCATTGCCCGAGCCGCCTCGACCGGGTCATGGTCGAGGTTGGCCACCGCCTGCTCCAGCTCGCTGAGTGCGGCCTGCGCCTCACCCCCGGTGATCAGGAGCCGACCCAGGGGGTTGCGGATCTCGGCCTGTTGGCGGGCGGAGAGACCGGGGGTCTCCAGCACCGAGCGCAAGGTACGGATCACACGGTGGTAGACCTCGTCGACCGGTTCACGCCGGCCCAGTGCGGCCACTCCGGCGATGCGCGCGACCCGTGCCCGATCCGCCGGCGGCAGCACCGCCCACGACAACAGATCCACCAGCACGTCGACCGCCTTGGTGTGGTCACCCGAGGCCATGGCCAGCTCGGCACCCTGCTCGGCGTACCGCGCCCAGGACTGCCGCTCGCCCGCCTCACGGAAGTGGTGGGCAAGGCGTGCCACAGGCGGCGGGTGGATGTCCTCCAAGGCCCGGCCGGCCAGCAGGTGGAAATGTCTGCGGTCGGTCAACGGGATCGCTTCGTAGACAGCCGTGGCGGCCAGCACATGCCGGAATCGCCACCGGCCGCGGTCGTCTCCGTCCAGGACGCCGGCGTCGGCCGCCTCCGCGACAGCGCCTCGACACGCAGCTGGTGACAGACCGGCGGTCATCGCGATCGTGGCCACCGATGACCGCTCAGCCAACGTCGCCGCGGCTCGCAACACCTGCTGCGCCGTCGGCGACAGACGGCCCACCCGCTCCCGGGTGGAGTCGCGCACCGTTGGCGGCACCTGTAGCTCGCGCAGCTTCAGCCGGACCCACTGTCCGTCGCGGAAGACGAGGTCGGCACGGTCGCACATGAGGCGAACCGACTCCTCCAGGGCCAGCGGAACGCCACCGGTCCGCTCGTGCATGAACGTCGCGAACTCCTGCGATACCGGGTTGCCGTCCAGCATCGAGGACACCAGCGCTGCCGTGTCGTCGGGTCGCATCGGCGCCAGGGCGATCCTCAGCTGGGTCACGCCAGCAGGCAACCGGGACGTCAGCCGCAGCAACAGCGATCCGACGTCCACCTCCTCCGGCCGATAGGAGACCACGAGGCTCGTCCCGTCCGACTGCTGTCGGGAGGTGACGAACAGCAGGAACTCCAAGGTCACCTCGTCTGCCCAGTGAGCGTCCTCCAGCACGAGAACGTCGACACGCAGAGCCCGCAGCAGCTCGTCCAGGGCGCGGAACAGGCGATGCCGTGCCGCCTTCGCATCGTCCAAGGGTGGCAGTGCGGGCGGCAGGTCCGAGGACCATTCAGGGAACAGGGGCCGTAACGCCCCCGCAAGCTCGGTGAGCCGCAATCGCGACACCGGGCGGTCGATCCCACGGAACGCGTCGACGATCGGCCCCAACGTCAGCGACTCGCGAAGCGGGGGGCACACCGAGACCAAGGCAGTGCGCTGGTCCGGCGCGGCCAACCACTCTCGCAGCAGTCGGCTCTTCCCGATCCCCGCCTCGCCCTCCACCAGCACGATCGCCGGTGGCCGGGCCAAGGCGCCGCGGAGCGCCGCCAGCTCCCGATCACGGCCCACGAAACGCGGCGTAGAAACCGTCGGTGAAGTCCCGTCGTCCTCGGGCGAGGGATCGTGCATGCGTGATGATCTCGCTTTTCGCTGCTCGGGCACAAGTACCATCGCGGCGACTCGCGTTGCGGGATCCTCAGCCGGAGTACCGAATCAGCATCGGGTTGAGCGGTCCGGAGACCGGGGTGTCCCGCGGCCAGTTCGCCAGCCACGTCGCCAGCCGCCCGGGCGGCCGGGCTGCGCAGCGTGCCGCACGCTGGCGAGTCGGCAGGACGCCAGGCCGTCTGCTGTTTGGACGCTCGGCGCTGTGCCTGTACGGGTCCGGCCGCGGGTTGTGGGTGGTCCGGCGGACTGAGGACCCGTCTGACGTCCGGAGGCTTTGTCAAGGGTGTGGCGATTGCTGCGTGAGTATCAGCTGTCCGAGTTCCTGGGTGCATCGGGTGAGCGCAACGTAGAGGCCGTTCCAGCCGCGCGGTTGTGCGGCGATGCCTTGGGGGTCGATGAGGAGCGTCGCGTCCCATTCCAATCCCTTGGACTGGGTTGCGGTGAGCACCGGCACATCGCTCAGCACGGCTAGGAGTTCGGCGATGCGCTCGGCGGGGGCGATGACGCCGACCATGCCGCCATGCCACCGTTGCTGCAGTTGTCGGACAGCTTGGGCGGCGGCGGCGGCAAGCTGGGCGGGTGCGATCGTGAGCTCCCAGGGGGCGATGCCGGAGGAGCGTACCGCCCGTGGCGGCGTGTTGTGGCTGCCAGCTTTCTTCAAGACCGGTTCGGTGAGGTCCATGACCTCGCGCGGGGTCCGGTAGCAGATGGTCAGTTCCGCGGCGGTCCAGCGGTCTCCGAAGACAGCCCGCACCGCTTGTGCCCAACTGGTGTGCCGGTGCGCTGCCTCCGCCTGGTCGATGTCGCCGACGGCGGTGATGGAGCGACTGGGACAGCGCCGTAGGACCATGTGCCACTGCATCTCGGACAGCTCTTGCGCCTCGTCGATCACGACGTGGCCGTACACCCAGTCGCGCTGCCGGCGAGCGCGGTCGGCGACGAACTCGCCCTGTGGTTGCGGGGCTTCGTCCTCGCCCAGCAGGTCGGCGAGGGCGTCGAGCAGGGCGATGTCGCTCGATGCCCAGGTGGCGGGCTCGGCCGAGACAGCGGTGATCTCCTGCGGGGACAGCTGCGGGGCGAACCGGGCCAGCAGGGTGCGGTCGGCCAGGAAATCACGCAGCAGGGTTTCGGCGTCGAGGGTGGGCCACCATGCCTCGATGAACCGGGCGATGGTGGCGTTCTCGGCGATACGATTACGGAGGTGTTCTATCTCATCCTCGGAGAGTAATCCGTCGATGTCGCTGCCGGTGGACGTCCTGCCGGGGCGGTGGTCATGCCGCAAGTCCCTGTCGACGCGGGCGAGGATGTCCTCGAAGCCCTCCTCCATCTCGTTCATCAGCGCCTCGCGCTGCTCGACGACGACTTCGGCAAGGAGGTGGTGCAGCTGCTCGGCGAACGCCGCGCGGGCGCGGTGGTACGGGCGTCCCTGCACCGCCGAGGCGAGCGCCTGTGCCACTGTTGCGGCTGTGATGACGTGGAACTCGCCCTCCCAGCGCAGCTTCAGCTCGCGGGGCCGGGGGAGCAGCGACGCGACGTAGTTTTCGAGCGCGGGCTGCCAGAGGGCGCGGCCCTTGATTTCGGCGAGCAGCCGGCTCTCGTCGCGGCCCACGCGGATCCCGGTCAGCAGAGTGTCGCAGGTCGCCGAGACGACGGCGGTCTCACCGAGCGCGGGCAGCACCTGGGCGATGTACTGGAGGAACCGCGGCGAGGGGCCGAGCACCAGGACCGCTTGGTCGGCCATCGTTCGGTGCGCGAACAGCAGGTAGGCGACGCGGTGCAGAGCAACCACGGTCTTGCCGGTGCCGGGACCGCCCTGAACGATCAGCGGACCGGTCGCCTCGGCGCGGATGATGTCGTCCTGTTCGCGTTGCAGCGTCGAGATCGCCGTCGACATGCGACCGGTACGCCGCTGGTCGAGGGCGGCCAGTAGAGCGCCTTCACCAACGAGTTCCGCCGTCATGGTCCCGTCCAGGGGCTCGTCGTCCACACCGACGACGGCCGATCCCCTCGTACGTATGTGACGGCGCCGTGCCTGACCCTGTGGGTCGACAGCCGTCGCGGTGTAGAACGGCCGAGCTGCCGGAGCGCGCCAGTCCACCAGCACGGGCTCGCTGTCCTCGCCGTCGTTGCGGAGACCGACACGGCCCACGTGTCGCACGGTGCCATCAAGACCGTCGAGGCGGCCGAAGACCAGCCCTTCCCGTGCTCGCCGTAGCTCGTCGTACTGATGGCGGAGCATGCGCTGCCGGGCCCGCTCCAACGCGTCCAGGGCCTCTGACGAAAGCTCGGCCTGCAGGTGTTCGGCCAGCGTGTCGCGCCGGGCCGTGGCCAAGTCGAGAAACGCCTGCTCCTCGGCGATCGCGGATCGGCGCGCGACGCCCTCCGCGATCGAGGTCGGCGGTTCGCCGTTCGGTGCTACTTCGCTGACGCCAGCAGTGCCGTCGCTGGGAGCAGAATCTCGGCGCATTCGCAAATCCTTGCATTGGTGTTCCGCTCGGGTCGGATACGCCGCAGCGCATTCCGGCGGCAAGCATAGAGCTGGTTCCTCCTCGTCGGCCCGGAACTCCGCCGGCAGAGATGGGAATCTCACTGCCTTGAGGTTCCGAGTCGCTTGTGGCCTCACCCAATCTTGATTCGCTTATTGACAGCTCGGCCCCTATCTGATCTGCAGGTGCGACAACCAGCGCACGACGCTGGGGATCGTCCCGCAAAACCCGCCGATCAGCGCGGCTTCGCGGCGTGCGCTTCCGCCGCTGGAACCGCACCCGTCCTGGCTCACCGTCTGCCGCCCGGCAGCTGGACCAGTCCGAGCAGGACGGTGGCCTCCCCGTCGGAGACGATGCGAGTGCTCACGCAATGCGCCGTCGCAGACCAGCCAGGAGGCCACCATCAGTTCGCGCGTCCTGAGAGACACCTTCTCGGTTGAATCGACAAAGCTGACCAGGTGCCCGCAAATACATCAACAGCGTTACGACCGCTCGAATTTATTCGATGAACACCTTCACGGAGTCGGCTAGCCCGTCGTTCCGGTTGACGCCGACGAAGAATTCGCTCCCCACATGGGTGACATCTTCGATCTCGTCGGTCAGGTTGTTCCCCGGAATTCCGATGTCGCTCTCCACATCGCCTCCGGACCAGTTGTACTGGTACACCCAGTTCCAGCCGGTGGCGGGCGTTGAGGTGTTGATTGACTTGGTGTTCCAGACATAGTTCTCAGAGCAGTCAATGCCTTGGTCGGAGCGATTATCGTGACTCGTCAGGTTGCTTTTCACCAGCGTCCATCCACTCGTCAGCGCACCGGCGCCGGGATGGGTCCACAGGCTACCCAACCGTCGGGCAGCATATTTGCCGGCTCCGCCGGCAGCCGTCGCGCTGTAGCAGAGGCCGCTGATGTTGCCTATCGGTAGACGCACTTCCCCGGTTGTGCCAAAAGATCCGTCGGCGTTCAGGCGCACGATTGTCACCTCGTCGCTCAGAAACGCGGATTGGCTCCCTTGGGTGGCGACCAAGGCCGGGCCCTGGCCCAGATAGTTCGCATTGTAGGCGAGGTCGTTGCCGTGGCCGAGTGTGGGCATGGAGGTTGGCGCCCCGGCGCAGACCCAGCTAGTGCCGTCCCAGCTTGAGCCGTCGCGCAACCACCTGGACAGGACAGGCTCCGCACCGGCCGCCTTTGTGAAAACGATGTAAAGCTGGCCGCCCGGCCCTGCCACCATGCCTTGCATGACCGTGCGACCCGCCTTGCACGAACTGCTGTTCGGGATGTTCAGCCGTTCCGCCCCGCTCCTGTCCGTAGCAGCGTAGGCAGACGCGGCCGGGGCAATAGCGATTCCAATTGAGAGTGCGAGCACGGACGCGATGCTTGATAGTTTCTTCACTTCGGTGTCTCTCCTCCAGGGGTAAGGCGAGAGCAGCGTATCAGTTTATGTCAACTCGTCTATTTTTGTTTGTTGTGGTAGCGAGCCGCGGTTCGCATACTGCGTGTCCCCAACCTCAGTCCGTGCCTGTCAGGTGTTTCTGGCGGACCCCCGGAATCAATCATCTGCTCGTCGGCGCGGTACACGGCGAGCGGGCGGCGCAGTACCGTGATGTCGCTTGTCGGGTCGCCGTTCACGACCAGTAGGTCGGCGTCGAATCCGGGGCGGATGCGGCCCTTGCTCCGCCCGAGGCCACACACCTCGGCGCCGACCGAGGTGGCCGCGGCGAGGGCGGCGGTGGCGGGGATGCCGCACGCGACGTAATCGACGAGCGTCTCTGGCAGGATCCCGTGCGGCTTCGCCGGGCCGAGGCCCGCGTCCGAGCCGGCCACCAGGCGGACCCCGGCCCGGTGCAGGGTGGTAACGCCGTCGCGCAGCGTGGCCTCGCTGAGCCCGGCCCGCGCCGCCATCGCCACCACCTCCGGTGGCGTGACCACGGCCGGGTCGGTGCCGAGCGTGGCACAGACCGCCACCCCGGACGTGGCCAGGCGGTCCGCGAGCTCGTCGGGGACGTGGGCGCCGGTCGCGGTCACGCACGTGCAGTGTTCGATGCCGTCGACACCGACGCGCAGCGCCTGCTCGACCGCGCTGAGCGCGTGCGCGTGCGCGGTCACCGGCAGGCCCAAGTCGTGCGCCCGGGTCAGCGCGGCGGTCAGCTCCTGGTCGGTGAACTGAGGCCGGGTGGTGTCGGTGCCGGGGGTGAACACCCCACCGCTGGCCATGACCTTCACCAGATCAGCGCCGGCCTCCGCCCGCAGCCGCACGGCCTCGCGGATCCCGTCGACGCCGCTCGCCTCGCCCCCCATCGACCAGCAGTGCCCGCCGACGCTGGTGACCGGCGCGCCCGACCCCACCACCGTTGGCAGATCGTCGCGCACCTCCCGGTCCCGCCACCGGAGCACGGCGCCGCGCCGGTCGCCCAGGTCCCGAACCGTCGTGACGCCGGCCGCCAAGTGCGAGCGCAGCGACGCCTCGATGACCGCGTCGAGGTCCGGCTCGGGACGCTCGGCGAGCCGGCCGAGCGCGTCGAGCCCAGCGTCGGCGCACAGGTGCACGTGCGCATCGATCAAGCCAGGCAGCACGGTGCCGTCGGGCTCCTCGCGCACCGGCCAGCCCTCCGGCACCTCGGCCCGACCCCGGTGCACGTCGGCGATGCGCCCGTCGTCCAGCAGGACCAGCACCCCGCCGTCCAGCAGCCGCTCGCCGTCGAACATCCGCGCCGCCCGGACAGCATGCTTCGTCATCGACCCTCCCCGCTGAGTTGAACCGCTTCGGGCGAACTCTCAGCTGACGGCACTGTGCGAACACGCGGCTCTGGTCAGCTTGACGTACGACGCGGAAGCCACCAGCAGCCCGACGCCCCAGAGTGTGTGGCCCCTGTTTCCAGCAGGAACGGCAGGAACGGACCACCGAGATCACCGCGGACCCAGGCGCTCCTGAGCGCGACTGCAGGTCGATGTGGACGGCGGGGCCACTAAAGGCTCGCAGTCCGAGACGTTATCGCGCCGGCGCTCGAACCAGGGTGACACGCCGACGGTAGTCGGCGGCCACGGCTATCACGAGGGGACCCCATGCGATCAGTGGCACGTAGTAACGGAGCACTTCCCAGTCGGGAACTGGGTGCACGGGTTCGTCGTGACCGACTCCGACCCATCCGCGCGGCACGAAGTGGAACGTCTGGTTCAGGACGAAGTACACGGTGATGGCGACGAGCAGTGAACCGCCGGCCACGGCAAGGATCACGACTGGGCGTGCCGGGATCGGCCGGCCTCCGAGCAGCGGTACCCAGTGCGGAACCTGTTCTCCCCATCGATGCACCAGTCCGAGTGTCGACAGGGCAAGAACCATCGACAGGGCGGACAGGAAGATCATGTACCAGGTGGTGGCGGCCTCCTCAGTGAACAAGAAAGACACTCGCCAGACTGCGGACGGCAGGACGCAGAGCGGGACGGCGTAGGCGGCCCAGACGGCCCAGGGTGACGGCGCCGCGGCCAAGGCACGCTCGAAGTCGGTGGAACTCACGACTGCTCCGATCCTCGAAGGCCGACGTCATCGCGGCTTCGGCCGTGGTCCGGCCGAATTGGCGGCTCAGGGCGGCAGGCCGGTGGCCTGTTCCTGCGGCCGGTGGTGAGGGCGTAGCCGGTGGTGGTGACGCCCAACGACACACCCCAACCGAGGAACACCAGCAGCGTGGCGGCCACCGCCCACCCCTCCCACACGTCTGGCCGGTGCGTGTCGCCGGCAAGCAACTGCCGCACGAACACCGAGACGCTCAACGCGCCGTAGGTGACCAGCGCGAGCGACACCACCCCGGCCGGGATCACCGCCAGGAGCCGGGGGACCGGTTGCCCCCGCAGTCCCGGCACCCAGCGCGGGAACTGCTGCCCCCATCGCTGTACCAATCCGAGAACGAGCAGGCCGGCGAGCGGCGGGACGAGGGTGATCGCCAAACCGGTCCAGGTCGAGAGGTTCCGGTGAATGTCATCCAGTTGCCGCTGCGGAATCCCGAACGGAACGCCGAGCACCCACAGCCCGTGCGGCACCGCCCAACCGACCACCGGCAGAGCGACCGCCACGTACGCCCAGCGGCGGGTCCACCGCGGCACCGGCTGGTACTCGGCCTCCCGCGCTGCGCGCTGGGGAGCGCAGGCGTCGGCGAGCCCGGCGAACAGGAGACCGCCGGTCGCCAGCGCGAGCCGTGCGCCGAGGTCGCGCCAGTCCGAGGGGCGTCCCGCCAACGCCGCAGGGATCTCGAAGAGCAGATGCAGCGGGAACGCGAGGACCAGGAGCAGCGCGGCCGCCGCCCAACTGCCGGCGACCGGGTAGGGGCCGGGGAACCGGACCGCGCACACGACCAGCACCGCGAGGGCGGCACCGATTCCCACCGCTCCCCACCCCGCCCAGAACGGCAGTGTCTCGACCTGGTTCGCGCCGCACCCGCCCGTCGGGTCGACCAGATCGGTGCGGTCGCAGGCGGTGTACCCCCACCGGCCACCCGCGATCCAGTACGCCCGCACAGTCACTTCGGCGACGACGAACACGATGCAGGCCACCGCCCACGGCCGGACCCGAGGAGCGGCAGCTGACCGGGGGGAACGAGCCGAGAGACCTGACATGCCAACCCCCTGCGGAGCGTCCCGACCACGTGCCGGACCCGTGGCCGTGCGATCCGGGACCCGCACGCGCCCGGGCCGTTGCCTCGCCGTCATCGCTTGACCACCTCGACCACGGCCGGGGTCAGCGGCCCGGTCCGGACCGAGAGCGGTGCCAACCACGCCGCGAGACGCCGTCCCCGCCGGCTCATGGGCACCGCAACGATCACCTCGTAGCCGAGCACCAACCGGGTCTTCCGCTCCTCATGCGATCGGTCGGCAACTCGACCAGCCATCCCAGGACTGACAGAACAAGGCTTGATGGTCATGGAGCAATGCTCTGTGGCGACTGGCGAGGCTGTCCTCCCGGTAGGGAGGGACGCGCTCCCTCTACCGGGGGAGTGCAGACCTTGAATGGTCCAGTTGTATGGGGTTGAAGGGGCAGTCCGGTGTGAGCGAGGAAATCGTCGAGTAGGTCGGTGTGGACATGGTCGACTGGTATGCGCGGGCCGAAGTGGGTGGTGACGTCGTCCGGATCTCGGAACCGCACGTCAACGAGCTGGTGTCGGCGAACTTCTGGTGGTTGCGCGGCAACGATCGTGACATCGTGGTCGACGCCGGGCTCGGTGTCGTCGCGTTGCGGGAGGCGATTCCGGGCCTGTTCGAGCGGGATCCGATGGTCCTGCTCACCCATGCGCACCTGGATCATGTCGGTGGGGCGCCTGAGTTCGGTGACCGGGCCGCCCATCCCGCCGAGGCGGGGCTCCTGGCGGCGGGGGTACCGGCGAGCCTGTACGGCGCGGAGCTTTACGACAAGCTCGGGATCGACGCGGCTGGAGAGCCTGTCCCGGAGCTCATGATCGACGCATTGCCCGGTCCCGGCTACGACCCGGCTACCTACCGCGTCGAACCGATGACCCTGAACCGCTTGCTCGACGACGGCGACCGAATCGACCTGGGCGGGCGAGTACTGACTGTGCTGCACCTTCCCGGCCACACACCGGGAAGCGTCGCCGTGCTGGAGGAGCGCACCGGGACCCTGTATTCCGGCGACGTCATCTACGACGGTGCCTTGATCGACAACCTGCCGAACTCCGACGTGGCTGACTACCGGCGAAGCATGGAGTTCCTCGCCGACCTCGACGTCTCCGTCGTCCATCCCGGCCATGGGCACAGCTTCGGCAGGACACGGCTTCGCCAGTTGGCCGAGACCTACCTACGCACGAAAGCCTAGGTTGGATCGGGTTGGAGCAGGCGAGTAGTGCTAACGCCGCTCAGCCCGAGATGATCAGGCGGTTGTCGTAGTCCATGGACTCTCGGGTGAGTAGGTTTCTGTGCCGGCGGTGCCAAGCTCCTGAGCGCAGGTCGGCGTGCAGCTTTCCGACGGCTGGCTCGACCACGGACGTCGGTAGCTCAGCGAACGTTGAGCTTGCTTGCCGGATGACCGGGTCAAGGTAGAACTCGGGGCGCCGGCGCCGCTCCCGGGTGGTCTCAGCACGGATGGGCCGAGGTGCCGATGCGCGGTCCCGTGGAACGGAGGCCAGCGGAAACTCGGTGCCGGCTCCGAGAAGGTGGGTCGGCCCGGCCGTCGCCGCAGCCCGGCCCGGGTGCGGCAACGGCCGGTTCCGGCCGGACGGAAGGGGCCGCGGTTCAGCGGCCCGGCAGGCGTTCGGTGATCTCCTGCAGGAGGAACCCGTTGCCGTCCGGATCGGTGAACGAGGCGAACGACCCGTACGAGCGCCGGCCCGGGTAGAGGCCGGGCACCCGCTTGGCGGTCCCGGCGTGGTGGAAGACACCGTCCGCGTCGTGGAAGATCTCGCTGACCTCGACGCCCTTGCTGACCAGGTCCGCGCGGGCCTCTTCGATGTCCCTGACGATGAGATGCACGTTTTCCACCGAACCGGGGGCGGCGGTGCCGATGCCCTCGCCGACCACGATCGAGCAGTGCGATCCGGGCGGGGTGAAGTGCACGACCCGGAAGCCGTCGCCGCCGGCGTAGTCGAGGTCCTCGCGGAACCCGAGCCGGCTGTAGAACTCCCTGGCCCGGTCGACGTCGGCCACCGGCAATACGATCAGCTCAAGCTGGTAGTCCACCATCATGTCCTCCTGGGCGAATCGGATGCCGTCCGGCATCCGGCACCCACCTTCGCGCGCCCGCAGGTGCCGTCGCCCCAGGGAGACACCCTGGGGCGTCCACGGGTCACCGGTCGCGCAGCGCCACGGCCAGTTCTCGGCGGGAGGTGATGTCCAGCTTGGTGAAGACCTTGCGCAGGTGCCACTCGACGGTGCGCGGGCTGAGGAAGAGCATGGCGCCGATCTCGGGATTGGTCCGTCCCGCCACGGCCAGGCGTGCGATCCGCGCCTCCTGCGGAGTGAGGTCGACGGGCACGTCGAGGGCCCGCTTGCGGACGGTTTCCCCGGTCGCGGTCAGCTCCCGGCCTGCCCGGTCGGCGAAGCCCTCCGCGCCCGCCGTGGCGAACGTCTCGTACGCGTTACGCAGCTGTGCCCGGGCCTCACCGCGCCGGTTCTCCCGCCGCAGCCACTCGCCGTAGAGCAGGCGTGCCCGGGCCAGTTGCAGCCCCAGCCTGGTGTTGGCGAGCTGCTCGATCGCCTCACGGTAGTGCTCGTCGGCGTGCCTCGGAGCCGCCGTGAGCGCGTCGGCGAGGGCCTGGACACCGCGCGCCCATGACGTGCCGGCAGCTCCGGTGCGCTCGGCCAGACGGTCACGGGTTTCGGCGGCCAGCCCGGCGTCTCCCACCCGGCTGGCGGCCTCGATCAGCTCGCTGAGTGTCCAGCTGAAGACGCCGAGGTCCGGATATTCGGCCGCGGACCGCGCGGCCGCCAGCGCGGCCGGGTACTGGCCGAGACCATTGGACAGCACGGCCTTGACATAGCCGGCGAGGCCGAGCAGGCGGCCCTGCCCGCGCGCCTCACCCTCCCGGACCGTGGCGTCGATCAGTTCGACGGCGGGGAGTTCCTGACCACGGTGTGCGGCCAGGGTGAGCGCGGCGGATGGATGCATGGTCAGCCCGGTGGCCTGCTCGAGAGCGCAGGACTCGTCGATCAGGTCGGACGCGTCGGCGAACCGGCCGCTGAACACCAGCGCACCGGCGCGGAACACGAGCGCCGTCGGCAACAGCGACAACGAGCCGGTGGCCCGGGCGAACCGGACTGCCTGCTCCGTGAGCCGATACCAGGCCTCGTCGTCCCACACCTCGTGCGCCACCGGGGCGGCCAGCCACAGCAGGGACAGGTCCTCCTCCGAGGTCAGCGCGTCAAGCGCGCGGCGCAGCTGGGTGACGGCGGCTGCATGTCCGTCCAGGTGCAACGTGCTGAGTCCGGTCAGCAGCAGGCCGGTCACGTCGTCGCCGGCGGGTACTCCGCGGGCCGCCTCGGCGGCCCGGCGCAGGTCGTCGCCGCCGAACCGGCCAGCGTGCACGGCAGCGCCGACCGCGCTGAGGTATGCGGTGCGGGCGGCGTCCAGATCGAGGTCCGTGAGACAGCGGGCGGCGGCAAGCAATGGCGGGCCGGCCGCCTGGCCGGGGTTGAGGGTGAACGTGACCTGGGCGCGGAGCCGTTGCACCTCGGCGGCCTGCAACGCGTCGAGCGGACCGAGCTCGGCGGCGGACAGCAGCTGCGCCGCCTCGGCCGCAGCGCCGGCCTGCAGCTGGGCCTGCGCGGCGGCCAGGGTACGCGCGGCGCGCGACCGCGAATCCGGGGTGAGTTCGGCCGCCCGTTCGAGAAACGACGCGGCAGCGGCGCGGCCACCTCGGGCCAGTGCTCGACTGGCTGAGCGTTCCAGCTCACGCGCGACCTCCTCGTCCGGACCGACAGCGGCGTGCGCGCGGTGCCAGGCGCGGCGGTCAGGGTCGCGCCGTGGGTCGGTCACTTCAGCGAGAGCGCGATGCACGTCGCGCAGCTCGCTGGCCTCGGCCGCGCGCCAGGTGGCCGAGCGGACCAGCGGGTGGCGGAAGCGCACCCGGGCGCCGAACTCGACAAGCCCGGTGGCCTCGGCCGGCGCGGAGGCTTCGGGCCGGATGCCCAGGCGGTCGAGCGCGCGCCACAGCAGCGGGACATCGCCGACCGGCTCGACGGCGGCGGTGAGCAGCAGTCGCCGGGTGTCCGCCGGCAGCGTGGTGACGCGTCGCTGAAAGCCCTCCTCCACCCGGCCGACCACGGGTGCCCCGCTCTGCGCGCCGAAGCCGAAGGCCAACTCCGTGGGGGTGAGCCCGCGCGGCAGTTCGAGCAGAGCCAGCGGGTTGCCTCGCGTCTCGGCGACGATCCGGTCCCGTACGCGGTCATCGACCGGCCCAGGCAGCACGGAGTCCAGCAGCGCCCGCGCGTCCGCGGCCGGTAGCCCTTCCACGCGCAATTCCGGCAGGCCACCCAGGATCCGCTCGTCGTCAGGGCTACGGACGGCGAAGACCAACGCGACCGATTCGGCGTCCAGCCGGCGGGCGACGAAGGTGAGGATGACCTCGGACATCCGGTCCAGCCACTGGACGTCATCGACAATGCATACCAGCGGCTGGTCCGACGCCGCCTCCGCGAACAGCCCCAGGACGGCGAGCCCGACGAGCAGCCCTTCCGGCGGCTCTCCGACGCTCAGCCCGAAGGCGACTGACAGGGCGGCGCGCTGCGGCTCAGGCAACTGGTCGAGGTGGTCCAGGAAAGGCGCGCAGAGATGCTGCAACGCGGAGTAGGCGATCTCGGACTCCGGCTCCACCCCGCCGACCCGGGCCAGGCGGTCGGTGTGGGCGCGTTCGGTCAGGTAGTCGAGCAGCGCGGTCTTGCCGGCACCCGCCTCGCCGCGCAGCACCAGCACTCGGCTGTTCCCGGCACGAACGTCACGGAGGAGGTCGTTGAGCAGGTTCTTCTCGCGCCTGCGGCCGCGTAGCGCCGGGCTGTCGGTGTTACGTGGCACGTGACCGGAGCCTACACGGAGCTCTCTTTCAGGAGGCCGGCACAGTCCGGGAACTCCCGGTGCCACTCGGATTGAAAACAGTCGTGTGCATTTCTGTGTTGATTTTGCGCGCGTCGCCCTTCCCTTCGTGCCCTATCTCGGGCGAGCCCATCCGGAAGGAGCCGTAGTTGCGCAAGGTTGTGGCGTCTTTCGTGAAGAAGCAGGGAATTGAGCGACGGCCCCGGCGGGGGAGGAATCGGTGCAGAGCCAAGCGGCGGCCCCGGAGCTGGTCCCGGGGCCGCCGCGTTGTTCCCGTCCGGGTCAGGCTTGCACGCAGTGGAAGTTGGCGGCCTGGGCAGGATCGCCGTGGCCGGTGTAGCGGGCCACCATCGGGTAGCGGCAGACGTCCCGGGTGACGGTCTTGCCGTTGGTGCTGGTCGAGGCGGGCAGGGTGGCCGGGGCGTTGCCCTTCTCCACCCAGTTGACGAGGGCGGCCAGCGCGTCGTCGTCGCTCACCTGCGGGCCTGTGCCGCCGCCGCAGTGGTTTACGCCCGGCAGCAGGAACAGCCGGTAGAAGTCGTCGACCCGCTTGTTGCCGCCGAAGGTCCGGTTGACCTGTTCCCGGTAGTCGACGGTGCCCAGGGTCGGGATCAGCTCGTCGGTCTGGCCGTGCCAGCTCAGCAGCTTGCCGCCGGCGCGCGCGAATCGCGACAGGTCGGGGTCGTCGGTGCCGATGACGTCGTTGAACTGTCGCTGCGATGAGCGAAGCAGCCGCTCGAACGACGCATAGGTGATCTTGGAGGTGTCGAAGGACGGATCCCGGGTCACGAAGTTCTGGACCCAGGCGTTGGCGACGAAGAACGGCGCGCCGGGGGTGGCCAGGGGATCGAGGCTGGCACCCTTGTTCGGGCCATACCAGAGCTTCTCGCCCGTGCTGGAGACCGGACCGGCCCAGATCTTGTTGACCGCGTTGGCGGTGGCGCGGGAGATGGTGAACTTCTTGCCGTCGCAGACGACGGTGGTGCCGATCATCCGGCGGGCGTCCCAGTGGCAGTCCCGCGGGTTGTCGATGATGCCGTTGGTGACCCCGTCGAGGCCGTCACAGGCCTTGACCGCCGCCGTGGTGAAGGCGTCCAGCTCGCATTTGCTGGGCTGCACGTTCTCCTCATTGAAGACGGCCTGCGACCACAACGTCGCGACCGCGAACCGGTCCCAGTTGACCGCCGGCGCCTTCGCCAGGATGCCCTGAAAGTCGGTCGGGTGGTCCTGGGCCTCCGCGTAACCCTGGCGGCCGCCCGTCGAGCAACCGTTCCAGTACGCGTAGCTCGCGGACCGGTGGTAGAAGTTCCGAGTCACGTCCTTGCCGACGACAGCCATGTCGTGCAGCGAGCGCGAGGCGAAGTTCTGCAGTAGCGGGGTGTTCACGGTGCCGTCGGCGGTGCGTCCCCAACTCGCGTCCAGCGGGTTCTGGCCGACGCCGGCGTCGGTCGCCGCTCCCACGTAGCCGCCCTTGACCGCTAGCACCAGCGGGTGGAGAAACTCGCCGGCAAGGTACGCGCTGCCGCCCGTGCCCTGGAACCGGCCGTTCCAGTCCTGCGGGTTCTGCGGCAGCGAGACCTTGATGTTGACGTGGTCGTTCGCCCCTGGGTGGGTCACGGTGACGGTGATGTCGCACCAGGCCGGTACGTCGTCGATCGGGGGGTAGTCGAGCAGGGGAGGGGCCGGCGGGAAGGTGACCCGTCCACCGGGGTTGGCTACCGCTGTCACCTTCTCCACCACGGTGCCGGAGGGCGCGGAGACGGGAACGGAGGCGCAGGCGGTGGCAGTCGAAAGGCCGGGGGTGTGGGCGGCGGTGGCGTTCGCGGCCATCGGCACCAGCGCGGCGGCTGCCGGCACCGCCGCCGCTAGCAGGACGATCAGGCGTCGTTTCATGCCGACACCCTCACCCGCGGTATGTGTAGCTCGCCCCAGGGAACCACCCTGGGGTGCGCCCTGGCGACTGGACGCCGTGTCGCAACCGTCTCGGGCTGCGGACGCTCTACTGGCGGCGGCGGGCGTCGGCCTCGACGTCGAGCAGGTCGTTCAGCGCCAGCGCTGAGTTGATCAGGGAGAGGTGGCTGAACGCCTGCGGGTAGTTGCCGATCTGCTCACCGGTCGCGGCGATCTCCTCGGCGTAGAGGCCGAGATGGTTGCTGAAGGTGAACATCTTCTCGAAGGTGAGCCGGGCGTCGTCCAGGCGACCGGAGCGGGCCAGCGCCTCGACGTACCAGAACGTGCACATGTTGAAGGTGCCCTCGTGCCCGGGAAGGCCGTCGGGGGAGTGGACCGGGTCGTACCGGTGGACCAGGCTGTCGGAGACCAGCTCGCGCTCGATGTTGTTCAAGGTGGACTGCCAGAGGGGGTCGCTCGGCGTCACGAAGCCGACCGCCGGCATGGCGAGCAGTGCCGCGTCCAGCATGTTCTCGTCGTACGCCTGCACGAAGCTGCCGCGCTCCCGATGGTATCCGCGGGCCATGACCTGGTTGTAGATCCGGTTGCGTTGCTCGGCCCAGATGGTGGTGTCCCCGGGGCGGCCGGTGCGGGTGGCGAGGCGGATGGCCCGGTCCAGCGCTACCCAGGACATCACCCGGCCGAAGGTGTAGTTGCGGGGGTGGTGGCGGCTCTCCCAGATGCCGGCGTCGGCCTGGTCCCAGTGGTGGCAGAGCCAGTCGACGAGCCGGACGGTGCTCTTCCACACCTGATGCGAGACGCGGATGCCCTGCTCGTCGGCGAGATGCATGGCGTAGAGGGCCTCGCCGTGGATGTCGAGTTGAAGCTGGTCGGCGGCGCCGTTGCCGATCCGCACCGGCCGGGAGCCGCGGTAGCCCTCCAGGTGGTCGAGAGTCTCCTCGTGCAGGTCGGAGGAGCCGTCCACCCGATACATGATCTTCAGCGGGTCCTGGTGGTCACCGGCCTCGCGGATTCGCTCGTCCAGCCAGTTCATGTACCGGCTGACCTCCTCGGTGAAGCCGAGGCCGAGCAGCGCGTGCACCGAGAACGACGTGTCGCGTACCCAGGTGTAGCGGTAGTCCCAGTTGCGGGTGCCGCCGACCAGCTCGGGCAGCGCGGCGGTGGGCGCGGCGATCATCGCGCCGGTCGGCGCGTACGTCATGAGCTTCAGCGTGATGGCCGAGCGTTCGACCATCTCCCGCCACCGCCCGGTGTAGCGGGAGCGCTCGACCCAGCGCCGCCAGTAGTCCCGGGTCCACTCGAACATCCCCTGGACCTCTTGCGGCGGGACGATCCGTGGCTCCGTGCCGGCCGTCTCCAGGACCACGCCGCCGGTGTCACCCTCGTTCAGGGTGCCGTACGCGACCAGGTCGCCGTCCTCCATGCGGACTTCGCCTCCCCGCGAGATCATCTGCCGCACCACCGGGTCAACCGGGTTGAAGGTGAGCGCCGCCGACCGGCTGCGGAAGACGTACCCGTTGCGGTGGCGCTCCAGCTGGTGCTTCTCCCGGGCGTAGTCGAACCGGGGCCGGCACTCCACCCGGAACCGCATGCTGCCCCGGACCATGTTGACCATGCGGACCAGGCGGTGCGTGTCGGTGGCCAGATCGCCGGTGACCGGCATGAAGTCCATCACCTCGGCGACGCCGTCCGCGCTGATGAACCGGGTGATCAGGATCGGAGTGCCAGGCAGGTAGAGCTGCTTGGTGACGTACCGGACGTCGTGCGGGGCGATGCGGAAGTAGCCACCGCGCTCGCGGTCCAGCAGTGCGGCGAAGATGCTCGGCGAGTCGAAGCGCGGCGCGCAGAACCAGTCGATCGTTCCGTCGCACGTCACCAGCGCGGCGGTCTGCAGGTCGCCGATGAGCCCGTGATCCTCGATCGCCGGATAGCTCTCCACGTCGTCCCCCGGTCTCGACAGCCTCCTGGGCAGTAACCTAAGGGACGAATTGTCGAGTTCGGCACGATTACGTGGTCAGCCACCCTCCCGCGCGCCCCGACGCGCCTCGACCAGCCCAGAGGTGAGAGACCCGCATCCGCAATGCCGTCCGCGCCCGCGGCCGCTTCGTCAGAGGGGTCTGTGGATCCAACGGATCGCGTTCACCTCCGAGGTCCTGCGTCGGGTGGCCTACGTTGTGTCCGTCAGCCGCGGGTGCGGCGTGTGATGCGGGTCTGGGCGGCGAGGCTGACGAGCACGAGGAGCACGGTCAACGCGGTGTAGCAGACGACCGCCGGCACCTCGCCGAGAGCGCCGACGAGTTGCCCCTCGATGACGATGGGTAGCCCGAAGGCGACGTAGGAGACGACGTAGATTCCGCCGACGATTCCCGCGCGCTGGTGCGCCGCCGCGAGGGGGAAGATGAGGCGCAGGGCGGCGGTGAAGGATGCGCCGAAGCCGACACCGGCGATGGCCTGCCCGACGATCATGACGGCCAGGCTTTCGGCGAACACGCCGCCGATGATGCCGACGGCCCCGACGAGGGACGCGTAGATGCCGATGGTCATCGCTCGCCGCGGGTTGATGCGGGCGAAGGCCAGTCCGACGACGGCCGACACGGCCGGTGCGACGAACCCGGCCAGGCCGTTGAGGAGTCCGCTGTCCAGGTGGAAGACGCTGCGGACCATGCTCGGAGCCAGCCCGCCGGAGAGACCTGCGAGCATCCAGACCGCGGCGACCACCGGCGCTGCGGCGGCGAACTCCGTTCGAGCGGCGGGCGGGATCGCGACACGCGGAACCATCGAGCGGAGCGCACCCGAGGTGCGGGGCATGGTCTCCGGAGACAGGGCAATGACGACGGCTCCGAGAACCGTGAGGGCGATGAGGGCGGTGAAGACGATGCAGTTCGCCCGGGGCGTGAGCTGGATGGCGAGGCCGGCCAGGAGGGATCCGACGCTCAGCCCGCCGGTCAGGCCGACGCTGCCGAGGATCGTGCCCAGTCTCTTCTTGTTCGGCGGGGCGAGTTCGACGAGCGCCGCGGTGAAGGCGGCGGTCGCCGCGCCGCTGGCGACACCTTGCACGATCCGGCCGGCGATCACCCACCCGATGTCCGGGGCGACAAGGAACAGGATGTTCGACGCGAGCTGGATGACCAGCGCGCCGATCAGAACCGGGCGCCGGCCGACGTGGTCGGACAGCGACCCCAGGGTGAGGACGGCGGCGAGAAAGCCGATCGCGTAGACCGCGAACGCCAGCGTGAGCAGCGACGGGGCAAACTCCCACTGCTGCCGGTAGACCACGAGCAGAGGCGTCAGCACGCCGGCTCCCAGATAGAGGCTCGTGAACGCGAGCGCCGCGCCGGTGAGCGCAAGCCCGGCGGGGAGAGTGCGCCGCCGGTTGGCCGCGGGCGGGTCGATGGTTCCCAGAATCGAGGACATGACAGCTCCATAGGCGGCCGCAGCGATGCGCGCGCCGAAGAATTGGTGAAGGTGGGAGGGGAGGAGTCCGCCGCCGGGCCACTGCCGTCGGGCCGGGATCTGGTCCACGGCCGAGTTCGGCGCGGCTCGGCGGCCGGATCGTGATCGCTAGTCGGTGATGACGACGACGCCCGACGGCGCGTCGAGCAGTTCCACCGTGCGCTCGGCAGCCCGGTCGATCCGGACCCGAGGCTCGGCGGGGATCTGCACCTCGTTGTAGGTGCCGGGCCCATAGAACTGCCCGTAGCTCAGCACCACGCCACCCTCGGCGAGTACGGAGCGCTCCAGCTCGGCGACCGCCAGGGCATCGGGCCCGTCCGGCAACTGCCAGGCGACGGTCTGGGCCAGGATCTTCGGCGAGCCGCTCTTCCGGGCCGCCTCAATCAGGTTCTGGTTGCCCTCGGTCCGGATCCGAGCGTTCAGCTCCGCGTGCTCACCGATCCTCTCCACCTCATCCGGCAGATCGGTCAGTTCGTTCAGGATGACGTCGGGTTCGAAGTCACGAACCGCCTGGATCAAGGCGTCGCGGTCGAAGACATCACACAGGATCGGCTCGGCGCCGAGCCGCGCCAGCAACTCGGTCTTGCTGGGCGATCGAGTCATGCCACCGACCACGTGCCCCGCCTGAACCAGTCGGGGGATCAGCCGCTGCCCGATCACGCCGGACGCGCCGGCAAGAAATACCCGCATCATTTCTCCCAATTATTCGTGGTTCGGTAGGTCGAGCTATGTGCGCTGCCGCCGCCGGACCACACCGTCCGCGCGACGACTGGCCCGCTACAGCGGCGCCGCCAACGCCCGCGCTGCGCGCTCTGGGGGGCGTTATCCATTTGCTGGTGCTTGGTTCGTGTTCACGGCCGCAAAGTTACGCGGCGAGTGGCGCGGTGATCTGGTCCAGTTCTAGGGCAGATTCATGGGCCAATTCGGCAGTGATCCGGACCATCCACGAGTGCCAGCCGTTGCGAAACCCCGGGTGTGCCAAGGCCAAGCGGCCGGAGGCCTCAACCGATACCTGGCCGTTCACAGCAGCGATTCATGGGAGATCGAACGTTTCCGCCGACCGGCCGGAGCGCCGGGGCGGCGGATGGGCGGTCATCACACAGGCAGAAGCTCGTGCCCGGGTCAGATGACGGTGAGCAACGCGTCGAGCGGCCGCGGCAGGCGTTCCCGGGCGACTGCCGCCTCGACGAGCAGGCGTGCGTATCGCTGGTTACGGCGGGAGTTGCTGCGCAGGAACCGCCACATCTGCGCCTCGGGCTCCCGGCCGCGCCAGGCGGGCTGGCTCTGGAACGAGCGGAACGACCGCAGGTCACCCTGCGAGTCGTAGAGTGCTTCGACCCGCGCGGCGCCCAGAGCGCGGAGTAGCTCCTCCTCCAGATCCTTGACGCAGACGTAGAACCCTAGGCGCTCCATGTCGCTGCGCGCGCGGGGTGAGCCAACGAGGGCGGCTTCCAGTCCGCGCCGGAATACCGCCTCCTCACGCACGTCGCACAGCCCGGCGAGTCGCACGCCGGGGCCCAGGGGGGCCAACCGTGTCAGGAAGCGGCCGATCGCATGCGCCCCGCCAATCGGCACGATCACGACTCGCTCCGCCTCGAGATCCCGACCGCGGCCCATGGCGGCAGTCTCCAGTGCGATCTGGTCGCTGATGCCCTCGACGAGCACCACGGCCACGGCGGACTCGACCTTCGCCAGAGCGCGGGCCGTCGCCCGGATCGAGGCGGCATTGCCACCCAAGTGGCCATCGAGCGCCTCGGCGGGGGAGATGTCAGCCTGTCGGGTCGTGGCCATGGCCGCATCATCGATGATGTGCCGGTCGGCCGACCAGGGATTTAGCCACGGCCTGCCCCGATGGGGAGAGGGGCCAGGCCGCCCGAGGCCCGCCCGTGGCCGACCCCGCCGGCACCGGCGACACGGCAACCCTCTGACCGGGGTCTGACCTACGGCATGACCCTGCACAGTGCGTCCAGCGCTCCCGCCCACGCGCTGTCCGAGGGGGCCGCGTAGTTGACCACCAGGGCGTCCCGTTCGGCCAACTGCCATCCCGAGTCCGCCAGCTCGTGGCGGAACTCGGCCATCGGGGCCACCGCCAGGCCCTGGCGGGCGGCCGCCTGGACGACCGAAGCCTCGGTGCCGGGCGGCAGCTCGAGGACCGCTTGCAGCCCGGCGGCCATCCCGGTCACACGGACGTGGGGCGTCCGCTGAGCCAGCGCCGCGACCAGCTCGTCCCGGCGGCGCCCGTAGCGCACCCGCATCGATCGCACCTGACGGTCGTACGCGCCCGAGGCGATGAACTCCGCGAGCGTCAGCTGCTCCAGCGCGCTCGACATGTAGTCGATGTCCCCCTTGGCAGCCACGACCTCCGGGACCAGCTCCTTCGGCAGCACCATCCAACCGAGCCGCAGCCCGGGCGCCAGCGACTTGCTCGCCGTGCCGAAGTACACCACCCGCTCCGGGTCGAGGCCCTGCAGCGCGCCCACCGGCTGGCGGTCGTACCTGAACTCCCCGTCGTAGTCGTCCTCCAAGATCAGCCCGCCGGTAGCGCGGGCCCAGTCCACCGCCGCCGCTCGCCGCTGCGAGGTCAAGGCGACCCCTGTCGGGTACTGATGCGCCGGTGTCAACAGCGCCGCGCCCGCCGCGCTCAACCCCGCCAGGTCGTCGGTGCGCGCGCCGTGCTCGTCGACCCTGAGGGGCGGGATGCGCAGGCCGGCGCTGGTCAGCAGATCGCGATAGACGTCGAGACCGTACGACTCGACAGCCAGCGCCGCCACCCGCCGCGCCCGCAGGACCTGCGCCATCAGCGTCAGACCGTGGTGGAAACCGGCGCAGATCACGAGCCGGTCGGGCTCGGCGTGCACCCCGCGAGCCCGTGCCAGGTAGTCCGCGAGGGCGGTACGCAGCTCCAACCGGCCGAGAGCGTCGCCGTAGCCGAAGGCATCGTTCGGGGCCGCCGTCAGAGCCCGGCGAGCTGCCTTGAGCCACTGCGAACGGGGAAACTCCGCGAGGGTCGGCGTACCCGGCAGCAGGCCGTACGTGGGACGGCGCTGGGCGGGCCTCGCACGAGCAGCGGTGGGCGCCGCGCCGCGCGGTTCGGCCCGCTTGGCCACCCGCGTTCCGGAGCCCTGTCGGGCGGTGAGCCAGCCCTCGGCGACCAGGTCGGCGTAGCTGTCGGCAACGGTGTTGCGGGCGACCCCAAGATCGGCTGCGAGTGAGCGGGACGACGGTAGCCGGGTGCCGGGCACCAGACGTCCGGTGCGGATGGCCTCCCGCAGGGCATCCGTGAGCCCGGCGCGCAGCCCGGGGCCGGTCAGGTCCAGATGCAGGTCGGCGCCGAACACCGACGGTGAGTTGCCCTCCGAATTGGCCCGCGAATCTGCCACGAAAGCGGACGATATCGCAGGCTCACCGACCACGGAGCGTTGCGGGCATGACGATCACCGACGGCACGCAGCGGCTCCCCAAGCACGCACCGCGCCTGGACTGGATGAAGCTCGCCGATGCGCGGGCTACGAACCGGTGTATCCCGGTTCGGTGAGTGGCCGGGCGATGATCATCGCGAATCCTGGCCTTCCTGGCCGCTTCGCCGCGGCTCCGCAGACGCAGACAGCGTGATGCGCCCTGGGAGTGATTGTCACGCCCGTGGGTAGATGGTGGTCTCGCTCGTTGTTCACCAGGCCGGCGACAGCCGCACCCGGGTCGGGGTCGCTGTTCGATCCACCACCAACCGGGGCGGTGCACGGCGGATATCGCCGCATCCGGGTCCGCCGCCGGCTCGGCGAATGGCTGGGCGTGGCGCAAGCACGTAGGACTCGACCGACCGCAGGCTGACCGCCAGCACGACGCCCGGCAGGACGGCCCCGCCCCGCGCGGTGCCGGTCCGGTGAGGACCACGGTCACTCTGACCGGAACCTCGTCGGACGACGGGTGCGTCAACCGGATCACCGTCGTGCGTTGAACGTCCCTGTGGAGGGGTCGTGGGCAGTGTCTCGCTGCCACACGGCCTCGTCAGACGGAAGCGGTCCTTCGCAGCGGCGGGCCCGACAGTGGAGGTCAGTCGGTGGGGTGGCGGCCGGTGGAGCGGATCGACCGGCGATCGCTCTCCTGATCCGGCTCGTTGTCCGCCACCGGGTTGCCCAGCCGGGTCACCCAGTCGACGAACTCCGCGTCCTGCCTCGGCAGCGGCTCGCCGTCCGCCGGCGTCCCCGCGCCGTCCCCGTCCGCCCGGGACTTGTTGCGCCGGAACAGGCCCAGCCGGCCGTTGGCCCGCCCGCTGGCACGTCCCGCCTCGGCGACGGATGCCGGGGCGGTCGGCGCGGGAACGGCGGCGACCGGATCGGTCCCGGCGGGGCCGGCCGGCGCGGCGTCGGTCGTGGGCGGGGGCCCGACGCGCTGGGCGGTCGCGAAGGCGTCCCAGTTCGCGGCCCGGTTCAGGTTGGGCAGGGGCGGCCGGTGCCGAGGTGGAAGCGCCGGTTCGGGCCTCTCCTGCGTGCCGGCCGAGTGGGTCGCCGCGGCGCCCGGGACGGGCTCGGTCGAGGACGGCACCCGCCGCGCCGGAACGACCGGCCGGGGCGCCTGAACCCGCGCCCGGTCGGTCTTTGGCGGCTGGTACATCCGGCGGGTCCCCGGGGCGACGAGCGCCCCGGGCGGCGTCCCGTCGGGTTCGGTGTTGTCGGCCTCCGCCTCGGCTGTCCCGAAGCCGTCGCCGCCGCGGCCCGCGGGAAGGTGGGCCGCCGTCGCGGGGACCGGTTCCGATGTCTCCGGGGTGTCGTCGAGGTCGGCCGCTGTGGCGAGGTCGGCGGGTGCGGCCGATGCGGCGGTAACAGCCGGTGCGGCGGTCCGCGTCGCGGAGTCGGCCGGTACGGCGCTCACGTCCCGGTCGCCGGCCGGCGCACCGAAGCCCAGCGGTTCGGCTGCGGTCGGGCGCTTCGCCGCGGTCGCGCCGACGACCGGCCCCGTGGCGGCCAACTCGACGGGCTCCGGCTCGTCGGTCGTACCACCAGCGGCCGGCGTCATGGCCTGCGGCACGGCGGGGTCGGCGGACAGCGGACGGAGGACGTCGGTCGGCTCGACGACCCGCGCTTCAGCGGTGCGCGGCAGGAACGGCCAGCGGAACGACGCGACGGCGGCCGAACCGAGCACACCGGCGGCGACGGCGAGCAGCGCGCCGTAGTACGGCGTGATCTGGTACCGGTCCACGGCGTCGCCGGGACCGGCGGTCAGGTAGGCGAACGCGACCAGCACCGTGCCGGCCGCGCCGGTCGCGCCGTTGACCAGTGGCGGATGCCCGCGCCAGCGGGCCAGCCCGCCGGTCACCGCGCCGATGAGCAGGGCCACCGCCGGCAGAATGAGGATCGCCTGCCGGGATGCCGCGTCGGCGTCGAGTCCGGCCGGCTCCAGCACGCCGAGCCGTACGGCGGGCAACGGCCCGGCGGTTGCGAGCGACGGGACGACCGAGACGAGCGCCAGCAGCCAGACCACGCCGCTCACCGTCGCCATGTTCCAACCCAGCGGCGGCTTCACCAGTACGGCGATCGCGGCACCCGCGCCGACCAGCGCGCCGAGTGTCGCGCAGATGCCGACGGCCCAGATCGGGTCCACAGAGAAACGCTCCGCGGCCTGGGCCGGCCGGACACAGAGCGGCGCCACGACGGTGGCGCCCAGCGCGGCGGCGGCGGCGATGCCCACCAAACTGCCCGTGCTTCCCAGAACCCCGTACCGGCGAGCCAGGCGTGCGGCGACGACGGTGCCGGCTACGGCGGCGTGTGCCGCGAACCAGCCCACCCAGACGAGCTGGGCAGGCCACTGGTTGACGGCGGCGCCGGTGGAAGCGCCGCTGAGCTGGACGATGCCGAAGCTGAATGCGATGCCGAGCTGACCGGCGCCGGCGAGCACGCCCATCCCGAGCGCTGTGAGCAACGGGTTACGCCGAGTGCGAGAGACCATGTCCGGCACGTTACGCATTTGATGCACCGATTTACACCGAAATGCCGGATCCCACGTAGGACGGCCGTGCCAGCGGTTACTTCAGTTCGACCAGGCGCGCGATGTACGGGGTACCGCCCACGCCGGTGAGCATGTGGACGGTGCCCGGGTCGCGGTGGACGATGCCGCCGGCCGGCTCATCGCGTCGATCCACCGTGCTGACCCTGAGCTTCCCCACCGCGAGGCGTTTCGAGGTCGAACGTGGCCGGTCCTTCTTCACCTTCACGGCCCTCGTCGCGCGCCGAGGCTGCGGCCGGCCGCGCGCCAACTTCGCCGAGGACTGGTCATGTTCTGGATGGCCAACGCGGCGTCCTCTCCGCCACCGCCGGCGCCGCACCGAAACCCGGCGACGCTGCCGGCTAGCGGATGGTCTCTTCGGCAGCGCGCGCCTCCTCAGAGGTCAGCTGCTGCGCCAGCCGATCCAGGCCGCCCTTGATCAGCTGCCCGTACTCGTCGTCGCCAAGCGCGCCGATACCCGTTCGCGCACGCTGGAGGTACTCGCGGGCACGGTCGAGATCGCCGAGCTTGCGATAGCACTCAGCCAGGTTGAGGTGCAACGACGGATACAGACCGGCCACCGCCATCGGCACCCCGGCCTGCGCAACCCGGGCATCGGTGAGCAGGTCGACCGCTGCCAGCGCTCGCTGGTCCCAGATCAACTCCTGGTGGACGTCGTCCTGCACATCGGCCATCGAGTGCGCGAGGACGCAGACGTGCAAAGGATCGCCTCGCTCCCCGCCGATCTCGTCCCAGATCTGCGCGAACAAGTCGCGAGCAGCCTCACGCTGGCCCTGGTGATGATGCAACTGCACCCCTTGGTTGATGCGGGCCAGCGTTGCATCAGTGATCATCAGCTGCTCCTGCACGGCTCATGTCGCGACGATGGCATGGATCGTACGTCGCCTCAGACCATCGGCAGATCAGCCCGATTTCTCTGCTCGCCGCGCCACGACCTGGCCAGGGGCGGGCCCGTGGAGACGACAAAGGCCCCGCCTCTGTGGTGGGCCGATGGCGGCGGTCAAGCATTTCCAAGTCACCTTCGACTGCGCAGAACCTGAGCGCGTCGCTCGTTTCTGGTGCGAGGTGTTGGGGTACGTCGTACCGCCGCCACCGGAGGGCTTCGCTACCTGGGACGACTTCGATCGCGCGCTGCCGCCTGCGGATCGGGGTTCATGGTTCGCGTGCGTTGATCCCTCAGGTGTGGGCCCGCGGCTGTTCTTCCAGCGCGTTCCCGAAGGCAAGGTCGTCAAGAGGACTACCGATCCTGTGCTCACTCGGGCGCACTGAAAGGTAACGGCACTATCGTTCTGGCGTGCACATCCGTTTTGACGTCCCAGCCGATCCCGCCTACCCAGGCCGCGTGGCCGCTGCGCTCAGCAGTGTCCGGCTGCGCAAGTACGGTTACATCGGCGCGGTGCTGGCGGCGGTCGGGGCGATCGGTTTCGCCGTCTCGCGGGGGTTCGCGTGGGGGGACCAGATCGCACCGCTGTGCACGGCGTTGGTCGTGGGTGGTCTGCTGTCGATGCTGTACTCGCCGTGGGTGCGGTTGCGCGCCCGGCGCCGCTCCAGCCGCTACGCCGTCGAGGGCGCCTACGACATCACCGATGACAACATCATGATGCGCAGCGGCTCCGAGTCCGGCGGCATCGCCTGGGACGGGGTCGCCCAGGTGAGGGACACCCCTGAGTTCTGGATCGTGTTCGTCGGCCGGATGCCGGCGACGGTGATCCCACGCCGCTTGATGTCCGCCGAGGACGCGGAGACGTTGCGAGCCTATATGGCCAAACGTGGACTGCTCCGGCTCCGGTGAACTCCGACGAGCGGGTGTCCGGCTGACCGAACGCTACCCGGCCGTCGCGGTCAAGCCTTCGCCTCCACGGCCGTCTGCGATGAGCGCTTCGATTCTCGCCGCCACCACTGGTAGTCCGCCATCGCCGAGCCGTCGGCCGGCCCGCAGGTCGATGAGGTGGCGGACGACCGTCAGATGATCAGTGAGGTCGGCGGGGCCTGGGGGACAGGTTGCCCGCTCCATCTCCGAGACGGTGGCGGACAACCCAGTCACCACGTGGCCGAGCTGCGTTCTCGCCGTGTGCGAGAAATCCATCACGTCGACGCCGGCGCCACGTGCCGCGTCAAGGGCTCGTAGCAGGCCGAGTTGGGCGTCGTACCACAGCCCGAACAGCGCGAGGTCCCAGACCGCGGCCGCCTGCGGCGTCTCTCCGACGAAGCGAGGCCTGCTCAGCAGCTCGAGGGTCGTCCGGTGTTGCTCGAACGCGTGCCGGGAGCCGCTGTACAAGATCGTTGCGGCGTCAGTGCCGATCATCTCGGGCGAGGCCTGAATCCCCGCGTCGAGGTATTGCCCCTCCAGGCTGGTGACCCGCTGGGCGGCCGACCGAGCTTCGCCGGGCGTACCCGTGTACATCCCGACGATCGACCGCCCGGACAGGTCTCTGTCGAGCTGGGTAAGGCAGTGCTCTACCGCTGTGTAGTCCTTGAGGGTCAGGAAGATGAGGGTGCTGGACGACACCGCTTCGGGGACGGACCGCGCTGGTAGCGCCCCCGCGGCCACCAGCTCGGTTGCACGACTTTCGGTGCGGTTCCACACCGTGACGTGGTATCCACCTCCCAGCAGTCGATGTACCACCGCACTGCCGATGGCCCCCGTGCCAATGATCGCGACCCGGGGAGCTGACTTCTCGACTTCGACCATGGCGCGATCGTCCGACGTCAACCTCGCTTGAGGTCAAGTCGACGGCTCCATCGCAACCAGTAGGTCGGGCTGCGTCGAACCGCCCGGCGGAAGCTGGTGCCTTCTACGGCGTTCCGTCGGCAACCCTTGGTAGCCAACGCCTGCTGGGCTGTCGATCGGTAATTGTGGAGCGTGTTGCTGGGGGTGTCGGGATACTGCCTCGGTGACTCTTGCCGCAGCGCCTCGACCGCTTCGACCCCGTGCCCTGCGGCCCGGAGATCTCGTCGTCATCGCATCGCTGTCCGGGCCGCTCCATGCCGTTTACGAGCCCGACCTCAAGCAGGCGGTAGTCGTGCTCGAGCGGATGGGATTCCGCGTGCGTCGGGCACCGCTACTGGAAGCAGGGCGGCAGCATTGGTGGAGCGCGGGTACCCCGGCGGAGATCGCCAGGGAATTCAACGCCCTTCTGCGTGATCCCGAGGTGCGCGCCATCATCGCGCACGACGGCGGCCAGACGGCGCTCGGCTACCTCGACCTGATCGACGTTGAGGCGATCACTGCCGACCCCAAGCCGATCCTCGGCTACAGCGACATCTCGCTGCTGCACCTGGTGCTCTATGCGCGCACGGGTCTGGTCGGGTTCCACGCCGACTTGGCCACGCCTGGACTCGGCGGGGCGTGGCAGGCAGCGCCCGCGGCGCGCAGAGCGGAGCTTGAGAATCTCTACTCGACGCTGTTGACCGGTACGGAGGCGATCGGTGCGCTGCCTGCCAGCCCATCGTGGGAGTGCTGGCGTGCCGGTCGTGCCGAAGGCCGGCTGATCGGCGGCGTGCTCAATCGCATCATGCGGGCGCAGGCGACGCGTTTCGCGCTGCCGCTCGAATGGTTCGACGGCGCGGTGCTGTTCTGGGAGGAGATGGGCGGCTACGCCTCCTGGGTGTGGAGCGATCTACAGGTGCTGCGGCACTGCGGGATCCTCGATCGAATCGCCGGCATGGTCGTGGGCGTCCCGCACGCGATCGATGGGCTCGGCGCGCCCGACGCGTCCCCGACGCTGCCCGAGATAGTCCTCGACGTCCTCGGCGAGCGTGACATCCCGGTCCTGGGCAACGTCGAGTTCGGGCATGCCGGCCCGAATCTGCCGATGCCGGTCGGCATCCGGGTCGCCCTCGATGCACAGCAGAGGACTTTCTCGCTGCTCGAACCGGCGGTACGCCCGCTCGTGGCGACCGGACCGGGCGCCTGAGTAACGCGGATCAGTCAGCTGAGCTGTTCGGCCAGCCCGACGATGATGCCCTCCGGGCCGCGGACGTAGCAGAGCCGATAGATGTCCTCGTACTGCGCCAGCTCGCCGACGAGTTCGGCGCCGTGGGTACGCAGACGGGCAACGACGTCCTCGATGTCGTCGACGGCGAACATGATACGACGAATGCCCAGCGTGTTCGCCGGTGCATCCTTCGGCTCGGCGCTGATCGCCTTCGGCGTGTGGAATTTCGCCAGCTCAATCCGGCCGTGGCCGTCCGGGGTCCGCAGCATCGCGACGTCCTGTCGGACGTCATCGATCCCGATGACACGCTCGACCCAGCGTCCCTCGATCGGCCCCTTGCCCTCCAGCTCCATGCCGAGTTCGACGAAGAACGTAATTACCGCGTCGAGATCGTCGACAACGATGAGGACGTTGTCCATCCGCTGGATCGTCATGCAGGGTCTCCTTGGACTTGTGCGGCCACGGTGGCCGCATCCATTCCTTAGACGGAGCCGCCACGCCGTTCTCGACAGGCTGTGCACCATCTTCTGCGAGACCTCGTGACGAGGCGGTGGTCAACACGTGCCAGCCGTACCGTTTCGGGTCAGCCGGCGAGCTGGTCGCGGCGGCGGGTGAGGTAGGCCCGCTCCGCGGGGTTGCCGGCGAGATCGATGGCCCGGTCGTACGCCGCCCGTGACTCGCCGCCGCGCCCGAGTCGCCGCAGCAGGTCGGCGCGCGCGGCGTGGAAGGCGTGGTAGCCGTCGAGGACCGCGGCGAGCCGGTCGATCTCGGCGAGCCCGACCCCGGGGCCGTCGACTTCGGCGACCGCGACCGCCCGGTTGAGCCGCACGATCGGCGAGGGGTCGAGCAGCACCAGGCGGCCGTAGAGGGCGAGGATGGTGGACCAGTCGGTGTCCCGGGCGGATGGGGCATCCGTGTGGACCACGTTGATCGCGGCTTGCAGCTGGTAGCGCCCGGGTGGGTCGCCGCCGGTCGCCACCGCCTCGATCCGCTCGCGGACCAGGGCCTTGCCCTCGGCGATGAGGGTGCGGTCCCATGCACCGCGGTCCTGCTCGTCGAGGGTTACCAGCTCCCCGGTGCGGGACACGCGCGCGGTCCGCCGGGCATCGGTGAGGAGCATCAAGGCAAGCAGGCCGACCACCTCGCCGTCGTCCGGGAGGAGAGTTCGGAGCAGGCGGCCGAGGCGGATCGCCTCGTCGGTGAGGTCGACGCGCACCGGGTCGTCCCCCTCGCTGGCGAGATAGCCCTCGTTGAAGACGAGGTAGACGACCGCGAGCACGCCGGCGAGCCGCTCGCGGATGTCGTCGGCCAAGGGCACCCGGTAGGGAATGTGTGCCGCTTTGATCTTTGCCTTGGCGCGGGTGATCCGTCGTGCCATCGCGTTCTCCTGCACCAGAAAGGCGCGGGCGATCTCGGCGACGGTGAGGCCGCCGAGCAGGCGGAGGGTGAGCGCCACCCGGGCCTCCATCGCGAGCGCAGGATGGCAGCAGGTGAAGATCAGCCTGAGCCGGTCGTCCTCGACCGGGCCGGTCGGCTCAGGAGGGGTGTCGTCGTACACGATCCGGGCCGCCTGGTGTTTGGCGTCGCGCTGTGACTCGCGACGGAGCCGATCGATGGCCTTGCGGGTCGCGGTGGTGGCGAGCCAACCGCCGGGATTGGGCGGTACGCCCTCGCGCGGCCAGCGCTCTGCAGCCGCTACGAACGCTTCGGCCGTCGCGTCCTCGGCGACGTCGAGATCGCCGAAACGGCGCGCGAGGCCGGCGACCACTCGCGCCCACTCCTCGTGGTGGACACGGGTGATCGCCTGCTCGACGGTGGGACCAGTCACGGCGCCAGCAGTGCTCGGACGGATTTCCCGGTTCGGAAGGGACGCACCTCGACCCTGCCGCGGCACGCTTTCGACCCCTCGGCGGCAAGCGCCAGGGCCACGTCGAGGTCGGCCGCCTCGACGACCCAGAAGCCGTCGAGGTACTCCTTCGTCTCCAGGTAGGGCCCGTCGGTGAAGGCCGGCTTCTGGCCCTGCCCGTCGACGGTGGTGGCAGTCGTCGGGGGCTCCAGGCCGTCGGCGAAGACGAGGTGACCGTCCCTCTGGAGCCTCTCGTTGAAGGCGCCGGTATCGGCGAACGCCTGCAGCACGGCCTCCTGGAAGGGGTAGGCGCCGACCTCGGTGCGCTCGGCTGTCCCGTAGACGGACAGCAGGTACCTGGGCACCGCGCTCACCTCTCCCCGGAGCCGGTACGCCGGGCCTCCCCGGGACCTCGGAACCGGTGCACCTCCTGCGGCCAGTCGAGCACGGTCGCGAGCCTGCCAGCCCAGTATCGCGCTGTCGCGTCGTCGGGCACGTCCACGACGGCGAAGCCGCCGAGGTGCTCCTTGGTCTCGGCGTACGGGCCGTCGGTGAAGACGGGCTTGCCGTCGACCAACTCGACACTGCACAAGGCGGTGGACCGGTCGAGCCCGCCGTTGCTGAAGATCAGGACACCCTCGGCCTGCATCTCCTCGATGACAGTTCGAGCGGCCCTGCCCTTCTCACGCACCTCCTCCTCGGTGTGTTCGCGCACCCACTCATCGTTGAAGGCGATCAGGTACTCCGTCATGGTCGTCTCCTCTCAGTCCCGGACGAGGGCCTTTCCCGACTCCTCGTGTCCGGCGGCCCAGCCGGCCGCCGCACACTGGTTCCACGAACGGCCACGCCTTGATACGACAACCTCTCCTGCCTCCGCTGCCATTGTCATACCGCCCGATCAGTTCCCGAGGCGGGCGAGTGGTCGTCGTGTCGGCCGAGCCGTGTCCCACGCGCTTCGACACGAGCCGTGGGTCCACGAACTGATGCTCCTTCAACGACTCGGTTCAGGAGATCCCGGACGGGCGGCACGTTCGGCGTGGGCGCGATCTCTGCGTCGATGGCTGGTCCGCGGCCTCTCTACACTGCTCGACGTGACGCTGCAGGCGTACGACCGGGGCGTGCTTGCTGTGCAGCGCCGGGCCTTCGACGAGGCTCGCGAGCAGTTGGAGCTGGCCGGGCCCGGATGACCGGGCGCTGCTGTTGTCGGGCCAGTTGGCCAGCAGTGGTCACGGCGAGCGGGCAGATCCGGTGAGGGCCCGCAGGCTGTACGAGCGTGCGGCTGACCTGGGCAACGCCGAGGCGGCTCACAACCTCGGGGCGCTGCACGCCACCGGTCGGGGCTGTACGAGACCGGCTTCCAGCACTTCTTTCGGGGTAAGGAGGCCGACGATTCCGGCGACCAGCTCTACACCCAGGGTCATGCGTCCCCTGGCATCTACGCCCGCGCCTTCCCGGACGGGCGGCTCACCGAGCGCCACCTCGATCGGTTCCGGCAGGAGGCGGGCGGCGACGGCCTGCCCTCCTACCCGCACCCGCGCCGGCTGCCGTGGCTGTGGGAGTTTCCGACCGTGTTTGCTCTTGCCGCACGGGGCTTGGAATGCTTGGCCTATGTCCCTCTTCCCGCCGACGTTCGCCGAGGACGTGATCGATCAGCCGGCCAAGGCCCAGTTCGAGGTGTTTCTCGACGAGCACCGCCGCGCGCTCAACGACTGCTTGGACGGGCTGACCGAGGAGCAGGCGCGCCGATCGTTGGTACCGTCCCGGACCACGCTGCTGGGCTTGGTGAAGCACGCGACTTTCGTCGAGAAGGTCTGGTTCGACGAAGCCGTCACCTGTCGGTCGCGCGCCGAGATCGGCATCCCCGCAACGCCAGACGAGTCGTTCATCCTCGATGACGACGACACCATCGCCACCGTTCGGCGAGCACACGCCGAGGCCTGCGAATCGTCACGCCGCGCGACGTCATCCCTTGAGCTGGACGACATGCTGCGCGGCAACCGGCGCGGCCCGCTCCCGCTGCGCTGGGTGTACCTGCATGTGCTGCGCGAGCTCGCTCAGCACTGCGGGCACGCAGACATCCTGCGCGAGCAGCTCCTGAACGCCTAGCGCGGGCGCGTCCGCACCTGCCGCCGACAAGCGTTCACGCCCACCTGCGGTCAGGTCGCGCGGAGGTATTCCTCCCAGGACAGCTTTGGTGTGACGGCGGGGCCGTCGTCGGCCGCCCGGTTGGCCAGTCCGTTGAGGCCGAGGTAGTAATCGCCGGCCTGATGCTGAGCGCCGATCGACTGGTCGGTGTCAGCCAAGGCGATGGCGTGGATGTGATAGGGCCAATCTCCCTGCGACGGGGTACGGAGCCACGCCGCGAAGCCCACCCGGCGCAGCTGCCTGACGACGTTGGTCCGATAGGTGGAGGACATGCCGCTCACCGAGAGGTCCAGCGCGCCGCCGCCGTCATGGGTGCCGGCCGAGGCCGGGGTGCTGGAACTGTAGGAGCCCTGTGTGATCGTCAGCTGTGCGCCGAGGAGTCGTTCGGCCTCGAACAGCATGCTCCTGGTACGTGTGTTCACCTGTGCGCCGCGTAGCGTGACCACGCTGCCGGGGGAGAGCGACCGCGTGATCGTGAACCGCTGCTCGCCCAACAGTCGCAGCGAGGTTGGTCCGGGCAGACCGGTGGCGTCGAGCCCCGAGTATCCCAAGGACCGCTGGTAGGCGGCGTACGCTGCGATGGTGCTGGTGCCGAAGTGGCCGTCGACGTAGGTGGCCGCCAGCAGACCTCGCGCCTGTAGTGCACGCTCCACCTGAAGCACGCTGTCCTTGCTGCCCGAGGTGATCGCCGTGTCCGCTCGGCGCGGGTCGATCTGTGCTGCCTTGATGAGCGCCTCCATGTCAACCACAGGAAGAGCCGCGCGAGCGCTCTGGCCGACGAGAGTCGAACCCGTCATCGCGGCCGTGGCGGTGATCAGCAATTGTCTCCTGGTGAGCACTGTTCCTCCGTGCGATGTGTGACAGGCCGATGATCCTGAGAGGCCGCGTGGGCAGGTCGAGGTGCGGCGCACGTCGGAAACATCGGAACGACGAGGGCGCCGGCGGCGGCGAGCAGTTCGGCCGCTACGAGCCGAACAGGAGGTGTGGTTGTCGGAACCTCCGATGCAGAGACTTTTCAATGTTTCGATGGATCCTGGCAGAATATTTCACGTTGCGGAAGAGTCCCGATCGCCGCAGGCGGCGCGGACGCGCTCCGCAGGGCGCCACCTCATCGGTGCCGCCGCGGGACTCGTAACCAGGTCCGTCAACCTGGTGACCTCTCCGATGGGCCCGGAGGTGTCACGCTCTGTGCGGGCCTTGGCGGCGGAGACGTCCTCGTCTGCCGAGAAGCGCCTGTCCAGTCGTGGTCAGGCTCGATGCTCGCCAAGAACCTTGCTGAACATCGCAAGGTAGCTGTCATGAGCCAGGGACAGTTCTCCGAGCGCCTCTTCGGTGAACCACGCGATGGCATCGTGTTCGTCCGGCGCGACGTTGACCGGAGACCCCGTCCACGCTTCGATCAGCCAGATCTGCATGTCGAACGTGTCGGCATGAACTTCTTGCACGGGTAGACCCGACGGCGCCGCGATGTCGATGCCCAGCTCCTCTCGAAGCTCTCGAGCAAGTGCCGCGCCGGGCAGCTCCCCGCGCTCCACGTGCCCACCGGGCAGGTCCCAGACGTCGGGATACCAACGGCGCCGGGGAGATCGGTGACATAGCAGTACCCGGTTGTCGTCCCGCAGCAATGCCGTGACGATGCGGGCCTTGGGAGAGCCTTCCGCGGAGATCGACACAGGCGCATTGTGCCACCCGTCGTAAGCCGACGTCTGGCGCCGGAACCGTGGATGGCACTGGCGAAGAGGCTGCGGCAACGGCTCAGCGATAGCCTGCCGTCATGGGGAGCGCCGAACTGGATGAGTTGATCGTCGCGGACGCCGAGGCGCTGCGCGCGTGGTTGTCGGCCAATCACGTCACGTCGCCCGGTGTCTGGCTCGCTCTGACCAGGAAGGGCGGCACAGTCACGACGCTGACCTGGCAGCAGGCGGTCGACGAGGCCCTGTGTTTCGGCTGGATCGACGGGCAGGCCCGTAAACGGGATCAGGAGACCTCCTGGATCCGGTTCACCCCGCGCAGGCCCCGCAGTTCCTGGTCACAACGCAACGTCGCGCACGTGGCCCGGTTGGAGGCGCAGGGGCGAATGCTGCCCCCAGGCCGCGCCGCGGTGGAAGCCGCGAAGGCGGACGGGCGGTGGGCGACCGCCTACGCCCCGCCGTCGGAAGCCGAGGTGCCGGCCGACCTACTCGCCGCCATCGCCGCCGACCCCGCCGCCCAGGCCATGTTCGACGTGCTCACCAAAACCAACCGGTTCGCTCTCATCCACCGCCTCAATGCCGTCAAACGGACGCAGACCCGCGAGCGGAAGATCGGCGAGTTCGTCGCCATGCTGGCCCGTCACGAGACGATCTACCCGCAGAAGGCCAAGCCTCCGACCTCGCCGTAATCGGGCATCTTCACGATCATGCGCACGCATCTGCCGTCGAGTGTGTGCGGCCGCGCTCATCGGGCAGGCCACAGCCCTCCACTCAAGGGAGGTGAACAGCTCCGCGGCACCGTCGAGCTGGCTCGGACTCAACGTTGCCGCCGTCAACGCGTTGAAGATCGACTCGGTTGGCTCGGCCACCAGCATGCGCTGGGGCGCTAGCTTGAGCACGGGCCGCTGGTGGTGCCGGTGCGGCCGGATCCCCGTACGGTCAGGGCGGGGTAGTCCCGAGGATCGAGAAGAACGCCCCCTGGGGATCGGTGAGCACCGCGAACCGGCCCCGCGTCAGGTCCGTCGGCTGGACGGCGAGCGTAGCGCCCATCCGTAGCGCCTCCGCGACGACCCTGTCGGTGTCGGTGACGGCGAAGTAGACCATCCAGTGGGACGGGAGGTCACCCCAGTCCTCGCCGAGCATGGGCATCATCCCGGCGACGGGACGACCGTCGAGTTGCCAGGTGGTGTAGGTGATCGGGCCCATCGGTTGGTCGTCCGCCGTCCAGCCGAACACCGACCCGTAGAACTCCTTGGCCCCGTCCGACTCCCGGGTGGTCAGCTCGGGCCAGGTCAGCGAGCCGGGTACGTCGAACACCTCGGCCCCCGGCATGCCGAGCGACTGCCACACCCCGAACGGCGCCCCGGCCGGGTCGGCGAAGAGCGCCGTCCGCCGGGAGCCGGGGACGTCGACGGGCTCGGTCAGGACCCGGCCGCCGGCGGCGGTCACCCGCCGGCAGGCACCCTCGGCGTCGTCGGTCGCCAGGTAGGGCATCCAGGCAGGCGGCCGTTGCGGGCCGGTCCGCAGCCCCGCACCGGCCACCGGTTTGCCCTGCTGGTGGAAGACGAGGTGACCGTCAGCCGCGGGTTGCCGGTCCGCCTCGGCGACGGCCCAACCGAACAAGGGCGCGTAGAAGCGCGCCGCGCCGGGGAGGTCGGTGGTGACCAGGTCGACCCAGGCGGGTGCCCCCGGTGGAATGTCTGTCATGGCTTCGGCTTCGCTTCCTCTCCTCGGGCAACTCTCGGCGGGATGGCGGCGGGCGGGCCCGACAGCCGACGGCCGTCAGCCGGCAGCGGCGAGGGCGAGGGCGATGACGTTGAAGACGGCGCTCTGCGGGTCACGGAGACGGGCGTAGCGGCCGCCCGAAATGTCCCGAGGCGGGGCCAGGATGGTGCCACCCAGCTCGCCGACGCGGGCGGGCGGCCATCGCCCTGCCCTCGCGGAGGAAGGTGCTGTAGCCGCCCGCCTCGGGCTCCGGCGTGATCCGCCCGGTCCAGCCGAGCAGCTCCGGGTGGAAGCGCCGCGCGTCGGCGAGATCCGGGGTGGCCAGGTCGGCCCAGCAGGGCGTGCCCGGCGGACGGTGCTCACGTCGACCCCTCTCGACTGGGGGCGGCCACCGCCGGCACGCCCTGCCGGCATCGTGGCATTGTTCGCGCGCCGTACGGGGCAGATCGGGCGAATCGTCAGCTGAACCGTCGTCCGGATCTGCCGCCACCCGGAGTGTCACAGTGCGTCACGGGGATGTCATCCTCGCCTGTCAGCCTGGCGGAGCACCGCGTCGGTTTCGGGGTCGGGCATGAGCTGCCGGACCTCTTGCGCGCAGCGGCAACCAACGGCGATCTTGGCGGCCCACGCCAGCGCCTCTTCGCGTGAGGCCACGTCGACGATCGAGAGCCCGCCGATGACCTCCTTGGTCGCCGGGTAAGGGCCCTCGGTGATCATCCCGTCCGTTGCCACGACGCTCGCCCTCTGCCTTTGCAGTCCGGCGCCGAACACCCACACGCCGGCGTTCACGGCCTCCTGGACCACCGTGTGCGTGGCCTTGTCCACGTCGGGCATCTCCTCGTCGGGATGTGGTCCATCCCGCCGTCATCGAACGAGATCAAGTACCGCCTCATCCCAATGACTCGCTTGTCCCGGCGGCCTTCGCCGGCCGCCTCTCACCTGTTCTACGAACGACTCGCCCCGGATCCGACGCTATGCCAGAAATTTTCACGGGACCTCCGCCGCTGTTGACGCAACCTGATGGTCGTCCGGACCCGTCGAGCTTGCGGAGGAGGGAGCCCGAATGGTGGATGCCGAGGGTCAGTTCGTGGAGTACGTCTCCGCGCGACTGGCGAGCCTGCATCGGACCGCGTTTCTGATGTGCGGCGACGCCCACTTGGCTGACGACGTGGTGCAGCAGACGATCACGGCGCTGTACGTGAACTGGCGCCGGGTCAGCCGGGCCGACAACGTCGACGCGTACGTGCACCGGATGCTGGTCCACAAGCTCGTCGACGAGAAGCGGTTGAGCTGGTCGAAGGTCCGGCTGCTGGGGTCGACGCCGGAGCCCGAGCGCTCGCCGGTCACGCCGCACGACGAGCTGGCCGAGCGGGACAGCCTTGTCGCCGCGCTCGCCAACCTCCCACGCGGCCAGCGCACCGTACTGGTCCTGCGGTTCCTGTGCGACCTGTCGCTGGCCGACACGGCCGCCGCGATGGGCTGCTCGGAAGGCAACGTGAAGTCGCAGACGGCTCGGGCCCTGGTGGCGGTCCGCCACGTGCTCGACGTTACCGAGATGTCGGGGAGGAATCCGAGATGACCACGTCGGACGACCAGCGCATCGCCGTACTGCTGCGATCGGTGCCGGTTCCCGAGCCGAGGGTCGACGTGGGCCGCGCGGTCCGCGACGGCCGGCGGCGCCGCCAGCGACGCCGCCTCGGCGGGATCGCCGCGGTGACGGTGATGGCCGGGCTCGGCGTCGTGGGCGCCGTCCAGATCGGCGGGGCTGCCGGCCGGCCGGCTCCGGTGACGCCGGCCCTCGCGGTGTCACCGACCGGAACCGTGTCGACCGCTCCGGCCTCGCCGGTCACCTGTGAGGCGTCGTGGTTGCCGCGGCCGGTCGGCGGTCCGGTCGCGGTGGCGAACGGCGTCGACCCCACCGGGCGGTACATCGTCGGCGACATCGGCACCGGCCAGGAGGACGGGCGGGTCGTGCTCTGGACCGACGGCCGGGCGGGCGTCCTGCCGGCCGGCGCGCGGCACGCGGCCGCGGTCAACGCTGGCGGCGACGTGGTCGGCACCAACGGCGACGGCACCGGCTGGGTCTACCGCGACGGGAAGCTGCGCTACCTGGCCACCCCGCCTGGCTACGACGCGGTCCTCGTGTACGCGGTCAACGGCCGGGGGGACATCGCCGGCACCGCCAGAGGAGCGGGCGACTCGCACCATGCCGTGCTGTGGTCGGCGGACCGCCCGCAGGAGTACCGGCTGGTCGGGCAGCCTGGATCCGCCGCGACCGGGATCACCGAGGACGGCACGGTGGTCGGCACGATGGGTCAACTGCCCTACCGGTGGACGCCGCAGGGGACCGGGGCGGCCCTGGCACTGCCCGACGGCTACCCGCGCGCCTCGGTCGACTCGGCGCACGGCGAATGGGCGATCGGCATGGTCCCCGGCGACCAGCAGGGCGGGGCCGTGCAGATGCTGCCGGTGCGGTGGAATCTCAGGACCGGGGCGGTGAGTCTGCTGCCGTTCCCGGGCGCGACCGGGATCGCCGGCAACGGCGACCTGCTGGTCGGCGACGGTGCGCCGCTGATCGTCGCCCCGGACGGCGCGTCCCGGCGGTTGCCGGGCCGGCCCGAGGTGCGGGCGACCGAGGCGGGCACCTACACGGCCAATGGGATCAGCGACGACGGTCTGACCGTGGTCGGCGCCGCCTACGAGAACCAGGTGTACCGACCGCTGGTGTGGCGCTGCCACCGCTGAGGGGCGCGCCCGGTCCACGCCGCGGACGCCGGGCGCCCTGGCATGGTGGCCGGATCATCGGGTGCGAGACCAGCGGGCGGTGCCGGGCAGCCACAACGGGGCTATCGATCACTTGGAATCTTGGCGTACTAGTCTTCGCCGCATGGCCTTGCGACCGGACGAGTTCTATGACCACGCAGTCGCCGTCGCGGACAGCGAGCGCCGGCTCCCGTTGGCACGCATGACGGGATGGGAGATCAGTCCGTTCGAGCCGGACGGGCTGCGCGTAGCGCCGTTGCGCCCGCCGGTCCTCCCGGAGCCCGCGCGGCACGGCGAGGATCCGTCGGACTGCAACGCCTGCCGCGACCGGGACGAAGGGATCTGGTTCAACGACCACTGGCGGCTGGCCCGGATCCCGGGAGTGGGCGTCCCGCTGGTGCTCATGCTGTATCCGCGCGATCACTACGACATGGCGGATCTACCGGACGAGTTGGCCGCCGAACTGGGGCTGTTGAGCACTCGCATCGTCCGCCACATGCAGGCACTGCCGCACATCTCGCGGGCCCATGTCTACCGCATCGGAGATGGTGGCGCCCACCTGCACGTCTGGTTCTTCGCTCGGCCGGAGGGGCAGGCCCAGTTGTACGGGTCGTGGCTGGTCGTCTGGGACGACCTGCTGCCGGAGTACCCAGCGGACGTCGCAGAAGCTGACGCTGAGATCGTGGCAGACGCGTTGGTCGCCAGTCACGGAGGCCACCGGTCGCCCACCAGCGAACCGGCCGCCTGACCGGCAAGCAGCCGCGCTCGGTTCGATGGTCGTCTGCTCGGCTGCCCCCACGTTGTGATGAGCGACCAGATCGCTCTACCGCAGGCACGGAACCCTGAGACGGATCTCCTGCTGAGGTGCTGGGGCGGCCGGTCTCTAGGACGCCTGGTGGATGGGCATGTCGGCCAGCCAGACGTCGGCCAGGTCGCTGAGGGGGACGTCGAGGGCCTGGCTGAGGCAGACCACGGTGCCGAACGCCGGTGCGGGGAGGCGGCCGGCCTCGATCTTGCGCAGCGTCTCGGGGGAGATGCCGGCTGCCAGGGCCACCTCGACGAGGCTGCGGCCGGCCCGCGCGGCCCGGAGAGCGGCTCCGAGGCGCTGGCCCGCTGCGATCTGTTCGGCGGTGAGCGGTTGGCGAACCATGCCAGCAGGATATCCCTCCGGAGTGCCCCGACCTACGTGGTATAAAAATAACGGTATAAAAATACCGAACGGGAGAGGGAGGCTGTCGTGATCGAGCTCAAGTCCGCCGAGGAGGTCGGCCGCATGGAGGTGACCGGCCAGTTCGTCGGTGAGCTGCTCGCCGAGCTGAGCGGTGTCGCCGCAGTCGGCGTCAACCTGATGGACCTCGAGCACCACGCCCGCCGCCGGATCAAGGAACGCGGCGCCGAATCCTGCTACTGGGACTACGCCCCTTCGTTCGGCCGCGGCCCGTTCCGCAACGTGCTGTGCCTGTCGGTCAACGACGCCGTGCTGCACGGCCTGCCGCACGACTATGTTCTGCGGGACGGTGACCTGCTCAGCATCGACATGGCGGCCGGCATCGACGGCTGGGTCGCCGACTCCGCGCTCTCCGTCGTCGTCGGCACCCCCGACCCGGCCGACCTGAAGCTGATCGAGGCAACCGAGGTCGCACTGGAGGCCGGCATCGCCGCCGCCCAGCCCGGCGGCCGCCTCGGCGACATCTCCGCCGCGATCGGCGAGGTCGCCCACTCCTACGGCTACGGCGTCAACGCCGAGTTCGGCGGCCACGGCATCGGCCGCACCATGCACGAGGCCCCGCACGTCTCCAACAACGGCCGCGCCCGCCGTGGCATGAAACTTCACCCCGGTCTCACCATCGCCATCGAGCCCTGGTTCTGCCGCTCCACCGACAAAATCAAGTTCGACAAGGACGGCTGGACGATCCGCTCCGCCGACGGCTCCCGCACCGCGCACTCCGAACACACGGTCGCCGTCACGGCTTCCGGCCCCCAGGTCCTGACCCGCCGTCCCACTCACGGCGCCACCTCGGCCGACCCCACCAAAAAGCCCGCCACAGCCTCCTGACCCACACGGATCTCCTGCTGGGGTGCGGTAGCCCGGCTCGTGCAGCACTGTCTGCACGGCGCGCAACTCGGTCACCTCCGGCGTGCTGGTGCGCAGGTTGACGCCGGTGCCGCTCCACTCGACGCGGGCGGCCACCTCCGGCTTGTCCTCGCTGGCACCAGCGACCGCCAGCGGCACTCCGTGATACAGGGCGGTCTGCACCCCGCCGTAACCGCCGTTGGTGACCAGTGCGTCGGCGTGTGGCAGCAGCCGGTCGAACGGCACGAAGCTCGCCGGCCGCACGTTGTCCGGGACTTCGGCCAGGGCCTGGCGTACCAGGTCCGGCCCGTCCTCGCGTACGGTGGCGGCCACCACGAGGGCGTCGAGGTCGGCGAGGGCACGCACCGTGGGGATGACCAGTTCGTTCAGATCGTTGTTGGCGACGGTGCCCTGGGTGACGACCACCACCGGCCGGCCAGCCGACCGTTCGGGCCACCATGCCGGCTCTACGTAGTCGTCGCTGGGCGCTGGAGGAAGCGTACCGACGAACTGCAGGTGCTCCGGAAGGTCGCTGCGTGGGTACTCGAAGCTGGGCACGGTCAGCTGCAGGTAGTGGTCCGTACGGCGGAAAGGCGCGTCGAAGAGGTAGTCGGGCATCGTCACGTCCAACGACTCGCGCGTCGCCTCGCCGAATCTCTGCAGCTCGGCAAAGACCTGGCGCACCTGAGCGTTCATCGCTCGGTTGCGGGCGCGTGCCTTCTCGCCCGGCGTTGGCAGGACACCGGCGCCGAACGCGGGAGTGTCCTCGCTCTGGATCAGCACAGGGAAGAGCCCAGCGTCACGAGCGTCGGGCGTTCCTCCGGCGCCGTGGAGAGGCTGAGCACCGGTATCGACCAGAAGCCAAGCTCACCGAGCACCACATCCGCGGGGAACTTCGCCAGCAGCGCCCGTGGAGCCCGCACCTGCGCGGGCAGCTGGCCGAGGAAGAAGTGCTCAAAGTCGAACGACAACTGGGCCGGTCCTGGTGGCAGCGTGGCCCGCACGGGAAAGCAGGTGTCCAACTTCCGGTCGTCGAGGTCGGCCTCCGGCGGCAGGGCCTGGAATCGCGCTCCGATCGCCAAAGCGCGCTCCTCGAACCGGGATCCGGTGTACACGACCACCTCGTGACCACGCCTGACCAGGTCCGCCGCGACCGTGAGGACCGGGCTCACGTGTCCCTGGAAGGGGTTGCTCCAACTATTGCCTTGGCCATTCGAGTCTCCCGTCCGACGATCAGCATGCCGCTGGCATTCGCACACCGATCACGAGTGCTGCGTCGCTTGTTCGTCCGCGACCTGAATGATCGTCTTGCCGGGCGTGCGGCGGTGGCGGGCGAACGCGGAGGCCGTTTCGGAGAGCGGTCGCACGGCGCCGACGATGGGGTTGAGCCGTCCGGTCCGGAGGCGCTGAGCGAGGTCGGTCAGCCGGGCGCGATCAGGTTCGACGACGAAGAAGATGGCCCGTCCGTCCGTGGGCTGCACCGTAGGTGGCATGGCGATGGTGACGAGGGTGCCGCCCGGGCGTACCAGTTCGGTCGAACGCCTGAGGATGTCGCCTCCGACGACGTCGAACACCACGTCCACCTCGCCGACGTGCTGCAAATCGTCGGCGTCCAGGTCGAGGAAGGTCTGCGCGCCGAGACCGAGCGCGACATCACGGTCGTCGGCTCGGCCGGTGCCGATCACGCGGGCGCCCACCTCCCGGGCGAGCTGAACGGCGAGCGAGCCGACGCCGCCCGCGGCGCCGTGAATGAGGACGGTCTGGCCCGTCGTGAGGCGGGCGTGGTCGAACAGTCCCTGCCATGCGGTGAGTCCGGAGATGGGCAGCGCGGCGGCCACGGTGTGGTCGATGTCGGCCGCGAGGGGGGCGAGGTTGCGGGCCTCCACCGCGGTGTATTCGGCCAGGGATCCGTTGCGGGTCCAGTCGGTCAGTCCGAATACCCGCTGGCCCACGGTGAGGCCGGCGGTTCCGTAGCCGAGCTCGAACACAACTCCGGACAGCTCGTGCCCGGGGATGGTGGGTGTCCGGTCGCGACCGGCGCGATCGGACCATGTTCCCGGCTAGTCGAGCTCTCCGGGGGTGAAGCCTGCGGCGTGCACGCGCACGATGACGTCGTTCTCCGCAGCGTGGGGGTAAGGCATGTCGGTCAGGGTGAGGCCACCGACACCCGCGTCACGGTCGCGCACGGTGATCGCTCGCATACTCGAAACCTTTCCCAAGAGCAATCGTCGATATGAGGTGGTTGTGCGGGCTCGGCACGGGTCCGCTCGCGCTGCCCGGCCCCGACCGCGAAGGACGACGTCCGTCGTCGAAGTGACTCGCACCGTTCGTCGCGTGGCCTTTGAGTTGTCTGATCAGCTCGGCCAGGGTGAACCGAGGATGCGCTCGACCGTCGTCACGCGCTGGAGGCCGGGGATGAAGTGTTCGAGCACGTCGGAGTTCACGGTGCCGTTGGTGGTTTCGGGACGGTTCTTCAGCCCGTCGACGTAGGCTCGCAGGAACTCGTTCTTGAAGTTTCCTCGTGGATGGACGGCGAGGATTTCGGCCAGTTGGTCGTGTTCCACGGCATCCAGGCCGAAGCCGAGCACGTCGGTCAGGACACCGAGGTAGGTGGTCGCGATTTCCGGGGCCATGCGGTCGGGGATGCCCGGCGTGGTGTGCAGCGCGATGGCTGTCCAGACGGTGTCGGCTGCGGCCGTCGAGAAGCCCCGGTCCAGGAGGAACTTGCGGGCGTGGTCGGCGCCGTCGACTTCGAAGCGTTGCTCGACGTCGGAAAAGGGGGTCAGGAGGCCGGTGTCGTGGAACATGGCCGCCAGGTAGAGCAGTTCGGGGTCCGGTTTCACGCCGAGCCTCTGAGCGTGGATCAGGCTGAAGAAGAAAACCCGTCGGGAGTGGTGGTAGATCAGGGGGCTGGTCGTCTCCTGGATGCGCGTGGTCGCTTCGGCGACCGCCGCTGTCTCAGGAATCTCCAACCCCGCGATGACCTCTGACATGATCTCTTTGACCTTCCGGAAAGTCTGTGCGGACCGAGTGCCTGACCTCCATGCTGCCCACCGATCGTCGTACGGCGCCGCCTTCGTCCGGCCAGGAATCACCTATATCCGGACGGGGAGATCACAGTCGTGTGCTCCACCACGTGCGAGACCACGTGCCGCGGCCGGGTCGAGTGCGCGGCCTGCGACTTCGGGTCGTCCGTCACGGCCCCGTTCCCCGCTGCGTCTGATGTCCGGTTCATCGCGTGAGTCAACGGCACCGTTTCGGCACGAGGATTTCTTTTGCCAGCCGTTAGCAACGGCTCCGGCATTTCTTGAGTAAACCCGTGAGCAACCTCGCCAACGAGGATCCGCGTCATCTCCGGTAATTGCGTGCTACCAATAAACGGTGTCCATGCCTTCTGTTTCGCCGACCCAGCGGCGTCCAGTGCTGCCGGGTCCGGCCGCTCGCCGTGCGCATCCGGCTCCGAAGGCACCGCAGCGGTGAACGCTGGCCGTCATCGCGTCGCGATCTTCGTCTACGACGGGGTGACGTTGCTGGACGTCGCCGGTCCAGCGGAGGTGTTCAAGGAGGCGAACCGGTTCGGTGCCGACTACCGGATCGTGCTGCTGTCGCCCACCGGCGCGGAGGTCATGTCGAACCTCGGGGTCCGGGTCGCGGTCGACGGCGCCGTCTCCTCGGAGCCGGCCGTCGACACGTTACTGGTGGCCGGGTCCCACCTCTATCCACGCGCCCCTGTCCCCGGCCACCTGGCGGACGCTGCGCGGATACCGGCGGCCGTGGCCGGCCGGGTCGCGTCGATCTGCACCGGGGCGTTCGTCCTCGCCGCCGCCGGCCTCCTCGACGGCAAGCGCGCGACCACGCATTGGCAGGTCACGCACGAACTCGCCTCCCGGTGTCCGACGTGCCGCGTCGAGCCCGACGCGATCTACGTTCGCGATGGCACCACGTACACATCGGCGGGGGTGACGGCCGGCATCGATCTGGCGCTCGCTCTCGTCGAAGAGGACCACGGACCCGACCTGGCGCGCGACGTCGCCCGCGCCCTTGTGGTGTACATGCAGCGTGCGGGCGGCCAGTCCCAGTTCTCGGCACCGCTGCAAGGACCGCCGCCCCGCTCGCCGGCGCTCCGCAGAATCACCGACCTGGTGACGGCGAACCCCCGCGGGGACCACACGCTCGGTGAACTCGCGAAGCATCTCAACGTGAGCACCCGGCAGCTCACCCGGCTCTTCCATGAGGAACTGTCCACGACACCGGCCCGCTACGTGGAAAACATCCGATTCGACATGGCCAGGGCACTGCTCGACCAAGGACACACCGCGACGCAGGCCGCGGCCCGCGCCGGCTTCCCCAGTTACGAGAGCATGCGCCGAGTTTTCGCCAGGAAGCTGTCGATCAGCCCCGCCGCCTACCAACGCCGGTTCAGCACGGCCCGCCGCGCCACCGCGGAGTAGAGCCGGTCGGCTTGCCGCGTCGGTGGGTCGTGGGGCGAATGGTGGACGCCTGGCGTCGTCATGTTCGTCTTCGCGGGCCTCGCCGTCGTCTCGACCGTGGCTCTGGCTCGTCAGCTGGTCCCGCGTCGATCGGGGTCAGCCGACAGGTTGCCGCGATGAGAAGATGGACGACCGGCGATGCGGAGGTGGCCATGACGATGCGACAGCCCTCCGGGAGCAGTTCCCGGCGAGCCGGCCGGTGGCTCTCCGCAGCAACGGTTGGTCTGGTGATCGCTGCCATCCTGGCCATCTCGGCGGGCCGCGACCGGTTCGGTACCGGCGTCGCGGTGGCCATCGCGGTGGTCACGGTCTGGCTGCTTGCGACGCTTCTCCCGCTCCGGCGGCGCTGACGATCGACTGGGTGCCGTCGAGGCGGGGCGGACGGTCGCGAGGTCCCCCGCACGCGGCGCGGGCTCCATCGACCCGCTGAGGAGGGCGTAGGCCAGCCCTTTGACTGGCCGACGCCACAGTTGTTCACAGGGCTCTCAGGCCGGGTACGGGACCGAGTTCCGTGCCGCACGCAGGGCGGCGGCCCACCAGGCGAGCTGGTCCAGCAGGGTCTTGGCGAATCCGGATGCCTCCGGGTCCAGCGGCCGACCGTCTTCCCACGCCCTGAAGTAGTTCGGGAAGGCCAGACCATCGCGGATAGTCACCGCATGCAGTTCGGTGAGCACGTTCTCCAGGTGGAGGACGGCGTGACGGCCGCCAGCCGCCCCGCCGTAGCTGACGAAGGCGACGGGCTTGGCCCTCCACTGGGTGAAATGCCAGTCGATGGCCGCCTTCAGTGACGCAGGGTAGCTGTGGTTGTACTCCGGCGTGACCACGATGAAGGCGTCCGCGTCCTGCAGGTGAGACGTCAAGGACGCCATCCCGGCGGGGCGCGGGTAGGAGTCGCCGGCGAACCTGGGGGAGACCGCCGGCATCGACAGCGGGACCTCGACGTCGGCGAGATCGACGACGTCGATGTCGAACCCGCCGTGCTCGCGCGCTTGCTCGGCCACCCAGGTGGCTACGACGGGCCCGAACCGGCCCTCTCGGACGCTCCCGACAATGATCACCAACTTGTGCTTCTCACTCATGCCTTCACGGTCCTTTGCCGGGACGACGGCAACCAGACCGGGCTTAGGCTGGCCCCCGGGGGGCCACCCTGCGGGTTCGCGGCGGGAAACCGACCTAGACTCGCAACATGGGCACGCCCCTGGGCGACTTCATCCGCGCCAAGCGCGACAACATCCAGCCGGAGTCGTTCGGGCTGCCGGATCATGGCCGCCGCCGGTCCCCTGGGCTACGACGCTCAGACCTCGCCACGCGTGCGGGAATCAGCGTCGAATACCTCACCCGCATCGAGCAGGGACGAGACCGCAACCCGTCCTCTGCGGTGCTCAGTTCACTCGCGAACGCCTTGAGCCTCGACGCCGCCGAACGCGATCACCTGCGCCACCTTGCCAAGATCACCGGCGGAGCGTGTGCAGGGCGCGGGCAGCCGGTGCCACCCAACCGCCATGTCCGGCCCACCGTGTTGCAGACCCTCCAACTTCTTGAGCCCGGCGTCGCATTCGTCACCAACCGCCTCGGCGACGTGCTCGCGTACACGAGTGCGTTCGAGGTGCTGATGCGGGGGATCGGGCTTCTCGAGAGCGGGACGCCCAACCTGACGCGCTACGTGTTCACCGATCCGCGCGCCCGGACGTTCTTCCCCGACTGGGACCAGGTGGCCGACGAACGAGCCTGCGACCTGTGGCTCGGGCCGTCTGCGGAGACCTCCGAATGGTTCAGGGCCGAGCTCGCCCCCCTGGCCGGCAAGCAGTTCACCCGACGCCTCAACCGCCACCTGCCCCCGCCGCACGTCCCGCTCCGGCTCAACCACCCCGTCGCGCATGAACTTCGGTGGCAGCGAGAGAAGCTCGAGTTGCCGAGAACCGACGCGCAGGAGTTGGTCGTTCTCCTGCCCGCCGATGACGCGACGGCGCGGGCCATGCAACGGCTGCGCCGCCAACCCGGCCGCATCCTTCGCGCGGTCACGTAGCTCATGGCATCCGCCCTCGCGCCCCGCGGCCGCTACCGACTGACGCTCGGTTGACGGGGTGTCGGCGGAACCTGTCGAGGACCGGTGCCGCTCGTTCGTCACACGGACGACGCAGCGCTTCCAGACACGAGGAGCAACGATGAAGTACGCGATGCTGATCTTCGGCGACGACCGCGAGTGGACGACGCTGTCCCCGGCCGACGAGCAGGACGTGATGAAGCAGGTCTACGAGTGGTTCGAGAGGTGGCAGCCGACCGGCAAGATCGCCGACGGCGGCGCCGAGCTGCAGCCCAGGGATGCGGCAAAGACAGTGCGCGCCGGCGCGAACGGCCAGCCGGTGATCACCGATGGGCCGTACCTGGAGCTCAAGGAGGTCATCGGCGCGATCGTCATGTTGGAGTGCGACGACATTGACGAGGCGGCGCGGATCGCGGCCACCTGGCCGCTCGCCGCCGGGATGAGCGCGCTGGAGGTCCGTCCGGTGATGAGCCGCGAATAGCGGTGACGCGGGGCGCCGGTCTCACAGCCGGCGCCTCAACTCACCCACCCGACGCGACATCAGCTCCCGTTCGGCCGGGTTCGTCGCCAGCTCCAGAGCCCGCTCCGCCGCCGTCAGCGCCTCGCCCGGACGGTCGAGCGTGCCCAGCAGGTCGGCCCGGGCGGCGTGCCACAGGTGGTAACCGGCAAGCTGGTCCCCGAGCGCGTCGACCTCATCGAGCGCCGGGGCCGGGCCCACCGCGAACCGCGTGGCCACCGCCCGGTTGAGCAGCACGACCGGCGACGGGTCCAACGCGCGCAGCCGGTCGTACAACGCCCGCACGTCGGCCCAGTTGGTGGCCTCGTACGAGGGGGCCAGGGCGTGCAGGGCGGCGATGCCGGCCTGCACCTGGTACGGGCCCGTCCGGCCCTGGCGCACCGCCGCCCGTAGCCGCAGCGCGGCCCGTTCGATCGCCGCCTTGTTCCACAGCCGCCGGTCCTGCTGGTCGAGCAGCAGGATGCGGCCCCACGAGTCGAACCGCGCGTCGGCGCGGGCGTGGTGCAGCTCCAGCAACGCTGCCAGGCCGGCGGCCTCCGGCTCACGGGGCAGCAGCTCGGCGAGTTGGCACGCCAGCTCGACCCCCTCGCGGGCCAGCTCGCCCCGCTGGGCGGACCGGCCACTGGACAGATACCCCTCGTTGAAGACCAGGTAGATCACCGCGAGTACGGCCGGTAGCCGGTCGGCGTACTCATGCGGCTGCGGCACCTCGAACCGGACGCCGCGCTCCCGCAGTTGGCGCTTGGCCCGGGAAAGCCGCTGCGCCATCGTCGGCAGCGGCACCAGGAACGCGGCGGCGATCTCGGCCGTGCTCAGGCCGCTGGCGGCGTACAGCGTCAGTGCGACCCGGGCCGGCTCGGCGAGGTCCGGGTGGCAGCACCCGAAGACCATGGCCAGCCGATCGTCCACGCCCGGTTCCGGCGGCGCTTCCGCGGCCAACTGTGCCACCTTGCCGCGGCCGACGGCGTCGCGGCGCAGCCGGTCCAGCGCCTTGCGCCAGCCCGTGGTGACCAGCCAACCGGTGGGGCTCTCCGGCAGACCCTCGTCGGGCCAGCGCTTGAGCGCCTCGGCCAACGCGTCCGACAGCGCCTCCTCGGCCCGGTCCAAGTCGCCGAGCCGCCGGCTGAGCGCGCCGAGCATGCCGGCCGCGTCCGTCCGCCAGATCCGGTCCAGCAGCTCTGCCACGTCGTCCACCGCACCAGGGTGCAACACCCGCGGGACCGAGGTGTCCCCGTGCGTACGTGTCGCGCGTTGCCCTCCCGCCGGCGGAGCCGCCGCGCTGCCGCGTCACGTTCCGGGGGCTGGCTACCGGACGCCAGCCTCCACGGTCAGCGTCCCGGCCTCGGCGTCGATCGTGGCCCGGGCGCCGAGCGGGACGGTGAGCTGGCCGTTGCCGTGTCCGAGGCGGAGCCCGCCGAGCACCGGGACGCCGAGGTCGTAGAGGCGGTCCTTGAGTACGGCTGCCGCGTCCCACTCGCCGGGCTGGCCGACGCTGTTGGTGATCTGGCCGATCACCACCCCGGCAACCCGGCCCAGTACGCCCACCCGGCGCAGCTCGGTCAACATCCGGTCGTAGCTGTACGGCGCCTCGTCCACGTCCTCGAAGAACAGGATGGCGTCGTCGAAGTCCGGAACGTCCTTGGCGCCCAGTGAGGTCGAGATCAGGGTCAGACACCCGCCGAGCAGCCGGCCGGTCGCCCGACCCGGCACCATGACCGAGGCGGCGGTTTCGGTCGGATCCCGGTTGATGGTGATCGGCGCGGTGGTCATGACCGACCGGCGCAGCGCCTCGGCGGACTCCGGACCGGTCCGGCTGTCCGTCCAGTTGACCATCGGGCCGTAGAAGCTGACCAGGCCGATCTCGCGCCACAGTCGACCATGGATGCTGGTGATGTCGCTGAATCCGACCACCACTTTCGGGTCGCGACGCAGGGCGGATACGTTCACCTGGTCCACGATCCGCTGGGTGCCGTACCCGCCTCGGGCGGCGAAGACGGCCCGCACACCAGGGTCGCCGAACGCGGCGTTCATGTCGGCCAGCCGCTGGGCGTCGGTGCCGGCCAGGTAGCCGTACCGGGTGAAGACGTGCTGGCCCAACTCCACCTCCAGCCCCCAGCCACGGAGGATCTCGATGCCACGGTCCATCAGGGCGGGGTTCGGGGTGCCGCCCGGCGACACCACCCGAACCCGATCACCGGGGACCAGGGCGCGGGCCCGGACCGGAGTACGCCCGCGCGGCGCCGCCTGAGCCGTCCCGGCGGTGCCGACCAGCAGCGCGCCACCGGCCGCCGCTGCTGCCCCGGCGTGCAGCACGCGCCGCCGGGACAGGGCCGCGGCGCCAGGCCCCGTCGTGGCTACGCCCTCGTCAGAATTTCGCATCGGCGTCCTCTCCATCGTGCCGGGACCGGCGATCCGGGCCGGCGACCCGTCAGGTGAGACATCGATGCTACTGATCGTCTGTGTTTCTTGGCGAGGGCGCTTCCGGGCCGTGGTCGGACCTCGGTCCAGGGTCCGAACACGGCCGCCGAGGCTGGCGCGGCTTGGCGTGGGCTCAGGGAACCAGCACCACCTTGCCGCCGGCGTGACCGCCGTCGCTGAGCCGATGCGCCGCCGCAGCCTCTGCGAACGGGAAGACGGCGGCGACGGTGGCGGTCAGTTCCCCGCGGACGAGCCGGTCGACGGCCGCTGCGAGGTTGGCTGCGGATCGCTGCTCCGGGCCGGCGGTGAAGACGACGCCGAGCTGCTGAGCTGCGCCGTCGGCGATGGTGACGATGCGGTCGGTGCCGCCGCGCAGTTCGATGGAAGCGGGCAGCGCGCCCTTACCGGCCACATCCAGTACGGCGTCAACGCCGTCGGGAGCGAGGGCCCGTACCCGGTCGACCGGTCCCCGGCCGTAGGTGGTCGGGGTGGCGCCGAGGTCACGGACTCGATCCTGGTTCGCCTCGCTGGCCGTGCCGATCACGGTGGCGCCGCGGTCGGCCGCGAGCTGAACAGCGAGTTGGCCGACCCCGCCGCTCGCGCCGTGGATCAGCAGGGTGTCCCCGGCGCCGATCCGGAGCAGGTTGAGGGCGCGGGTCGCGGTCTCCGCGGCGACCGGCAGCGCCACGTCGACCCCGAGCACTGCGGGCAGCGGGGTCGGGAAGATCGCCTCCATCGCACCGCTGCGGATCTTGCCGTCGATCGGGTTGACCCCGGCGGGACGCCGGGTGCCGGATCCCGATGACCGCAGGGCTACCCGGGTCGAACCCACGCCGGCCAGCCTCGCCCTGCGCAGTCAGGTGGAGCAGATCTGGACGGACCTGGAACAGGTCACCGTCGGCGAGATGACCGCCGAGGAACAGCGCGACGCTATCCACGCGATGGAGCGGCTGGAGGGCCGAGCCGTGTCCCACGCGCCTCCGCACGAGCCGCCACGGCTTCACTGGTCGGCGGGGGCGTCCCGAATGGCGAGTGCGGCTTGGACGAGCGCGGCGTGGGTCAGCGTCTGGGGGTAGTTGCCGACCTGGGCACCGGTCGCGGGGTCCAGCTCTTCGGCGTAGAGGCCGAGTGGGCTCGCGTGGCCGAGCATGCTCTGGAACATCTCGACCGCCTCGACGCGGCGCCCGGTGCGGGCGAGGGCTTGAACCAGCCAGAACGAGCAGGGCAGAAACGCGCCTTCGGCCCCCGGGAGGCCGTCACGTCCCGGCGGATAGCGGTAGAGCAGCGAGGTGCCGGCGGAAAGCCTGTCCCGAACGGCGTCGACGGTGCCCCGCACCCGGGGCGACTCGGCGCTCTCCATGTCCAGCAGCGGCAGGACGAGCAAGGCCGCGTCCAGGTCCGCCGAGCCGTAGGTGCGGACGTAGCTGGCCGCCGTCGGGTCGAAGCCGGATGCCCGGACCTCGGCGGCGATGGCGTCTCGTGCGTCCCGCCAGCGTCGACGTTGGCGGTCTGGCAGGCGGTGAGTGTCGGCGATGCGCAGGGCCCGGTCCAGAGCGAGCCAGCCCATGAGCTTCGAATGTACGTGTTGGGCAGGTTGGCGGACCTCCCAGATGCCGGCGTCGGGCTCCTGCCAGCAACGGGCGACCACGTCGGCGAAACCGCGCACCGCCCGCCACGTCTCGCTGTAGAGGCCCTGCCCAGCCTGCACGAACGCCCAGGCGGCGTCGATCACCCAGCCGTAACCGTCGAGTTGGTGTTGCCCGGCGGCCGCATTGCCGATCCGTACCGGGACGCTGCCGAGATAGCCGGGCCAGCCGGGCAGTTCCCGTTCCGCTGGTACGTGGCGGCCGTGCAGGGTGAGCAGTGCCGGCAGGCGTGGCCGCTGCAGCCGGCTGGCGTGCAGCAGCCAGGCGAGGAAGCCGCGGGCCTCGTCGGGTTTGCCGACACTGAGGAACGCGCTGACGCCGATGCTGGCGTCGCGAGGCCAGACATAGCGGTAGTCCCAGTTCCGTACCCCGCCGGGATCTTCGGGCAGAGACGTCGTGGGTGCGGCCACCGGGGCCCGCGACGGCGAGTAGGTCAGCAGCCGCAGCGTCAGCAGGCTTCGTACGACGTGTTCCCGGAACGGCAGTGACTCGTCGATCTCGGCGGTCCAGGCCCGCCAGCGGTCCTCGTCCTCGGTGAGCAGGTCCCAGGCCCACGCCGGATCGACGTGGATCAGCGGTTCGCGGTAGGCCACGGCCAGCACGAGGGTGACCGGCCGGCCCGGCCTGACCCTGACCAGGGCGGGCCGACCTGGCTCGATGGCGAGATCGGGTGCGCTGCCCAGAGAGACCGCGAGCGACCCCCACTGACACACCAAGGCCCGGCGCCGTTGGTGGACCCGGGGCCGGCGGTGCCGTACGCCGAGGCGGGGATCGAACTCGACGACGGCGTCCGCCTCCGCATCCTCGGTCGACAGCCGCCGCACGATCAGGGTCGTGGGCAGCAGGCGGCCGCTGACCTCGGCCACCATGGCCTCGGTGAGGGTGAGCCGGCCGCTGCCCACCGCCCATGTCGTCTCCAGAGTGGCGGTGTACTGCCGGTAGCGCCGTTCGACGACCGCGGCCGGTCGGGCCGGGCCGACCCGGAACGTTCCCGCGTCAGGGCCCCCGATCAGCCGGCCGAACAGGGGCTCGCCGTCGAAGCGGGGCACGCAGAGCCAGTCGATCCCGCCGTCACTTGCCACGAGGGCAGCGGTGCGGGTGTCACCCAGCAGCCCGTAGTCGCTGATCGGCGCTGGAGGCCGGGGACACGTCGTGTCGGACCCACCGGTCATGGAGATCGCTTTCTGACGGGTCGTGGGACGCGGGTCAACGGGCTTGAAGGAGCATTCCGAGGACCACCCCGTAGATGACGTGGACGACAGCCACGACTGCGGGGGTCTGGATGCCGTAGTTGACGGCGAACAGGCCGGGCGGCTCCAGCACGGCGGTGCTGGCCAGGCCCGCCCGCTGGGAGGCCATGCGCGGGTGGACACCCGGAAGCAGCGGCAGAAGCACCGTCAGCGCGATCCCGACGTGGACGGTCCCGAGCAGTGCCCCGGTCCACCAGGTGGCGCGGTTCAGCAGAGCAAACGTGGCCGCGTAGCCGAGGGCGAAACCCTGACCGGCGCAGAGGTGAATGAAGAACCCGACGACCCGGGCCCGATCGGGATCCTCGGTGACGAGGGTCCCGAGCACCAGGGCAAAGTCGAGGCGAGTGAGGCCGGCCAGTTGAGCAGTGATCAGCGCCGCGGTGAGCGCCGCGGTGGCGACCAACCCGAACAATGCCCATCCGGCCCAGTCCATCTCAACAGTGGTGGACGCCGCGCGCGTTGTCAGTCGGTGATGTTCGCTCGGTCATCGGTCCGTCCTTCGCCTGAAAAACATGAAGGCTGGCGGCCCTGATCGGGACGCCCTCGTCGTACCTCGACGACAGTGGCCGCGCCGGTTTTTCACCCTAAGCCCTGGGGCTGTGAGATGCGGCCTGCTCGCCGACATACAACCGGCGCTGGGACGACGCCCACCAAGCGGATGATCGCCGACCGGGTGGGGGAGTCGGCTGCCTTCTGCAGGCATCAGCTGGAGCGGCGGCCCCGGCGGTTGGTGGCATCGGTGCCGGTCATGGCGGCGATGAGGTCGTTGCGGGCGCGGGTGACCCGGGAGCGGACGGTGCCGATGGGGCCGTTGAGGTCGTCGGCCTCGTCCGGTCCCGCGAGGTGGGTGACGCGAATGAGTGCCGCTGCGGCGGCATGGTCACCGTGGCCAGCAGCTAGGGCCAGCCGGGTCGCCGGTTGATCTGACGTCGAGAGAGAAGTTTCATGTCCGTCGTTCAAATGTTGATGTGCTCGGCTGAGGATCGGGCGTGATGCCCGGTCGGTCCGGCCAGGTGACGCGGCCGTGGGCGTCGCAGACGCGGTGGGGGCCAGGCGGATCGCCCGACCCCCACCGGTCGGATCTGGCTGTCAGCCCAGGTACTTCTCCCACGGGCCGGTGATGGCCAGGGTGAGGCCGGGGTCCTGCATGTTGACGAAGAGCACCTTGCCGTCGGCGCTGAAGGTCGGCCCGCAGAACTCTGAGTCGTTGAGCTGGTTGCGGGCGATCGCGTAGGTGGGGCCGCCCGGGAACGCGCTCAGCACGTGGGAGGCGCCCGAGCCGTCCTCGGCGAGCACGAGGCTTCCCCACGGGGTGACGGTCACGTTGTCCGGGCCGTCGAAGGTGAGGTCGTTGTACTTCACCGGCGTACCCTCCTCCGACGCGGTCTGGTGCGGGAAGTACGTCACCAGCTGGATGGTCTGGGCCCGGTAGTCGTAGAACCAGACCATGCCGTCGTGCGGAGCCGCGTCCGCCGGGAGGTCACCGTCGTCCCACGCGTAGGAGTTGACCACGTAGACGCCCTCGTCGGTGCCCCACACGCCCTCGAACTTGCGTCCTCGAGTGACCTGGCCATCGGCGAACTGCTCGCGCACAGCCGTGGTCCGCGCGTCGCGCTCAGGCACCTCGATCCACCGGACGGGGAAGGGGCGGCCCAGCTGAGCGGAGGTCAGGTAGGCGACGTCCGGCAGCACCGAGCCGTCGTCCATGATGATCTGCATCGCGGCGAGGACGCCGGCGTCCGGAGCGAGGCGGGTCAGCACGCCGGGACCGAGCTTGACGCCGCGGGGTGCGGTCCAGCGGTAGAAGAGGCCGTTGGGTCCGTCGGCGTCCTCGGAGAGGTAGACCTTGGTGCGGTCCTTGTCGATCGCCAGGGCCTCGTGGGCGTAGCGGCCCAGGCACTTGATCGGCCTCGGGTCCGCGCTGCCGTCGGCCCAGACCTCGAAGACGTACCCGTGGTCCTTCTGGAAGACGCCGGACCGGCCGTCCTCCGCCCAGTCGTCCCCGGCCCGGTCCTCGGTCTCCTCGCAGGTCAGCCACGTGCCCCAGGGGGTGGGACCGCCCGCACAGTTGCCGACGGTGCCGGAGAGGGCGACGAACTCACCGAGGTTGCGACCAGCGCGGTCGGTCCGGATCACGGTGCAGCCGCCGGCGTCGACGGCACCCGGGTCGTAGACGGTGCCCTTGACGTGCGGTACGCCGAATTCGGCGCCGGGGTCGATCTCGTGGTTCTGGATCAGGGTGTAGCGGCCGTGGCCGGCGTCGTAGACGGCCATGCCGTCGTGGTCGGCCGGGGTCACGCCCTGGCCGCGGTCGAGACGGGTGACGCCGGCCCGGGTCACCACCGTGTAGCTGAAGCCCTCGGGCAGGGCCAGGACGCCCTTGGGGTCGTCCACGAGCGGCGGGAAGGGCACGTGGCCGGCCCCGGCCGGCGGGCGGGGCCGGCTCGGGTGGGCCTGGGCCAGGGACGGGAAGCCGCCGGCGACGGCAAGCCCCACGCCGGCGGCGGCACCGCCGGCGAGGAAGGTACGACGAGAGGAAGGCACGTGGATCAGCTCCTGGTCAGGACAAGTGTGACGGTGTCTGACAGCCAACTCCTGCGGTCAGAAACCGACGCGTCACTCATGGGATCGATCGGTGACATCCAAGTGAAGAGTCAATGGCGGGCATGTGGTCGAGGGTGAGGGGAGCCGTGCGTGGACTGGCAGGAGCTGACGGACCTGACGGGCGGGCAGCCGTTCGTGGTCGAGCGGGTCCGCCTCGCCGGCAGCGGCGTCGTGGTCGAGGGTCAGTTCGAGCCGCCGCAACTGGCTCAGCTCAGCGTCGACGACCGCGAGTGACACGGCGCCACTGCCGGACGCTCGCTCGAGCCACGGGGTCGGGCGGCCGTCCGGCCGCGGCGTCCCTTCGAGCGGGGTGCCGTTGCGGATTGCCTATCCGTGGTCTGCGCTCGGTTGGGTGGTGTCGTTTGAGGCCGCTGCGGGTCTGGTGTGGAGGACGTCGCGGGCCTGTTCGGCGGCGCGGGTGATGCTTTCGCTGATGAAGTCGAGGAAGCGAGCGATGTTCTCCAGGCGGGTCGCGGCGGGGGTGTGCGGGCCGAGGACGGCGACGCCTCGGCGCGCGGTTTCGACGAGCTGGTCGTTGGATCGGGCGCTGGCGATCGTCGCCTGGTAGAAGAGTTCGTCGTCGACGACGTAGCGGTCGCGGCGGCGTTCGTCGCGTTCACGGCGGACGAGGCTCTGGCCCTCCAGGAAGGCGATCGCTTTGGAGATGGACGCCGGGCTGACCTGGAGGCGCTGGGCGAGTTGAGACGCGGTGAGGCTGCCCGCGTCGGTGGTGAACAGGCAGGTCAGCACCCGGGCTGTCATCTTGGTCAGGCCCGAAGCCATCAGGACGGTCGTGAGCGTCTCCTCGTACTCGGCCACGGCCTCGGCGTTGCGTCCGTGCGGCTGGGGGAGGGACTCCGGACCTCGGGACGAGGCGGGCCGGCGCCGGTGAGCGCGACGCTCGGTGGCGCGGTGGGCCAGGTCGGCGCGGTAGGCGGTGGGGCCACCGTTGCGCATGACCTCACGGGTGATCGTCGAGGTCGGACGGTCGAGGCGTCGGGCGATCTCGGCGTAGGGGAGGCTGTCGGCCAGCCCCAGCGCGATCTGCTGGCGTTCCTGCTGGGTGAGTCTGCCTCCCGGCATCGCGATCTCCTTGGTGATCCTTCTGGTGGTCCCTGACCCTCCGACTATAGCGTTCACCTCTCGGCTATTGCAACGCTCAGACGGTCGGCGTTGCGTTGCGTCTAGACCGGTTGCAACAGTTTCTGCACCGTGACCTGCTGGAATGCCGAACCAGCGCAACGAAGTTGTTGCCAGCTTTTGGAAAGCAACGTAGCTTTTCCGGTATCAGAAACAACGAACGAGCACGGGAGAGCACGATGCAGAACTTCGCCACCCCCGCCCCGATCTCCGCCGTCCTGGACATCCCCGCCGGACGCATCCAGTTCATCGCCGCCGACCGGGCCGACACCACCGTCGAGGTCCTGCCCGCCAACCCCGGCAAGAGCCGCGACGTCAAGACCGCCGAGCAGACCACCGTTGCCTACGCCGACGGCGTGCTGCGGATCCGTACCCCCCAGAACCAGCTCTTCGGCCCCTCCGGATCCCTGGAGGTCACCGTCCAGCTGCCCGCCGGCTCCCGCGTCGAGGCCAAGACCGCCGCCTCCGAGCTCCGCGGCGTCGGCCGCCTTGGCGACGTCACGTTCGAGGGCGCGTACCGCCAGATCAAGATCGACGAGGCGGCGAGCGTCCACCTCACGGCGATCGACGGCGACGTCGAGGTCGGCCGGCTCAACGGCCCGGCGGAGATCAGCACCACGAGGGGCGACATCCGGATCACCGAGGCAGTGCGCGGCACGGTCGTGCTCAGCACCCAGTCCGGCGACATCTCGATCGTCGCCGCCGCCGGTGTCTCGGCCGCCCTGGACGCCGGCACCGGCTACGGCCGCGTCAGCAACGCCCTCAAGAACGATGGCACCGCTGAACTCGACATCCGCGCCACCACCTCCCACGGCGACATCAGCGCCCGCAGCCTCTGACGAGGCAGGACCAGGACCATCGGGCCGGGCCCACCGCGATCGAGATCCAGTCGGTCGTCACCGACGACGCGGCCGTCCGTCCCGATGGCCCTGCGATCCACGTGCAGGGCCCGGAGAAGTCGTACCAGACCGCCCAACCCGACCAGGTGGAGAAAATGACGAAGAACAGCACTTCCTCGACCAGTTCGAAGTGGACCGGCATGGTGCCGGTCGACGACACGGCCCTGGCCGTCACCGACACCGGCGGTCCCGGTATCCCGGTGGTCTACCTCAACGGCCAGTTCGCCACCCAGGGGTACTGGCGGCGGGTCATCGCCGAGCTGGGGACGGGGTGGCGGCACATCACTTACGACGAGCGGGCTCGCGGCAAGTCGAAGCGTTCGGCGGACTACTCCTTCGAGGCCGCCGTCCGGGATGTCGATGCCGTTCTCGCGGCCCGGGGCGTGGACCGGGCGCTGCTGGTGGGCTGGTCCTACGGAGCGTTCGTCGCGTCACACTGGGCGAGCCGCAATCCGGACCGTACCGTGGGCGCGGTCCTGGTCGACGGCGCGTTCCCGCACGACTGGCTCGACGAGGCGATGGAGCAGCGGATCCGGAAGCTGTTCCGGCGGTTGGGCTGGTTCCTGCCGCTGCTGCGTCCGACGGGCCTGACCCCGCGGATGACCGCCGAACAGCAGGCGAACAGCAACATCGAGATCGGCGTGATCTCCCGCGAGCGCGAGCTGGGACCCGTGCTGGACAACATCACCGTCCCGGTGCGGTATGTGGTCGCTTCGGGGACGTCGTTCGGAAGCCGCGGTGATGAGCAGGAACGGATACGCGCCAGCCTCGACACGGTGACCGCCCGCAACCCCAACATCAAGATCAGCGCGAAGCTCGCCAGCAACCACGGTGCGATCCTGCGCAAGGGCTTCGCGGCCATCGCCGAGGCCGTACGAGAGGTCGCCGCCCTCGACCGCGAGGCGGCGCGGAAGACACGACCAGCGGACTGACGACAACCAGACATCCTCGCCACCATCGTCCAGCTCAACCGCGTCCGGGTCGCGTCAGGGCAGCAGCCCTTGGCGCGAGCCGGACGCGGTGAAGCTGTAGCGGTCGAGCCCGTCGAGATCGGGTTTCATCGGTGGATCAGGGTTTTGATGTCGTCGAAAAGTCGGTCGTGAGCGGCGGCCGCCGCTGGGGAGGTCAAATCCATGTCCTGGATGAAGCCGTGCGCCAGTCCGGGCTCCTCCCGGTGGATCACACGTACCCCGGCGTGCGCCAGTCGCTGCCCATAGGCGTTGCCCTCATCGCGCAACGCGTCGTGTTCGGCGGTCACGATGAGGGCGTCCGGCATGCCGCGCAGGTCCGCCACCAGCAGCGGGCTGCCGAGCGTCCGGTCGGCGGGATCGGGTGTCCACTGCGAGATCGCCCAGGTCAGGAAGTCGGCGTCCAGCGTGTAGCCGGACCCCTTCTCCGCGATGCTGGGCTGCGAGAGCGTCAGGTCGGTGTTGGGGCAGATCAGGACCTGGACGGCGGGCAGGACATCACCCGCGTCTCGTAGCCGCAGGCAGGCCATGGTGGCCAGGTAGCCGCCCGCGCTGTCTCCGGCCACCGCGAAGGGCCGGGCCCAGCGCAGCACCGCCGCCACATCCTCGATGGCGATGGGGTGGCGATACTCGGGCGAGCGCCGGTAGTCCACGGCCAGCACCTCGACATCGCAGGCATCGGCGATACGGCGGCAGGTCCGGTCATGGGTGTCCAGGTCACCGAGGACGAAGGCGCCGCCGTGTGCGAACACCATCAGCGGCCGCGCCTGCTCGCAGGGCCGGTAGTGGCGTAACAGGAGCCCGTTCGGACCGGCGAGATCTTCCACGTGGGTCATCACGGGCCCTCGGGGTCGGTCTGCGGCTCGCCGACGTGAGCCTTCGCGCAGTTCCGACACCTCGGGCAGGCTCACGGTGCGGCATCTCGTTTCCGGGGCTCCAGGACCACCACCGCGGTCTCGGACGACCGCAGCGCCGCGAAGGCGTCGAGGTTCGTGTCGATCTCGCGCCAGCGGGCCCACAGCCGCGACCGCTCGTCGCCTGTTGCGGCGCGTCCACGTACCAGCCGCTGCCCGCCGACCATGTCGACGGTCGCATCCGGATGCGTCTGCAGGTTGAGCCACCAGGCCGGCTCACCCTCGCCCCAGCCATTCATGGCCAGGGTGAACAGATTCGGCCCGTCGTCCAGGTACGCGATGATGACGCTGCGCTGCTGGCCGCTGCGGCGCCCGGTGGTGGTCAGCCGCAGGGTGCCCCAGCGGTCGGCGCGGGGCCGCCAGAGTCCGACCCGGCCGCCGGAGACCCGGTACAGGCGCCGGTGCACCCACCAGGCCGACCGGATGAACCAGCGCGGCGGAAGCTTCGGCTTTTCCGCCCGATTTTCGTCCGACATGACGACCTCCCACACCTACCAGGCGATGGTACGAACAGGGTGCCAGCCGCTGGAACCCCCTGGTGCGCTTCGCGTCCCCCGCGCCGTACCGGAAGTCTGGCCGATGAGCGCGCAGTCTGTACGCACCCGTCAGCTGTAGTACTTCACGAGGCAGAACTCGTGGTCCTCCGGATCGGCCATGATGACGACCACGCCCTCGGCATAGTCGTGCCGTTCACCGGTGAACCTGCCACCGAGATCGATGACCAGCGTCATGGCCTCGTCGATGTCGTCGACGGAGACGTCGAGGTGGATGCGCACCTTACCTGTTTGAGGCTCCGGCACTGGCTGGAACACCAGCCGCGGCTGAGCGTCACCCCGCTCGCCCAGGTAGACCCAACCCTCCTGCGACGGCCCGGGCTCGCGGCCGAGCAGGCCGCTCCAGAATCGGGCTACCCGCTCGGGCTCAAGGCAATCGATCGTCACACCGGACCAGACGTTCGCCATGTACTGATCCTGACAGTGCTCCGGTGGTTGGGTCGGATCGCGGAGCCAGCGGGTTAGCATCGGTAGATGGCCTCGTCCCTGGACGCGCTTCCGAAGATCGGTGCGCCGGCGACTCGAGCCCTGCACGCCGCCGGATACACCACCCTGCGGCAGCTCGCGGGCATTCCCCGATCGGACCTCGCTGGACTGCACGGCATGGGACCGAAAGCGCTCGGGATCCTCCAGGCCGCCCTTGAGCAGCACGGCCTCAGCCTCGGCTGAGATTCGCACGCCCAAGCACAGTGGCGGCTCGCCCGCCGCTCATCGGGTTTCGGCGTACCCAGGAGGTCAGGAGTCGGCCTGCCGGCCTGCCCCGCTGAGCAGTCGGTCGCCGAGTTCGGTCCGCGAGTAGAGCACCTGCCGGCCGGCCCGGCGCGAGGCGAGCAGCCCGGCGGCGCGCAGCGCCTGGAGATGCACGCTGAGCGTCGGCGCGGAGAGCGCCATCTGGGTGGCGGCCTGGCTGGTCGACATCGGCAGGTCCAGCTGGGCCAGCAGGGCGGCCCGGGTCTGCCCGAGGACGCCGGCGAGCGCCGAGCCGGTCTGCGCGGGGTGCTCCTGCTCCTCCCAGAGCCGGCCGAGGCCCCGCGGGGAGTAGGAGACGCTGGGGGAGTCCGGCTGCGCGGTCCGCACCAGGACGTCCGGCCAGGCGAAGGCGCACGGCACGAGGAGCAGGCCGCGCCCGCCGCAGTCGGCGTGCCCCTCGTAGTACTTGACGATCGTCAGCGTCTGGCCGGCGAACAGGACCGACGGGTGCAGGTTGCTCATCATCCGGTCGACGCCGCCGTCGGCGAGGGCATCGAGCCGGTAGGCGATGTCGTCGTTGAGCAACGCGTCGATCCGCGGCCAGTCCGGGGCGATCGCGACCCGGTGGTACGCCTCGAGTGCCTCGGTGACGGGCCCGATGCCCGCGTCGGGCCGCTGCAGCAGCGCCTGGAGCAGGGCTTGCCGCCCTTCGCGGCCGGACCCCTGCTGGGCGACCCGGTGGCCCGCCAGGTGCGCCAACTCCTGCGCCACGACCTCCGGATCGGCGTCGGCGATCCGCGTGAGCGCGTCCGCGAAGGTCGAGGACCGGCGATCCGGCGGCGGCACCAGGAAATCGGGGATGTAGCCCTCCGGACGCACCAGCGCCCGCAGTAGCTCGAGGTCGCGCTTGCGCAGCCGGCCCGATCGCTCGGCGAACCTGTCGATCCAGGGCCGGTGCAGGTGCCGGCCCTGCCCGCCGGCGGCGAGCGCACGAAGGCTGGCGACGGTCTCCGTGAGCGGCGAGGCGGCGAAGCGTACGCGGGTCAGGTCGGCCGCCGTGAAGTGCAGGTGGATCACGCAGCCGCTCCTTCCGATTAGGTCTGAGCCTAATCGTGGCCGTCCGGACGACACCACCGAAGACTGAGGACATCCACTTGGACCACACGGATGGGACATCAAAGATGCGTACGTTGATCTACACCGCCTTCGTCTCGCTGGACGGCGTCGTCGACTCTCCCGGCGGCGGTAGCCGATCCGAGGACCACCGCAGCGGCGGCTGGACCTTCAAGGACATCGAGTTCCGGCCCGAGGCGTACGAGATCAAGGGTCGGGAGACCGAGGAGGCCACCGCGCTGATGTTCGGCCGGACCAGCTACGAGGCGTTCTCGCCGTTGTGGCCGGACATGGAGGAATTCGCCGCCCTCAAGGAGCTGCCGAAGTACGTCGTCTCGACCACCCTCGGCGAGGACGCCCTCGTCGACAACTGGGGTGACATCACGATCCTGCGTTCCCTCGAGGACGTCGCGAAGCTCAAGGAGACCGACGGCGGCCCGATCTTCATTCACGGCAGCGCAACCCTCGCCCGCAACCTCGCCGACGCCGGCCTGATCGACCGCTACCACCTGCTGCTCTACCCGGTGCTGCTCGGTGCCGGCAAGCGGATGTTCAGCGACACCGACAAGGAGAAGCAGATGCTGAAGCTGGTCGAGTCCGAGACGTACGCCAACGGCATCACCAAGCTCGTCTACGACGTCGCCCACTGAGGTGGTCGCCATGCCCCGCGGACCGATGACGGAGGCCCTACCCGCAGCGTACGAACGGCTGCATGCGTACGGGCCAGAGTTCGGCGGCGACGAGGAGGGTAACCACGGGATGACCAACCACGGCCCGATGGCCGTGGAGGTCATGGTCCGGCGGGGACTCGACATCGACGTCGAGGGCTGGCTCGACCGCTACGTACGCCGTTTGGCGGGGCTGCCGGGCACGAGCGCGGCCATCCGACCCGGCGAATGGGGCGCGGCGCTGGGCCAGGCGCGACGGCTGCCCGACTGGGCCGCATACTTCCGGCACGAGCTGACCGAGCGGCCGTGGTCGGAGGTGCTCGTCGAGTGGTGGCCGCGGCTGCTCCCGGGAATCGTGGCCGGCTCGACCCACGGTGTGATCCGGGTCAGTCACGCGGTGCGTACGCTGCGCGGCAGCGTTCAGGCCCCGGCCCAGCAGACCCTCGACGAACTGGCCCACGGGCTGGCGTTCTGGGCGGCGCGCTACCGCGAACTGGCCGGGGTGGTTCCGCCGGCGGGCACCCTAACACCGCGACAGGCCCTGCCAGCCGTCACCCGGCTCAAGGACCAGAGCGGCTTCATCGCCCACCGGCTCGAACGACTCGAACGCAGCCCGGGCTGGACCGCGAGCCTGCGCGCGCTGGAACCCGCCGCCTCCGCCGAGGAGGTCCCAGCGCGGCTTGACTCGCTCGTCGACAGCGCCGTCAAGACGTACCTCGGGCTCGGCCACGGCTCGCCGGTCCTGCTGGTGCACGCCGCCACCGCGCCCAACGCCGTGCGGCACGTGCTCCCGGTCCTGCCACCCGAGCAGTGGCTACCGAGCCTGACCGCGGTCTGGGCGGCAGTGGCGGCGGTCATCGCGGCGTACGCCCCGGCCCGGCCGGCCCCGCGCGCGGAGATCGTCCGGCGCTATCCCGAGCTGACCCGCGAGGATGCGCTCCAGCGGGCGGCGGAGCACGGCGACGAGCACGTCCTGAAGTTCGCCGACACGGCTGTCGAGTCGTACGACCGCGTTGGCGACCCCGAACTGCTGGCCGCGACCCTGCGCGTCGGCGACCTGATCGACCGTCCCTGATACCTCAGAAGGGTCAAATGCTCACGACCTTGGCGCGGGCGGCCGGGCAGCGAATCCCCTACCTGGCGGAGATCCCCATCTGACTCAGCCTGGATGGGCCCGATACGATTCGAGGTGATGCCCGGCTTCACTGACCCTCCCTTGGTCTTCCTCGATGTGGATGGAACGTTGATTCCGTTCAAAGTCCGGCACCCCGGCCGGGAGCCTGCCTTGGGCGGCGTCGCTCAGCCAGTGAACGAAACTGGTAATCCTCTGCTTGACAGGCTCGACCCGGACGACGGTCGCCGGCTGTTGGCGTTGGGATGCCAGCTGGCCTGGGCAACGACATGGATGATCGAGGCGAACGAGGTCATCTCGCCGCGACTCGGGCTTCCGGATCTGCCCGTCGTCGAATGGCCGGACGGCGACGGCGATCCACCGCACGGTCTGCACTGGAAGACCATCGTCCTGACGCGGTGGGCGGCCGGACGACCCTTCGTGTGGCTTGATGACGAGATAACTGTTACTGACCGGCGGTGGATCGCAACGCATCATCCGGGGCGGGCGCTGCTGCAGCGTGTCGACCCATACGTCGGCCTGACCGACGCGGATTTCTCAGCAGTACGCGAATGGCTCGAGTCGGGCGACGGCGACTGATCACACAAGCTCACGTGCCGCAGACTGCTCTGATGAAGCCTTGTCGGATGAGGAGGATGCATGAGACTGGGACGAGTGCTGGTGATCGGTCTCGATCCCGTCAGGATCCCGGGCTGGGATCCTGAGCCAGTCCTGGCGGCGATCGCACGCGGTCAGGCTCGGTTCGACGATCATGGCATCGAGGCCGACATGTGCTTGGTGGCACTCGACGAGAACGCCGAGGGCACGATCGTCGAGGCGTTGACCCGGAACGACTACGCCTGTGTGGTGGTCGGGGGTGGCATCCGCAAGCATGAGCCGTTGCTCGAGTTCTTCGAGAAGGTGGTCAACCTCGTCCGGCGCCATGCTCCCGGCGCGGCGATCGCCTTCAACAGCAGCCCCGAGGACACTGCCGACGCCGCTCTGCGCTGGCTGCGGTAGGTCAGCCTGGGCGCGGCGTCCGGCCCACCACCGACGCCCGAGAAGTCAGCTCAGCGTGGCCGCCTTGCGCAGCAGCACCGAGCGTTCGCGCTGGTTGGCGCACAGCCGGGCCGCCAGCTCCAGCTCGGCGCGCGCTTCCGGTCGCCGTCCGAGCCGGGCCAGCAGCTCACCGCGTACGGTCGGAACCAAATGCGAACCGGGGAGCCGATCCAAGGCGATCAGCTCGTCCACCATGGCCAGGGCTTGCGCCGGACCCGAGGCCATGGCCACGGCGACGGCCCGGTTGAGCTCGACCACCGGCGAGGGCGCGACCCGGCCGAGCGCCTCGTAGAGCACCACGATCCGGTCCCAGTCGGTCGCCTCGACCGAGGGCGCCGACGCGTGGATGGCGGCGATCGCGGCCTGCAGGCCGTAGGGGCCGAGGCCGCGAGTCGACGCCTTGGCCAGCGCGGCCAGCCCACGGCGGATCGCCGAGAAGTCCCACCGCCGCCGGTCCTGATCCTCGAGCAGGATCGGGGAGCCGTCCGGGCCGGTCCGCGCCGGGAAGCGCGCGGCCGTCAGCTCGCACAACGCGAGCAGGCCGTGCACCTCCGGCTCGTCCGGCTGCAGCGCGGCCAGCGTGCGGGCCAGCCGGATCGCTTCGTACGCGACGTCGGGGCGCAGCAGCCGGTCGCCCGACGTGGCCGTCGACCCCTCGGTGAAGATCACGTAGAGGACGCTGAGCACGCCGCCCAGCCGCTCCCGGCGCTCGGCGGCCGGCGGCAGCTCGAACGGCACCCCGGCCGCCGCGATCGTCTTCTTGGCCCGGGTGATGCGGGCCTGCACGGTCGGCACGGGTACGAGGAACGCGCGGGCGATCTCCTCGCTGGACAGGCCGCCGACCACGCGCAGGGTCAGCGCCACCCGGGCCTCGGGGGAGAGCACCGGGTGGCAGCTGACGAACATCAGCGCCAGCACGTCGTCATCGATCTTGTCGGGGTCGATTTCTTCGTCGACCACCGGGTCGGCCGCCAGCAGGGCGTATCGGTCCTGGAGGGCGGTCCGGCGGCGGATCGCGTCGATCGCCCGCCGTCGGGCCGTGGCCATCAGCCAGCCGGCCGGATTGGCCGGAGAGGCGAGCGGCCACGACACCAGCGCCTCGGCCACCGCCTCCTGGGCCGCGTCCTCGGCCAGCCCGAAATCGCCGGTGAACCGGGTCAGCGCGGCGACGATCCGCGCCGACTCGATCCGCCAGACGGCCTCGACCTCGGCCGTACCCATCAGATCTGGCCGCTGGTCTCGCGCCCGGCCCGTTCCTTGACGATCCGCTCGTTGCCCTGCGGGACCTCGTCGCTCCCGGCCACCCGGCGGACCTCGATCTTGGACCCGGGGACCGCCGGCACCCGCTTGGCCCACTCGACCGCCTCCTGTTTCGAGGCGACATCGAGCAGGAAGTAGCCCCCGAACAGTTCCTTGGTCTCTCCGTACGGCCCGTCAGTGACCACCGGGGCCTCGCCGCTGAAGTCGACCACGACGCCCCGGCCCGGATCGTCCAGCCCTTCGGCCGCGAGGAGAACACCGGCCTTGATCATCTCCTCGATGAACCGACCGGTCGCGGCCATCGCCTCGTCGATCGAAGCCATCATGGCCGCGTTCGTCTCGTCGGTGCCCCGCATGATCAGCATGTACTTCGGCATCGCGTTCTCCTCATCCGGCGGGGCCGCCGCTCGACCCTCGCAGCCACACGTCGAACGGGCGGCCCGCGGATCGACAGGGTCCGGGAGAAATCTCTCGCCGCGACGCAGCCGATCCCTCCGACCCGCGTTTCGTCCGTCAGACCGGCCCGTGAGCGATGGCTGGCGCGGTCGCCATGCTGATCAAAAAGCTTAACGTCGCAGCTTTGGAAGGCAACGCTCACGGAACTGGGAAAGCATTCGCTGACGGATGACCATCGGGTGATCCAGGTTCGGGCCGGTGTGCTGTCTGCCATGCTCGGCACGCCAGGCGGGACGTCGGGACCACTGTTCAACGCTTCACCTGGCTGCCCGGCAGGAGGCCGAATGGTGGATGCGGCGGAGCGGTTCGACCTCTTGGTGGTCGGCGTGGAACGGCCGTATTACAACGTTGTAGAACGGGCGCAAGAGACCGCGGAAGCGGGCTGGCCGCCCAGATGGATCCGGTACACATCCGAGGTGCAGGTCGCTTCCGCGCACGGGGCCGCCGTTCGGGTCGTCGCCCCGGCCTCGCCGCGGTGTCCTCAGGCCAGGAGACGTTCCCGCATCGTCGCGCCCAGGTTGATCACCCCTACGGCCCGAGGGCCGGCCGGATCGTGCACGGCGAGGGTGTTGTTGCGGCGCATCAGCTCGCGGACCGCGGGTGGCAGCCGGGGCGGGTCGTCCATGGCCGCGAGGACCTGCGCGGCGCTCGAGATCAGCCGATCGGCCAGGCCGGCGGCGTCGGTGTCGACCCGCACCCGGCCGTACTCCCAGCCGGCGGTGGTGAGGTCGAGCACCTCGAACATACGGGTCACGAGCGGGTTCGGATCGGTCACCCGGTCGAGCCGGGACGCCTGGCCGCCGATCACCGCGACCGCTGCCGGCACCTGGGCGTACGGGTGGAAGCCGCTCGGCAACGCGAACAATGGCCACCGCAGGGCCGGGCCGGCCTCCTTCCACAGCGGCCGGTAGTTCCGGCGGTGCACCAGGAGTCGCCGGCCCGTCCGTCGGTGTATCTCGTGGGCCTGGGCCTGCAGGTCCGCGTGGGCCTCGTCGGCGACCTGGCTGACGATTTGGGCCGCCACCATCAGGCCGTCATCGCTGTTCAGCAGCCCGGTGACGGCCTCGACCTGCTCGGAGAACCGGATCTGCGCACGTGCGCCGTACCGGTGCTGGACGTCCCGTAGCAGCGCCTGCTGCCGCCCCGCATCGAGCTGGACCCGCCCGCCGCCGCCCAGCAACCGCCGGAGCCAACGCATTTCGCCTCGTTTCAGCAGAGCCGTCCCGGACCGCGGCAATGCTAGTGCGTCGGGCCTACCTCGACGGTGATGGGGTGGCTGAGCGATCTCCGACCTGGGAGCGGAACACCTCGGCTGCCGGCATGGCGCGTCCCGTTGACAGCACGAAGCCCTGGTCGGATCGAGGTCCGACCAGGGCTTCGCGGCTGTTCTGCTGATTCGATCGTGTCAGGCGACGAAGCGGGTACGGCGACGGCGCGCCACCACGAACAGGGCGGCGCCTGCGGCCAGCAGTGCGGCGGCGCCGCCGCCCAGCAGGATGCCGGACTGGCCGGTGATCGGCAGCGACGGGCCGTCCCCGTCCCCGCCGCCCGCACCGCCGGCCGGGTTCACGACCAGCTTCGCCACGTCGTTGTCCGACGTCACGTCAGAGGTCGAGGACTTCGCCGTGACGGTACCGGTGAGTTTCCCGGCGGCGTCGACCCGCAGCCCGAAGCCCCACGTGACGGCCTGGTCCACCGCGAGCGGGTGGATGGCCGTGCGGCAGACGTAGCCGGTGTCCGCCTTCGTGCAGCCGGCGGGCACCGTCGTCACGGTGGTGCCCGCCGGCGGCGTGAAGGCGACGGTCGCGGCCGGCTCGGTGATACCGGAGGCGTACGCGGGACCGAGATTCTTGACGCCGACCTTCGCGGTGGCCGTGGCGCCCACGGCGGCGCGGACCTCCCCGCCGACGGCGCTCACGTCGGAGCGGTTGGTGCCGTCGACGGTGACGATCACGTGCTGCGTGTCCAGGAAGAACGAGTCCTCGGTCTGGGCGCCCTCGGCACGCAGCCCCGCGGGCTTCCGGACGAGGCGGAGGGTGCCCTGCGTGCCGCGGGTCGGCTTGGTGGCCCGGACCATGTCGAGGTTGTCGCGCCCGTCGATCGGGGTCGACCAGGTGAAGCTCGCACCGGCAACGCCCGGCGCCGGCACCTGTGGCCGCAACTGGAGCGGCAACTCCTCGGAGAGCACGTACTCCTGCCCCGCAGCCAGCGTCGCGTCGAAGTGGCAGTACGCGGCGAAGCTGCCGTATTCGCAGTTGTCGTAGCGCTTCGGCACGGTGAACATGGCCTCGTAGAAGAAGAACAGATCCACGCCGGTGATCGCGTTGTCCCCGGTGTTTCGCACCGTGAGCGGGTTCGTGATGGTGTCGCCCGGCTTGGCCTTCTTGGTGATGATCGGCCCAACCTCCAGGGCGACCTTCTCGCTGATGGTCACCTTCGAGGTCCTGGTGAATGTCTGGTCCCGGCTGGTGACCTTCACGCTCACCTCGCCCTCGTCGCCGATCTGCGCTGCTTCCTCGGGCCGGAAGGTGAGCGTGGTGATACCCGCGAAGAGGCTCTCCGCCGCGATGCGTTCAGGTAGGGGCGCAGGCGGCCCTGGTACGACACAGAGCTGCCGGATGGTCCAGCGGGTGAGGTGCTTGCGGCCATGCCGATGAGCGCCGCCGCGCGCTCGATTTCACGCTGCGGACGAGCCCGGGGAGCCCGTGCCGTCGACGCACGGTTCCCCTGCGGGTCGCCGAGGTGCTCTACGGTGCGGCGACGCAGAAGTGGCCTAACGTCTACCCGGGGGCGCGCCCGCTCAGACCACGATAAGGAGTCCCGCCCATGATCGGACTGGCTGACATCCGTGGCTATGCGATGGCGCTGCCTGACGTCGTGGAAAAGCCGCACTTTCGCCTGCCCGGCTTCCGGGTCGCGGACAAGCTCCTCGTTCATCTGGAGAAGGGCGACGCGCACGCGATCGTGTGTGTCGGGCAGACGGAGGCCAAGGTGGCGGCCGCGGACCGCCCGGACGTCTATGAGGAGGTGTGGCGGAACGGCCGGATCTTCGTCGGCCTCCGCGTCGACCTGGCCAAGGTCACCGAAAAGCGTGTGCAGGAACTGATCGAGCAGGCCTGGCGCAACCGGGCGCCGAAGCGCCTCGTCGCCGAGTACGACAGCCGCTGACGCTCCGACCGCGGCGTGGGATTGGCACGGATCACGGCCGACCGGCAGGCGCAGGGCAGCGTTGAGGACTGTTCTGATTGCGCGGGTGTCACACCTAGAACTACTATGCATTGCAGATCTAGGTATAGGCGGTCACATGCACATCACCAAGGACCTCGTCGCGGCCTCGGCGACGCCACTCGTGCTGGGGATCCTCGCCGAGGGTGAGAGCTACGGCTACGCGATCCTCAAGCAGGTCAACGACCTGTCAGGCGGGCAACTGGAGTGGACCGACGGCCTGCTCTACCCACTGCTGCACCGCTTGGAGCGGCTCGGCCACGTCGAGTCGGCCTGGGAGACCCCACCCGGGGGACGGCGCCGGAAGTACTACCGCATCACCGACCAGGGCCGAGCCGAGCTCGCCGAGCAGCGCCGCCAGTGGGCGGCTGTCGTCGACGCCCTGAGGGGTGTCTGGAGCACGACGCAGTCCATCAAGCCGATCACGGCACCGGCATGGGGGGCGGGACTATGACCGTCGACAACGAGCTGGAGGGCCAGATCGCCGAGTGGCGGGCCTACATGCACCGCCGCCGGGAGCTGCGACACACCGATGCCGAGGAGCTGGAGGACCACCTTCGCAGCCGGATCAGCGAGCTGACCGAAGCGGGCCTGCGAGCCGACGAGTCTTTCCTCATCGCTGTGAAACGCATGGGCAGCCTCGACGAACTGTCGCGAGAGTTCGCGCGCGAGCACTCCGAGCGGCTGTGGAAACAACTCGTGCTCCCCGGGGAGCCGGACGCGCCGACCGCCGCCCGTTCCCGTCGCGAGTTGCCCGTCATGGTGCTCTGCGCCGCTGTCGCGGCGCTCGCGATCAAGGTGCCGTCGTTGTTCGGGCTCGACCTGGCAGAAGGCGACGGTAGCTTCTACGCGCGAAATGCCAGCCTCTTCGCGCTACCGGCGCTGGCGGCCTACTTCGCCTGGCAACGCCGCGTCGGTCTTCGCGTCGTCGGGGTGCTCGCGTTGCTGTTCGTTGTCGGCGCGGTCGCCGTGAACGCGTATCCGCTGGCCGACGACTCGCAGACCCTGGTGCTGACCGCGATCCACCTGCCGATAGCGCTGTGGCTGGTCGTCGGCGTCGCCTACGCGGGCGGCGACTGGCGTTCGGACCGGCGGCGAATGGACTTCATCCGGTTCACCGGGGAGTGGCTGATCTACTTCGTCCTCATCGGACTCGGCGGCGGCGTGCTCACGGCCTTCACGGCGGGCACCTTCAACGCCATCGGCCTGAACGCCGAGGGGTTCATCCAATCGTGGTTGGTGCCCTGCGGGGCCACGGCCGCGGTCATCGTGGCGGCCTGGCTGGTCGAGGCCAAGCAGAGCGTCATCGAGAACATGGCACCGGTGCTGACCCGGGTCTTCACGCCGCTCTTCGCGGCCACCCTGCTGGCCTTCCTGATCGCCGTCATCTGGACCGCCAACGGCATCGACGTCGAGCGCGATGCGCTCATCCTCTTCGACCTGCTGCTCGTCATCGTGCTGGGCATGCTGCTGTACGCCATCTCCGCCCGTGACCTCACGGCCCTGCCCGGTCTCTTCGACCGCTTACAGCTCGCGCTCATCATCAGCGCTTTGATCATTGACGTCCTGGTGCTGGCGGCGATCACCGGCCGGATCACCGAATGGGGCTTCAGTCCCAACAAGACCGCCGCATTGGGTGAAAACCTCATCCTGCTCACCAACCTGGCGTGGTCGGCATGGCTGTACCTCGGCTTCGTGCGTGGCCGGATGCCCTTCGCCCGTCTGGAACGCTGGCAGACCCGTTACGTGGTCGGATATGCCGCCTGGGCCTGGACGGTCGTGCTCGCCTTCCCGCCCCTGTTCGGCTTCGCGTGAGCCGCGCGTGCGGTTGCGGCCCTCTGCGGCGGCAGCCGAACGGGTCCCCTGATCGTGTTGCTCCGGTGGATCAGGCGACAGGCACGATCGGAGCGCGTCCTCAGGGGGCGAGACGGACGCCCGACTGGGTTCTCGTTGCCTCGACCTCCCACCGCTTGCCGAAGGCGGACACGTTGCTGAACTGGATCCGCCCGATCTCGGGCGGGATCTCGGGGTCGAGGGTGAGTTGGCCGTCCCTGGGCTCCAGACCGAGCATGGTGCGCATGAAGAGGATGGGCGCCGCGCTGGCCCAGGCTTGTGGGTTGCAGGCGGTCGGGTAGGGGACGGGGGCGCGGCCGAAGGACCGGTCGTAGCCGGAGAAGGCCTCGGGAAGGCGGTGTTCGGAGAACTCCGCGGCGTCGAGCATCGCCATGATGATCCGGTTGGCCTCCTGGCGGAATCCGTAGCGGGCGAGGCCGTGCGCGATGATCGAGTTGTCGTGGGGCCAGACGGTGCCTCGGTGGTAGCCGATGGGGTTGTAGGCCCGATCGGCCGTGGAGGTCGTCCGGACGCCCCAGCCGGAAAAGAGGTGTTCGGACATCAGGTGGCCGGCGATGATGGCGGCCCGCTCGGTGGGGACGATGCCGCTCCAGAGCAGGTGGCCCATGTTGGAGGTCATCACGTCGATCTGCCGGTTGTCGCCGTCGAGACCGAGCGCGTAGTAGCCGCCGCGGTCGTCGATCCAGAAGTCCCGGTTGAAACGGTCGCGGAGGTCGGCGGCCTCCGCGCGGAGCCGGGTGGCGAGTGGGGCGTCGGCGAGCGGGCCGTCGGCGAACTCGGCGAAGCGGAGTTTGGCGTCGTAGGTGTAGCCCTGGATCTCGCAGGTGGCGATGGGGAGGAAGGGCATGGCGCCGGTGGAGAACAGGACGCCGTCCCAGGAGTCGCGCCAGCACTGGTTGCCGAGCCCCTGGGGTGAGCGGGTGGCGTACTCGACGTAGCCGTCGTTGTTGCGGTCGCCGTGTTCCTCGACCCAGCCCAGCGCGGCGTAGGCGTTGTCGCGCAGGTCGCGCACGAACTGGTCGTCGCCGGTCCAGCGCCAGTACTCGGAGAGAAGGATCAGCCACAGTTGGGTGGCATCGGCGCTGCCGTAGTAGGGGTTGTGCGGTTTGAGGCCGAGCCTGGTCAGCTCACCGGATCGGTACTCGTGCAGGATCTTGCCGGGCTCCTGGTCGGTGAAGTCGTCGAACTCGGTGGCCTGGTAGAGGGCGAGCGCGAGCAGTGCGCCCTGCGCCAGGTCCGGGCCGCCGCCCATCGTCTGGTAGGCGGTGATCAGCATGTCCCGTCCGAATACGGTGAGGAACCACGGCAGCCCCGCCGACAGCAGAACGACGGGCTCGTCCTTCAGCCGTATCTCGTTTCGTAGGGCGGTCAGATCCACGGTGGACTTGTGGTACATGGCGCTCAGCACGGCCGAATCCGTGTGCAGGATCGGTTTGGCGTTCTGCCAGCGAGCCAGGGGATCGTCGTGCTCGACGTCGAAGGCCTCGCCGAAGCCGCGGTTGGTCGGTGCGGTCTCCGTCTCGCCGTAGTCCAGTGGGACGCGCAGGTCGCACCGCCACTCCTGGTTGGGTGCCAGGTGTAGGTCCCACACCATCTCGTCGCCCGCTGTCTCGCTCGCCGGGGGATCCGCCAGCACCTCGGTGCGGGCCTCGAAGGTGTGGTTGCGGTAGGTGAAGTCCAGCCGCGAGCCGTCGGTGGCATGTGCGCGGGTGATCTGGTGGGAACGATCCCGGACGGTCTCCTTGATCTCGAACAGGTCGGCGAAGTCCGTGCCCACCGCCAACCGGACCTGGATCGACACCGCCTTCTCGGCGTACGACTGCAGCTCGATGCGTTCGTGCATGCCGTCGCCGATGAACCGCTGCCGGCGTACCCCGATGGCGTTGGCGTGCAGGCCGGGGAGTTCGGGGTTGGCCAGGAAGAACGCCGCCGAGTAGTCCTCCACCGTGCCCGAGCGCAGGACGAGCAGCGGCGACCCGCAGATCGTGAGTTGCCACCGGTTCAGAAAGCGGGTGTCGTCGTGCACCAGCCCGCCGATCGAGCCCGGAGGCACGTCGCCGGCCGCGTCGGAGAACATGAACGTCCGCCGCTCGAGCACACCGACCGCGTCCGGTCCCAACTCGGGTGGGAGATTCCGGACCGTCTCGCTGGGGATGTCACTCGGACGCGTCACATCGGGCATCGGATCGGCCGGGGTGGGTCGGCGAGCGGTGTTCGTCACGGCGCACCTTCCGACGAGCAGAGAACGACCAGACGCGAGATGCCTTCATCGCTCAACGTAACCGCAGGCCGCGGCTGGTTCGTCGGAATCCGGCGGCCGGCGGCATCTCCGGAGGCGGCGCAGCCGGCAGCCACCGGCAGGTCGGCCCGCCAGAATCCGGGTCTCGGCGGTACGGTGTCTGATATCGCTGGGTTTCGCCGTTTCGGTGAGCTCCCATCGGGTTAAGACCGACGATAAACTTGAACTATTCCAGAAGAGTGGACTATGTTCGGCAGGTGACGTCCGACTTCGAGGCGCAGCTGCGGGCTGTCTCGTTGCGGGTGACCCGGCCTCGGTTGGCGGTGCTCGCCGCGCTACGAGAGCATCGCCACGTCGATACCGACACCGTGATCCGGCTGGTACGGGCCGATCTCCCCACGGTCTCCCACCAGGCGGTCTACGACGTCCTGCGGGCGCTCACCGATGCCGGTCTGGTGCGGCGCATCCAGCCCGCCGGCGCCACCGCCCGCTACGAAGCGCGGGTGGCGGACAACCACCACCACGTCGTGTGCCGTTCCTGCGGCGCGATCGCCGACGTCGACTGCGCCGTCGGCCACGCCCCCTGTCTCACCGCCTCGGACGACCACGGCTTCGTGGTCGACGAGGCGGAGGTCGTCTACTGGGGCACCTGCCCCGACTGCGCGACCGAACGCACCGCCCAGTGATCCGCCAGTTCGGAAGGAAGTAGATGAGCGACACCCAGGACCAGGCCCCCGCCAGCGCGCAGGGCGTGGACAAGAAGGAGGCGGCCGGCTGCCCGGTCGCGCACGACTCCGTGACTTCGCAGGGCAGCGAGAGCGAGAACCCGGGGATTCCCTCGCCGACCCCGAAGACCGGTGGGCGTCCGCGCACCAACCGGGACTGGTGGCCCAACCAGCTCGACCTGTCGGTGCTGCACGCCCACTCCTCGAAGGGCAACCCGCTGGGCGAGAGCTTCAGCTACGCCAAGGAGTTCGCCAAGCTCGACGTCGAGGCGCTCAAGCGGGACATCGTGCAGGTGCTCACCACCTCGCAGGACTGGTGGCCGGCCGACTTCGGCCACTACGGCGGTCTGATGATCCGGATGAGCTGGCACTCCGCGGGCACGTACCGGATCCACGACGGTCGCGGCGGCGCCGGTGACGGCGGGCAGCGTTTTGCTCCGCTCAACAGCTGGCCCGACAACGCCAACCTCGACAAGGCGCGCCGCCTGCTGTGGCCGGTGAAGCAGAAGTACGGCCAGAAGATCTCCTGGGCCGACCTGCTGGTGCTCGCCGGCAACGTGTCCCTGGAGTCGATGGGCTTCAAGACGTTCGGCTTCGCCTTCGGCCGGGAGGACGTCTGGGAGCCCGAGGAGATCTTCTGGGGTCCCGAGGACACCTGGCTGGGTGACGAGCGCTACGTCGGCGAGGCCGAGATGGCGCCCGAGGTCGGCGCGACCGAGATGGGCCTCATCTACGTCAACCCGGAGGGCCCGAACGGCAACGCGGACCCGCGGGCGGCGGCGTACTTCATCCGGGAGACCTTCGGCCGGATGGCGATGAACGACGAGGAGACGGTCGCGCTGATCGCCGGCGGCCACACCTTCGGCAAGGCCCACGGTGCGGCCCCCGCCGAGAACCACGTGGGCCCGGAGCCCGAGGGTGCCTCGCTGGAGGCGCAGGGCCTGGGCTGGCTGAGCAGCCACGGCAGCGGCAAGGGCCGGGACACGATCACCAGCGGCCTCGAGGTGACGTGGACCGACGTGCCGACGCAGTGGAGCAACCGCTTCTTCGAGATCCTCTTCGGCTTCGAGTGGGAGCTCACCACGAGCCCCGCCGGCGCGAAGCAGTGGGTCGCCAAGGACGCCCCGGAGATCATCCCGGACCCGTTCGACGCGTCGAAGAAGTACAAGCCGACGATGCTCACGACGGACCTGGCGCTGCGTTTCGACCCGGCGTACGAGAAGATCTCGCGCCGCTTCCTGGAGAACCCGGACGAGTTCGCGCTGGCCTTCGCCAAGGCCTGGTACAAGCTGCTGCACCGCGACATGGGTCCGGTCAGCCGCTTTCTCGGCCCGTGGGTCGCCGAGCCCCAGCTGTGGCAGGACCCGGTGCCGACCGTCGACCACGAGCTCGTGGGTGACGCCGACGTCGCCGCCCTCAAGGCGAAGGTCCTGGAGTCCGGCCTCACGACCGCCCAGCTGGTCTCCACCGCCTGGGCGTCCGCCGCGAGCTACCGCTCCACCGACAAGCGCGGTGGCGCCAACGGCGCCAGGATCCGTCTCGAGCCGCAGCGCAGCTGGGAGGTCAACCAGCCCGAGCAGCTCGCCACGGTCCTGGAGACCCTGGAGGGCATCCAGCGGGAGTTCAACCAGGCCGGCGGCGCGAAGATATCGCTCGCGGACCTGATCGTGCTGGCCGGCTCGGCAGCGGTCGAGAAGGCGGCGCGCGACGCCGGCGTCGAGGTGACCGTGCCGTTCCGTCCGGGCCGCACCGACGCCACGCTGGAGCAGACCGACGTCGAGTCCTTCCGGGTCCTCGAGCCGCGCGCCGACGGGTTCCGCAACTACCTGCGTCCCGGCGAGAAGACTCAGCCGGAGGTGCTGCTCATCGACCGTGCCTACATGCTCAACCTGACCGCGCCCGAGATGACCGTCCTCGTCGGCGGCCTGCGCGCCCTCGGGAACAACGTCGGCGGCGCGCAGCACGGCGTCCTCACCGACCGGCCGGGCGTGCTCACCAACGACTTCTTCGCCAACCTGCTCTCCCCGGGCACCCGGTGGAAGGCGTCGGAGTCCGACGAGCACGTGTACGAGATCCGGGACCTGGCCACCGACGAGGTGAAGTGGACCGCCACCGCGGTCGACCTCATCTTCGGCTCCAACTCCCAGCTGCGGGCCCTCGCCGAGGTCTACGCCAGCCAGGACGCCCGCGAGAAGTTCGTGGCCGACTTCGTCGGCGCCTGGACCAAGGTCATGGAACTCGACCGGTTCGACGCCGCCTGATCCTGCTCCAACCGACGAGCCCCGGTCGATTCGCCAACGATCGACCGGGGCTCGTCCACCATCGGATTCGGGCCGGTCGGGCCCGGCATCCTTGGCCTCGTACGTGAACCATCACCGCCGGTGCGCGCTGAGATCCGTCTCAGCGCGCACCGTTCGTGTGCGGGGGACGGTCGGCAGGGGCAGCCCATCGCCAACATCGCCGTCATCTACCGAGACGACCAGGGCAAGGTCCAGCACCTGGTCATGAATCACCGGCCCCTGCCGGCCGTACTGCTCTTCTCCCGTCTCATGGGCGAGCAGTTCCGGGGAACGGCCTACGCCGAATTCTTCGCCACTCCCGAGTGAACCCGAGGAGGACCGGACGTCCGACAACGCCACACTGCGCTACGACGTGCTCGTCTCCGGCCTCGCACCGGTACAGGACGATGTGCTGCCCAACGGGGAGCGACCGCACTGGTCGCCCCTGGCGCACACGCTGATCCACGGACCCCGCGAAGCCGTGGTCGTGGATCCGCCCATCACCGTGGCCCAGACGGACGCCCCTCGCCGACTGGATCGAATCCTTCGGCAAGCGGCTGACCCACATCTACATCACCCACTGGCACGCCGACCACTGGCTCGGTACCGGGCGGCTGGTCCGGCGATTCCCCGGCACGGTCGCGTACGCCGGCCCGCGGACGGTCGACCGCATCGTGCGCAGCACCCCGGACGGTGTGCCGGCGGTCCTGTGGAGCGATCTGTTCCCGGGGCAGCTCGGTGGCCCGCCGATCGAGATTCCGATCGAGCCGGCCCCGATCCGGCGGCTTCACCGTCAATGGGGAGCAACTGCTGGCCCCCTGACCGCATCCGGTCGGTGCGAGGCGCTCGACAGCACTGCGCACAGCCATGCCGGCCGAGGGGGTCATCGCACCACCGAGCCGAGGACCCTCCGCCGATCGGACGTCGGATCGAGGGTCGCGGCCGTATTGTGCGGCAACGCCGCAATCTGCTGCTCCGACGTGATACGAAGTCTGGGCAGGATTGTCCGGAGGAACGGGGGCGGTGGCGCAGGCGCGGTCGGGGTGGATTCTGCGCGGTCAGGACACTCCCCGCCGGATCTCCTACCTGGAACTCCTCTTCGACCTTGGCCTCATCGTCGCACTCATGCGGCTGTCCGACCGGCTGACCGGCGACCTCGGCTGGAATCACGCGCTGGAAACAGTGGTCCTGCTCGCCGCGATCTGGTGGGTCTGGACGGTCACCGCGTACACCACCGACTGGTACGACCCCAGTCTGCCGATCGTCCAGTTGATCGTCCTCGGCGTGCTGTTCGGCGGACTGCTGATGTCGCTGGCCATCAGCAGTGCGTTCGAGGGGGTCAACGGCATCGTCTTCGCCGGGGCGTACGTGGGCCTGCACCTCTGTCGCGGGTTCATCCTCATCACCGCCCTGCGCGGTCACGCGCTGCAGAAGCGGCCCATGCGGGTGCTCATCTGGTTCTGCCTCACCGGCGTGCTGTGGGTGGTCGGCGCGTTCCTGCCCAGCCCGATCCGGCTGGTGCTCTGGGCGGTGGCTGTCGCGACGGACTACGCGGTCGGCCTCTTCGGTTATCCGCTGCCCCGGCTCGGCCGTTCCGGCCCGGAGGAACTCCGGGTGGGAGGCGAGCACCTGGCCGAGCGCTACCGGCAGATGTTCATCGTCACCCTCGGCGAGATCATCCTCATCGGCGTGCGGCTGTACGGCGACCCCCCGTTCGTGTCGCTGCAGACGGCGGGCGTGATCCTGCTCTTCGCCCTGACGGTGACGATGTGGCGGATCTACATCGTCTACGTCGCCGACCATCTCGCCACCGGGATCGACCACGCCAACAATCCCGGTCGGATCGCGCTGGTCGCGGCGTACGCGCATCTGGTCATGGTGGCCGGTGTGGTGTTGGTCGCCGCCGGTGGTGACATCGTCGCCAGAGACCCTGTCGGCGAGACCAGCCCCACGAAGCTGGCCATCGTGGTCGCCGGCCCCGTGGTGTTCCTCGCCGGCCGCACCGTGTACGCGCTGGTGGTGTTCCGCGCGATGCTGTGGCGGCTGCCTATCGGCGTGGTCGTCCTGTCGCTGGTGTCGCCGATGACGCAGGCGCTGCCACCGATCGCGATCGCCGCCCTCATGACCATTGGAATGATGGCGATCGCCTTCCTCCCGCACTGGGGGCAACCGGTGTACCGCACCCGCTGGCACATCCGTACCCGCTGGTGACCCGGCCGCGACGCCCGCGCTCTCGGTCTTTGTGACCCAGGTCACTTTCGATGAACTTTCACCTGCCGGTCACGTCCGGAGCAGCCGGATACCTCTCGCGTTCATCTAGGGAGAATGATGCGGTCAGTTCGTACGTTATCGGCGCTGGCGCTGCTGGTGCTGGGCGTCTCGGCGGTGGCCCCGGGCGGTGCGCCGGCGTCGGCGCAGCCCCGGGCCGCGAAGCCGGCGACCACACCCGCGGTCGCGTCCAAGCCCCGGACGGTCACTCTGCTCACCGGCGACACCGTCCACGTCGGCACCGTGAACGGCCAGACGGCTGTCGACGTCGTGCCGGGCAAGGGACGGGAACGGATCCCGTTCATCACCCACAGCGCCGGCGAGGACGTGCGGGTCATCCCCGCCGACGCCGTCGGCCTGCTCAACCGGGGCAAGCTCGACTCCCGGCTCTTCGACGTCTCGATGCTGGTCGACTTCGGCTACGACGACACCCGGGCCACCCTGCCGCTCATCGTCCAGCACGGCAGCACCGCACCCGCCGGCCTCGCCGGCGCCCGGACCACCCGGGCGCTCTCCGGGGCGAGCGCCGTCGCGGAGAGCCGCGCGGACGCGGTGTCCTTCTGGAACAGCGTCACGTCCGCCGCGAACGGCACCGAGCGGCAACTGCGGGCCGGGTTCGACAAGATCTGGCTCGACGGGCTGCGCCACCCCACCCTCGACGTCAGCGTCCCGCTGACCGGCGCGCCGGAGGCCTGGAAGGCCGGCTGGACGGGTACGGGGGTGAAGGTCGGCGTGATCGACACCGGCGTCGACCAGACCCACCCCGACCTGGTCGGCCGCGTCGCCGCCGCGGAGAACTTCACCGCCGACCCGGACACCCTCGACCGGGTCGGCCACGGCACCCACGTCGCCTCCACCATCGCCGGCACCGCGGCCGCGTCGCAGGGCCGCTACAAGGGCATGGCGCCCGGCGCGACCCTCTACAGCGCCAAGGTCTGTGTCGAGGAGGGCTGCCCGGAGTCGGCGATCCTGGCCGGCATGACCTGGGCGGCACAGCAGGGCGTCAAGGTCGCCAACATGAGCCTCGGCGGCCCGGACAGCCCGGAGACCGACCCGATCGAGGCGGCGGTGGCCGACCTCACCCACCGCTACGGCGTGCTCTTCGTCGTCGCCGCGGGCAACAGCGGCGAGGCCGGTGAGTCCACGGTGGATTCGCCCGGCAGCGTGACCGAGGCCCTGACCGTGGGCGCCGTGACCAAGACGGGCGAGCTGGCCGAGTTCTCCGGACGGGGTCCGCGTGCGGGCGACGCCGGCATCAAGCCGGACGTCACCGCGCCCGGCGTCGGTATCCTCGCCGCCCGCAGCTCGACCTCCGACCTGTGGCCGGACGACGCGAACCCGCAGTACACCAGCATGAACGGCACCTCGATGGCGACTCCGCACGTGGCCGGCGCGGCAGCGATCCTGAGCCAGCAGCACCCGGACTGGACGCCCGAGCGGATCAAGTCCACGCTGATGGCGGCCGCGAAGCCGAGCGCCACGATCGGGGTCTACGAGCAGGGCGCCGGCTTCCTCGACGTCGCCCGGGCCATCCAGCAGACGGTCACGGCGAGCCCGGTCAGCGTCGCCTTCGAGCGGGGCACCGCGGCGCAGACGCGCACGGTCACGTACGCGAACAGCGGCTCGTCCCCCCGCACCCTGGCTGTCTCCCTCGACGCCAAGGACGCCGACGGCGTCCCGGCGCCGGCCGGCCTGTTCAGTCTCAGCGCCTCCTCGGTGACCGTCCCGGCCGGCGGCACGGCCACCGTGACCGTCAACGTGCGGGCCAGCGCCGACCTGCCCGACCGCTACTTCGGCGGTGAGGTGACCGCCACCGGCGGCGGCTCGCAGGTGCAGACCCCGGTCGCGCTCGACATCGCCCGCCACCAGCTGAACCTCAAGCTCGTCGGGCCGGACGGCGGCGCGCCCACGCCCGATCAGGGCTGGGTGACCGTCCTGACCGACCTGGACCGGCAGACCCTCCTGGTGCTCGGCGACCCGTCGGCCACCACGTACCGGATCCGCGCCGGCCGTTACCTGGTCCAGACCTACCTGCAGAGCGGCGACCCGTACTTTCCCCAGATCACCTCCCTGGTGCGCCCGAGCCTCGATCTGACCCGGGACCAGGCCCTCACCATGGACACCCGACTGGCGAAGCCGATCGCGGTGTCGGTGCCGAACCCGAAGGCCACCGCGATCTTCCAGGAGTCCGGCTGGACGATCCGCACCGAACAGCCGCAGATCTGGGGCAGCAACGACCCGTACGGCACGCTGATGAACGTTCCCTTCGACCACGTCCGGACCGCGCAGATCGGGGCCGGCAAGACCCCGGGCTTCGTCTCGTACGTCCACGGAATGTGGGGCCAGGTGGCCCAGGACGGCAGCCTGCACAACAGCCCGTACGTCTACCGGGTCTACCTCTACGAGCCGGAGAAGATGATGACCGGGCTGACCCGCAAGCTGCGCGCGGGTGACTTCGCCACGGTCCGCTCCCAGATCAGCGCTGACGTGGCCGACGTGCCGGTGTCGCGTACCGCGGTCGCGCACGCGCCCGGCAACTCACCGGTCTACCGCGACGAGCGCACGATCCCGCCGAGCTTCACCTACGACGTGCCGAGCACCATCACCGAGTACTACAACCAGGACAAGAAGGCGGTGTGGCAGTCGACCTCGGCCCAGCAGGGGTACACCTACTACCAGTCGCCGTGGACCAGCTTCAAGCCCGGGCGCACGTACACGGTGAAGTGGGCCAACGCGGTGGCCGGGCCGGTCTTCCCGGAGCCGAACTTCGGCCAGCAGTACGCCACCCGCTACTGGGGCGACACGATCGGCGGGCCGGGCCCGCTGCACGGCGACGGCGCCGGGCACATGGGCTTCCGGCACGTCGTCGGTGGCAGCGTGCAGGTGGACCTCTACCGCAACGGCGTCAAGATCGGCGACGCCAACCAGGCACCCTGGACGTGGGACGTGCCCGCGGCGAAGGGTGACTACCGGCTGGCCGCGACCTTCCGCAGCGACCCGGCGTTCACCCTGTCGACGCTGGTCGACGCGGAGTGGACTTTCAAGTCCGCGCACGTGGGCGACGGCGACCTGGTGAAGCTGCCGATGACGGCGATCCGGTACACCCCGGAGCTCGACATCGACAACCGGGCGCCGGCCGGCCGGCTCTTCGCGATCCCGATCTCGCTCGACCGCCAGGTCGGTGCGGCGCCGGGCCGGACCAGGTCCCTGACCGTCGAGGCGTCCTTCGACGACGGGAAGACCTGGCGGAAGTTGTCCGTGCAGCGTTCCGGCGAGGAGGCGGTCGCCTGGGTGCGCAACCCGGTCGGCACCGGCTTCGTCTCGCTGCGGGCCGCCGCGGCGGACACCAGCGGTAACACGGTCAAGCAGACCGTCATCCGCGCCTACCGGTACTGAGCGTGGCACCCGGACGCGGCGCCCACCGACGCCGCGTCCGGGTCACCGGTGCCGCAGCAACCGGTCGCGGATCCCGCGCGCCATCGGCGAGTCCGTCCCGTCGAGCTCGGCGAGGGCCTCGTTCCACGCCTGCCGGGCCAGGGCCGGGTCGCCGTTGGCGGAATGGAAGTCGCCGACGGAGACCAGCACCTCCGCGGTGTGATGGGTGGCCCGAACGCCGCGGAAGGTGTCGATCGCCTGCTGCCAGCTCGCCATCGCGTGCGGCAGGTTGTCGATCATCGAGTACGTGTGCGCCAGCCAGGCCTGGGTGGTGCCCACCCCGTGCAGGTCGCCGAGGGCCTCGAACTGCCGCCGCGCCTCGACGAACCTGCCCAGCGCCTCGGCGTGCCGGCCGAGCCCGCCCTGTGCCCGCCCGATGGCCAGCAGGGCAGTGGTGGCGCCCCGCACATTTCCGTCGGCCTGAAAGAGCGCCCGCGCGGCCTCGGAGTGCCGTATCGCCTCCTGGTAGCGCCGCTGGTCCAGCCGGATCTCGGCGATGTTGTTCTCCACGTGACCCTGCTCGGTACGCCGCCCGAGCCGCTCGAAGAGCGTCCGGGCGTGCTGCAGGTGCGACAGCCCGCCGTCCAGATCCGCCAGGAAGTAGCAGGCGCCGGCGAGGCTGCGGTGCAGCAGGGCCTGCGCGGCGGGGTCGTCCCCGGTCGCGGCGAGGGCGCTGCCCACCACTGCCGCCCACTGCTTGAACTGCGCGGTGTCCTGGAAGAAGTTCTGCAGGGCCAACGCGACCTGCCAGGCGGTACGAGGCCGCCCGCGCTCCTTGGCCCGCGCGATGATGTCGGTCAGTACCCGCTGCTCGGCGGCGAACCAGGCCATGGCGTCGGCCCGGCCGGTGAAGCCCCGGCCGGTGACCCCGCGCTCGGACGGCTCCGGCTCCGGCAGCGGCACCTGGGGCAGCAGGGGCAGCTGCGCCGCGTACGCACTGAGCTGGTAGTAGTCGTAGACCCGCTCGACGGCGGCGGCCCGCTCGGCCGGGTCGTCGTGCTCCTCCCCGAGTTCCATGGCGTAGGCGCGCAGCAGATCGTGCATCCGCCACCGGCCGTCGCCGGGCTGGACCAGCAGCTGCCCCCCGAGCTCGGTGAGCAGGCCGCGGACGGAGCGCAGGGACAGCCCGCCCAGGGCGGCCGCCGCTTCCATGCTCAGGTCCCCGGTCGGGTGCAGGGGAAGCAGCCGGAAGAGTCGGGCTGCCTCGGGAGTCAGGGCCCGGTAGGACCAGGAGAAGACGGCTTCCAGGTCGGCGTGCGAGTCTCCGAAGCCGGCCAGCCGGCCGTCGGCCTCGGCCAGCTCACCGGCGACCGCGGGCAGGCTGAGCCCGGGCCGGCCGACGCTGCGGGTGGCGACCAGCGCCAGGGCCAGTGGCAGCCGGCCGCACCGCGCGATGATCTCGCCGACGGCGGCCGGGTCGGCGGCCGCCGCGTCGCCGAGCCGGCGGGTGAGCATCTCGCGGGCCTCGGCGTCGCTCAGCAGGTCGAGGTGCAGTGGGTGAGCGCCCGCCGGGCCGGCGACGCCGGTGATCCGTCGGCGGCTCGTGGCGATGACGAGACTGTCGCCGCTGCCGGGCAGCAGGTGCCGGATCTGGTCCCAGTCGCGGCAGTTGTCGAGCAGGATCAGCATCCGACGCTCGGCCAGGATGCTGCGGTAGAGGCCGGCCTGGGCGTGCAGCTCGGCCGGGATGGCGGCCGGCGCGACCCCGAGGGACCACAGGAAGCCGCGCAACGCCTCCGCCGGTGTCATCACCGAGTCGCCGGAGTCGAAACCGCGCAGGTCCGCGTGCAACTGCCCATCGGGGTAGCGGGCGGCCAGCCGGTGGGCCAGATGCACCGCGAGGGCGGTCTTCCCGACGCCGGGCATTCCGTCGATGACCAACGCGGTGGTCCGCTGGTCTGCCCTCAGCAGCCTTTCCGCGGCGGCCAGGACGCCGCGGCGGCCGGTGAAGTAGGGGTGGTCGGCCGGCAACTGCGCCGGCGGCCCCGCCCTGCCCGGCGCCGGGGCGTCGTGGTCGAGCAGACTGTCCCGGGCCGCGCGCAGGTCGACGCCGGGCTGGATGCCGAGCTCGTCGGCGAGCCGGTGCTCGATGTCGGCGTACGCCGCGAGAGCTTCGGCCCGCCGGCCGTCGGCGGCGAGGGCGCGCAGCAGCCGCGCCTGCAGAGCCTCGTCCAGCGGCTCGTGTTCGGCGGCCAGCCGGATCGTGGGCAGCACCGCGTGGACGCGTCCGGCCCGCAGGGCGGCATCGGTCGCAGCCCGGACGGCCGCGAACCACTCGCCGTCGACCGCGACGAACTCCGGGTGGGCCCGTCCGCCGGCCTGCAGGCCCGCGGCGCACCGGTCGCGCCACAGCGCCAGCGCCTCCCGGTAAAGCTCGACGGCCGGCTCGCCGGAGCTGTCAGCGGCCTCGGCGACCAGGCGCCGGAAACGCAGCAGGTCGAGCGACTCTCCGTCGATCCGCAGCTGGTATTCGGCGCCGTCGCGGATCAGCACCGTGCCGGTTGCCCGCGTCGGCAGGCCCGGCTCGAAGCGCCGCCGGAGCATCCCGACGTGCCGGTGCACCACGTTGACCGCGCTGCGTGGGGGATCGGACTCCCAGAGCAGGTCGACGAGCTCGGCGACGCTGACCGCGCAGCCGGCCCGGACGAGGAGCAACGCCAGGATAAGCCGCTGCTGCCGGGTGCCCAGGTCGATGTCGGACTGGCCGCGCCAGGCCCGTACCGGGCCGAGAACGGCGAAAGAGAGCGGGTCGGTCATCGTGATGCGATCCGGTGGGGGCGGGTTGCCACGTCGTCCGAAGCCTGGCAGGGCCCCAGCCGTGAGCCGGGCGCACGTTGCGGCACTGTGAGCTGCGACTCAGCGCAGGATCTCCGGCCGGGTGGGAATCGTCCCTGATCAGGCCGCTTCGAGGCCGGTGCGTAGGGCCCGCAGCGCGTAGTGGGTCCGGGACTTCACCGTGCCGATCGGGACTCCCAGCCGGCCCGCGACCTCTTCCGGTGACCGCCCGACCAGGTAGACCTCGGAGAGCAGACTGCGCTGCGCCGGGGTCAGCCGGCCGAGCGCTCGCCGGATGGCGTGCGACGCCAGGGCGGTTCCGGTCGTGTCGTCCCCGGCGGGAATCCAGCTCATGTCGACGAGATGGACCTCGGCCGGGCGGCCCCGCCGCAGCCGGACGCCGTCGATGACGAGCCGCCGGGCGACGGTGAAGAGCCACCGGCGGGCGGCGTCGGGCTCGGCCGGCACCGAGTCGAGGTGCCGCCAGGCCCGCAGCATCGTCTCCTGGAGCAGATCCTCGGCGCTCTGCCGCTGGCCGTGGGTCAGCACGAGCAGGAGTCGCAGCACGGCGCGCGCGTGCTCCGCATGCAGCGCGGTCAGGCGCTCGGCCGGGCCGGCCGGTGATTCGTCGGATGCCTGCAGCACGGCATGTCCCCCACACGCAGGAGCAACGGTGACTGAGGCAGGAGCCTAGGGACGATCCATGCGAATGGACTGACGCGGAAGTGCGGATCGAGTGCCGTCGCCGTCCGCGTTCGGTCACGAACCGGACGTGACCGCCGCGAGCAGGCCGGCCAGCCGCCGGCCGGTCGGGGTCTGTGCGTACGGGATCAGGGCCAGCGCCTCCTGCCACGCCCGCACCGCGGCGTCCTGCTTGCCGGTGGCGGCGAGGGCGTCGCCGAGCATCGCCAGCACCTCCGCGGCCGGCGCCGGCGCCGAGGCCTCCTGGTAGGCGACGGCCGCCTCGCGCCAGCAGTCGACGGCCGCACCGAGCTCCCGGCGAGCGGAATGCGCCTGGCCGAGCACCTCCCACGCCTCGGCGATGCCCAGCCTGTACCGCGCTGCGCGCGACAGCGCCATCGCCTGCTCGGCGCAGCGCACGGCCTCTTCCGCCCGGCCCAGCTCGGCGTTGCTCGCGGCCATGATCACCAGGGTGTCTGCGAGCAGTTTGTCGTCTCCGACCGCCCGGGCCGGCCCCAGCGCCGCGGCAAGCGTCCGGAGGACCTCCTCGTGTCGCCCCTGGGCGCCCAGGATCATCGCCCGGTTGATCCTGGCCCGGGGCTCGTCGGGCAGGCCGAGCCGGGCGAGCAGCTCGACCGCCCGATCGAGATGCCCGACCGCGGTCTCGTGCTCCTGCCGGAAGTACGCCGCCCCGGCCAGGCTGCGGTGCATCCGGGCCTGCCCGACCAGGTCGCCGCCCGCCTGGGCGGCCTCGAGGGCCACCTGGCCGGTCGTCGTCCATTCGGCCCACCGGCCGCTGCGGTCGAAGAAGTGCTGCATGCCCAGGGCGAGCTGCCAGGCCTCGGTGTGCCGGCCCTGGCGGGCGGCCCGACCGACCAGCGCGATCAGGACCTGCCGCTCGGCGGCGAACCAGCGCATGGCGTCGCTGTGGCCGGCGAAACGCAAATGGGTCTCGCCCGGCCCCGGCTCGATCATCGGATGGTCCTCGGAGGTCAGCAGCCGTCGGTCCGCCTGATAGCAGGTGGCCCGGTAGAACTGCAGGCAACGCAGCTCCGCGGCGGCGCGCTCGGCCGGGCTGTCAATTTCCTCGCCGAGCTCCCTGGCGTAGGCCAGCAGCAGGTCGTGGGTGCGGTAGCGGGCCGGCAGTTCCTCGCTGATCAGGTGCGCTCGGCTCAGCTCGCCGATCAGCGCCCGCCCACTGCGCACCGGGACGCCGGCCAGGCCCGCCGCCCCGGCGATCGAGATGTCGGGGCCGGGATGGATCGGCAGCAGCCGGAAGAGCCGGGCGGCCGGGGCGGAGAGTGCCTGGTAGGACCAGGAGAAGACGGCACGCAGGCCGTTCTGCGGGTCGTCGCCGTCGAATCCGTCCAGGCTCGAGGGCGCGTGGGCCAGCTCGGCGGCGATCTGCGCCGGTGGCGTCCGCGGCAGGCTCGCTGCGCGGGCGGCCACCACGGCCAGCGCGAGCGGCAGCCGCCCGCAGCTGGCGATGATGGCGTCGATCGCGGCCGGGTCCGCCGCGGCGGGGCCGGCGCCGAGGGGCCCGAGGAGCGCCGCGCGGGCCTCGTCGAGGCTCGGCAGGCCGACCGGCAGCGGGTGGGCGCCGGTCGTGGTCAACAGCGTACTGAGCCGGCTGCGGCTGGTGACGATCACCAGACAGTCGGGGCTGCCGGGCAGCAGGTGCCGGATCTGCTCGGCGTCGCGGCAGTTGTCGAGCACGATCAGCAGGCGCCGGCCGGCAAGGCTGCTGCGGTACATGCCCGCCAGGGCGTGCAACTCGGCGGGAATGCCCTGCTGGGGCACCCCGAGCGAGCCGAGGAAGCCGCGCAGGGCCTCGGCCGGGCTCATCGCCGGGTCCCGCCCGTCGTATCCGCGCAGGTCGACATAGAGCTGCCCGTCCGGGTAGTCGACGGCGAACTCGTGAGCGAGGTGGACGGCGAGGGCGGTCTTACCGACCCCGGGCATGCCGTCGATCGCGAGCACCGCCGGCCCGCCCGGGCGCGCGACCGCCGCGCGGGCCTGGGCGATGAGGTCGTCCCGGCCGCTGAAGAAGGGTAGGTCCGGCGGCAGCTGCGCGGGCCGGGGCAGAGGCGACGGTGACTCGGTGCGCGCCGGCCCGGTGCGTTGGTGCAGCAGCCGGTCGTACGCCTCCCGCAGCTCCTCGCCCGGATCGATGCCCAGGTCGTCGGCGAGTCGGCGGCGCACCACCCGGTACATCTCGACCGCTTCCGCCTGGCGGCCGTCGGCGGCGAGCGCGAGCAGCAACCGGCTCTGCAGCGACTCGTCGAGCGGGTGCTGTTCGGCCGCCTGCCGCAACGGCGCCAGCACCGCGCTCAGCCGGCCGCAGCGCTCGGCGGCGTCGGCGGCTTCGCGTACCGCCTGGGCGCGTTCGGCCTCCACGGCGAGGAACGCGGGATGCAGGCGCGACGCCGGTTCCAGGCCCGCTGCGCACCGGCCGCGCCACAGCCGCAGTCCGTCGAGGGAGTGCCGCAGCGCCGACTCCGGGTCGCCGTCCTGCAGGCTCCGGCCGGCCAGTCGGCTCAGCGACCGGAACTTCAGCAGGTCGAGGGACTCCTCGTCGGCGCGCAGCCGATAGCCCGAGAGCTCCCGGAGGATGTGCCGGCCCGTCGAGCGGGTGGGCAGGCCCGGCTCGATCAGCCGCCGGAGCACCCCGACGTGCCGGTGCACGACGTTCGCGGCGCTGGCGGGGGCCTCCTCGTCCCAGAGCAGGTCGACCAGCTCGGTCAGGGTGACCGGTGAAGCGGCCCGGGCCAGCAGCAACGCGAGGACCAGGCGCTGCTGGCGGGCGCCGAGATGCAGCTCGGCGCCGGCGCGGACGACCCTGATCGAGCCGAGCACCGAGAACCTGATCGTCTCGTCCGACTCCGCCCGCACGCCGGCAACCGTAACCGGCCTATCCGCCGCCTTGACGACCGCAGGCCCGGGGGCGGGATGACCACCAAGCGCCAACTTTTATTCTCACATGCAAAAGTTTCGTTGTATCGATCTAAAGTGATAGTGTCTGCGATCAATCTTTCGTTCGCGAGATCCGTACCGACCGGTCCTCGGGAGGACGTGGCACGGCTCCCTCCAGGCCGGGACCGCACCCACAGGAGGAACCATGACCGCACCGAACCGGTGGCGCTGGCGCCGCCGATCCGTGCTCGTGGCCGCAGGGGCCGCTCTGGCGACCGTGCTCGCCGCGGCCCCCTTCGCCCCGGCGACGGCCGCACCCGTCGCCGCCGACGTCCCGCCCCAGGAACCCGGCGTCACCCTGCGCTCGTACGACATGGGAACCGCGCTGTCGGCGCTGTGCACCCTGAAGCCGGCGCAGACGCCGAACGTCGACAAGCTCATGCCGCAGATCAACTGGACCAGCACGGACGAGTTCGGGCTCTCCGACCGGTTCATCAGCCACGTCATCGCCAACCTCGCCGCACCCGTCGACGGCGACTACACCTTCCGGCTCACCAGCGACGACGGATCACGGCTGACGATCGGCGATCAGTTGATCGTCGACCACGACGGGCTGCACGGCGAAACGGCCAAGGAAGGGTCGGCCACCCTCAGCGCCGGCCTGCACCCATTGCGCCTCGAGTTCTTCGACAACGGCGGCGGCCAGGTGTTGCGCCTCGAATGGCGCCGCCCTGGGGCGGCCGACTTCGAGCTCGTGCCGAACTCCGCGTTGAGCACCGACGCCGGCGTCGTACGCGTCACGGCCCCGGGATGGAAGTACTGCGAGGGGGCGACCGACTCGGCCGGCGACGGCCTGCCGCTCGACCGGGTGCACCCGGGCTACACCCTCACCGACCTGCGCCCCGAAGGGCTCCAGCCGCAGGTCACCGGCATGGCGTTCCGGCCCGACGGCGACCTGGTGATGTCCACCTGGGGCGGCACCGACAACGCGACCGGCGAGATCTACGTGGTCGAGGGCGTCACCGGCCAGACCAGCCCCGAGCAGGTGACCTACCGCAAGTTCGCGGACGGGCTGCGCGAGCCCCAGGGCGTCGCGGTGGTCGACGGTGTCGTCTACGTCAGCCAGAAGCACGAGCTGACGGCCCTGCGCGACACCGACGGCGACGGCCTCGCCGACGACCGTCGCACGGTCGCCACCTGGCCCTGGGGCGGCAACTTCCACGAGTTCGCGTTCGGCCTGTTGCACCGGGACGGGTACTTCTACCTCAATCTCTCCGTCGCCATCAACCAGGGTGGCGCCACCACCGTGCCCCAGCCCGCGCCGAACCGCGGAACCTCGATCAAGGTGAACGCCAGGACCGGCGAGATCACCTACGTCGCCGGGGGGCTGCGCACCCCGAACGGGATCGGGTGGGGCCCCCGCGGCGAGGTCCTGGTCACCGACAACCAGGGCGGCTGGCTGCCCGCCTCGAAGCTGGTCCAGATCCAGCAGGGAGCGTTCTACAACCACTACACGACGCCCGAAGGTCCGTTCGACGACAAGCCCGTGACGCGTCCCATCGTCTGGATTCCGCAGAACGAGATCGGCAACTCACCGTCCACCCCGGTGCTGTTGAAGCAGGGGCCGTACGCGGGGCAACTGGTCGTCGGCGACGTGACCTACGGCGGCCTGCAGCGGGTCTTCCTCGAGAAGATCGAGGGGCAGTACCAGGGAGCGGTGTTCCGGCACACGCAGGGCCTGGAGGCCGGCGTCAACGAGGTCACCCTCGGCCCCGACGGCGCGCTCTACACCGGTGGCCTGGGCGCCGGTGGCAACTGGGGTCAGGAGGGCAAGCTCACCTACGGCCTGCAGAAGCTCACGCCCAACGGCACCTCGGTCTTCGAGGTCAAGCAGATGCGCGCGTCGCATGTCGGGTTCGAGCTGGAGTACACCAAGCCGCTGTCGGCCGAGACCGCGCGGGACCTTGCCGACGCGTACCAGGTGACGCAGTGGCGCTACGGTGCGACGAGCCAGTACGGCGGTCCCAAGCTCGAGCTGGAGACGCTCAAGGTGGCCAGGGCCGAGCTGTCGGCCGACGGCCGCACCGTCAAGCTCAAGATCCCGGGCCTGAAGGAGAACCGCGTCGTGCACGTGCGCTCTCCGCGTCCGTTCTCGTCCGCCGGCGGCGAGGAGCTGTGGAACACTGAGGCCTGGTACACGCTCAACGAGATCCCGGGCCGGGTGGTGCAGCCGCAGACCTTCTTCGAGGCCGAGGAGGGCCGTACGGTCGGCGTCGGCATGGCGACCGACCACGCCGCCTACTCCGGCGCCGGCTTCGCGGCCGGGTTCGCGGGCGACGGCGCGTCGACCCGCATGTCCGTCGATGTTCGTGAGGCCGGGACGTACGACCTGGCGATGCGCTACAGCAACGGCCCGAACCCCTACTCCGGCGAGAAGCAGCTGAGCCTGTACGTCAACGGGAAACGGGTCGAGCAGACGGTCTTCCCCTCCACGGTGACCTGGGAGGAGTGGGGCACCGTCAACACCACGGTGCGCCTGAACAAGGGCCGCAACCTGGTCGAGTACCGCAAGGAGGCCGCGGATTCCGGACACGTGAACCTCGACGTGCTCGCCGTCCGGCCGCACGGCAAGCGCATCACGCTGTTCAACGGCGGCGAGCTGACCGAGTGGCAGCACACCGACGGGCGCGAGCCCGAGTGGGCGGTCGCGGACGGTGCCATGACGGTGCGCAACGGGGACCTGCGCACGGTGCAGGCCTTCGGCGACTTCCGCCTGCACGTGGAGTTCAACCTGCCCCTCTACCCGCCGGACGTGACCGGCCAGGCGCGTGCCAACAGCGGCGTCTACCTGCAGGACCGCTACGAGATCCAGGTGCTGGACTCGTTCGGTGTCGACCCGCCGCAGACGAACGACGCCGCTGCCATCTACACCCAGAAGGCCCCCGACGTGAACGCGGCGCTGCCGCCCGAGACCTGGCAGACGTACGACATCGACTACCGCCAGGCCCGCTACGACGCGGCCGGCAACAAGGTGGCGAACCCGCGCGTCACCGTCGTGTGGAACGGCGTCACGGTGCACGACGACGTCGAGATCCTCGGCCCGACCGGTGGCAGCCGGCCCGAGGGTCCGGCCACGGGTGCCGTCCGGCTGCAGGATCACGGCAACCCGGTCCAGTACCGCAACATCTGGATCGAGCCGCTCGACGGCTAGTTTCGCCGGCGGCCAGCACGCGGGCGGCCGGGACCGGTTAGCCGGCCCGGCCGTCCGCAGGGCAGCGTCCTCGCCACGTCGTCCCGTCACCAGCCGCCGTTTCGGTCGGTTCTCGGTAGGGAATCACCTACCGAGAACCGGCAGAGACGAGAGGTGACGATGAGCGACCATGCGGCTCGCACGAAGACCCTCGTCCGGCGAGCGCGCGTGCTGCCGCTGGTCATCGCCCTGATGCTTCCCGCCGGGTGCGGCGCCGGCGAGGATGCGGCCGATCCGGCTCCGTCGCTCACCGCGGCGCCGACCGCAACGGCACCATCGAGCCCGGCCGACCGCCCGTCACCCACCGCGGACGCGCAGGTCGTCATCCCCACATCCGCCTTCATCGAGCTGCCAGTGGACATGCGGAAGGTGCCCCGAAGGTCGACGCCCACCGAGCAGGCCCTGCCGAAGCTGTGCGGCAACGAATTCGGTACGGGCGGCCGACAGGTGAGTGCGAGCGCCTCGATGACCGTCACCTACAAGCGGCCCGGCGATCCCGCCAGTAACGTCCCGCAGGGCATGCTCCACCAGACGATCTTCACGTTCGACGGGACGGGCGCCGCGGACTACCTGCGACGGGTTCGCGACGCCGTGGAGGCGTGTCCGTCCTACGCCGAGGCGGGATACACCGTCACCGTCGAGAGCCGGCCACTGCCCGGCGTCGGTGACGAGGCGATCCTGCTGACCCGGACCTGGCCGCAGACGAGCCTGAACGGGGAGCGCACCGGCGGCGACGCGAGCGGCCAGATCGCGGTGATCCGCGTCGACGCGGTGGCGACCGTCCTCGACGACCGGGGTTGGGAGGGCACCAGCGGCAGTCCCGATGTCATGGACCGGGCGGTGCGCGAGGCCGTCCGCGCGGTCGAGGCCTGGCGGGGCTAGGCCGCATCGACTTACGGCCTGAACGGCGCCGGCGAACGGGGGCGCGAGTTCGGTACGTGCGGGCACCCCCTGTCCCTTCCACTTCTTCTGGCAAATACCCCTGAGGGGGTTCAACCTCTCGATCCGGACGAAGAGGCCTGTCCTTGAGGTACCTCCTCCGAGGCGGCCCAGCGCCGGCTGGGGACGAGCGAGCTCGCCGCGGTCTGCGAGATGGCGCTCAGCGGGATGAGCCGCGTGGTGGGCCGGTTGGAGAGCGAAGGACTCGTCCGCAGAAGAAACTCCGGCCGATGGGCGCGGAGTCGTCCGTCCTGCTCAACGTTCACGTCGCTTCGAGGCGGGTAACGGCAGCAGATGGCGCAGTACACGAATCCGGAGCTCAGACAGCAGATCAAAGAGGAGATAAAGGCCTCCGACAAAGGCGGGCGGCAGGGGCAGTGGTCGGCGCGCAAGTCGCAGCTGCTCACCAAGGAGTACGAGAAGCGCGGTGGGGGCTACCGGGGGCCAAGGGACGAGCGGCAGAAGTCACTGCAGCGGTGGGGCGCCGAAAAGTGGCAGACGAAGGAGGGGTCCACCCGTGCCCGCCGCAACGGTGAGACGAGTCGGTACCTGCCCAAGCAGGCGTGGCAGGAACTCTCCGAGGAGCAACGGCGCGCCGACGACGCCAAGAAGCGGCGGGCGTCCCGGACCGGCAAGCAGTACGTCTCCAACACGGGGGCGGCCAAACAGGCACGTAAGGACGCCTCGTCGGCCGAGCAGTTGTCAGGCCTGCCGGTCACCGAGGCGGTCAAGCTCGTCCGTGGCCTCGACACCCGCCAGCTCAAGGCGGCGCTGCGACGCGAGCGCGACGGCAAGGCCCGCAAGACGCTGATGAGTCGGATGGAGTCGGAACTCGACCGGCGCTGACCGCGGAAACGGCACAGGGGACGCCTGCCATCGATCACTTCTTCGGTAACCCGTGCCAGGAGTGCCACAGGGCGGCGTAGGCGCCACCGGCGTGAGCGAGGTCGTCGTGGCTGCCGAGTTCGGTGATCCGACCGTCCTCGAGCACAGCCACCCGATCGGCGTCGTGCGCGGTGTTGAGACGGTGCGCGATGGCGATGACGGTACGCCCGGCGATGACGGCGGCGAGTGCGCGCTCGGTGCGCCGGGCGGTTGTCGGATCGAGCGCGGCCGTCGCCTCGTCGAGGATCAGCATGTGCGGGTCGGCGAGTACGAGCCGTGCCAGCGCGAGTTGCTGGGCGTCGGCGGCGGCGAGTTCGCGGGCGCCGTCGCCGAGTTGCGTGTCGAGGCCGTCGGCCAGGTCGGCATACCAGTCGGCGCCGACGGCGAGCAGTGCGGAGTGCATCTGTGCGTCGGACGCGTCGGGCGCGGCGAAGGCGAGGTTGTCGCGCAGCGAGCCGATGAAGACGTGGTGCTCCTGGGTGACGAGGGCGATCCGGCGGCGCCGCTCGGCCGGGCTCAGGTCGGTGACCGGGTGGCCGCCGAGGCTCACCACGCCCTCGCGCGGCGCGTCGATTCCGGCGAGCAGCCGGGCGAGGGTGGACTTCCCGGCGCCCGAAGGGCCCACGATGGCGAGACGTTCGCCAGGGCGCACCTCGAGGTCGATCCCGTGCAGCACGTCGTGGCCGTCGGCGTACGAAAATCGCACGCCGCGCACGACGAGTCGCTGCGCGGACGGGGCGGATGCCGTGTTGCGCGGTTCCGGTATTCCGGCGCGGGTCGCGGCGGCCGTGTCGGAGCGCGGCCCGTTCTCCGGTTCGGTCCTCCCGCCGACGCCCAGCACGCGGGCGAACGAGGCGAGGCCGCGTTGCGCCTGCTCCATCCACTGCAGCAGCCGGTCCAGGGGATCGACCGCCTGTTGGAGATAGAGCGCGGCGGCGACCACCTCACCGAGCGACACCATCCCGTTGGTCAGGAAGTATCCGCCGATGAGCAGCACCGCGGCGATCGGAAGCGCATAGCTCGCCTCCACGACCGGGAAGAACACGGACCGCAGGGCCAGGGTTGCCCGGCGGGTGGCCCACACCTGGCCGATGCGCTGCGTGCCGTACGCGATGCGGTCGGCGCCGAGGCCGAGCGCCTCGACGGTGCGGGCACCCTCCGCGGTCGTGGTCAGCGCCTCGGTCAGCTCGGCGGTCGCGGCCCCCTCAGCCAGGTACGCCGGCCTGGCCCGACGCAGATACCAGCGGGTGACCGCGAAGATCGACGGTAGTCCGGTCAGGGCGACCAGACCGAGCAGCGGGTGCAGCAGGAAGATCGCGCCGAAGAGGAGCGACAGTTGTGCCGAGGCGATGACGATGACAGGCACCACGTCGCGAACGGTGGTGCCGACGGTCGTCACGTCAACGGAGCTGCGGGTGGCAAGGTCGCCGGTGCCGGCGCGCTCGACGACGGAGATGGGCAGGTCGAGCGTCCGCGAGACGAAGTCCTCGCGCAGCCGGGCGACGGCGCGCTCGCCGAACCGGTGGCCGGCGTACTGGGCGTACCTGGTGAGCAGCCCCTGGGCGAGCACGCATCCACCGATCGCGAGCGCCAGGCGGTCCACCGCGCTTGCGCCGGCACCGGCGGCGACCTCGTCCACGATCCGGCCCAGCAGCCACGGTGCGGCCAGCCCGGTGACAGCGGCGGCGCCGTGTAGAAGCAGCACGATCGCGACCGCGCGGCGGTCCCGGGCGATGAGGTCCCGCGCGGCGCGGCGGACCGTGGTCCGGTCCGCGACGGGGAGCCCGTTCACCGCAGCGCCCCGTCGATGTCGGAGGAGTCGCTGTCCCGGGACACCAGCGCCCGGTAGCCCGGGTCCTGCTCCAGCAGCTCCGAGTGGGTACCGACGGCAGCAATCCGGCCTTCGCGCAGGTGCGCGATGCTGTCGGCGCAGCCGAGCAGCAACGGCGAGGTGGTCAGCACGATCGTGGTTCGCCCGGCCCGCGCGGCGCGGAGCCGCTGCGCGATGCGCGCCTCGGTGTGCGCGTCCACGGCCGACGTCGGGTCGATGAGGATCAGCACGTCCGGTTCGGCGAGCAGGGCACGGGCGAGGCGTACCCGTTGTCGCTGACCGCCGGAGAGGGTACGGGCGCGCGAGCCGATCGGCGTGGCGAGCCCGTTCGGCAGAGCGTCGACGACGTCCTGAGCGGACGCCGCACGCAGGGCCGCACCGACGTCGGCGTCGCCGATGCCCGCCCGGGTGCACAACATCTCGCGCAGCGTTCCGGCGAAGAGGTAGGAGTCATGGTCGGCGACGAGGATCCGGGCCCGTACCTCGTCGAGCGCGATCCCGGCCAGCGGTACCCCGCCCCAGGTCACGTCGCTGGCAACGAACCTTCCGAGGCGATCGGCCAGCCCGACAGCCTCGGCCGGGTCGGCGGCGGCGATGGCGAGCAGCCGGCCGGGGGGCACCGTCAGCCCGGTGGCGGGGTCGTGCAGTTCGGCGGGTCGGTCCGGTGCGGCCAGGACATCCGTTCCGCCGGCCTGCGACGGAGGCGCGGCGTCATCCGGAGTCAGGTTGAGCAGGGCGACGATGCGCCGGGCCGCGACCCGGCCCCGGATCAGCTGGTAGCCGCCCTCCAGCAGGAACCAGACCGGCACGATGAGGACCGCCACGTACCCGTACACGGCCACCATCTGCCCGATGGTGATGTCGCCGGCCGCGGCCATCCGCGCCGCCAACCACACCACGGCGGCCAGGAAGAGACCCGGGATGACGATCGTCAGCGCTTCGATCCAGCTGTTCACGGCGCCGACCCGGTATCCCTCGGTCAGCAGATTCTGGGAGCGGGCCGCGTACCGGCGGGCGAAGAGACCACGGCCACCGACCCCGGCGAGTACGCGCAGCCCGGCCACGATGTCCCCGGCGCGGGTGGTGAGGATGCCCTGCTGGTGCCGGTAGACCGACTCGACCCGTTCGAGGCGGCGCAGCAGGGGCCCGACGACCATCACCACCGCGGGTACGCCGAGCAGCACGAACAGCGCGAGGATCGGGGAAACCGACCACAGCACGACGGCGACGAACGCGTACGCGAGGACCGCGCCGACGCCCGGCCCGGTCATGGTCAGCACCGCCGACGTGTGCGTGACATCGGTGCCGCCGACGGTGGCGACCTCCCCGACGGCGAGCTTGCGCGGCAGCACGGCGCCGATCCGGGACAGGTGACGCAGCAGGACGGCCGCGGAGCGGGCCGACGCGTCCTCCCGGACGAACGTCATCGTGCGGTGCCGCATGATGCCCAGGTAGGCCAGGCCCATGCCCGCGACGACGATCGCGGCCACCCACCACAACAGCGCCCGATGATCGTGTGCGCGCAGCCCGTCGTCGATGGCCCGGGCGACGAGGTAGGGCCGGACCGACAACCCGAGCATCCAGGCGGTACCGATCAGGCTGCCGCGCAGCACCCGCCAGGGCTGGCAGCGGACCAGCCACCAGATGTACCACGTCGGCCCCCTCGTGTCCGGTGAGCCGGGCTCGGGATGAGGGAGCTGCGGGGGCACCCGCTCAGGCTACCGATCAGCTCGCCGGCTCGCGGTTGAGGCTGGGTCAACGGGCGGGGGCGGGGGGCGTCCCCCCGCCACCGCCACGTCGCGCCTCTTGTGCTTCGCTTACGGCACATGGAACCGGGCCCTCGCGGACGTACGAGCAGGTGTCACACCCGCCGGGCACCCGGCTTGCCGTTGTCGGTGACGAGCGTGGTGAGGGTGTACATCGGTGCGTCGGGGTTCAGGACGGTGTCGGAGACCCGGAAGTCGACCCGCCACTGGTCCGGCGTGACGTCGACCTGCATGTAGCCGCGCTGGTTGTTCGAGAACACCATGTGCGGGTTGTCCGCGGTGGGGCCGTAGATGGTCGAAATCGGACCGTCCCCTCCGCTGCTGATCGAGGTGCCAAGGTATTCGGTGGCCAGCGTCTCGGAGTTCGGGTCGCTGAAGTCGGCCTTGAGGTTGAACACCCAGTTGCGGTGCGCGTCGCCGGTGATGACGATCGGGTTGGACGGCCGATGGCTGGAGATGAACTGAAGCAGTTGGTCGCGGTCGGCGACGTATCCCTCACCCCAGCTGTCCACCGAGTCGAAGGTCACGCCCGAACCGGCCTTGTGGTCGAACGGCGCAAATTTGGTCTGGTTTCCGATGACATTCCATCGGCTGGTCGAAGCCGCCAGACCTTCCTGGAGCCATTGCTCCTGCGCGTCGCCCAGAATCGTCCGATTCGGGTCGAGGGCGCCGGGGGAATAACCCTTGACGGCTTGGGCGGCGCTCCACTTGGCCTGACGGGACCGGTACTGCCTGGTGTCGAGCAGGTGGAACTGGGCAAGGTCACCGAAGCGCACACGCCGGTAGAGCTGCATGTCCGGGCCGTTCGGCAGGGACGACCGCCGCAGCGGCATGTTCTCGTAGTACGCCTGATAGGCAGCCGCGCGGCGAGCGAGGAACACCTCGCCTTCAGCGCCGCCGCCCGCGTCGTCGGCGTAATTGTTGGTCACCTCGTGGTCATCGGGAATGACTATGAAGGGCGCCGAGCTGTGGGCGGCCTGCAGGTGCGGGTCGGTCTTGTACTGTGCGTGCCGGATCCGGTACTCGGCCAAGGTCATGATTTCGACGTCGGGCACGTGGGGGCGGTTGATCGCGGGGTTGCCAGCGGAAGGCCCTTGGTAGATGTAGTCGCCCAGGTGTACGACCAGGTCCAGGTCCTGGGTGGCGATGTCGCGGTAGCCGACGAAGTAGCCGGCCGGATAGTTCTGGCAGCTTGTCACGGCAAGCCGCAGCCGCGAGACGGACGCGTGGAAGGCCGGAGCGGTCTTCGTCCGGCCTACCGGGCTGATCACCGGGCCGAAGCGGAACCGATAGAAGTACTCCCGTGCTGGTTCCATCCCGGAAAGCTCGACGTGTACCGAGTGACCGAGCTCCGGTGTTGCCTCGACCGCCCCGCGGCGGACGATCCGAGCGAACCTCTCGTCCTCGGCTACCTCGTAGCGAACCCCGAACGTTTCCCGAGGCATACCGCCGTTGCCGTCCAAGGCGAGTGGGTCGGGGGCGAGCCGGGTCCAGAGGACGACGCCGTCGGGCAGGGGATCGCCGGACGCCACGCCCAGGCTGAACGGGTGGTCGAAGAAGGGCGGCCCGGCTACTGCCCGCCCAGGGGTGGTGACCGCGCCGCCGACAACTGCGGCAGCTGTTCCGAGTCCTCCCAGGGCCAGCAGCTTTCGCCGGCTCAGACCAGACGTCGTGGGGTGTGCGGCGTCGGGGTGGTCCATATTGATCGGTTGTCCTTCCGTCCTGGTCCAGCGGCCCAGCTCATCCTGAGAAGTTGGCCGCGATCAGCCAGGGCGGCGTCGTCGGTCAGCCTTGTTCGGCGGCACGGGTTTGGCCTGGATCCCACCGGGCCTGGGCCGCAGCGGCGGTATGCCACCCACGACCGGCCCGAATTCCGCGTTCGACCGTCGCAGCTGGCGGTACAGAGCCGATCAACGGGACACCACCGGCAGGGAAACACTGGCTTGCTAGATGATCTTTCCAGCTGCAGCCACCGAGAGATCTGACGCCGGATCATCGGTGCCCAGGCTCCGGGCACGCCGGCGGCAGAGTGCCTGAGCGACCAACGTCCCGACCCCTCGGGGTTCCCTGTCTGCCCAAGGCGACAGCGACGAGGGTTCGCAATCGTCTCGCGTTTGAGGGAGCGTGAGTGGGGCGGCCCGCCGGGCCGCCCCACTCACCGCGTCAGCCCTGCGCGACCAGGTAGACCTCCTGAGTGCGGTCCCGTTGGGTACGCATCGCACGCCGGTCGCTGGTGAAGACCACCGCTCCCTTGTCGACAGCCGGCCAGGTGCCGTTGCCGAGGGTGCTCACCTGGACCGGAGGGGTCCAGCCCGAGGCCGTCCGGCGGGAGGTGAAGACCTTCCAGCGCCAATCGGCGGAGCGGGAGTCGTACCAGACGGCCCGGAGGGTTCCGTCGCGGTCGGCGGCGATCCGGGGCCGTTGGCTCATCGCGTTCGGGTCGAGCGCGACCGCCTCCGACGGCGACCACGTCACGCCGTCGACGGACCGGCTCGCGCGCAGCATGAGGTTCACCCCGGCGGCCGAGAGGGCCTTGGTCTCCCAGATGACGACGTAGCCGCCGTCCCGGTCCACCGCCACGCTCGGGTGCCGGTCGGCCGCGTCGTCGTTGGCACTGACCCGGACCGGGGCACCCCAGACGCTGCTCGTGCCCGGCCGCACAGCGGCCAGGATCTCCCAGTTGTCGGGGTTGGTGCCGCCGCTGGCCGGCTGGCCGGCCGGCGGGGTGTGGCCGGTCCAACCCGCGTCCGGGTCGAACCGGTTGTCCTGCCAGGTCACGACGATTCGCCGGTCCTCGGTCACCGCGACCGAGGGGAAGAGCGAGGCCGGGTGGATCGGCGAACGGGCGTCGGCGGGCGTACCGGGGGCGATGACCTTGCCAGTGGCGGAGACGTTCACCGGCGCCCGATCGACACCGACGACCTGGACCTGGACGTCGAACGCCCCGCCGCTGTTCTCCGCCCACGCCACGACCGGGTGTTCGCCGTTGAGGAGGGCGAGCGCCGGGTGCTCGGCCCGGCCCTGCCCGGTGCTCAGCTTCACCGCGGACGCGAAGCTTCGGCCGCCGTTGCGGCTGTGACGCAACCAGATGCCCGGACGGTGCGGTTGCTCCTGGCCCTGGGCGTCCTGCCAGACCACCCATACGTCGTCGCCGGCGGCCACCACCCGGGGCGCGCGGGCGGTGCCGGAGTGCCCGGACAGGACGACCGCCTTGTCGGCGTGCGTCTCCCGCTGCCCGTCGAGCCGGCGGTAGACCACCGACGTCCGGTGGTCCTCGTGGACCTCGGCGACGACGTGGGTGACGCGACCGTCCACGGCGACGTCGGCGAACCCAGCGAAGCCGTCGCGTTCGCCCACCACCAGGTCGGCCCGGTCGTCCGTGCCGGCTGGCGCCGGTAGCGCGATCTCGGGGGCCGGCACAGCGGGCCGCCGCACCGACAGGAAGAGCGGCGACGTGGCACCGCGCAACTGGTCGGGCAGGTTCTGGTCCGCCTCGCGTCCGGACAGCTCGCCCGGGGCGCGGACCTCCACCCGGTACCAGGTGTGGTCACCGGCCACCCTGAGCGGAAGCAGGTAGGTTTGGTCGTCCCTCTCCGGGACGTACGTGGCGACCGGTCCCGCCGAGCGGCCCGGGGCGGCGTAGACGAGCACGTTCATACCGGCGGCCCGCTTGACCCGTACCCGCAGCGCCGCACGCTTCGGCAGGCGCTGGTCGTCCAGGGTCACCTCGTCGCCGCCCATCGCCTCGAACCGACCGTCACCGTCGACGTCGGCCTCGATGGTGGCGAACGGCCCGTCCGTACCGAACGACAAAGTAGTGCGGCCGGCCTTCAGCGCGTCGAGGATCGCGCGGACCGAGCGCTCGGCGGCGAAGACCCAAGTGGTGGGTCGGCCGGGGGCGCTGGCCGGGCGCAGCTCCTTGAAGTGACTGTCGCTCGCCGCGACCGCGCCGAAGCGGAAACCGTGGTTCCAGCGGTTCTCGGCGTACTCGATCTCGACGTCGGGGTTGCTGCTGGCATTCCACAGCTCGACGGCGTCGATGCCCTGCGCGCTCGCGTTGGCGTTCGGCCCGGCGGCCGGGGTGTACTCGCCGTCGTCCGGGTGCGCGACCGACCAGAACGCGTCCTGGGCGTGCGCGTCCCAGATCGACTGCTGGACGTGCCGGAAGGTGGCCGAGCCGGGCGGGTTGGCGCCGTCCACCACGGTGTCGACTGCGCCGAGCACCACGGCGTGCGGCGAGCCGTTCACCTCCTCGCCGGTGAGCAGCAGCAGCTTGCCCGACCGCCACAGCGGGTCCCAGTGCTGGTCGAACGTGCGGTGGTCGGTCAGCGGCAGGAACGCCAGGCCGACCGATTCCGCGTAGCTGATCTGGTCGCTGACCGGGAGGTTCCCCGGATCCCGCTGGTTCGACAGCTGCCGCGGCGCGCTGCCGTCGGACGAGTGATCGTCATGGACGTGGGTGTCACCCGGCAGCCACATGCCGTCCGGCTCGCCTCGCCCACCGGGCTTACGCTCCTTGTCGGGGTCCGCCTGGGCGGCGGTGGCGGGCAGCAGGCCCGCCGCGGCGACGGCGGCGCCACCCATGGCGATGAACTGTCTGCGGTCTAGCTCCATGCGGCCCTCATCTCGTGCGAACCCCCCGGCGTACATGTCCTGGTGGGGCGGCCGTCGGCGGGCTCGATTGATCATGCGGAGGCAACGCTAGCCGGCCGGATGCGCAGGTCCCGTGAATCGTCGGTGAAGACCGAATGACGACGGACGGAGCTACGGCACAGGGCCCGGCCGCCCGCAACGACCAACACGAAATGGACATACAGCGCAGCAGGTGCCTGTTTCGCCGTTCCCCCCGGTCCCGGCCGCCGATTGCGCCATGATGGCCGCGGAGCCGCCCCCGCCAGACCTTCGTGTCGACAACGGGAGAGCGCAAACGTGAACGTACGGAATGTGTCGGTCGAGCCGGCGGTCGCCGAAGCGCGACTGGCCGGTCTGGCCGACATGGTGTGGGACAACGCGCGGACGGATCCCGACGAGGTGCAGTTCCTGCGCCCGGACCCGATCCCTCGATCGTGGCCGGCCTTCCGGACGCTGCGCGACGGACCGTCGCCGGTGACCTGTGGGCAGTTCCGCGACGACGTGCTGACCCTCGCCCGCGGGTTCGTCGCGGCCGGGGTGAATCGGGGTGATCGCGTCGGGTTGATGAGCAGCACCCGCTACGAGTGGACCCTCATCGACTACGCCCTGTGGTCGATCGGCGCGGTCACCGTCCCGGTGTACGACAACTCCAGCGTCGAGCAGACGCAGTGGATTCTGGCCGACTCGGGCGCGGTCGGCTGTGTGGTCGAGACCGCCGAGCACGAGGCGCTGGTGCACGACGTACGCCGGGACCTGCCCGGGCTGCGCCAGGTGTGGCGAATCGACGGGGGCGACCTGATCGCGCTGGCCGGGCAGGGCCGCACCGTCGACGACGCGGAGGTCGAGCGTCGTCGACGGGCGGTCAGCGGCGGGGACGTCGCGTCGATCGTCTACACCAGCGGCACCACCGGGCGGCCGAAGGGCTGTGTGCTGACGCACCGCGGCATCCACTGCGACGTCCTCGCTGCCACGGAGGCGCTGAAGGAACTGCTGCACCCGGGTGCGTCGACGCTGTTGTTCCTGCCGCTGGCCCACGCCTTCGCGCGGCTGATCCAGGTCGGCATGGTGTACCGGCGAGCGACGATGGTGCACTGCGCCGACCTGGCCGCGGTGCCGGCGCAGCTGCGGAGGTACCGCCCGACGTTCCTGCTCACCGTGCCCCGGATGTTGGAGAAGGCGCACGACAAGGCTCGGCGGCGGGCCGACGACGGGCACCGGGGGCGGCTGTTCGGGCTTGCCGAGCGCGTGGCGGTCCGCTACAGCCGGGCCCTGGACCGGCGCCGGGGGCCGGGACTGCTGCTGCTGCGACCGGCGCACGCGGTGTTCGAGGTTCTGGTGTATCGCAAGGTGCGTGCCGCCTTCGGTGGCCGCTGCCGGATGGCCATCGTCGGCGGGGCGCCGCTGGGGGAGCGGCTGGGGCATTTCTTCCGCGGCGCGGGTCTGACCGTGCTGGAAGGGTACGGGCTGACCGAGACGTCCCCGGCACTGACGACCAACACGCCGTCCGCGATGCGGGTCGGCACCGCCGGCCGTCCCCTGGCCGGCGTCCAGATCCGGGTCGCCGACGACGGCGAGGTCCTCGCCCGCGGGCCGGTCGTGTTCCGGGGCTACTGGAACAACCCCGAGGCCACCCGGGAGACGTTCACCGGCGACGGCTGGCTGCGCACCGGTGACCTGGGCAGCGTTGACGCCGACGGGTACCTGCGTATCACCGGCCGCAAGAAGGAGATCATGGTGACGGCGGCGGGTCAGACCCTCGCGCCGGCTCAGATCGAGGAGCGGATCCGCGAGCACCCGCTGATCAGTCAGGTCATGCTGGTCGGCGATCGCCGCCCGTACGTCGCCGCGCTGGTCACCATCGACGAGCAGGCGTGGCCGCGGTGGCGGGCCGCGCACGGGCTGCCTGCCGTGTCGGTCGGGCAGCTGCGGCGCAGCCCGGAGCTACGCGGCGAGATCCAGGCCGCCGTCGAGCGGGCCAACGCGACGGTGTCGCACGCGGAACAGGTCAAGACCTTCGACATCCTGCCCCGGGACTTCACCGAGGACACCGGCGAACTCACCCCCACGCTGAAGATCAAGCGGGAGTCCGTACAGGCGCACTACGGGGCGGACATCGACGCCCTCTACCGCGGCCACTGACGACTAGCCCAGCTGCGCGGCGAGATCCCGCAACGCGTCCCGGAACGCCTTCTGGTTGTGGTACGGCTGATGTCCCTCGATCGGCGGCGGCACGGTGTCGTCCGGCTCGGGAACGAGGTTCTGCGGGTCGCGGATCCGGATGTCGACGGCGACGGCGGCGTCGGGGCGGTGGGATGATCCGAAGACGGGACCACCGACGCTGTCGGTGTCCCGCCAGAGGTTGCGCCACCGCCAGTCGAGGCGATCGCCCAGGTCGCGCAGGACGTGCTCGCCGAGGTACGCCGGACACACTCGGGCGTAGAGGCGCTGCAACGGGCAGCCGTGGGTGAGCAGCGCGACGTGCCCCAGGGCCTCCGGTGGGAGCCGGAGCACGGCGGCGGCGGCGAGTACCGAGCCATGGCTGTGGCCGGAGATGACGACCCCGGTCCGGCGGGTCAACGCGGTCACCCGCCGGGCCAGTTCAGGCACGGCCCGCTTGCCGTACGAGGGCGGCGCGAACGGATGGATCGTCCTGGGCCAGAACGTGCCGAGGTCCCACAGGGCCGCCAACGTCCCCCGCTTGTCCGGCGAGCGGTAGACCGTGACGCTGAAAACCACCAGACCGACGACGACCGCGCCGATCAGGTAGATCCCGGCGTCGGTCAGATAGGCCGCGACGCGCGCCGCCTGACTCTTGTCGTTGCTGAGCTCAGCCGCGAGCTGGGTCGGCCCGGTGCCGATCAGGTCGAGGACGATCGTGCCCAGCCCCACCGAGGAGATCAGGAGCAGGGCGATGAGCGTGGGACCGAACACCTCGGTGGCCTGGGACCGGGCGATCGCCAGCTCGACGGTCACCAGCCGGGAACGGGCCTCGGGCGGCACCTGGGGAAAGTCCCGCCGCACGATGCGCTCCGCGTCGCGCCGCCGGCGCCTCCTGGTCAGCAGAAGCGATGAGGCCATCGCCGCGGCGGCGATCAGCAGGCCGACGACGGCCGCCGTGGCAGCCCACCAGTCGGCCGCGGGCGGCGCCAGCGGCGGGGCGCCCGGCAGCGGCGCCCGCACCGGGTTGGGGATCGCGCCCCGGTCGAGCAGGTCGGCCGCGCGGTACACGAACGTGGCGGAGTACGCCGCGGCGACGATCACCGCCGCCGCGGCGAGCGCCGGCGTGCCCATGCCGAGCAGGATCGGGGGCGTCTCGGTCCTGGTCCGGCGCCGGTATCGCACGGTCAGGGCGGCCAGTCCCAGCAGCAGCAGGCCCTGGCTGGTCGCCAGCGCGGCCGTGGCGCCGTCGATGCCGGGCATGTTCCCGCGCGGCGGCGGAGCGACTCTCGGCACGAGCGCGTAGCTGAGCGTCAGGACGGTCAGCGCGATGCTCGCCAGCCGCAGCGCCCGCACCAGCCGGCGGGTGGCCGCGTGGTGCAGACGGCCCCAGATCAACAGTGCCGTGCAGGACAGCAGCAGCAGGCCACAAGCGGCCAGCAGCAGCAGTGCGGCATTGTCCGGGGACGGCGACATGGTGCCGGCGACCAGTCCGGCATCGATGATCGCCGTGGCGATGGCGAAGTGGATCCACCGCAGCCGGCCGGCGAGGTGATCGTCGTCCCAGAACAACGGGTCGGCGAGCCCCTCGGCGGCCCTGGCGTCCGCGGTGGGCTGGTGGATGTCGCCCACGTTGCGCGCCCGCCGGGAGCCGATCCACCAGATCAGTCGGATCGCGAGGAAAGGCAGCGCCGCCAGCAGGACGAGACGCACGCCGTGCGGCAGCGACCCGAGCCAGGACAGCAGCGGTCGGTCGGACGTGCAGTAGGTCCGGGCCGCGCACTGGTACCCGACGAGGTCCATGGCGACACTGACCATGGACAGCGCGTACGCCGCGGTCAACGTGCCGGCGAGCAGCCGACACATGGCCGTCAGCACGCCGTGGCGGCTTGGTCCAGCCGGGCGCATCCACACCGCCACGTTGGACAACATGAACGGAAGCAGGAGCAGGGTCAGCAGCTTCAGCAGCGGGGCGCCGCCGGTGAGGTCACCCCAGCGGTACGCCTCGACGGTGATTCCGGGGACGTCCTTGCGGCCTTCCAACCCGGGCCGGATCCGGTAGAAGCCGGCCCGGCGGTCGCCCGCGACCCGCACCACGACCGGATGGTCGAGGATGGTCTCCGCACGGGCGCCAGCCACGCCGTGTACCCGTACCTCGACCTTCTCCGTCACCAGTAGAGATTCCCAAACCGCCGCCCCGGCTTTCTGGATTCCCCGGAATCCCCGACAATGGCAGACGTGCCGGGCGGCGGTCGTCGGCCGGCCGCGCCGGACGTGCGGTCAGGGCGGCCGGGCCAGCCGCGCCGCTCCCCGTCAGGGGTGCTATCACCTGCAGCCTCTTCCGGGCCGTGCCCGTCGATCGCCCTTCAGTCAGGCGCGGGCGGCCGGAGACCGGCCGCCCGCGCGACGCGCGGCGTCAGAGCCGGCCGAGCACCGCGAACGGGTCGACGTCGGCGCCGATGTCGACGGCCACTACCCGCCGCCGCAGCACGTACGTCTCGCCCGGCGCGATGACCACCTCGCGGCGGCTCATCATCCAGCTCCCCATGCCGTACGCCTCGAAGGCCGAGTCCTCGTAGATCAGCCCGTAGGTCTGTCGATCCGAGCCGGTCTGCCCGATCCACGGCCCGGTGGGCGCGTAGGCCTTTGCCGTACCGCTGGTGATGATGCCGTGACCTGGGACACCACTGCGTTGGCCGGCGCCGTCGTGATCGAGCGCGTCGCCAACCCAGACGGTCCGAGAAGCCGTCCCGTGGTTGGTGAAGGCGCTGTCTGCGGTCACCCATGGCTCGCCGGGCTGCAGCGTGTAGGTGGTGACGACCTCGAGATCAGGTACGGCGGTGCTCACGCCGACGGCGCGGACAACGGCCGCCGGGCCGGTGGCGCACACCACCTCGACCGCGGTGGACCTGACCGTGAGCTGCGCCCATGCCATGGGCTCGACGGGCTTCGTCGCGGAGGCATAGGGCAGGTTCATCCAGTCGAGCTGGTCAAGGTGGCCCACCGCGGCCAGGTCCAGAGGCTTGCCGACGGTGAACCCGGCCAGTTGCGGATTGTCCGTGCCGGCCGAGACGGCCAGCGCCACCAGCTCGTTGCCGAGGACGACATCGGACGTGCCGGCCCGCGACTGCGGCCCGGGCACGATGCGGCCGGTCCCGGCCCGGGTTGCCGCAGGGTTCAGCCCCAGGTCGAGGTTGACGGATTTGCCTGCCACGATTGCCACCAATTGGCTGACGGGCTCGTAGCCGACCGCATCCACGGTGAGGGTGTAGCTGCCGGGCGGCGCGAACGCGAGAACCTCACCGGCCGAGTCGGTGGTGGCCACCAGCCGGTCGCCGTCCGGCGTGGTCACTGTCAGTTGGGCGTTCGGCAGCCGCGCGCCGGTCGCCGCGTCGGTGATCTGACCGACGATGCCGTCGCCGCCGTCGATACGACGGGCGCCCGGTACGCCGTCACGGACCTCGAACGCCGCGATGGTGTACGCCGGCGAGGCGGGGTCACGGGCGTCCAGCACAATGCGCAGGTCGGCCAGCCAGCGCTTCTCCGTGACGTCGCAGATCACGTACCCGCGGTAGGTGCCGTTGTAGAACTTGACGTGTGGGTTGGCGACCAGGCCGGCCCGAACGTCGGCGTCCCAGCCCGCGCCGGAGGAGATCGACGTGCCGACAAACTCAGTGGCGACGGTCTTCGACCGCGGGTCGTTGAAATCGGTCTTGAGGTCGTTGACCCAGTGGGTGTGCCAGTCTCCACTGAGGACGACCGGGTTGTCGATCCGGTGCTGCGCGATGAAGTCGAGGATGCGGGAACGAGCTGGAGGGTAGCCGTCCCACTGGTCGAGGTTGACGACGGTCGCCGGCCCGAGGTCATAGTCGAACTGAGCCATGATGGTCTGCTGCGCGATGACATTCCAACGCGCCTTTGAACGGCGCAGCCCGTCGAGCAGCCAGCGTTCCTGCTCCGGGCCCGTGAGCGTACGGGCCGGGTCGAAGACCTCGCCGGTCTGTTCCTTACGCCCGTCGCCGAGCGCCTGGTCACTGCGGTACTGACGCGTGTCAAGCACACTGAACTGCGCCAACCGCCCAAAGTCGACCCGACGGTACATAAGCATGTCGGGGCCGTTCGGGCGCTGCTCGGGACGCAGCGGCAGGTGCTCATAGTAGGCCTGGTAACCGTTGGCCCGGCGCTCCAGGAAGGGCCGGCCATCGGCCGGGCCGGGTGGGATGGCGCCGGCGTAGTTGTTCTGTACCTCGTGGTCGTCCCAGGTGAAAATGAACGGAAACCGGGCGTGCACGGCGCGCAGGTCGGGCGAGGTCTTGTAGAGCGCGTGCAGCCGCCGGAACTCGCTCAGGCTGCCGTTGGTGGTCTCGTAGATGTAGTCGCCGAGGTGCACGACGAAGTCGAGTTCCTGGCCGGCCATGTCCCGGTAGGCGGGGTAGGCGCCGCCCACCCAGTTCTGGCAGGAGGCGAAGGCGAACCGCATGTGGTCGGCCTTAGCGCCGGGTGGCGGCATGGTCCGGGTACGCCCCGTGCGGCTGACGACGCCGTTAGCCCTGAAGCGGTACCAGTACCAGCGGCCCGGCGCCAGGCCGCAGACCATCACGTGGACGCTGTGCGCCGACTCTGGCCCGGCCGTCACCGTGCCCGACTGGACCACGTCCCGGAAGCTCTGGTCGCGGGCCACCTCCCAGCTCACCCCGACCGGCTCCGGCGGCATGCCGCCGTCGGCCTCGTTCAGCGGGTCCGCCACCAGCCTCGTCCAGAGCACGACGCTGTCGTGGTCGGGCTCGCCCGAGGCGACCCCGAGAGTAAACGGTGCCGGGTCCAGTTCGTCCGCGTACGCCGCGGGGAGCTCCGCAATCAGCTGACTCACGGCGACCGCGCCCGCGGTCCCACCGGCGAGAGCCAGGAATCGCCGCCTGCTGATGGGGGAGACTTCCGCCATTGCCACACCTACCTCTGTCGAAACGAATTCGTCCCGACAGCCTGGACAATCCGGCAGCCCTCCTCCTGAAGATGATGTTAAGTCCCGTCGTACGGCACGTGGCGAAGCCGCTGGCCAGCTCAGGTCGCTCAGCACCCGAGCCGAACGGGGGCCGAGGCATGCCGCAGTCCGTGGTCAGCCTGGTCCGCGCAGGCATGGCAGTGACGCTTGTGTTGCGGCGCCGGCTGCCGGCGTTGGTGCCGGCCGTCGTGGCGGTTCTGTTCCTCGGCTACCACATGCTCCGGTACCCCGGTGATGCTCCCGCCGTCCCGGTGTGCGGACCGCTCTCTATTCGGTCGCGGTCGCGCCGCGCCGCCGTGTCGGTCTGGCGTTGGCCGCCCTGCACATCGTTGCGGACGTGCAGAGCCGGATGGCCGTCGCTGGGGTGGGGCCGCTGGGCGCGGCGCTGTACTGCTCGACGGTGGTCTTCGTGGTGGCGCGGGTGGCGTGGACCGCCTTGGAGAGCGCGAACCTTCGTGATCAAGCGCCGCGTGGAAGCCGGACACACCTCCTCGGTTTCAGCTACGCGGCCGGGAGGTGTTTGTTGATCAGGCCGTCGAGGATCTTTCCGTCAGGGCCGACCGGCCCCGGACGGCTGGCTGTTCGACCGACGCCGGACGGTCTCCGAGCTCGGTCGCGGGTTTCCGTCGTCTCACCGGGGCCTGCCGCGCTCGCGACGCTGATCGTTGCTCGGTGGCCTCCTCCACCGCGTCGGTGGCCGCGACGGGTGGTGTGGTGCGGCTCGCCGCGGTGTTCACCAGATCCGGCAGGTCCCGCCCGGCCACCAGGGGTAGCTCTCGCGTGACTTCCGCGGTCGGGCCCGGCTCGCCCGCCAGGTCGGCGGCTCGGGCGACACCTGCCCGTCCTGTCGCGGTTCGCGGCATCGGTGCCGCGCGGCGGGTCGTTGCCGGCGGCGCGGTGTCGGCCGGCTCCGCGACGGAGCCTGGCGCGTCCGTGGTCGACGGCGATTCCGCCCGGCTGGTGGCCGACCGGCCTGCTGTGTTGCGCGGCGTTCGGCGCGGTGGGGCCGCCGGCAGGAGCGGGGCGAGTTCCGCGTGCAGCGCCGCCCAGTCGGAGGCGGGGGGCGGGTCGGGCTGATCCGTGGTCGAGGTGAGCTGGCCCGTGCTGTCGGACCGTTCCAACCGCCGGTCGGTACGGTCCGACGTCACTGCCCGGGACTGCTCCGATCCCGGTCGCTCGTCACCGTCTCCCGCCTGCTGAACGGCGTCCCCGGCCGACTCTGGCCGCGCGGAGCCGACGGAGGCCCCGTCCGCCGCAGGTGCTATGGGGGCCGCGTCCATGAGCGGCTCGGGGGCGTGGGCGAACAGCCGCTCCGGGGCGTCGGCGAGCAACCGCGCGGCCGAGGCTAGTGCGACGGGGTCGGGGTGGCCGGCGCGACGCCACCGCCGGCCGCGGCCGCTGGCCGGCAGGTTACCGGCCAGCACACGCGCAGGTGCCAGATCGGCGGCGATCAGCTCGGTGAGCCCGTCGTAGTCCGCCTGCTCGGCCAGCCGCCGGGCGATCTCGTCGAGGTCGTACACCGCCACGGCGATGTCCGCGGTGGTGGCGTCCAATGCTCGGCTGATCTTGCGGCGCAACACCCTGCTGAGCGCCGCCTGCCGCCGCTCGGCGCGAATCTGCGCGCGGGCCGCGTCGAGCGAACCGTACAGCCCGAGGCCGGGATCGGTTTTGGCCAACGAGCGGGCGCGGCGGGTCAGCCACGGGTGTCGCAACCAGTGCCCGACCGGTTCGTACCCCGGCGTCGTGGGTGGCAGCTGCTGCCTGGCGCGCAGCCGGTCCCGCCGCTGATTCTCGCTGCTCATCAGCCACACCAGATAACCGAGCAGCGACATGCCCGCGTAGAAACCGCCTTCGAGGTGGTTACTGTGAGCCAGCCAGTTGAAGGCGACCGCGGCGGTGGCGATGCCGGCCGACAGCACCCGGGACAGCATCGCCCCTTCGCCTAGTCGACGGCGTACGTCAGCGTTCGCCAGCACCACGACGCCGCCCAGCTCCAACGCCCCCACTGCGGGAAGGGCGACGTACCACGGCATGCCGAGCCCTTCCATCGCCCCGGACACCTGGCCACCGAGCGCGATCAGCAGCACGACAACGTAGAACCCGGTGCGCAGCACGGCAACGTGCCGCATCGCCTTGGCCAGCTCCGCGTCCCACGCCTGCGGCGGCCGGGCGCCTGACGCCCCGCCCCTGGCGCCTGACGCCCCGCCAATTGAGTTTCCGCCGGTCATCCGAATCTGGTCCGGTTCCTGGAACACGCCGAGCAGGTTCCTCTCTCACCCCGGCCCCGGCCTGACCGGTGCCGCGGCCGCCCGACCCGGCGGTGCCGCCCGTCGAGTCGTACCAGAGCCGCGCTCCGGCTGCCGGCCGTCGTCCGCCGCATGCTACAAGGTTGCGGGCCGAATTGGAGATGTCAGATACCACGCCGGGTGCGTCGGGTCGCCCCTCCCGCACCGCACCTATGGCGACCGGAGCGGGCACCAGGTGACGCTGCACCCAGGCTGCCGCCCCGACATCGGGGTGACCATGGGCGGCCGTCTGCACCACATTCTCGGACGGCATCACGCGAAGCTCGCCGTCGGCGCTGTTCGGTCGCACCCGCCGCGACCCGCAACGCACCGGAAGCGCGGAAGCGGAATCTTCTCCCATTTCGGCACGCAGCGGGTGCTCGCCACATAACGTCGTCGACATGAGCATCGCGCTGGGCGCCGCGTGCGGCGACGCCGGGTCATGAAGGCGGTCGTCTACCACGGGCCGCGCAACGTCAGCGTCGACACGGTGGAGGATCCCCGCATAGAGGACGCGACCGACGTGATCGTAAAGATCACCTCCACCGCGATCTGCGGTTCGGACCTCCACATGTACGAGGGCCGCACGAAGGCGGAGCCCGGGCTGGTCTTCGGCCACGAGAACATGGGCACGGTCGTGGAGGTCGGGCCCGGCGTCGTGTCGGTGAAGGAGGGTGACCGTGTGTCGATGCCCTTCAACGTCGCCTGCGGGTTCTGCAAGAACTGCCTCGCCGGCTACACCGCGTATTGCCTCACGGTCAACCCGGGCTTCGGCGGCGGGGCGTACGGCTACGTGGCGATGGGGCCATACCGCGGCGGACAGGCCGAGTACCTGCGCGTACCGTTCGCCGACTTCAACTGCCTCCAGTTACCGAAGGACGGTGAGCACGAGAACGACTTCGCGATGCTTGCCGACATCTTCCCGACCGGCTACCACGGCGTAGCGATGACGAATCTGCGTCCCGGCGAGACGATCACGGTCATGGGCGCCGGGCCCGTGGGACTGATGGCCGCATACTCCGCGATGATCATGGGTGCGGCGAAGGTGTTCGTGGTCGACCGGGTGCCGTCGCGCCTGCAGATCGCCGAGTCCATCGGCGCACTCCCGATCGACTACTCGAAGGCCGACCCGGTTGAGCAGATCCGCGACCAAACCGGCGGCGACGGAACCGACAAGGGCGTGGACGCCGTCGGCTACCAGGCCAGCGCGCCCAGCGGCGAGGAACAGCCGGCGAGCGTGCTCAACAGCCTGGTCGAGATCGTCCGGGCCACCGGCGTGATCGGTGCCGTCGGGCTGTACGTCACGCACGACCCGGGCGCGCCCGACCCGCACTCGGCGAACGGTGAACTGCTGTTTCGGGTCGGCAAGCTCTTCGAGAAGGGCCAGCGGATCGGGACCGGGCAGGCCAACGTCAAGGCCTACAACCGGTACCTGCGCGACCTGATCATCGCCGGCCGCGCACGGCCCAGCTTCGTGGTTAGTAAGCAGATCCCCCTCGACGACGCGCCCGACGCGTACGCGCGATTCGACCGGCGCGAAGAGGGCTACTCCAAGGTCGTCCTCAAGCCTGCCGCCTGAGCCCACAAGCTACACACTCACCCACATGGAGCACACATGGCGACCGTCAACCTCGCCGACGCCCGCCGGATCATCGAGGCCGCGGAGGCGCGAGCCGTCGAGATCGGTCAGCCGATGAACATCGCCGTGGTCGACGAGGGCGGCAACCTCGTCGCCCACGTACGCATGGACGGCGCCTGGATGGGCAGCATCGACATCAGCGTCAACAAGGCGTGGACGTCGCGGGCGTTCGACATCGCGACCAAGGAACTCGGCGCGAACTCCCAACCGGGGCAGCAGTTCTACGGCATCCATGCCAGCAACCACGGCCGCGTGATGATCTTTGCGGGCGGCATCCCGCTGCGCCGCGGCGGCGAGGTGGTCGGCGCGGTCGGCGTCAGCGGCGGTACCGGCGAGCAGGACCAGACCGTCGCCGAGGCGGGCGCGGGCGTCCTCTGAGGCCAGCTAACGCCATTTCCACCAAGGCCACCGGGTCGGCCGGCCTCCGGGCGAGCGGGCGGCCGGCAACGGCGAACCTCAAGTAAGGCTCAAGATGTTGTAGCGGTGTCTGGCGGGCTGTCGGCGTGATCATGACAGGCGGAATCCCGCAGTCACGGCCCTCTCTGTCGTCGCGTGCCAGCTGGCTGCGCGCCCGAACCTCACGCAGAGCGGGTGCGCATCGGCAGAGCGTTCATCGGATCACCACAGGGGTCGTCGGTGCTACATCGGTCAGGCCGACCAGAGCACCGGGTTGAGGGGTCCGGCGGCGACGCTGCCGACTGGACGGTCGCCGAGGAAGGCGGCGAGGTCTGCCTTCTGGTAGCGGTTGGTCGGCCGCGTCACCTCGATCGCGGCGTCCATGTAGATGACTGTCATCACCCGGCGGGGCGTGGCGCCCGAGTTCGCGGGCGCCCGGTGCATGGTCCAGCCGGCGTGGAAGCTGAGGTCGCCAATCGCGTACGGCGAGTCGTCGACGCGGTAGCCGGACTCGGTCACGAACCCGTCGAGGAGCGCCTGCGACTCGTCGCCAATCGCGAGTTCGCGACCGTATTCCGAGCGGTGGCTACCGGCGGCGAAGGTCAGCGGGCCGAGCTCTTTCGGGGTGTCCTGCAACGGCACCCAGACGGTAACGGTGCGGTCGCTCGACAGCGGCCAGTAGTGCTGGTCGACGTGCCACGGTGTGATGCCGCCGCCGGCCTCCTTGTAGAGCGCCTGGTCGTGGTAGAGCCGGACGGCCGGCACCCCGAGCAGCTGGGCGGCGATCCCCGCCAACCGGCGGGAGAAGGCGAACTCGCGGACCGTGTCGTTATGCCGCCACAAATTCATGACCTGAAGAAACGCGCGGCTGTAGGTGTCACGTTCGGACAGTGACAGGTGCTGAGTGTTGAGCCGGATGACCTGCTCGGTGATCTCCGGCTCGTAGCGAGCGACAACGTCGGGGCTGAGCGCGGCGCGCAGCTTCACGAAGCCGTCGTCGGCGTAGCGGGCGACGTCTTCCGCGCTGACCGGATAGTGCTGGTCGAGTTCGGTGGCGGTGGTTGTCATCAAAGCCTCCTTGGGTCGCCACCCGAGTGTGTGAGGGACCGGGACTGGGCCACCACGCCGTGGGCGGCCAGCACCAGTACTGTGCCGGCCGATTCGCACCGGTCACTGTCATCGGGTGGTCGGCAGGGTACCGTTCGGGGCATGCGTCCGTCGTTGGAGCGCGTGCCATCCTCGCCCTACCTCTCGTGGCACCACGGGGTGCGCGCCGAGCCGCGGTTCGCGTTCGATTGGCATTACCACCCCGAATACGAGCTGACACTCATCGTCGCCGGCTCGGGCCGGCGTTACGTGGGTGACCGGGTCGACGACTACGAGCCCGGCGACCTCGTTCTGGTGGGCGCGCTGACGCCGCACACCTGGGAGTCGGGCCCGGCGGGCTGGCATGAGGCCGTCACGTTGCAGTTCCAGCACGATGCGTTCGGCGCCGGGTTCTTCGGCCGGCCCGAGTTCCAGGGCGTCGAACGGCTGCTTGCGCGCGCCGGGCACGGGCTGCGCTTCAGTGGCCCGGGTGCCGACGCCGCAGCGGCCGGGGTGGTCGGGATCGGCGGCCTCGACCCGGCCCGGCGGTCGCTACGGCTACTCGACGTCCTGGTGACGCTTGCCGAGCTTCCCGCCGAGACGCTCTCCACGCGCTCTCTGGTGACCGATGTCGACGCCTCCGCCCGACGCCGGATCGACCTGGTGATCGGGCTGGTTCGTCGCGACTATCCCGAGGAGGTCACGGTGGCGCGGGCGGCCTCGCTGGTGGCCATGACGCCCGACGCATTCAGCCGCTTCTTCCGGCGCCACACCGGGCGCACCTTTACCGACTACGTCAATGACGTGCGGCTGGCCGAGGCGTGCCGGCGGATCGTCGAGACCGACGCGCCGATCAGCGAGATAGCGGCCGCGTGCGGCTATCAGAACCTGTCCCATTTCAACCGCCGGTTCCGGGCGCAGACGGGGATGAGTCCCCGCGAGTTCCGCCGCCACTTCCGGGCGGAGGGCCGGGCGGCACAGTGAGCGCTCCGCGCATGGGGGCGACGTCCATTCACCGTCCATAGTGACTCTGCCCATTGGGGCGGCACTCGACATCGATCGTGCGTCCCGAAACCGCAGGGCGCGCAGCGCGATTGTGCCCGTGGCGGTGCGCGATGACGGGGCGCCCGTCCCGGCCTGATGGCGCTTCGGCCGGCATCGGCCGGGCCGGAGACTGGACAAGCTGAGCGAGGGCCGGGTCCGTGAAGACCCGGCCCCCGGTGTGTCAGGGGATCGGCTGTACGCCGACCGTCATTCCTCCCACGTGGCCTTGCCGCCGCGGTTGAGGCGGCTCGCCGGGACCGGCATCGCGGAGCGGGGGTTGACCCGGCCGGCGCCGACGACGGCCGCGGTGAGGTCGACGATGATGTGCGCGGTCACGCTGGAGTAGACGTTGATCAGGTCGGTGGCGTAGTGGCTGCTGTCATTGTCACTACCTACTCCGCAGACGAATGCGTTGGAGAGGATCTGGTTCGGCGCGAAGTTGATCGACGAAAAGTCGGTCGGCCGGGTGATGCCGAACGGGTAGACCTGAGCGAAGCCGGCGAGCGTCGGCTGCACCACGGTCACTGTCCCGAAGACCGCGTCGGCGTACAGCAGGTGATCCGTCAGCCGGAGGCTGATCGTCCGGCCGGCGAGCAGCCGGCCGCTGGAGTCGAGGTAGCCAGTTTCGCGGACCAGCCCTCGAGAGCTGGCGTACCGGGTGTCGAGTACCCGCTGCGGCACCAGCGGCACGATCCGGTTGCTGTTGGCGGTGGTGTGCACGACGTGCATATGTTCGCTGCCACCGGGATACCCGGTCATGACCCAGATGTTGCCGTCGACGGCCATGCTGATCGAGCCGGCCTCGGCGAGGTGGGAGATGGTCGTCCCGCTCGGCTTGATCTGCAATGCCGGCTCGGCGTAAACCCTTCCATCTGGAACGGGTCCGTAGGTCTTGTCGTTCGCCAGCCGTAGGGCCGCCCGAACACCGGTGTTCCGTAGGGTGGTGGCGGTTTCGACGACGTTGTCCACACCCTGGATCACCGGATCGCCTGCGGCGGCCTGTGCCGGAGTGGCGCTGGCAGCGCCCGCCACGCCCGCGCCGGCCATCCCGGCCGCGACCGCGCCCGCGCGGCGAAGCAACCGTCGCCGGCCGATGCTCTTCTCCTCGTCCTGCTTCCTCAACATCCTCTTAGCCCCCGTAGCTCTGGTGACGAACAAGCCAGGCGATCATGCCGCATCGGGAATCGCCGGACAACACCTGTTGATGTCATCCCGAGCCTCGTGAGCGCAGTCCGGCGAGTGCCAGTTGGGACACCGTCAAGACAAGGAGCTGCCCGCGGCCGGTCCAGCCGCGGGCAGCTCATCGATGGGACGGGCGACCACGGCAGCGGTCGTCCCATCGGTCGGCCTACTTGACCATGACGACGTCGGTCGGGCGCTTCACCTTCACCTCAACCCCGTAGTCGAACAGTTCGAGCGTGGACGCGAACGTGCCCTTGTCGAGCCGGCCCTTCGCGGTCGTCTGCCAGGTGCCGGTGATCGCCACCTTCGCGATCCGACCGTCGCCGTCGAGCGTGACGTCACCGCGGGTGGTGGTCGAACCCTTCTCCGCCGAGGTCGCGTACTCGAAGTGCAGAGTGCCGTCCGGGTTCTCGGTGATGGTCGCGTTCGCGCTCTTCAGTGCCGCGAACAGCGCTGCCGGGTCGGGCGCCGCGGCACCGAGGACGTTGCTCCCGTCGGCGTAGAGGGACAGCCGGTCGTACGTGCCGGGGTACTCGCCGTACCGGCCGTACGTCTCGCCCGGGCCCTTGTCGGTGGGCAGTGGGCCGCGCGGTCGTTCCCCGCCCTCGTACCGGGTGCCGCCGATCAGCAGCTCGGTCATGATCGAGTCGTCCAGGGCCACCCGGACGTACCCGGTGGCGGTCCTCGGGTCGAACGCCCCGTCGTACCGTAGCCCGTCCGGCCCGGAGTTGGTCAGCCGCATCCGGTAGCTGATGTTCTCGCTGGCGCTGACGGCCGAGACCAGTTCCATCGACGGCGAGGCCGGCCGGGCCGGTGGCGACCCCTCGGCGGTGACGCCGACCCGGCCGGACGTCGGCATCGTCACGACGGTCGCCGCCGTGGCGGCACCCAGCGCCAGCAGCGCGCACGTCGCGCTGACCATCGTGGTCGTCCGGCGCCGCCGGGCACGCCGGCCGCGTTCGAGCAGTGCGCCCGTCGGGGGTACGGAGTCCGGCTCGCCGTCGACGATGTCGTGCAGCCGGTGAGCGAGTTGCTCATCAAGGGTGTTCATGACGTGTCACCTGCTTAGCGTGTAGGAGGGTTCATCGAGAAGGTGGCGGAGCTTGTCCAGCGCGCGTGCGTTCTGGCTCTTGACCGTGCCCACCGAGCAGCCGAGCACCCGAGCGACCTCGCGCTCGGTCAGGTCCTCGTAGTGGCGGAGTACCACGACCGCGCGCTGCTTCGCCGGCAGCGACATCAGCGCGCGGCGCACGACGACGGCGTCGGGGCCGAGGTCGCCCGCCGGAGCGACCCGGTCGGGGACGTCCGCGACGAGACTCTCCCGCCGCCGACGCCGCCAACTGGACGTGTGGTTGTTGACCAGCGCTCGGCGCAGGTAGGCGTGCAGGTCGTCGAGCCGCGACAGTCGTCGCCACCGCTCGTACACCTTGACGAGGCTGTCCTGGAGCAGCTCCTCGGCCCGCCACCGGTCGCCGGTCAGCAGCATGGCCAGCCGGATGTGGCGCTGCCAGGCCACTTCAACGAATGCCACGTACGACTCGTCCGCCGTCGAGAGTGGCTTGGTTTGGTCCGTCACGCCCCTACCACGCGGCTGCACCCCAGAAGGTTGCCTCGGGGCGGCTGGCCGGTGCCGACGACACCACGGCGGCCCAGCTCGCCCTGATCAGACGCGGACTCAGCCTGCCAACGGGTGGTGCGTGTCGAGTGCCTGGCCCATGCGGGTGACGGCTTCGGTGAGGATCGCGGGTGAGGTGGCGAAGTTGAGTCGCACGAAGCCGGCTCCGCCGGTGCCGAAGACGTGCCCGGAGCTGAGGGCGACCCGTGCGCGGTCGAGGAACATCTGCGCGGGCCCGGCGAGATCGCTGGCCGCGCCGGGTTCGCCGGCCGGCTGCGCGGTCGCGACGCCGAGCGCCGTGCAGTCCAACCAGGCGAGGTAGGTGCCCTCAGGACGGTGGTACGTCACGGACGGAAGGTGCTTCGCGAGCAGCGCCGCCAGGAGCGAGCGGTTGGCGTCGAGGCCGTCGAGGAGGAGATCGAGCCACGGCCCGCCGGCGCGGAAGGCGGCGGTGTGCGCGATGACGCCGAGGTGACTGGGTCCGTGGCTGACCTCTTCGGGCATCTGGTCGAGGTCCGCGGCGGCCTGCGGCCCGGCGACCACGAGCGCCGCCTTGAGACCGGCGAGGTTCCATGCCTTCGAGGCCGAAGTCAGGGCGAACGCATTCTCCGCGCCGGCCACGGTGAGGTACGGGGTGAAGTGCGCCCCGGGGAGCACCAGGGGCGCGTGGATCTCGTCGGAGATCACCCGTACGCCGTGCCGGGCGGCCAGTTCCGCAACATCCTCCAGCTCGTCCCGGCGATGGACGACGCCGGTCGGGTTGTGCGGATTGCACATCAGGAACGCCGGCCGACGGCCGCAGGCTCGGGCCCGGCGGAAGGCCTCGTCGAGAGCGGCGGGGGCCATGCGCAGGTCGGCTCCGAGCGGGGCCTCGATCACCTGCCGGCCGGCGTGGCTGACGAAGGCGTAGAAGGGCTGGTAAACGGGGGAGCAGACCACCACCGCGTCCGCGGGGTCGGTCACGAGCCGCAGTACCTCGACGATGCCCATCATCACGTCGGGTACGACCGCGGTGTGGCCCACGCGGAAGTCGTGCCAGCCCCAGCGCCGGGCGGCGAAGTCGCCGAGCGCCTCGGCGTACGCCGTCCCGTGCGGGTAGCCGGTGTCACCGAGGTCGATCGCGCGGTGTAGCGCGTCGGCCACCGGGGGAGCGAGGGGTACGTCCAGCTCCGCGACCCAGAGGGGGAGCACATCGGGCGGGTGCATGCGCCACTTCACGCTGCTGCGCTGCCGAAGTTCGTCGAGCGTGAGCAGGGTCAGCGGATTTTCAGCCGTCGAACCGTCGGAGGCGGGGGCGGGGCTTCCCATGCCGCCCACCCTAGGCGCGCTACGGCGGATTCCGAAGGCGTCAGCGATCGACGAGGACGCCGGGGTTGAGGATCCAGGACGGGTCGAGCGTGCTCTTGGCGGCGCTCAGTGCGAGCGCGATCGGGTCCGGACGCTGCCGGTCGTACCACGGTCGGTGGTCGCGGCCGACGGCGTGGTGGTGGGTGATGGTGCCGCCGGCGGCGAGCAGCGCGTCGGAGACGGCATGCTTGATCTGGTCCCACTGGGCGAGGGTCGCGCCCCAGCGGCCGGTGGCGTAGACGCCGAAGTAGGGGGCGGGGCCGTCCGGGTAGACGTGTGTGAAGCGGCAGGTGACCACACCGGTCGCGGCGACGGCGCGGAGTGCGTCGCCGGCCGCGCCGAGCACGGCCGCTCGCAAGGCGGGGAATCGGTCCCAGGTGCAGGCGGTCTCGAACGTTTCCACGATCATCGACCGGGCGGCGAGCGCGTCGCGCTGGTACGGCATCCGCAGGAACGCCGACCGCCAGGTGTCGGCGACGGTCCGCTGCCCTGGGCCGGACGAGTCGTCGCTGCGGGCCGACTCCGGCAGGGTCCCTCCGTGGTCGCGGCACAGCTCGATGGCGCGGTCCAGCCACGGTGCGACCGGATGGTCCGCAGACTCGAATCCCAGGACCAGCACGCCGCCGGTGGTGGCGGCGCCGGCGTTGAGCATCGCCTCCGCCGGGTCGAGCAGCCGGCAGTTGCTCGGGTGCAGCCCGGACTGGGCGATGGCCCGGGTGGCGGTGACCGCCTCGTCGTAGTCGGAGAAGTGCACCGAGGCGCCCGCCCGCCAGCGTGGCCGGACCTGCAGGCGCATCCACGCCTCGGTGATGACGCCGAGCACGCCCTCCGAGCCGAGGAACAGCCGGTCCGGGGACGGCCCGGCGCCGGAGCCGGGCAGCCGGCGCGACTGGCTGATGCCCGCCGGGGTGACGACCCGCATCGACTCCACCAGGTCGTCGATGTGCGTCAGGACGGTGGCGTAGTGACCGCCGGCGCGGGTGGCCAACCAGCCGCCCAGGGTGGAGAACTCGAACGACTGCGGGAAGTGCCGCAGGGTGAGGTCGTGCCGACGGAGCTGGTCCTCCAGCGCCGGGCCGAACACGCCGGCCTGGACGCGGGCCGCCCGGCTGGTCGGGTCGACCTCCAGCACCCGGTCGAGGCGTCCGAGGTCGAGACTGACCGCCGCGGGGTACGCGTCGCCGAGCCGTGGCTCCACGCCGCCGACCACCGACGATCCGCCGCCGTAGGGGATCACGGCGATGTCCCGGCCCGCGCACCAGTCCAGCACGTCGACGACGTCCTGCTCGGTCACCGGCCGGACCACCAGGTCCGGCGGGTCGTGGACCTCCCCGTGCAGATTGCGGACGACGTCCCGGAACGCCTTGCCGTGGGTGTGCGCCGCCCGGTCGGCCGGGTCGGTCGAGCACAGCCGGGCGAGCGACGTCGGCGGATCGACCCGCGGCGGGCGCAGGCCCAGCGCGGCCACCGGCGGCGCGACGTGCTCGGTCAGGTCGACGTCGGGCAGCAGGGTACGCACCCGGTCCGCCAACGCCGCGGCCTCCGCGCCGGTCACCGCGTCCTCGACGTGCCCCCAGCCCCACCACGAACGGTGTTTCCCGGCCATGCGGCCTCCCCGCCGTCCACCATCGGCAGGTGAACTCGCCGGTAACGTACTCGACGGCCGGCACCGCGTCGATGCCGTCGTCCGAGCAGGTGACGTCCGGTCGAAGCCGTCGAGCCTGCCTGTCTCGACTTTCCGGGGATCGGGCCGAAACAGACGATCAAGCAACGATCCTGCCCCTTAAGTGCGGTTTATCACCAACCCCACCGGGTAGGCCCACCCGTCCGTCCTGGGCGGCGATGGCCGGTCCGCGGCGGCCGAGCGCTGTGCGTCGGCGCATGGTGGCAAACCTTGGACGAGGAGGACCTGAGGTGCAGGAGATTGTTGGCGAGAGCCTGGCCCTGCGGCTGGTGGAGTGGGGGGTCGACACCATCTTCGGACTGCCGGGCGACGGCATCAACGGCCTGATGGAGGGCTTTCGCCGGCACCGGGACAAGCTGCGGTTCGTGCTGGTGCACCACGAGGAGGCGGCGGCCTTCATGGCCACCGGTTACGCCAAGGCGACCGGCCGGCTCGGAGTCTGCTGCGCCACCTCCGGGCCGGGCGCCATCCACCTGCTCAACGGGCTGTACGACGCCAAGCTCGACCACGTGCCGGTGCTCGCGATCACCGGCATGCAGGAGACGTCGGTGCTCGGCTCCTACTACCAGCAGGAGGTGCACACCCAGCTGCTCTACCAGGACGTGGCCGCTTACAACCTGATGGTGACCAACCCCGAGCAGATGCCCGGCGTGGTCGACATCGCCGTCCGCCATGCCCTCAGCAAGCGCACCGTCGCGCACCTGACCTTCCCCAACGACCTGCAGGTCGCGCCCGCGAGCGCCGCTCCATACCGGCACGTCAGCCCCGGACAGCCGCCGTCGAGCAACCCGGTGCTGTCGTGGCCACCGGTCCCGGCCGCGCAGGCCGATCTGACCCGTGCGGCGGACGTGCTCAACGGCGGGACCAAAATCGCCATGCTGGTGGGCGTCGGCGCCCGCGCGGCACGCCAGGAGGTCCTCGCTGTGGCGGACGCTCTGGCCAGCCCCATCGTCAAGACCCTGCCCGGCAAGATGGTGGTACCTGACGACCACCCGCTCACCACCGGCGGCCTCGGCCTGCTCGGCACCAAGCCGAGCGAGCAGCTGATGGAGGAGTGCGACACCCTGCTGATGGTCGGCACCTCCTACCCGTACGGGAAATACCTGCCCTCCCCCGGGCAGGCGCGGGTGGTGCAGATCGACGTCGACCCGAGCCTCATCGGCATGCGGTTGCCGGTCAGCGCTGCCGTCACCGCCGACGCCCAGCTCGCGCTGCAACAGCTGCTGCCGATGCTGCAGCCCCGCACCGACCGGTCCTTCCTGACCAAATATCAGCGGGAGCGGGACACCTGGCTCTCGGACATGGCGGCGTTGCAGGATCCGAAGCGCACCCCGATCGCACCGCAGTACCTGATGGGCTGCGTCGACGAGGCCGCAGCGGACGACGCCATCCTGACCTGCGACTCCGGCACCATCGCCACCTGGTCGGCGCGGCACTGGACGATCCGCGGCGGGCGGGAGTACTACCTCTCCGGCAACCTCGCCACGATGGCCCCCGGCCTGCCGTACGCGATCGCGATGCAGCACGCGTACCCCGGCCGGCAGGTCATCGCGTTCGTCGGGGACGGCGGCTTCGCGATGCTGATGGCCGAGTTCCTCACCGCCGTGCGGCACGAGCTGCCGATCAAGGTGGTCATCAACAACAACAACGCCTACGGCGAGATCCTCTGGGAGCAGATCATCCTCGGCTACCCCGAGTACGCCGTGCGGCACCGGCAGCCGGAGGGGGACTTCGCCGCCTGGGCCCGGGCCTGCGGCGCGTACGGCGTCAAGGTCACCGACCCGAAGGCGCTGCCCGCCGCGATCCGGGACGCCCTCGCGCACCCCGGGCCGGCGCTGGTGGACTGCGACGTCAACCCGAACGAGCCGCCGATGCCCGGCAAGATCAGCTACGAGCAGGCGAAGTACTTCACCGAGGCCTTCCTGCGCGGGCAACCGCACAAGCTCAGCACTTTGGCCACGGTCGCCCGCGACAAGATCAACGAGCTGCGGAAATGACTGGGATCCTGCTGCCCGCGCCGGCCGTGCGACCCCCTGCCGGCGCCATGGGGTCCCGCTGGTGTCCCGGGGTGGCGGTACCAGCCTCGCTGGCGAATGCACCAATACCGCCGTCGTCCTCGACTGGTCCAAGTACTGCCACCGGCTGGGACGGCCCGTCGGCCTGGTGAATTCTGCTCACCGTCTGGCCGGCGCCACGACCCGCACCTCCGACAGCGCCGGTGAGCAACACCTGCGCGAACCGTCCAGCCACCAAGCCCGCCGACCGACGTCACGGAGGCAACCACGAGCGTGACGAGACGCTCAGCGGCCTCGATCAGCCCGCTTCTGCGACCGGTGCCATGAGGACCGCGCTTTGCGGGGACGGTCATCATCCTGCGCACGTGGTGGCCGAGCGCAGAAGTGCGCTCGGCCACCACGACCGACCTCAGGTCAGCGCTGACCCCCCAGGTACATCGCGTTGAACAGCAGCCGGTAGGTGCCGTGCGACTGAGCCCGGTGCTGCGGCTTGAAGCCGATCATCACCACCTGCCCGTCGCCCACCTTCGCGGTCACCACGGCCGCCTTGCCGCCGATGACGTCCTCACCGAGGAGGAAGCCGCTCTTCAGCAGGTTGCTCTTCGGCCAGGTGGCCGCCACCGTGACACCCTCGGCGCCCTCGTTGACCTCGAACGCCGGCCCGTCCGCGACGAACGCCGACGCGTTCGGGTCGAACCCGGCGGCGACCGGGTCACTGGCGTCGACGTTGAGGTTCAGCACCGATCCCGGGATGTTGTAGGAGGTCTCCGCTACCCCTTCGGTGACGTCCTTGACCGGCACGCCGAACGCCTTGATCGGCAGTTGGGCGGCCTTGTTCAGGGTCACCACCGTGCCGCCCGCCTCGACGAACGCCTTCAGGTTGGCCACGCCAACGTCGGTCATTCCGCCGGTGTACTCCGGCGGCAGCGAGCCGGCCGCCCGGCCGTTGCGCATCGAGGTGTAGGTGGCGTCGGGCAGCACGATGGTGTCGAACCTCGCCCGCAGGTCACCGGCCCGGACCGACGCGTTCGTCAGCTTCTCGTACCGGAAGCCGAACTGGTCCAGGATCAGCCGGGTCCAGCCCTCGTCGTAGTTGTTGAAGCCGTCGTACAGCCCGATCCGAGGCGCGACGAGTTCGGTCACCTTCGCCGGCTTCGCGTCCACCGCGGCGATGCTGAGCCCGAACTGGGTGGCGAGCCCCGTCACCCGCGCGTCGGTGCCCGGACGCGGCGTGACCAGGAACGTGCCAGCCGGCAGCTTGCCACTGCGGGTGGTCACCTCGGCACTGCTCTGGAGGACCTTGTCCCCCGCCGCGAGCAGGGCGTTCACGGCGGCCGAGCTGTCGTTGACGCGGGGGTCGAGGGCGTAAGCGTACTTCGGCGCACCGGCCACCGCACCGGTCGGCACCGTCGGCCGGTCGACCGCGACGGTCTCGGCCCGCACGGCCTGGTCGAGCTTGTTGACGGTGACGCCCATCTGGAACGAGAGCGTGTAGCCGGTGATGTCGTACGGAGGCTCGAGCGGGCCGCCGGGGTAGAGCCGCCGATCCGGGTAGACCTGCGGGTTGAGCAGGTCCAGCACCGCTGCCCGGTAGGGCTGCGCCTCCCGGACGAGATAGCTGCCGGCCGGGTACCTGCGGTCGCCGACCGTGAACGGCTTCACCGCGCGCTCGACCCGGATGTTGTTCCAGCGCAGCTTGTCCACGAGCTTCGTGGCGGTCGGGAAGTCCGCCTGGTCGGCCGGGATCACGTAGGTGGTCGAGGCGCCGTTGATCGCCCCGTCCCGGGCCATCTGCGCCGCCCCGTAGAGCAGGGCCTCGCGGTCGTCGCTGGCCACGCGCAGCATCGCCCACGAGGCCGTCTTGATGTAGTCACAGCTCTGCGACAGGTGCCACTCGCCGCCCTTCCAGGGGCTGGGGTAGAAGACCGAGGGCTGGCTGGTGGAGGTGCCGTCCGCGAAGGTCTTCGGGAAGGTCGCGGGGTCGTACACCCGGGGCGTCGCCGAGGCGTGCGCGGTCTCGGTGAGGATGCCGATCTGGTTGTGGTAGTACGGTGCGGTCCGGGCGCCGCCGTTCCACCAGATGTCGTACGACTGGCGGGCCAGCGCACCGCCCTTACCCTCGCGTTCCAGCCGCTGTCCCATCGCGTCGCCGACGATGTTGACGCCCCGGACCACCTGGGGGTGGATGTTGGGGTTCAGCGGGTCCTCGTAGGGCGGGATGCTGATCCGGGCGGGGAAGACCGCGGTCTGGTGGACGTTGTGCATGACCTGCGGGATCCACTCGTGGAACAGTTGGCGCCCGACGTTCTGCGTCTCCTGCAGGTTGAACATGTACCAGTCACGGTTGTTGTCGTGTCCGGCGTACTTCTGGTACAGCTCGGGATAGCCGGCGTCCTGGTAGGGCCCACCCAGGTTCTGCCGGTACCACTCGGCGACCTTCGTCCCGCCGTCCGGGTTCACGTTCGGCACCAGCAGGGTGATGAGGTTGTCCCGGATCGCTCGCGCCTCGGACGTCTCGCTGGTCACCAGGTCGTACGCGAACTGTGGGGCGGTCTGGTGCCCGGCCACCTCGGTGGAGTGGATGCCGAAGTCGACCCAGGCGATGGCCTTGCCGTTCTTGGCGAGGTCGCGGGCCTGGGACTCGGAGAGCGAGTCGCCCTGGGAAAGTCGTACCGAGGTTTCCCGGTAGCGCCGCAGGTTCGCGTCCTTGAGGTTCTTCTCGGAGGAGACGATGGCCATCAGCTGCGGCCGTCCCTCGCTGGTCTTGCCGATCTCGACCAGTTTCATCCGGTCGCTGGCCTTGTCGAGCTTCCGGTAGTAGTCCGCGATCTGCTCGTAGGTGGCCAGCTTGTAGTCGGTACACGGCGCCCAGCCGATCACCGACTCCGGCTTCGGCACGCGGTTCGAGGCGGTGGCGGTGGTCGCCGACGTCAACACTGGCGAACCGACCAGAGCCAGCGCACATGCGACCGATACCGCGCTCCGAGACAGTCTTCGTTCACCTGACACCCCTTCGCAGTACGTATACGACGGAAAAGGTTCCGGCAGGGGCGGCCGCGCCAACTCGGATGGCACGATTCAACAGGCTTCGATCGATGTCTTGGCACGCTCAGGGTGGCAATTGAGGAAATCTTGAGGCTCGGCACTCTCTGAATGAAGGTGCCGGGCCGGGCCGTGACGAACGGGCGGGCATCGGCTGCCCGCCCGTCGCACGTCACTGGCTGAGTTCGGCGACCTCCTCAGCCGTCAGGCGCAGCGCTTCGGCAGGAGCCGCGCCCCGCGCGCCCGCGCCGGTGGGCGGATCGGCCGGCCGCCGCAGATGCCAGTCCGTCACCGCCTGGTAGGCGGCCACCACCGACAACAGCCGGTCCTCGGCGTACGGGAGACCGCCCAGGATGGTGCCGATCGGCAGCCCGGCGGCGGTGGAGCCGATCGGGAAGGCGATCTCCGGCAGGCCCAGGATGTCGAAGGGCACCGGGTCGGTCTGCACCACCACGTCGCAGTCGTCGAAGAGGTCGTTGAGCACCTGGTCCATCAGCAGCAGCTTGGCCCGCTGACCGGTGATGAACTCGTTGCCACCCATCAGCGCGCCCTGCAGCCAGCTGGTCACCGACACCCCGAAACCGCGCAGGTCGGTGCGCAGGTACGGCATGAACGGCTCGGCCCGCTCGGGCAGCCGGATGTTGTTGAAGGTGCTACCGGTCAGCTGGCTCCAGTCGTCCGGCAGCGGCACGTCCACCAGGGTGACGCCAGGGATCGCGGCGAGCTGTGCCAGATAGGCCGCACGGGCCAGCGCGGTGGGCGAGGTGCCGTTGACGAAGCCCGGCAGCACCCCGATCCGGGTCTTCCAGCGCAGCTTGACCCGGCGCCCCTGGTAGACCGGGCTGGCCGCATCGATCAGGTTGGGTACGTCGGGCAGGCCCTGGCTGCGCGGGTCCATGGGGTCCTCGCCCGCCATCGCGGTCAGCATGATCGCGGCGTCCTTGGCATCCCGGGCCAACGGGCCCGGGTGGTCGCGCGTGTAGGTGAGCGGGATGATGCCGGCCGCCGAGACCCGGCCCATGGTCGGCTTGAGGCCGGTGAGGTTCTGCGCGTTGGACGGGGCCGTGATCGAGCCACCGGTCTGCGTGCCGATGCCGGAGGTGGCCATCCGGCCGGCAACCGCGGTGGCGGTGCCGGTGGAGGACCCGCCCGGGTCGGTGCCGCGGTCGGTCGGTGTCCAGGCGTTCACCGTGGTGATCACACCGGCCGGTGTGGTGGCACGGGTGGTCGCCAGCGGGCCCATCTGAGTCTTGCCGAGCACGATCGCGCCGCTCGCCTTCAACCGGGCCACCGCGGTCGCGTCGTACGGCGGTACGAAGTCCTTGAACAGGAAGGAGTTCGCCGTGGTGGGGACCCCTTCGGTGTAGTAGTTGTCCTTGATGGCCAGCGGGATGCCGTGCAGCACGCCGTGTCGGGGCCGGCGCCCGACATCTCGCGCGCCCGCAATGGCCGCGTCGGCGAGCACCCGGTTGAACGCCTGGTAGATGCCGTCGTACCGGGAGATGCGGGCCAGGTACGCCTCGACCAGGTGCTCGGGGGTGAGTTTGCCGGCCCGGATGAGCCAGGCTGCCTCGGCGATGGTGAGCTCGGACGGATCGGCGAGCGCCTCCGGCCGAGGCTCGGTGTAGGCGTTCGGCTGGTCCAGCGGCCGTCTCGCCCCTCCCGGCTTGGTGCTGGTGGCCAGACCGCTGCTCGCCAGCGCAACCGAGGGCAGTCCGACGTTGACGCCGACGGCTGAGACGGTGGCCAGCGCCGCGGCGCGAGCCAGGAACGCCCGGCGGTCGACCGTACGATCGATTGGTTCGGACGTCATGCCTTCCGCCATTCCGTGCTGTTGGAGGGGTAGAGGACCGGCGCGTGCTGCTGCGACAGCGCCTTGGCGGTGTCGGGATCGGTGCCGTCGGGAGCGGGCAGCTGGTACGCGGCGAGCGTCGCCACGGTGCCCCGCACGAAGGAGCGCAGCGAGGCGAGCACGGAGTCCCGGCCGGGCGAGCCGGTTTCCGGGTCGGGGCTGGTCCCCGGCGGAAGTTGGTCGAGGTCGATGCCGAGTGCGGCGAGCCGGGCGCGGATCAGAACGTTCAGCTCGGCATCCGTCGGCGGAGTAGGTGCCATGATGCTCCCAAGTCGTGCGACAGGGGGTGTCGCGGGTCCCGGTCGAAGTGGACTGACCGTAGGCCGGTCGCGATTCGTGGCAGCGCGATGCGGGTAGAAGTTGAGGAATATTTGAGTTTGCCCATGAGGCGGCGCTTACGGAACACATTCCCGACCATCGATGAGCTGGGTTAGACTTCGTCATGCGTCGAGGTCTCGCGATCCTGGTTGCCGCACTCGTCATCGGCCCGTTCGTCATCGGCGCGGAACACGCCTCCGCCGTGACCACGCCTCCGGCGGCGGTCATCGCCAGCGACTTCCCCGACCCCGACGTCATCAAGGTGGGCGGCACCTACTACGCCTACTCCACCAACAACGGCTTCGGGAACGTGCCGGTCGCCACCGCGGCCTCGCTGACCGGGCCGTGGACCCGGCGAGCGGACGCGCTGCCCGGCCTCGGCGCCTGGGCCAGCGGCGGCCTGACCTGGGCCCCGGACGTGTCCGCACGCGCCGACGGCCGATACCTGCTCTACTACACCGCCCGGAGCCGGGCGGTCGGCCGGCAGTGCATCGGCGCGGCGGTGGCCAGCTCGCCGTTGGGCCCCTTCGTCGCGGTGGGCGCCGGGCCGTTGATCTGCAACGGCGCCGAGGGCGGTGACATCGACGCGTCCAGTTTCACCGACGGCGACGGGCTGCGCTACCTGCTCTACAAGGACGACGGCAACGCCATCGGCCAGCCGACCAGCCTGTGGCTGCAACGGGTGGCCGCCGACGGCGTGACGCTCCAGGGCGCCCGGGTGGAGCTGCTGCGCAACGACCGGCCGGAGGAGGCCGGCGTCATCGAGGCACCGGTGCTCACCCGGGTCGGGTCTCGCTACGTGCTCTTCTACTCCGTCGGCGGATACGGCGGAGACAACTACCAGACCAGCTACGCGACCTCGACCGCGCTCGCCGGGCCGTACACGAAGGCCTACCGCTCGCTGCTGACCACCGCCACCCTGGACGGCGCGGTACGCGGCCCCGGCGGCGCCGACGTGGTCCGCGAGGCCGGCGGCGACCACCTCGTCTTCCACGGCTGGATCAACAACTACACGGCGCGTGGCATGTACGTGGCCGCGCTCGGTTGGGCCGGCGAGTACCCCGTCGTGCGGGGCAGCCGGGTCCGCTACGAGGCCGAACGCGGGGCGCTGCACAACTGTGCCGCCCGGAACACCCCGAGCGCCTCACAGGGGCAGGTGGTGGCCTACCTCGACCACGCCGACAGCTGGGTCGACGTCACGGTCTTCGCGCCACGGGCCGGCGCCTACACGGCCCACATCGCGTACGCCGCGGGTTACGGCGAGGCCCAGCACACCCTGACCGTGAACGGTGGGGCGTCCCAGGTGGTCACCTACCCGGACGCCGGTTGGGAGAACTGGCGACAGGTCCGCGCCGACGTCACGCTGAACGCCGGCTTCAACACCCTGCGGCTCACCCACCTCAACCGCTGGGCCGAGATCGACTTCATCGAGATCGCGTGACCACCTCGGGCCTCCCCTCCGGGGGTGAGCATCAGATCGGACGTGCCCACCAGGAAGGCGACGGCCGTCCGGCGTAGCGAAGGGCCAGAGACTCGGGCCCGGCAGCCCGGTCCGGGCGGAGTGGGAACCCGATGAGCGGGCCCCTCCGACCGAAGGGGCCCGCTCCTGCGAATCAGCTGGCGAGTGAGCCGCCCCAGTTGTCGACGCCGAGTTGGCCGTTGGTGTCGTTGATGAAGCGGTGTTCGAGGGTGCCGTTGGTGGTGCGGTAGAAGACGTGGTGTTGGCCGGGGGTGGAGAGTCCGACGGGGTCTGCGGTGACGACGCCGAGGGCGCCCCAGGTGTCGTTGCCGGGGTTGGTGCCGGGCCACCAGTACCAGTGGATGAGGTCGCCGTTGGTACGTCGGGCGAGGATGTGTTGTTGGTTGCCGTGGACGAAGGCGTGGGGGTTGCCGGTGAAGGCTCCGCCGGCCCAGACGCCGCCGTTGAGGGTGCCGGTGGGGTCGTCGAAGAAGCGGTGTTGCAGGTTGCCGTCGGTGTTGCGGTAGAAGATGTGGTGTTGGTTGCCGGCTTAGGAGAAGCCGGTGGGGTCGGAGGCGACGCCTGAGGTGATGCCCCAGTTGTCGACGGAGGGGTTGATGCCGGGCCACCAGTACCAGTGGATGAGCGCGCCTGAGGCGGTGCGGGCGAAGATGTGCTGTTGGTCCTTGTGGACGAAGGCGTAGGGGTTGCCGACGAACGTGCCGCCGGGCCAGACGCCGCCGGCGACCTGGCGGCTCACGGTGTCGTAGAAGCGGTGCTCCAGGTTCCCGGCCGGGTTGCGGAAGAACACGTGCTGCTGGTTTCCGTAGGCGAAGCCGGTCGGGTTGGACAGCACGAGGCCGGCGGTGTTCCAACTGTCCAACCCCGGTGCCGCCGTTCCGCTCTGGAACCAGTGCCGCAGGGTGTTGTCGGTGCCCCGGGCGAAGACGTGTTGCAGCCCGTCGTGCACGTAGCCGACGGTCTTGCCGACCAGCGGACCGCCACCCCAGTCGGGCCGGAGGATGCCGGTCGACGGTGACCACGACAGGTTGATCAACGTGCCGCCGGTGTTGATGGCGGCGAAGTGCTGCTGGTCACCGTAGACGTACGCCGGACCGGCGACGCCGGTTCCGAGACCGCCGCCGGCGAGCAGCCGCGCGACATCGGCCCGCATCGCGTCCAGGTCGACGAAGGAAGGGTCGATCTTGCCGGTGGTGCTGGTCTCGCGATGCCCCCGCGCGTAGCTGGCGTCGCGGCCGAGCCGGCGCAGCACCGCCGCGGTCGCCCGTACGGAGTTGCTGTACTGCGCGGCGGTCATCCGCTGGTCGGTCGCCTGGTCGCCGCCGTAGTCGATCTCCCAGCCGACCAGCATCGTGTTGCCGTCGCCGGCGGGGATCGGCCCGCTGCCCCGGCTGGCGCCGGCGTGGTTGCACCGGCCGGCGGAGATGATGTGGAAGACGCCGTTGTAGTCGACCAGCGCCTGGCAGAGCGGCCCCTGGAGGTCGGGCCGGCCGTAGATGCAGGTGTTCAGCGCGGGATGTGGGTTGCTCGGGCTGGAGAACGCCGCCGTGTGGTGCCACAGCACACCGATCGGGTTGAACGAGCCCGAGACCATGCGGTTGCGCCAGTCGCCCTCCTCGACGACCGGGATGCCCTCGGCGCGCAGGACGTCGGCGAGCCACGGGATGGTGGCCATCAGGATGCCTCCATCAGATCGGCGACGCACTCGGCGGGGCGGGGCTTGGCCTGGGCCGGGCGGGCGGCCAGGGTGACGGCGGCGACCACGACGGCCGGAAGGCCGAGCAGCGTCCGGCGGGCAAGCCGGAGACGTGTGCGGGTCATGACACTCCTTCAGATGCGGTGCAGCGGAGGTGGATCAGGTGGGGAGTGAGCCGCCCCAGTTGTCGACGCCGAGTTGGCCGTTGGTGTCGTTGATGAAGCGGTGTTCGAGGGTGCCGTTGGTGGTGCGGTAGAAGACGTGGTGTTGGCCGGGGGTGGAGAGTCCGACGGGGTCTGCGGTGACGACGCCGAGGGCGCCCCAGGTGTCGTTGCCGGGGTTGGTGCCGGGCCACCAGTACCAGTGGATGAGGTCGCCGTTGGTACGTCGGGCGAGGATGTGTTGTTGGTTGCCGTGGACGAAGGCGTGGGGGTTGCCGGTGAAGGCTCCGCCGGCCCAGACGCCGCCGTTGAGGGTGCCGGTGGGGTCGTCGAAGAAGCGGTGTTGCAGGTTGCCGTCGGTGTTGCGGTAGAAGATGTGGTGTTGGTTGCCGGCGTAGGAGAAGCCGGTGGGGTCGGAGGCGACGCCTGAGGTGATGCCCCAGTTGTCGACGGAGGGGTTGATGCCGGGCCACCAGTACCAGTGGATGAGCGCGCCTGAGGCGGTGCGGGCGAAGATGTGCTGTTGGTCCTTGTGGACGAAGGCGTAGGGGTTGCCGACGAACGTGCCGCCGGGCCAGACGCCGCCGGCGACCTGGCGGCTCACGGTGTCGTAGAAGCGGTGCTCCAGGTTCCCGGCCGGGTTGCGGAAGAACACGTGCTGCTGGTTTCCGTAGGCGAAGCCGGTCGGGTTGGACAGCACGAGGCCGGCGGTGTTCCAACTGTCCAACCCCGGTGCCGCCGTTCCGCTCTGGAACCAGTGCCGCAGGGTGTTGTCGGTGCCCCGGGCGAAGACGTGTTGCAGCCCGTCGTGCACGTAGCCGACGGTCTTGCCGACCAGCGGACCGCCACCCCAGTCGGGGCGGACCACACCGGTCGACGGTGACCAGGAGAAGTTCGTCAGGCTGCCACCGGTGTTCACCATCGCCACGTGCTGCGCACCACCGAACAGGTAGGCCCGACCGGCGACCGCACCGCTGGTGCCGGCCCGTGCCTCGGCGAGCAACGTGCGGGCCTTGGCCTCGCTCTGGTCGTACCGGTCAGGAAACGCGGACCGCTGCACTCGCTGCGCGATCTGACCGGCGGTGCACGTCGGGCAGCGGCCGTCCTCGACCTGGGCGCGGCTGAAGAACTGGGTGGCGGCGTACTCGACGTTGAGGATCTGCTCGGGAGTGCCCCAGCCGTAGCTCGGCCGCTGCTGGAAGACCCCGAGTGAGTCCTTGTCACCGCACGGCAGGTTGTTCATGTGCGACTCGACCCAGCCGGCCTCGAAGCCGGCCAGCATCACCCGGTCGGAGACGCCGCGGGACAGCCCGACCTGGTAGACGATCCGGATCACGTTCGGGTCGTGGTTGGGTGGGATGTACTGGCACGCGGCGGCGGCGGGCGCGCCGGCCGCGACGACCGCCGCGGTCGACGTGAGCGCCGCGGCTGCGATCGCCGCGCCCAGTCGGTGACGGATGCTTCGGGTACGCACGACAGGCTCCTCGGGGTCGGTGGGGGCGGTGCGCGGGCGGCGCGGCATCTCGGCGGCAGCCCCGGGGATGTGCAGAGAAATCGATTGCCCTGAGTTTCCGAATGACGGTGACGCCTGTCAATGGGTGGGCGAAGGATTTCTACGAGATTTGGGGGAGGGGTGGCGGATACTTCCTCCATCCCTCGAAACCGGACGGGCAGGTATTGACAAGTATCGAAGGCCGCAGTTTACTGCGCCGAGCAATCGATTTCTGTCGCGCCCGGACGGCACTCCCGAAGGGACACCCATGAGGCTCCGTACCCCCCGCTGGCTCGGTGTCGCCACCGCGGCGTTGCTCGCCACCACCGCACCCGCGACAGCCACCGCCGCCCCGCCGGCCGCCGCCGGACCCGGCACGGCCGGCGTGACGGTCCTCGCCACCGCCGACGACAAGGGCCCAATCGGTTGGGACGCATACCGCAGGCTGGACCGCCTCCCCGAACTGGCCGCCGGCACCCGCACCCGCCAGTTCTCCAGCTTCGGCCGCGACGGATCCAACGACGACGGCTTCGTCGGCACCTACTCGTGTCTTCGCCAGAGCGGTGGCTGCGTCATCGCCGAGGACCGTGGCCCCGGCGAGGTGCAGTCCATCTGGTTCACCCGCGACGGCGGCAACGTCAGCGCCACCGGTTGGATCCGCATCGAGCTCGACGGGGTCACCGTCGTCGACACCGCGCTGCAGAACCTCGTCAACGGCGGTCTCGGCAGCCCGTTCGTCGCTCCCCTCGTCACCAACGCCGACCAGACCTCAGGCGGCGTCACCGTCAAGGTGCCGATGCCCTACCGCGACTCCATGCGGATCACCACCCAGAACAACCCGCTTTTCCACCACGTCACGTACCGCGAGTTCGCCGACCCGGCCGGCATTTCCCGGTTCAACCCCGCCGACCCGGCCACCGACGTGCTGGACAAGCTGCGCGCCGCCGGCACCCGTGACCCGAAGCCGGCCCAGCCCGGCGCGACCACCGCCGGCGCCACGGTCAGCGTCCCCGCCGGCGGGCAGGCCACCCTCGCCACCCTCACCGGGCCACGGGCGATCACCGCGCTGCGGCTGCGGGTGCCCGACGGCGCGGCGACCGAGCCGAACCTGTCCGGCCTGCGGATACGGATCACCTTCGACGGTCGGACGACCGTGGACAGCCCGGTCGGTGAGTTCTTCGGCGGCGGGCTCGGTGAGCGCGGCGTCCGCTCCCTGATGTTCGCCATGGACGCCGCCCCCGGCGGCTGGTACAGCGCGTGGTGGCCGATGCCGTTCCGGTCCACCGCCATCGTCGCGCTGGCGAACACCACCGGCGCCGCCGTCAGCGGCGTCCAGGCCGAGGTGACCTCGGCGCCGGGCACCCAGTGGACGGCGGCGCTCGCCGCCGACGGGGTTGCCGGCTACTTCACCACCCAGTCCCGTCGGGCGGAGACCGTCGGCGGCAGCGACTGGATCGTCGCCGACCAGACCGGCCGCGGCAGGTTCGTCGGCATCTCCCACACCATGCGCGGCCACATCACCGGCGGCAACACCCGCAACTATCTCGAGGGCGACGAGCGGGTGCACGTCGACGGCTCACCGACACCGCAGCTCTACGGCACCGGCACCGAGGACTTCTACGAGTCCGGGTGGTACTTCAACCGCGGCGAGTACAGCGGCGTCTTCACCGGCAACACCGCCCACCTCTTCCGCGCCGGCGGTTGCGTCGACGAATGCGACGCCACCTACCGCCTGATGATCGGCGACGCCGTGTCGTACGCCAGCGCCCTGCGCTTCGGCATCGAGCACGGGCCGGCCAACGACATGCCGGCGAACTACGCCTCGACGGCGTTCCTCTACGCCCCCGCCCAGCCCACCGTCACCGTGCGCCGGACCGACACGCTGGTCACCGGCGACGCCGTCAGCCGGGCCGCGCACGGCTACACCGACGCGGCGGCGACCCAGTACGCGCTCACCGCGCCGTTCGAGGGCGACGACGACAACCTCACGGTGAGCGGCCAGGTCCGCGCCAGCACGGCCGCGATCAGCTTCCGGGTCGCCGTCGACCCGGCCAACCAGGGCGTACGGCTGCGCCGGCAGGGCGACCAGCTGAGCGGCTACCAGCAGGCAGCCGTGGCGGTGGACGGCTTAGCGGCCGGCGTGTGGCTGCAGCCGCTGGGCAACGGCCGGCAGCGTTGGCTGGCCGACGAGTTCGTGCTGCCGGCATCGCTCACCGCGGGTCGGTCGACGGTCACCGTCACGCTGACCCCGGCCGCAGGCGCGCCCGCCTGGACCGCGGCCCGGTACCTCGCCGAGAGCATGGTCCCGCCGTTCGCCGACACCGTGGCACCCGGCGCCGTGTCCGGCGTGGCCCTGGCCGGCGGGCGGGTCCACGCCCTGGGCCTGTCCTGGTCCGAGCCGTCCGACAACGTCGGGATCGCCGGCTACCGCATCTACTCCTCAAGCGCGCCCGGAGTCGCGATCACAGCGGCCAACCTGGTCGGCACGACGCGGACGACCGGGTTCCGGCACGGCCCGCTGCCGGCCAACCAGACCCGCTACTACCGGGTCGTCGCCGTCGACGGCGCGGGCAACACCGGCGCCCCGTCGGCCGAGGTGTCGGCGACCACCCGACCGCGCGCCGCCAGCGACGTCGACGGCGACCGCCGCGACGACGCCGTGGTCTTCACGCGCGGCACCGCCGCCGACGTGTTCGCCTCGCTCTCCGACGGCGGCCGGTTCGTGCAGGACGGCTGGCTGTGGAACGACTTCTTCGCCCCGGGCGCAGAGCTGCCGTTCACCGGGGACGTCAACGGCGACGGCCGGGCGGACGCCATCACGTTCACCCGGGGCGAGCTCGCCGACGTCTACGTCGGCCTCTCCACCGGGTCCGGATTCGCCGGCGGGGCCAAATGGCACGACTTCTTCGCCACCGGCACGGAGATGCCGGCGGTCGGCGACGTCAACGGCGACGGTCTGACCGACATCATCACCTTCACCCGGGGCGAGAACGCCGACGTCTACGTGGCCCTGTCGACCGGCTCCGGCTTCGGGCCCGGCCTCAAGTGGCACGACCGCTTCGCCGTCGGCACCGAGGTACCGGCGGTGGGCGACGTCAACGGTGACGGCCGCGACGACATCGTGACGTTCACCCGCGGCACCCACGACCAGGCGGACGTCTACGTCTCGCTCTCCGACGGCACCAGGTTCGCCGAGGAGGGCTGGAAGTGGCACGACCACTTCGCGGTCGGCAGCGAGCTGCCCGCGGTCGGCGACGTCAACGGCGACGGCCGCGACGACATCGTGGCATTCACCCGGGGCATGGCCGGCGACGTGTTCGTGGCCCTCTCCGACGGCGGCCGGTTCGTGCAGGACAACTGGAAGTGGCACGACCTGTTCGCGCTCGGGACGGAGCTGCCGGGCGTCGGCGACTTCGACGGCGACGGACGCGCCGACGTCGTGACGTTCACCCGCGGCACCACGGCGGACGCGTTCGTCTCACTCTCCGACGGTGGGCGGTTCGTGCAGGCCACCTGGAAGTGGCATGACCACTTCGCGACCGGCAGCGAGCTGCCCCGGCCGAGCGTGTGACCATGCGCGCCCGATCCCGTGAGCCCACCCGGGGCGGGCGGAGGCGGTCAGACGTCGACGGCCGGGCGGACCGTGACGGCGTTCCTGCGGACGCCTCCGGCCCCCCGGCCCGGGCCGACCACTGCCCGGCGCGGACGGGACGTCAGAGGTTCAGCGGCGCCGGGTCGGTGGCCAGCTCGCGGAACCGCGACCGCGGGTCGGGCACCAGTCGCCGGGCCGCCAGGTCGAGCAGCCCGCCCACCCCGGTCAGCGTCGCGACCGGGGTCCCGTCGAGGAGGGTGTAGTCCTGCTCGAGCTGGAAGGTCCGGCCCTCGCCCCAGCGGAACCCGCAGGACACGTCCAGCTCGTCACCGCCGCGCAGCTCGCGCAGGTATTTCAGCGTCACCTCGAGGGCGACCGGCCCGACCCCGGTGGCGAGCAGTCGGTCCTGCGAGATGCCGGCGGCGCGCAGACACTCCCACCGGGCGTGCTCGGCGTACTGGAGGTAGACGGCCTGATTCAGGTGGCCCTGGGTGTCGAGCTCGTAGCCGCGCACGGTTATGCGCGCGCGGAAGGGATCTCCCATGCGCCCGAGCGTAACCGGCGGGTACGACGCGGGCCGCCACCTGGTCGAGCCGGGACGTCTCCCGTCGGATCGTGACAGTGGCCAGTAGCCCGGGGTGGTCGGTCGCTGCGCGCATGCCGATCGACCTGCGGCAACAGACCGTGATGTCGCTCGTCGCCATGAGGTGTTGCAACGCGCCGTCGTCGATCCGCAGGTAGCCGGGCAGCACGCAGGACCGTACGTCGGGGACACCGCCGTGCCGGAGATTGAGGTCACCGCTCAGCACGGTGGGCGCGTAGCCGGCGCTCCTGCGGATCGTCGGTACGACCGTGTCGAGCAGGTGGCCGCACTGGGCGAGCGCGACGGTGGCGCTGGTGGCCGCCAGGTGGGTGGTGCAGGCGTGCAGCGTGCCGGGGATGTGGACGCAGAGCCAGGCCCGTTCCTCCGGGTCCGCGAGATCCTGCGTCGGGTGGATCCCGCTGTGCACGGTGTGCCCCGGGTACGGCGCCCGAAGGTGGGTCAGCAGCCCGATGCCGTACGGCTGGCCGTTGCGGCACCGGGTGACGTCGCCGGTGGGGCGGTCACCGGCAGCCTTGAAGGCGGACACGACCGTGTCGCCGCCGTGGACGTCCGCCAAGGCGCGCGCCAGCGCGGCCACGTCGTCCTGACAGATCTCATTGAGGGTGACCAGGTCGGGCACTTCGGCGCGGATCACCTCGGCGGCCCCGGTCACCGATCGGCCGGTGTAGCAGCCGGCGCGGCCGCTGTTGCAGAGGTTCATCTGGAGCACCCGCAGGACCGCGGATCCGGCGGTGTCGGCGGCCACCGACGATCCGGCCGGCAACCCGGCGGTGGCGATCAGGCACACGACGGCCAAGGCTCGGCGCAGATTCCGGGATGAACGATCAGCCATGCACCGAGCACGGAATTCCACCAGGGCGGGGCCACGCGGAAGACGGTGCCGCCGTGGGCGGGGGACGTCGGCGGCGCTCGGACATCGGACTCCGGGTGGGGGAGGCGACCGTCGTCGCCGGGGCCAGCGATCCTCCCGCCGACCGTAGCAGGATCGCCCGCCACCACCCCGCCCGCTCGCGCCTCGTCGACCGCGTTCCGAGAGCGACGCCGTATCGACGGTGGTTCGGCCGGACGTCGGCGGCGAGAGAGAAAAACGTATGCCAATCGACCTTGATTCGGAAATCGATTGCTGGAACAGTGGCGCCATGAAGGTCGCGGCTGTCCTGGGCGTGGACATCGGCACATCGAGCAGCAAGGGCGTGCTCGTCGACGTCGATGGACGCGTCCTGCGCTCGGCCACCCGGACGCACGAGGTGAGCCGGCCCCGACCCGGCTGGGTCGAGATGGACGCCGACGTCTGGTGGCAGGAGTTCGTCTCGCTCAGCCGCGATCTGCTGGCACCGGGCGACGCGGAGGTCGTCGCGGTCGGGGTCAGCGGCATGGGTCCCTGCGTGCTGCTCACCGACGCCGCGAACGTGCCGCTCCGCCCGGCCATCCTCTACGGCGTCGACACCCGCTCGACCGACCAGATCGCCCGGCTCACCGAGCGGTTCGGCGCCGACGAGATCCTGCGTCGGTGCGGCTCGGCCCTGTCCAGTCAGGCTGCGGGCGCGAAGGTGGCCTGGGTGGCCGAGAACGAACCGCACCTCTACCGCCGCGCCCGTCGGCTCTTCATGCCCAGCTCGTGGCTCGCGCTCAAGCTCACCGACGAGTACGTGCTGGACCACCACTCGGCGAGCCAGTGCACGCCGCTGTACGACACCGACCGCCACGACTGGTACCAACCGTGGGTCGCCGAGATCGCCCCCGGGCTGGTCCTGCCTGAGCTGCGTTGGCCCGGCGACGTGGCCGGCCGGGTGACGGCGGAGGCGGCGGCGGAGACCGGGCTGCCACCGGGCGTCCCCGTCATCACCGGAACCATCGACGCCTGGTCGGAGGCGATCAGCGTCGGCGCCCAGGGCGTCGGCGACCTCATGCTGATGTACGGCACGACGATGTTCCTGGTCCACACGGTCGCGGCCCGGGTCACCGACCCGTCGCTGTGGGGGACCGTCGGCGCCCTGCCCGGGACCCGTAATCTCGCCGGTGGCCTGGCGACCTCCGGAGCCATCACGGCGTGGTTGCGCGAGCTGTTCGGCGCGCCGGACTATCCCGAGCTGCTCCGCCTCGCCGAGGCCTCCGGTCCGGGCGCCCGAGGGCTGCTCATGCTGCCGTACTTCGCCGGCGAACGCACGCCGATCCTGGATCCGCGGGCCCGCGGCATCCTCGCCGGCCTCACCGTCTCGCACGACCGCGGTGACCTCTACCGCGCCGCGCTCGAGGCGACCGGCCTCGGCGTACGCCACAACATCGAGACCATCGAGGCCAGCGGCGGTGACATCCGGCGCGTCGTCGCGGTCGGCGGGGGTACCCAGGGCGGGCTCTGGACACAGATCGTCTCCGACGTCACCGGACGCGCCCAGGTGATCCCCGCGCAGACCATCGGCGCCAGCTACGGCGCGGCCTTCCTGGCCGCGCAGACCGGGTGGTCCGTCTCGATCGAGGCGTGGAACCCCGCCAAGGAGATCCGCGAGCCCCGCGCCGAGTTCACCGCCGACTACGACGAGCTGTACGGGCTGTATCGCGAGCTGTACACGAGTTCCAAGCGGGTCGCCCACGCGCTCGCCGCACGTCAGGTCCGGTTCCTGGCCGCCGCTCGGACGGATGCCAGCGAAGAGCAACGCACCGAAGGAGTCGCCCTATGACCAGCTACACGCTGCCCGTGCTCGCCGACCCGCCGTCGGCGGCACCCGGCACCGTCTACACGGTTGCCAGCGGCGATCTCCGGCTCAGCGCGAACGTCACCTGCTGGCCCACCCAGCAGCAACTGGAGGCCGACCTCACGGCGGCGGTCAACGCGCTCGGCTGGAAGGTCGAGCGCGGGCACGGCATCGACCCGGGCAAGGGACACGGGTTCATCGACAGCCAGCGCGCGGGCATCGAGGTCTTCAAGCGGATCCCCGCCGACGCGCCACTGATCGTGGTCGAGGCCGTCTGGCAGTACAGCCACCACGTCCTGGCCGGGTTGCGCAGCCACCGGGGGCCGATCCTCATCGTGGCGAACTGGAGCGGCGAGTTCCCCGGCCTGGTCGGCCTGCTCAACCTCACCGCGAGCCTCACCAAGGCCGGTGTTGCGCACTCCGCGCTGTGGAGCCGGGACTTCACCGACGAGTGGGCGATCGGCGGGCTGCGGACCTGGCTGGAGACCGGGCAGCTGCGCCACGACACCAGCCACGTGCGTGACCTGCCCGCGCTGCCCGACGACCCGGAGGTCGCACTGGGCCGGTCGCTGGCCGGCCAACTCGCGACGGAGAAGGCCATCATCGGCGTCTTCGACGAGGGCTGCATGGGGATGTACAACGCGATCTTCGACGACGAGCTGATCAATCCGCTCGGCATCTACAAGGAGCGGCTGTCGCAGAGCGCGCTGGTCGCCGAGATGGCCCGCGTCTCCGACGAGGAGGCCCAGGCGGTCCGCCGGTGGTTGGACGACGCCGGGATGACCTTCCACGTGGGCACCGACGAGGCCACCGAGCTGACCGAGGCGCAGTTGCTCAGCCAGTTCAAGATGTACGTCGCCGCACTGCGCATCTCCGACGACTACGGCCTGGACGCGGTGGGCATCCAGTACCAGCAGGGCCTGAAGGACACCGTTCCGGCCAGCGACCTCGCCGAGGGCCTGCTGAACAACGTTCAGCGGCCACCGGTGCTCAGCCGTGACGGGAGCCGCGAGCTGTACCCGGGGGCGCCGCTGCCGCACTTCAACGAGGTCGACGAGGGGGTGGCTGTCGACTCGCTGGTCACCAATCGGATCTGGACGGCGATGGGCCTCGACCCGGCCACGACGTTGCACGACATCCGGTGGGGCGAGCGGTACGGCGACGACTTCGTCTGGGTGTTCGAGATCTCCGGCTCGGTGCCGGCGTCGCACAACGGCGGCTACGACCGGTCGTACAGCATGCGCCAGCCACCGATGTTCTTTCCGCTCGGCGGGGGCACCCTGAGCGGGGTGTCCAAGCCGGGGGAGATCGTCTGGTCGCGGGTGTTCATCATGGACGGCGCGCTGCACGTGGACCTGGGCCGCGGCACCGTCGTCGAGCTGCCGGCCGAGGAGACCCAGCGCCGGCTGGACGCCACCACGGCGCAGTGGCCGATCATGCACGCCGTCCTGCACGGCGTCGACCGGGACCAGTTGATGGCGCGGCACAAGGCCAACCACGTCAACGTCGCCTACGCGCCGGATGCGGCGACCGCCGACAAGGCGCTACGGGTGAAGGCGGCCATGTTCGCCGAACTCGGCGTCCGGGTGCACGTGTGCGGTGAGGTCAACCTCTGACGGCTCGCGTGGGTCGATCCCGCACAGCCGCGGGCGGGTCATCTGAGTGACGGCACCGGCCGCTGACCCGGCGGCCGGTGCCGGGCCCGGGGAGCCGACGGGATGAGGGACGGGGAGCCTGACGATGCGCTGGGGTAGGCAGGCTTCCCGTCCCTCAGCGCGTGCGGCCCGGTCACCTCGGGCGGGTGGAGCTCTCGCGTACCTGCAGGCCGGTGCTGAGGGTGACGGTCGACGGCGGCCGTGTCGGGTTGGCGATCCGTTCGGTGAGCAGTACCGCGGCGGCGCGCCCCAGGTCGTAGGTCGGCTGGGAGACGGTGCTCAGCGACGGTCTGACCAGATGAGCCCAGGGAATGTCGTCGAACCCGACCACCCCGAACTCGGCCGGCACCTTCACACCGCGGTCGACGAGGCACTCGACGGCGCCGACCGTCATCAGGTTGTTCGTCGCGAAGACGCTGTCCGGCGGGTTGTCGCTGTCGAGCAGCGAGGCCATGGCCCGGTAGCCGCCCTCCTCGCGGAAGTCCGCGTACCGCACCAGATTGTCGGTCGCCTCCCGGTCGTGCGACCGCAGCGCGCGCTGGTAGCCGCGCAGCCGTTGGGCGGCGGTGGAGATCCGGCGTGGACCGGTGATGCAGGCGACCCGCTGGTAACCGTTGTCGAGGAGGTGGGTGGTCGCCATCTCGGCGCCCTGCACGTTGTCGACGAGCACGGTGTCGATGTTGACGCCGCGTAGCTGGCGGTCGATCGCCACGACCGGGATGCGCGCCTCGACGAGCCGGTTGATGACGGTCGGTCGGCCGGAGGTGGAGATGATGACACCCGCCATCCGCTCGGCCAGGGCCGCAGCGATGTACCGGGACTCCTTCTCCGGATCCTCGTCGCTGTTGCACAGGACCACCGAGTAGCCGGCGCTCTGCCCGACGTCCTCCACCCCGCGCACCATCGAGGTGAAGAAGGGGTTTCCGATGTCGGAGATGATGACGGCCCAGAGGCTGGTCTGACTCAGGCGCAGGTTGCGGGCGACGGCGTTCGGACGGTAATCCAGCTCCCGCATCGCCTGCTGCACGCGTGCGGCCATGACCGGGTCGACCGTGGTCCGTCCGTTCAGCACCCGAGACACCGTCGCGGGCGAGACCTGAGCCTGCCGTGCCACGTCGTAGATCGTCGCCATTCGCCTCCCTCCGCTCGCCCTTCCTGACGCTGTGCCTCGGCGCGGTCGCCCAGCCCGCCGCGGCGCCGGAACCCGGCATCCTACGGGTGGTTAGTGGCCGAACCGTCACGGGTGTTACCCGCCGGTTTCCGGCGCGGACAGGTCGCCGACCGGGCCTGCCGCGCTCAACCGTCGACGGTGAGCCGCAGGCCGGCGTCACCCCGACCGGCCCCTGCCTCAGCCTTCAACGTCACGAGGATACGCCCGTTCCGGCACGACCAGTAACGGGCTGGCAGCGCAGGGTGCCCGCACATGCCGCCATCGTCGTGGGTCGCTGTGCACCGCCGGCGACATGCTGGTCACCAATGTGACCCGGGGGAGAAATCCCGTGAGGACTGACGAATCGGAGCACGGAGGGCCTCCCAGCCGCCGCAGCGCTGCGGCGTGCTCTCGCGAGCGAGAAATCGTTTGCTCGCCCCTGGTCCAGGACCATAAGAGGGCGCTGGGTCGCTGTCAACAGCATCGCCCGTCGGTGGCGACAGAGGATTGACCACCGTGCGGCGGCGTGCCTACCCTGATCGCAATTGCAGCGAGAAATCGATTCCCTGATCCTGCATCGCGATCCGCCCCACCCACCGACGTGGAAGGCGACTCATGACACCCACCACCCCCGCACCACGTACCTCCGCTCGCCGGCTGCTGCGCGCCGCGTTCACCGCGGCGCTGCTCGCCGGAACCGCCCTCATCGGCCCGGCCGGGCCGGCCTCGGCCGCGCCCACCCCCTCCGACAACGGCCCCACCGGATGGGACGTCTACCGCAGACTCGACCGGCTCGCCGAACTCCCCGACGCCCCGCGGGCCTACCAGTTCTCCAGCTTCGACCGCAGCGGCGGCAACGACGACGGCTTCTCCGGCCAGTACTCCTGCCTACGCACCGGCGCCGAGGGCTGCGTCCTCGCCGAGGCCACCGGCGCCGGGGAGATCGACTCGATCTGGTTCACCCGCGACGAGGGCAACGTCTCCGCCACCGGCACCATCAAGGTGGTCCTCGACGGGGTGACGGTGCTCGACGCCAAGCTCCAGGACGTCGTGGACGGCAAGCTCGGCGCGCCCTTCGTCTACCCGGTGGTCGCCAACGCGGCGCAGAGCTCCGGAGGCGTCTACATCAAGGCGCCGATGACCTACCGCAACTCGATGCGGGTGACCACCGAGAAGAACCCGGTCTTCTACCACGTCACCTACCGCAAGTTCACCACCGCCGACGGGGTGCGCACCTTCGACCCGTCGGACCGTGCGTTGGACGTCATCGACCAGCTCAAGGCCGCCGGCACCCGCGACCCCAAGCGCCCGGAGCCGGGCGCGACGACCGCCGACCGGGAGTTCAGCGTCCCGGCCAAGGGCGCGGTGACCCTCGCCAAGGGCGTCGGCCCCGGTGCTGTCAACGGGCTGCAACTGCGGATCCCGCAACTCGTCGGGCCGCCGACGCCGGTCGCCGACGACGGCCGCGCCTACGGGCCCGGCGGCGGCAGCGAGTTCCGGGTGGCCGTCGACCCGGCGAACACCGGAGTGCGGCTGACCCGCCGGCTCGACCCGCACATCGGGCACCAGCGGGCGCAGGTCCTGGTGGACGGCGCGCCAGCCGCCGAGTGGCCGGCCAACGACCCGGTGCCCTTCGGCACCTGGCTCGACCAGAGCGTCGAGCTGCCAGCGAGTGTCACGGCCGGCAAGTCCACGATCACCATCCGCAACCAGTTCGTCTCGTCGGACCTGGACGTCAACGAGTTCACCTACTGGGTCGACAGCCTCGTCGCCGGCACCGCCAAGCGGACCGACACCCTCGACCTCGGCCCGTCCCACACCGACGCCGAGGCCGCCCACGGCTACCGGATCACCGCGCAGAGCTGGCAGGGCAGCAACACCATGAGCTACCCGGCGGACGCCGACCGCAAGGCGGCCGTCGCGGCCTCCGACGCGGTGCTGCGCGACAGCCGGCTGCGCATCACGTTCGACGGCAGGACCACCGTGGACGCGCCCCTCGGCGAGTTCTTCGGCACCGGCCTCGGGCTGCACCCGGTGCGGTCGCTGATGTTCGGCGTCGACCCCGCGACCGCGACACTCTCGGCCTGGTGGCCGATGCCCTACCGGTCAGGGTTCAGCATCGAGTTGCGCAACGGCTCCACCGTGCCGATCACGTCGTCGGTGGCCTCCGTGACCACCGCACGCTCCGCCCGCTGGGCGCCGGCGCTGCGCCCGACCGGCACGGCCGGCTACTTCCGGGCCACCGCGGCGAGCGCCGACACCACCCCCGGCGCCGACCACCTCTTCCTCGACGTGGCCGGCCGCGGAAAGTTCGTCGGCGTCACGCACACCATGGAAGGGCACATCCCCGCGGGCAACCAGCGCAACTACCTCGAGGGCGACGAGCGGGTCTACGTGGACGGCGCGCAGAGCCCGAGCATCCACGGCACCGGAACCGAGGACTTCTACGAGAGCGGCTGGTACTTCAACCACGGCACGTTCTCGGCGCCCACCAACGGCAACCCGGCCCACGAGGTCAGCGACTACGGCTGCCAGTACGACTGCACCGGCGCCTACCGGCTGATGCTCGCCGAGGCGGTGTCGTTCTCCACCGACCTGCGGTTCGGCATCGAACACGGCCCGGGTGACCAGGACCCGGCCCGGTACGGCTCGACCGCCTACTGGTACGGGCAGGACACCGTCGGGCAGCGCTGGACCGACACCGTCGACGTCGGCGACGCCGCCAGCGAGTCGGCGCACGGCTACACCTCCGGCGGCGAGCGGGAGGTGCTCACCGCGACCTATGAAGGCGACGACGGCGCGCCCCGACCGGTCACCGACGACACCCGCGCCTCGAGCACACCGGTCCGGTTCCGGGTCGCCCTGGACCGGGACAACACCGGCGCGGTGCTGCGCCGGGTGGGCGACCAGGCCGCCGGATACCAGTCGGTGAGCGTCCAGGTGAACGGGCACAACGCCGGCACCTGGTCACAGCCGCTGGCCAACGCCGCACATCGCTGGCTGGAGGACGAGTTCCGGATCCCGGCCGCGTACACCAAGGGCAGGTCGACGGTGACGGTCACGCTGACCCCGACCGACGGCGCGCCGGCCTGGTCCGCGGCCCGCTACGCGGTGCTCAGCGAGGTCACCCCCTTCGTCGACCGGACCCGGCCCACTCAGGTCGCCGGGCTCACCGCGACCAGCGGCACGACGAACGCGGTGGCGCTGACCTGGCGCCCGGCCACCGACGACGTGTACGCGCCGAGCTACCAGGTGTTCGCCTCGCGGCAGGCCGGATTCACGCCCGGGCCGGACAACCGGGTGGGCGTCACGACCCGGCCGAGCTTCGAGCACAGCGGGTTGGGCCTGCGCGAGACCTGGTACTACCGGGTACGCGCGGTGGACGCCGAGGGCAACCTCGGTGCCTACTCGGCGCCGGCGTCGGCCACCACCGGCGACACCCTGCGCGTCGAAGCCGAGTCGCTGCTGCCCGCGGTCTCCGCCGACGCTCCGGCGGACGTGCAGGGCGACTGCTGCGGCATACGCTGGTCGCGCGGCGCGCAGCTGTGGTTCCGACCGGACGCGCCGAACCGGAGTGTGACCGTGGCGTTCGAGGTGCCCACGACCGGCACCTACCAGCTGCACCTGGTGCAGACGCTGGCCCGGGACTACGGCACCAACACGGTGGCGATCGACGGCACCCGCATCGGCGAGGCGTTCGACGCGTACCACTCGCCGGACGTGATCGTCAGCGACCCGCTGGACTACGGCCAGCGTCAGCTGTCCGCGGGCCGGCACACGCTCACCCTCACGGTGACCGGCAAGGCCACCGCGTCGAGCGGGTACCTGGCCGGCCTCGACTACATCGAAGCCCGCCTGACCTCGTGACCGGTCCGGAGTCGGAGGCCCGCCCGGCGGGTCTCCGACTCCGCCCAACCCGCAGATCCCGCAGACGAGCCACGAGGTGCCGTATGACAGATCGGCCGCTGGTCCGGATGACCGGCATCGGCAAGCGGTTCGGCGGCGTGCACGCCTGCCGCGACATCGACCTCACCGTCACCGCCGGTGAGGTGCACGCGCTGCTCGGCGAGAACGGGGCCGGCAAATCCACGTTGATCAACATTCTCTCCGGGGTGATCACCGAGCACGACGGCACGATCGAGGTGGACGGGGAGCCGGTGAGCTTCGCCGGCCCGGCCGACGCCCAACGCGCCGGTATCGCCACCATCCACCAGGAGCTGGATCTGGTGGCGGGGCTGTCCATCGCGGAGAACATGTTCCTCGGGCGGGAGCCCCGCACCCGCCTCGGCACCGTCGACATCCGGGAGATGCGCCGACAGGCCACGGCACACCTGCGGACGCTCGGCGCCGACCTGGACCCGCGCCGGCTCGTGGGATCGCTGCGCGTCGGCGAGCAGCAGCTGGTCGAGATCGGTCGGGCCCTGTCGCTGCGCGCGCGAGTCCTGATCATGGATGAACCGACCGCGGCTCTGGCCGACGCGGAGGTCGAGCGGCTCTTCACGACGATCACCGAGCTGCGCCGGGCCGGAGTCGGCATCGTCTACATCTCGCACCGGATGGCGGAGATCGAAGTCATCGCCGACCGGGTGACCGTGCTGCGCAACGGCGGCGTCGCCGGCACCGTCGACCCCCGGGTCGCCTCCCGGGACGACATCATCCAGCTCATGGTCGGCCGCCCGGTCGACGCGCTCTTCGGCGAGGGCCGCAACGAACCCGGTGACGTGTTGCTCGACGTACGCGGGCTCGCCGTGACACCCCGCCGCCCGGTGCCCGGGCGGACGGCACCGGCCGGCGTCGACCTCACGGTGCGCTCCGGAGAGATCGTCGGCCTCGCCGGTCTGATGGGCGCCGGGCGTACGGAACTGCTGGAGACGTTGTTCGGCGCGGGCGGCTCCGGCCGGCACAGCGGCCAGGTGACGATCGACGAGCGGCCCTACCGCCCCGGCAGCCCTCGGGCGGCACTGGCGCGCGGGGTGGCGTTCGTCCCCGAGGACCGGCGCGGCGCGGGACTGATGCTGGAGCACTCCGTGGCGGACAACATCGCTCTCGCGGCGCTGTCCACGCTGACCACCCTCGGGCTGGTGCGCCGCCCGCTGCTACGCCGGACGGTGGCCGAACAGCTCAGCGCCCTGGCGGTGAAGGCGGCGTCACCGTCGATCGCCGTGGCCACGCTCTCCGGCGGCAACCAGCAGAAGATCGTGTTCGCCAAGCAACTGCTGAGGCGACCGCGACTGCTCCTGCTCGACGAGCCGACCCGGGGGGTGGACATCGGCGCCAAGGCCGAGATCTACCGCCTGCTGCACCGGCTCGCCGACTCGGGAATGGCGATCCTGCTCGCCTCGTCGGAGCTGCCGGAGCTGCTGAGCCTCTGTGACCGGGTGGTCGTGCTGCACCGCGGTCGCACGGTGGCCGTGCTGCCCCGCGCCCGCGCCACCCAACAAGCCATCCTCGCCGCCGCCAACGGGGACGACGTCAAGGAGTCTCGATGAATTCGCCCAACCCCACCCTCGCCGAATCGCCGCCGGAGACACCGCCCCGCCGCCGGACGATCCGACTGCCGAAGGACCGGCAGGCGATCGTCGACAACTTCTTCCGGTTCCAGAGCCTGTTCGGGCTGGTCGCCGTCTTCCTGATCGCGATCGCCGTGTCGCCGTCGCGCAACGGCGAGAACGTCTTCCTCAGCTCCGGAAACCTCGCCAACATCGTCCGGGCGGTCTCGGAGATCGGCATCATCGCGGTCGGGATGACGTTCGTGATCCTGATCGGCGGCATCGACCTCTCCGTCGGGGCGGTGCTCGGGCTCGCCGCGGTCGGGTCGGCCACGCTGATGGTCGACAGCGGCCTGGGCATCGTGCCGACGGTCCTCATCGTGCTGTTCATCGGCACCGCGTTCGGGGCCACCCAGGGCGCGATCGTCGCCCGGCTCGGGATCCAGTCCTTCATCGTCACCCTGGCCGGCCTGCAAGCGGCTCGGGGCATCGCCCGGATGTGGTCCGGCGGGCTGGGTGTCCCGATCGCCTACGGCGACGGGCCGCAGGAGGCCCCCGAGGCGTTCTCGCTGCTGAGCGGTTCGATCAACGGGGTGCTGCCGGTACCGGCCCTGCTCTTCCTCGCCATCGGGGTCGGCGCGCTCCTGGTGCTGCGCAGCACCGCCTTCGCGCGGCACGTGTACGCGATCGGCGGCAACGAGAAGGCGGCTCGGCTCTCCGGCGTGCCCGTACGGCGCGTCCGGGTCACCGTCTTCGCGATCTCCGGCCTGCTCGCCGCCCTGGCCGGGATCATCCACGCCGGCCAGCTCAACCAGGGCAGCCCGAACGACGGTGCCGGCTACGAACTGGACGCGATCGCGGCCGTGGTCATCGGCGGGACGAGTCTCGCCGGTGGCAGTGGATCCATGGGCGGCACGATCGCCGGCGCCCTGCTGCTCGGGATCCTGAACAACATCCTCGCCCTCAACAACATCGACGCGAACGTGCAGCTGGTCGTCAAGGGACTGGTCATCGTGGCTGCCGCCGCGTTGCAACGCCTGCGCCCCCGCATCGCCTGAACCCCACCACCACCCTGGAGGAAACATGCGCTACACCCGAAGAGCCATCACGATCCTCGCGCTGACCGTGCTCGCCGCCACCGCGGGGTGCAGCGTCGAGAAGGACGGCGGCGACAGCGGCACCGACGCCTCGGCCAGCTGTGGCAGCGGCAAGGAGTTCCTGATCGGCATGTCGCAGGCCAACAACGCCGAGCCGTACCGACAGGTGATGAACGATGACGTGACCACCGCGGCGAAGGCCGTGTCCGGGTTCGAGGTCGTCGTCTCGGACGCGGCCCAGGACAACAGCAAACAGGTCGCCGATGTGGAGAACTTCCTCTCCCAGCAGATCAACCTGCTGATCATCTCGCCGAACGAGGCGAAGCCGCTCACTGCCGTGGTGAAGAAGGCGTACGACCAGGGCATCCCGGTCATCGTGCTCGACCGCAAGGTCGAGGGTGACGCGTACACCGCCTTCATCGGCGGCGACAACGTGGCCATCGGCAAGGCGGCGGGCGAGTACTACGCCAAGACGCTGCTGCCGCAGGGCGGCAAGGTCGTCGAGATCGCCGGACTGCCCGGCTCCACCCCGGCCGCCGAGCGCGCCCAGGGCTTCCGGGAGGGCATCGCGAGCAACCCGAAGATCGAAATCGTGGCCACCCAGACCGCCGAGTGGCTGCGGGAGAAGGGGCAGAGCGTCATGGACGCGATGCTCAAGGCCCACCCCGACATCGACGCCGTGTACGCGCACAACGACCCGATGGCGGAGGGCGCCTACCTCGCGGCGAAGGCCGCCGGTAAGGAGACGGCGATCAAGTTCACCGGCATCGACGCGTTGCCGGTCGCGTCCGGCGGCATCAAGGCGGTCGAGCAGGGTCGTCTGCAGGCGACGTTCCAGTACGCGACCGGCGGACGCGAGGCGATCGACCTGGCCAAGAAGATCCTGGTCGACTGCGCGAAGGACGTGCCGAAGTCGACCACCCTCGGCACGCTGCAGATCACCAAGGACAACGCTGCCCAGGCCTACACCGAGCTCGGCGGCAAGCAGTAGCAGTCCCCAGGTGCGGGCCCGTCGCAGAGGCGGGCGGGCCCGCACCGCCCGACGAGCGGCGAATCAGCCACCGGGAAACCGCCACCGCAAACCCGCACCGAGCCCTGGAGGAAAGCGATGTCCCGACTACCGTCGCGCGTTGGCCGGCTGTCCGCGCTGTCCGCGCTGTTCGCCCTCGCCCTGAGCCTGGTCGCGACACCGGTCGCGGCCCGGGCTGCCGAACCGGCCGCGATCGACAACCAGCCGTACGAGAACCGCTCGACCGTGGTCGGCGCCGGTGACTTCGTGCACGTCTACGACCCGAGCGTGGGGGAGGACGAGCGCTGGTACTACAACGACCACACCATGGTGCGTGACCGCAAGACGGGTCAGTGGCACATCTTCGCGATCACCCACGCCGAGCCCGCCAACCCGCTGGACGAGCGGTTCTTCGGCCACGCCACGGCACCGTCCCCGCGCGGACCCTGGACGAAGCAGCCCTTCGCGCTGGAGGCCGACCCGGCCGCCGGCGAGAGCCACATCTGGGCGCCGTACGTCCTGTTCCACGGCGGCACCTACTACATGTACTACGCGGGCGGCACCGCCGACCACACGGCCTACCGCATGCAGCTGGCCACGTCGAAGGATCTGAAGACCTGGACCCGGCACCCGGCGAACCCCCTGTTCACCGACGGCTTCGACGGCCGGGACCCGATGGTCACCCGGGTCGGCAACCAGTGGGTGATGTACTACACCGCCAACAGCACACCGGCCGGCGGCCACCACATCGTCGCCTACCGGACCAGCAGGGACCTGGTGCACTGGGGCGCCCGGCAGACGGCCTTCGAACACCCGGCCACCGGCACCTTCGGCGGGCCGACCGAGTCGCCGTTCGTGGTGCGTCACGGCGGATCCTGGTATCTCTTCGTCTGCTGCGAGAGCGGATACCAGGACACCCGCGTGTACCGCAGCGCCGACCCCTTCCACTTCACCGTCGACCAGCTGGCGGGGCAGATCAACGCGCACGCCGCCGAGGTGGTCAAGGACGACTCCGGCACCGGCGACTGGTACGTCACCGGCGCCGGCTGGGGTCAGGGTGGCCTGTGGCTGGCACCGCTGCACTGGCGCACGCCGGTGGTGACGAAGGGCCGCATCGTCACGACCCCCTACTACCGGGCGGTCGTGCAGACAGCACCCCGGGCGCGGCTGGTCTCCTATGGCGCGGATCCCGCCGGACTGGGCGAGTACCGACCCGTCACGGACTCGTCGTTCCGCTCCACGGCGCCCTACCTCGCGGTCGGAGCCTTCGGGCCGACAGACGTGGCGGGTGCCGCCAGGGACGTGACCGTCTCCGCCGACGGCGCCGACATGAGTCTCAACGGCATTCCCCTCGGCGACGAGCCGGTGACCGTCGACTGGCGGTTCCGGTTCGACCTGGCCACCACGGACCTCACCTTCGTCTGGCACGTTGCCGGCCCGACCAGCGCGCCGGTCTGGGAAGCCGCCTGGAGTCTGGACTCGGCCCTGCCGCGGCTCGGCGACCCCGGCCAGCAGGACAGGGACGGTGACGCCGCTGGATTCACCCGTTGGACACTCGCCACCGACGACACGACCACGCTGGCGGCCGCCTACCGCGCCGGCTCGGCCTGGAGCGAGGACAACCGATGGTTCCACCGCCCCGGCGGAACCATCGCATGGCAGCCGCTGTGGCAGCCCGGCGGACGATCGTTGCCGCTCGGCGACCTTCCCGGAGGGACCTGGCGGCTAGGGGTGAGCGGGACCGCTGCCGACACGTCGTTCGCCGATGCGCTGGCGGCAACCCTCAACGGATCGCGGTAGCGCTCCGATCGCCCGCCGATGTTCGCGGTGACGCACGCGGACCAGGTTGGGCCTGCTGAGGACCGGCTTCAGCAGGCCCAACCGAACCAGCCGGACTCCGCCACCTGCGGCGGGAGCTTCCAGCGGCGCTCAGCCCCGGCCGGCCACGACCACGACCACGTCGGCGATGCGGTCGCGCGATCAGCCTTCATCCGCCCGCGACGCCGAGCGGTCCGGCTGCGGCGCGTGTTCGGCCTGCGCCCACACCAGGGCCTGAGCAGCGATGACACGTTCACCGTTGTAGGTGATGGCGGGATCGCCGTGCAGGCGGTACCCAAGGTCGAGCATCTCACTGACCCTGCGGCAGAAGCTCTCATCGTCGGGCCCGGTCAGTAACCGGTAACGCGGCAAGCCATTCGGCGGCGCACTTGTCATGCGTCAGGTCCCCGATCCCGCTCGTCCTTCAGATCTCATTGAACCTAGAGCACAGTCGGTTCCCGAAGACCGCGGCGAAGACGAGGGTGAGCTCGGCCCAACCCCTCAGGTGAACGCCTGGCCGAACTGGTCGCTGATGCCGGCTTCCGAAAGCGGGGTACCGAACGGCGGCGCCCCGGAGATCCGAGGCGCCGCCAGTTACCCCCGGATCAGAGGGCGAGGTCGAACCGGTGCTCGTCGGTGAGCGAGTTGCACAGCGCGTCGCAGGAGTCGCCGGTCACCGTGCCGAAGGCAACCCCCGGCGCGAACGGCCGCTCGGTCGGGGTCACCGCGATGCGGATCCGCTGGGTCGTCCCGTCGCAGGCGACCTTCCGGGTGGTCGTTCCGGTGCGCACCGTGTCGCCGATCGCCTGGGCGACCTTCACGGTGAGGTCGACCTGGGTGGGCTGCGAGCACGTCAGCGTGATCGGCACCTGGATCGCCGCCCCGTTGGCGTCGATCTTCGCCGCGCCGCCGAGGGAGACGGCGGTCAGCGGGGCGCCGTCGGCGAGGGCCACGGCCCGCTGCTGCGACGAGGTCGTGGCGCTGGCCGAGGGAGCGTAGGCCAGGGTCGCGCCGGCGGCGACCAGGCCGATGACGATCAGGGGCAGGCGGAACGGGCGTACCTTCATGGGTCGGTCCCTTTCGGTGTGGCTTCGGCCGGCGGCGGGTGCCACCGGAGCGCGCCGCCGGGTGTTGCGGCGACGGCGGTTACACCCCGGCGGCGGCGCGCGGGTTTCGCGACCCGGAATGGCGAACGGATGAACGGTTCCTGTCCGGCAGGCGCCCCCGGCGGGCGCCCCCGTGGGCGCACCCGACCGCCGTCCCCGGTCGCGAGAATCGCCCGGCGCGGGGCGGCCTGACGGCGGCTGGGTACCGTCGGCGCATGGACGCTCTCCCGCACGGCCGCGCCGACACCGACGGCCTGGCCGAGCTGGCCGCGCTGCTCACCGGCCCGGTGGTGCCGGCCGCCCGAGGGCTGCTCGGCTGCCGGCTCTCCGCCGGCGGGGTCACCATGCGGATCACCGAGGTCGAGGCGTACGCCGGTACCGCCGGTGATCCGGCCTCGCACGCCCACCGGGGCCGGACGGCGCGGAACACGGTGATGTTCGGCCCGGCCGGGCACGCCTACGTCTACTTCACCTATGGCATGCACTGGTGCATGAACGTCGTCACCGGGCCGGACGGTGAGGCCTCGGCGGTGCTGCTGCGCGCCGGCGAGGTGGTCGACGGTCTCGACGTGGCGCGGGCCCGGCGCACCGCCGTACGCCGGGACGTGGACCTCGCCCGTGGACCGGCCCGGCTCTGCGCGGCCCTGGGCATCGACCGGACGGTGTACGGGCGGTACCTGCTCGGCGACGGCCCGGTCCAGCTGCGGCCGGGCACCGCGCCGGTGCCACCGGCGGCGGTGGTCGCGGGGCCTCGGGTCGGGGTGACCGGGGCGCACGACGTCCCGTGGCGGTTCTGGATCGAGGGCGACCCGACGGTGAGCGCCTACCGCCGCCACACGCCACGCACGCGGCGCTGACGCTCGATCGTCGGGGGATTCCCGTCCCGCCCGGGGGCGGGCGCTGTCGTTCTGTCGGTGGGTGTGGCCATAATCACGCCGACACGACGCCCGAGGATCGGAGGACGGCACATGCCCACCCTGCTCGCCATCGGCACCGGTAAAGGGCTCTTCCTTGCCACCAGCACGGACGGCCGGCGCAACTGGCGGGTCAGCGGCCCACACTTTCCGATGACCGGCGTCTACGCGGTCGCGATCGACAAGCGGCGGCCCACGCCCCGCCTGCTCGCCGGGATGACCAGCTCGCACTTCGGCCCGAGCGTGGCCACCAGCGACGATCTCGGTGCCTCCTGGCAGGAGCCGGAGCACTCGCCGGTCGCGTTTCCGGCCGACACCGGGGCGAGCCTGGACCGGGTCTGGCAGCTCACCCCGGCCGGACCGGACCAACCCGACGTCGTCTGGGCCGGCACCCAGCCGTCGGCCCTGTTCCGTTCCGACGACGGCGGGGTCAGCTACCAGCTGGTCCGAGGGCTCTGGGACCATCCGCACCGCGAGCAGTGGGGCGCCGGCTTCGGCGGGCAGGCGGTGCACACCGTGCTGCCGCACCCGAGCGATGCCGACCAGGTCGTGGTCGCCATGTCCACGGGCGGGGTCTACCGCACCGACGACGGCGGCCAGACCTGGGCGCCCGGCAACACCGGCATCCGCGCCTACTTCCTGCCCGACGAGTGGCCCGAGTTCGGCCAGTGCGTGCACAAGGTCGTCCGCGACGCCGGTGATCCGGAGCGGCTCTACGCGCAGAACCACCACGGGGTCTACCGCTCCGACGACGGTGGGCACACCTGGGCGTCGATCGCCGAGGGCCTGCCCAGCGACTTCGGGTTCCCGATCGTGTCGCTGCCCGGCCGGCCCGACACGGTCTTCACCTTTCCGCTGGCCGCCGACGGCGAGCGTTGGCCGGTCGGGCACCACTGTCGGGTCTACCGCTCCGCCGACGCCGGGCAGAGCTGGCAGCCGCTGAGCGCGGGCCTGCCCGAGGCACCCTTCTACCCGTCCGTGCTGCGCGACGCGATGTGCGCCGACGACGCCGAGCCCGGCGGGGTCTATCTCGGCACCCGCTCCGGCGAGGTCTACGCGAGCCGCGACGAGGGCGACTCGTGGGCGCTGGTCGCCGCGCACCTGCCGGACGTGCTCTGCGTCCGGGCCGCGGAGGTCTGAGTGGTCACCGTGCTGCTGCCGGGCCCGCTACGCGGCGAGGCGGGTGGGGCCGGCCGGCTGACGGTCGCGGCCGCCGGTTCGCTGCGGGTGGTGCTCGACGAGCTGGCCGTATCCTGGCCACGGCTGGCCCGCCGGATCCGTGACGAGCGCGGCGAGCTGCGCCGCTACGTCAACGTCTACGTCGACGGGGAGGACTGCCGGCACGTCGGCGGGCTCGAGGCCCCGGTGCCCGACGGCGCCGAGGTCCAGGTGCTGCCCTCGGTCGCGGGCGGCTGACCCGGCGCGCCACCGGCCGGCGCGGGTTGTGACCGCCGCCACGCCCGAGGTGCTTGCCGATGAAATTTTTGACGCGTCAAATATGTTTTCGGATGCGTCCGGGTCCACCACGGCCCCGGCATGACATCCCCGAGGAGCGGTCATGCAGTTCGGAGTCTTCACCGTCGGCGACGTCACGGTCGACCCGACCACCGGTCGGGAGCCGACCGAGCATGAGCGGATCAAGGCGATGGTGACCATCGCGCTGAAGGCCGAAGAGGTCGGCCTCGACGTCTTCGCCACCGGCGAGCACCACAACCCGCCGTTCGTACCCTCGTCGCCCACCACCATGTTGGGCTACATCGCCGCGCGTACGTCACGGCTGCTGCTCTCGACCGCGACCACCCTGATCACCACCAACGACCCGGTGAAGATCGCCGAGGACTACGCGATGCTGCAGCACCTGGCCGACGGCCGGGTCGACCTGATGATGGGTCGCGGCAACACCGGGCCGGTCTACCCCTGGTTCGGCCAGGACATCCGCAACGGGATCCCGCTGGCCATCGAGAACTACGACCTGCTGCACCGGCTGTGGCGGGAGGACGTGGTCGACTGGAAGGGCCGGTTCCGTACCCCGTTGCAGTCGTTCACCTCGACCCCGCGGCCGCTCGACGGCGTCCCGCCGTTCGTCTGGCACGGCTCGATCCGCAGCCCCGAGATCGCCGAGCAGGCCGCGTACTACGGTGACGGCTTCTTCGCCAACCACATCTTCTGGCCCAAGGAGCACACCCAGCGGATGATTCAGCTCTACCGGCAGCGCTTCGCGCACTACGGCCACGGCTCCGCCGACCAGGCCATCGTCGGCCTCGGCGGCCAGGTGTTCATGCGCAGGAACTCGCAGGACGCGGTCCGGGAGTTCCGGCCGTACTTCGACAACGCCCCGGTGTACGGGCACGGGCCGTCGATGGAGGAGTTCACCTCGCAGACCCCGCTGACCGTGGGCAGTCCGCAGCAGGTCATCGACCGCACCCTCGGCTTCCGCGAGTACGTCGGCGACTACCAGCGCCAGCTCTTCCTGATGGACCACGCCGGGTTGCCGCTCAAGACCGTGCTGGAGCAGCTCGACCTGCTCGGCGAGGAGGTCGTGCCGGTGCTGCGCAAGGAGTTCGACGCGCTGCGTCCCGCGCACGTGCCGGCGGCGCCGACCCACGCCTCGCTGGTCGCCGCGGCGGGCGGCGCCAAGGACAGCACCGTCCACGCCGTCGACGACGTGACCGGTAAGGCGCCCGAGGTGAACCGATGACACAACGCATCCTCGCCGTGGTGTCGGCCGGGCTCAGCCTGCCGTCGTCCACCCGGCTGCTCGCCGACCAGCTCGCCGCGGCCACCCGCGACGAGCTGGCCCGGCAGGGCGACGCCGTCGAGCTCCGCCCGGTCGACCTGCGCGAGCACGCCCACGACGTGGTCAACCACCTGCTCACCGGCTTCCCGTCGGCTCCGCTCAAGGAGGTGCTCGACACGGTCACCGGCGCGGACGGGCTGATCGCGGTCACCCCGATCTTCAACGCCTCCTACAACGGGTTGTTCAAGTCCTTCTTCGACCTGGTCGAGGCCGACGCGCTGATCGGCCGGCCGGTGCTGGCCGGCGCCACCGGCGGCACCGCCCGGCACTCGCTGGCGCTGGAGCACGCGGTCCGGCCGATGTTCAGCCACCTGCGCGCGGTGATGGTGCCCACCGCCGTCTTCGCCGCGCCGGAGGACTGGTCCGGCGGCGCGGCTGACGGCGCGCTGCGGGCCCGGATCAGCCGGGCCGCCGCCGAACTGGCCGACGAGATGCATCGCCGGCCGCCGTCGGCCGGCCCGGTCGACCCGTTCGCCCTCACCACCTCGTTCGAGGAGCTGCTCGGCCGCTCCGACCGCTGACCGCCCAACCGCCGGCCGGGCCCGCGGGCCCGGCCGGCGGGGCGTGGCCGGGCCTGCGGGCGGCCCAACGAGCGTGGCTGGGTCAGCGGGCGTTGCCGGGTCGGCGAGCGTTGCCTGGTCGGCAGGCGGGTCAGCGGGCGTTGCCGGGTCGGCGGGCGTTGCCGGGTCAGCGGGCGTGGCCGTGCGGGTGGGCGATCAACACGGGGCAGTGCGCGTGCTGCACCAGAGCCTGGCTCACCGAGCCGAGCAGCAGCCCGGCGAACCCGCCCCGGCCCCGCGATCCGACCACCAGCAGGGCCGCCTCGCCGCTCGCCTCGATCAGCGCCGCCGCCGGGTCGGCGGTGTCCAACACCCGTTGCGTCACCGCCAGGCCCGGATGGCTGCCCTGCACGTCAGCCGCTGCGGCGACGAGCGGTTGGTCGGCCGCCGCCGGCACCTCGTCCGGGCCCGCGCGGCCGTGGTCGGTCCGGATGTGCACCAGCACCAGCTCCGCCCGCCGGCGCGCCGCCTCGTCGGCGGCCTGCCGGACGGCCAGCTCGGCGAGCTCGGACCCGTCCACACCGACCAGCACCGGTCCGTCGACCGGGACCGGCGCCTCGGTGGGCCGTACCACCAGCACCGGGCAGCGCGCGTGGGCGGAGACCTGAGTGCCGACCGAGCCGAGCAGCAGGCCGGCGAAGCCGCCGTGGCCCCGGCTGCCCACCACCACCAGCTCCGCCCGCCCGGACTCCTCGACCAGGCTCGCGCCCGGACCGCCGGCCACCTGCCGGAACTCCACGGTGATCCCCGGCCAACGTCCGGCGAGCTCGGCGGCGGCCCGCTCCAGCATCCGCTGACCCTCGTCGCTCGGCTCCGGCAACCCCAGGTCGTACGGGTTCAGCGGCACGCCGGAACCGAGGGGGTGCAGGTAGCCGTGCACCAGGTGCAGGGGCAGCGAGCGCAGCGTGGCGGCCCAGGCCGCATGCTCGGCCGCCGCCAGACTCGACGGTGATCCGTCCACTCCCACCACGACGGGTCGACTCATCTGCCCTCCCACACCTAGACCTGGCAATTCTCAACCCACCACCCCCCACCCACCCCCATTTCCCCACCCCCGCCCGTGTCGATCATGCAGTTCTGGTGCCCGTTGCCTCCGGCTGTGCCGGTTCTGTGAGGCACCACAACTGCATGATCGCGGGAGACGGGGTGGTTATCCGCGGGTGGCTGGTGGTTGGGCGGGTTGGTGGTGCACGAGCAGTTCGTCGACCTCCAGGCGGCCGATGCGCAGCTCCCGGATGACCGCCCGGCGGATCGTGAGTCGTCCGACCGCCAGTACCGCCACCGCGGCGGCCCCGCCCGCCAGCGCCGAAACCGCCAGCGATCCGAGGGCGGCCGCCCCCACGGCCCGGGCACCGACGGCGAGCGCGCCGACCGAGGTCGCGCCAACCGCCCGGCGTCCGGATGCCGGCGCCGGCATCCGGGATGATCCGCTACGTATCCGTCTCATCCGCCCATTCTCCGCCCGTTCAACGCGCGGCGCGCCGCATCAACCGGCCGCCGCCCGCGCCGCGCGGGCCTCCGCGTCGTGCGGGGCCTCCGCGTCGTGCGGGGCCTCCGCGTCGTGCGGGGCCGCCGCGTCGTGCGGGGGCTCCGCGTCGTGCCGGGTTCAGCGCTCCCGCCGCCCCCGTGTTGCGGTGGCCCGGTCCCGCACCGCGTTCGTCCCCTGCTGTGCTGGCCCGGCCTCGGTTGCGCTTCGACGCCCTGAATGTCGGCGGTCGGGCCTATCCTCGGTGGCCGTGACCGCTGACCTGCGCCTGCGTCCCGTGCACGACGACGATCTGCCGGATTTCTACCGCAATCAGCTGGACCCGGAGGCGATCTGGATGGCCGCGTTCACCCCCGACGATCCGGCCGACCGGCAGGCGTTCGCCGACCACTGGCAGCGGGTCCGCACCGACCCGCGGATCGTGTCCCGGACGGTCACCGTCGACGGCCAGGTGGTCGGCTACGTGCTCGCCTTCCCGGTCGGCGAGCGGACCGAGGTGAGCTACTGGATCGACCGGCGGCAGTGGGGCCGGGGCTACGCCACCCGCGCGCTGGGCGCGCTGCTGGCCGAGCTGCCGCAGCGCCCACTGCACGCCCGGGCCGCCAAGGACAACCTCGGCTCGCTCGCCGTGCTGCGCAAGTGCGGCTTCGTCATCCGCGGGGAGGATCACGGCTACGCCGCCGGCCGCGGCCACGACGCGCAGGAGTACGTGCTGGAGCTGCCCGCCTGAGCCGGGCCGGCGGCGCGCGCCGGCCGTGCTGGCCAGGGCGGGGACTACCCTTGCGGGGTGAACTGGCTGGAACTCGTCGGCTGGGTCGGCTCCGTGGTGCTGGTCTGGTCCCTGCTGCAGACCCGCATCCTCCGGCTGCGTGCCCTGAACCTGATCGGTTGTCTGATCCTGATCGGCTACAACGGCGCCGTTCAGGTCTGGCCGATGGTCGGGTTGAACATCGTGCTCGCCGTGATCAACGTCTGGTACCTGCGGAAGATGCTCGCCACCCGGCACGACGAGGCGACCTACCAGGTGGTCGAGGTCGGCGTCCACGACCAGTTCCTGGCCCACACGCTGCAGGTGCACGCCGCCGACATCGCCCGGTTCAACCCCGGCTTCGAGTGGCCGGCGCAGCAGCGGCCCACCGCCGAGGATGACCGCTCCGCGTTCCTGGTGGTCCGCGCCGACGAGGTGGTCGGTGTGGTGATCGCGCACGCCGAGGCGCGCGGCGTCGCGCAAATCGACCTGGACTACGTCACCAAGCGGTTCCGCGACTTCACCCCGGGGGAGTTCGTCTACCGGCGCAGCAGCCTCTTCACCGACCGGGGCTTCCGGCGGGTGGTCAGCCCGCCCGGCATGGTCGCCCCCTACTACCACCGGCTCGGCTTCCACCGCGAGGGCGACGCGTACGTGCTCGACCTGCCGGAGCCGTCGGTCACCTCACCGGCCTGATAGTCGGCTCACCCGGACGGTGGACGGAGGGTTCACCCCCCGGCGAGTTGGGCACTGATGCGCGTACGCCGGCCGGGGCCTCCGGGCGGCGGCGCCGGCGCCGTCCGGTGTGCCTCGGGTGAGGGAGAGAGCCGGCGTGCAGAGCTACTGGGGCCAACTGGCCTTGGTCGGAGTCCTGGTCGTCCTCAACGCCGCTTTCGCCGGCAGCGAGATGGCGCTGGTCTCGCTGCGGGACAGCCAGGTGCAGCGGCTGGAACGCGCCAGCCGTGCCGGCCGGGTGCTGGCCCGCCTGGCGACGGACCCGAACCGGTTCCTGGCCACCATCCAGATCGGTATCACCCTGGCCGGTTTCCTCGCCTCGGCCGCCGCCGCGGTGTCCCTGGCCAAGCCGCTGGTCCCGCTGCTGGGCGGGCTTGGCGACGCGGCCGAGCCGGTCGCCATCGTGGTGGTGACCCTGGCGCTGACCTTCGTCACCCTGGTCTTCGGCGAGCTGGCCCCGAAGCGGATCGCGATGCAGTCGGCCGAGCGCTGGGCGCTGCTGGTGGCCCGCCCGCTGGACCTGCTCGCCAGTCTCACCCGCCCGGCGGTCTGGGCCCTCGGCGCCACCAGTGACATGGTCGTCCGCCTGGTCGGGCTGGACCCGAACCCGCAGCGCGACGAGATCAGCCCGGACGAGCTGCGCGACATCGTCTCGGGCAACCACGGGTTCACCAAGGAGCAGCAGACGATCATCGCCGGTGCGGTGGAGATCGCCGACCGGCGGCTGCGCGCGGTGCTGGTGCCCCGGTTGCAGGTCTTCTGCCTGGACAGCGGGACGACCGCGGAGGCCGCCCGGCTGGTGCTGGCGGCCACCGGGCACTCCCGGGCGCCGGTGGTCCGGCACGGCGGGCTGGACGACGCGGTCGGCGTGATCCACCTGCGGGATCTGGTCGGGGTGCCGGACGACCGGTCGGTCGACGAGTGCGCCCGGCCGCCGATGTTGCTGCCCGACTCGCTGCCGGTGGTGGACGCGCTGCGCCAGTTCAAGGCCGAACGCCAGCACATCGCGCTGGTGGTCGACGAGCGTGGCGCGGTCGACGGCATCGTCACCCTCGAGGACATCCTGGAGGAGATCGTCGGCGAGATCTACGACGAGACCGACCGGGACGTGCGTTCGGTGCGTACCGAACCGGACGGGGCGCTGCGGCTGCCCGGCACCTTCCCGGTGCACGACCTGCCGGACGTCGGCGTCACGCTGCCGGGCCGGCCGGACGGCGACTACACCACGATCGCCGGCCTGGTGCTCGCCTGCCTCGGGCACATCCCGACCGTGCCGGGGGAGGACGTCGCCGTCGACGGTTGGCAGCTGGAGGTCGCCCGGATCGACCACCGGGCCATCACCGAGGTCCGGCTGCGCCGCCGCCCCGAACCGGCCGCCGACGCCGACGCCGAGCCCGACGCTGAGCCCGAGGCCGAGCCGGCCCTCGACCAGGCGCGCGGCTGATCGGCGCCCCGGCACCCGGCCTGATCAGCTCACCGGCGGAGGGCCGGTCGGGAAGTCGGGCAGCGGCGGGTCGAGCCGGACCTGGTCGAGCGGGACCAGCCAGGTGCTGCGGGCCAGCCGCCGCGCCACCAGCCGGATCACCCACGGGCCGGACGGATGCCGCTCGGGCCCGATGAGCCGGCCACTGACCCGGCCGTACCAGTGGCCGCCGACGACCACGTCGGTGAGCCGGAGCCGGCCGTCGGGAAATCCGCCCCGCACCACCAGGTCCACCACCTGGCCGAGCCGCCGGCCGTGCCGGTCGTACGCCGTCCGGCCGAGCAGCTCACCCGCTCGCATGGCCCGACCCCGGGATGCGGTCGATGAGGTGCCGGCGCAGCCACTCCTCCACCGGCGACTCGGGCAGTTCGTCCGCCCGGGCGCGCAGCCACACCGCGCTGTCCACCCGGGTGACCAGGTGGAACGGGATCCGCAGCGCGGTCACCGGCCGGTCGGTGACGAACCGCTCGGCCGCCAGGATCAGCAGCCGGCCCAGCCGTCCGCCCACCCTTTCCCCGAGCGCGCCCGGCCCGACCAGCAGCGTCCGCACGTACGGGACCTGGTCGTCGTCCAGGTCGAACTCGATGTCGTCGACCTTGCCGACCAGCCGCCCGTCGACGTCGACGAGCTGGCGGTCCAGCAGCTGCCGCCCGACCTGGAACCTCACTGCCCCATCCTCGTGGTGATCGCCAGCGGGATCGCGGCGATCGAGGCGGCCACGATGAGCAGCAGGAACACCGCCCCCAGCAGGTTCATGAAGCGCCCGTTGACCCGGTCGCCGAGGTACGTCCGGTCGTTCGCGACGATCAGGATGGGCAGGTACGTCAGCGGCAGTGCGACGGCGCTGACGATCAGCATGTACTCGGTGAGCGTGATCGGGTCGACCGTGGTGAGCAGCACCAGCACCCCGAGCAGGATGCTCACCAGCAGCACCGCGTGGAACCGGGCGGCCTCGCGGGGGCTGACCCGCTTACCCCACTGCCAGCCGAAGTACTGCGCGGCCGCGTACGCGGCGGAGAGCCCGGTCTCCAGGGCGGCGCCGAAGGTCACCGCGAAGAACGCCAGCGCCGCGACGGCCAGGCCCACCGCCCCGAACGCCAGCACCGCCGGCTCCGCCACCTGGTCGAGCCGATCCACCGACACCCCGTTCGGGTGGAAGACCACCGTCGCCGTGGCGATCAGCGACAACGCGAGGAACCCGCCCACCGGGAACCCGATCAGCACGCTGGAGCGGGCGTCGGCCAGGTCGGCCGAGCTCCACCGCTCCTCGACGCCTCCGGAGGAGAAGAAGACCACCTCGTACGGGCTCACCGTGGAGGCGAAGAGCGCCACCGCGACGAACCAGTAGGCGGCCCAGCCGTAACCGGCCTCGGTCGGGTCCACCACTCCGCGGGCCAGGCCGGCCCAGTCGGTGGGCAGCGCGAACAGCGCGACCGCGAACACCACCAGGGCCAACCCGGCGAGTCCCCACACGCGCTCCATCAACGGGAAGCGCATCCGCCAGAGCACCAGCCAGACCACGAAGCCGGCGATCGGCACCCAGATGAGGTACGGCAGCCCGGAGGCCAATCGCAGCGCGAGCGCCACGCCGCCCAGCTCCGCCGCCAGGGTGAGCACCGTGACCAGGTATGACGCGACCAGGTTGAGCAGCGCGATCCGCGCGCCGAGGCGCTCGCGGACCAGGTCGAAGACCGCCCGTCCGGTCACCGCCGCGATCCGTCCGGCCATGTCGGCGTACGCGCAGATGCCGATCACGCCGACCAGCAGCACCCAGGAGTGGCTCATCCCGAACCGTGCGCCGGCCTGGCTCGCCGCCACCAGGTCACCGATGTCCACGAAGCCGCCGACGGCGGAGAGGACGCCGAGGGTCGCGGCGAGGAGCTTCCTCACGTCGGACCGGCGGTGGGCGGTGTCATCGACGCGACGATAACCGCGCCAACCTCCGCAGTTGTCACAAACCGGTCAGCCGCCGGGTGTCTCCCGGGCTTGGCCGCTACGCCGGGTGGGTGCGTGCTGTGGCGCGGGTCAGGCGGCGGGGGAGAGGTTCTGCAGTCGGACCTGGCCGCGGGCGACGAGCCGGTCCTCGCCGTCGGTGATCACCACCTGCCAGAGCTGCTGGCTGCGCCCGCGGTGCACCGGCGTACCGACCGCGGTGAGCTCGCCCTCCCGGACGGCGCGCAGGAAGTCGGTCTGGTTCGCCACGCCGACGACCGTGCCACGATCGGCCAACCAGAGCGAGGCGCCGACGCTGGCCGCGGTCTCCACCACCGAGCAGTAGACCCCGCCGTGCTGGATGCCGAACGGCTGGTGCAGCTCCGGGCGGACCTGCCACCGGATGACCACCCGGTCGGCGGACGCCTCGTCGAACTTCAGGCCCAGCAGGGCGACAAAGCCCCCGGTCAGGTCCGGCTTCTCCACGGCGTACGCCTCCTCGATCATGGGAGGGCCAGCGTATCCGGCGGTGTTCGGCGAAACCCGGTACGGTCCGGCGCCGGCGATGGGGGAGAATCGGTGACCGTGAGCGACAGCAGCCTCCCGCCGTCCCGGCGGGACTCCCTGACCGATGACCTGCTCTGGCGGGGCCTGATCCAGGACTCGACCGGCCTCGACGAGCTGCGCGAGCTGCTCGACGGCGGGAGCGCCACCTTCTATGTGGGCTTCGACCCGACCGCGCCGAGTCTGCACGTCGGCAACCTCATGCAGGTCGTGATGGGTCGGCGACTTCAGTTGGCCGGGCACCGCCCGCTGCTGCTGGTCGGCGGGGCGACCGGCCAGATCGGCGACCCGAAGGAGAGCGCCGAGCGCACCCTCAACCCGCCCGAGGTGATCGCCGGCTGGGTCCAGCGCATCCGGGACCAGCTCGCCCCCTTCGTCTCGTACACCGGGGAGAACGCGGCCCAGCTGGTCAACAACCTCGACTGGACCGCCGAGATGTCGGTGGTGGAGTTTCTCCGCGACGTGGGCAAGCATTTCCCGGTCAACAAGATGCTCGCCCGCGAGGTGGTCAAGGCCCGACTGGAGACGGGCATCAGCTACACCGAGTTCAGCTACCAGCTACTGCAGGCCAACGACTTCTTCGAGCTGCACCGACGGCACGGCTGTCAGCTTCAGTACGGCGGCTCCGACCAGTGGGGCAACATCACCGCCGGCGTGGACTACATCCGCCGCCGCGGGGCCGGGCCGGTGCAGGCGTTCACCACCCCGCTGGTGACCAAGTCCGACGGCACCAAGTTCGGCAAGAGCGAGACCGGCGCGGTCTGGCTCGACCCGGAGATGACCAGCCCGTACGCGTTCTACCAGTTCTGGGTCAACGCCGACGACCGGGACGTGGTCCGCTACCTGCGCTACTTCAGCTTCCGCTCCCGCGAGGAGCTGGAGGAGCTGGAGAAGGCGACCGCGGAGCGCCCGGCGGCGCGGCTGGCCCAGCGGGCACTCGCCGAGGAGCTGACCAGTCTCGTGCACGGTGAGCGGGAGATGGCCCAGGCGGTGGCCGCGAGCCAGGCGCTCTTCGGTCGGGGGTCGCTCGACGAGCTGAGCCTGGCCACGTTGCGGGCCGCGCTCACCGAGGCGGGGCTCGTGCAGCTCACCGAGCTGCCCGACGTGGCCGGTCTGCTCCGGGATTCCGGGCTGGTGCCGAGCATGAAGGAGGCGCGGCGGGTGATCGCCGAGGGCGGCGCGTACGTGAACAACAACCGGGTGACCGAGGCCGACGCGACCGTCTCGCCGAGCGACCTGCTGCACGACCGGTACCTGGTGCTGCGCCGTGGCAAGCGATCGTTCGCCGGGGTTGAGCTGCGGCAATAGTCGTACGTCGACGGTGTGACGCGGGACGCGCCCGGTGGATTTGACGATCAATCCGCCGGGCGCGTAACTTTCTCTCTGCCAGCGCGGAACGGACGAAACGGGGCGAAAGCCCGGAGCGGCCGGAGCGCGGCAGGAACTTTCCGGACCGGCGGTCGAACTGCCGGACCGGGTTCCGGGCGGTGCCCCGGATTCGCCGCGAGGCGGATTTGGCGAGGCGGAACCGACCGGGTAAGGTTCACAGCCGGCAGGGCGCCGGGCGAGTTCGCGGGAAACCGCGGCGGCCGGTCTGCCGGACCCCGTTACGAGAGCGGCGAAAGCCGGTCGAGTCGCGGCGCCCGCAAAATGGTTTGAAGCGCGATAAGCCGCAACACAGCGGTTTGACACGGCAAAAACCAGCGGGTAACGTAGTAAAAGTGCCCGGCGCGGGAGCGGCGGGTGTGGTGAGCGGAATTGCCCCGGATGGGGGCCTCCTGGTGGGGGTTCTTCTGATGGTGTGTGGTTGTTCTTTGAGAACTCAACAGGGTGCTTGATAAGCCAGTG
>NZ_JBEZFU010000006.1:344852-502519 GCF_040649635.1 Micromonospora sp. NPDC048909 | reverse complement strand
GTTTCGTGCTTCGGGCTCAACGTGGCAGGCGCCGCCGCCTCCGTCGGGGCCCGCCCAACCCAGCGCGCCGGGCGGGCCCCCCCCCCCCCCGCCGGGCCCCCCGCCCCGGTGGAGCGGAGTGTCGGCTCAGGCCTCGGCCGAGCCCTCCTGCAGGTTCTTCACCACGTTCGGGTCGACCGGGACGCCCGGGCCCATGGTGGTGGTGAGGACGACCTTCTTGAGGTACTTGCCCTTCGCCGCGGACGGCTTGGCGCGCAGCACCTCGTCGAGCACCGCGGCGTAGTTGTCCACCAGCTGGCTCTCGGAGAAGGAGGCCTTGCCGATGATCAGGTGCAGGTTGGAGTGCTTGTCCACCCGGAAGGTGATCTTGCCGCCCTTGATGTCCTGCACCGCCTTGGTGACGTCCATGGTCACCGTGCCGGTCTTCGGGTTCGGCATGAGACCGCGCGGGCCCAGGATCCGCGCGATCCGGCCGATCTTGGCCATCTGGTCCGGCGTGGCGATCGCCGCGTCGAAGTCGAGCCAACCACCCTGGATGCGGGCGACCAGCTCGTCGGTGCCCACCTCGTCCGCACCCGCCGCGGCGGCCTCTTCGGCCTTCGCGCCGGCGGCGAAGACGATCACGCGGGCGGTCTTACCGGTGCCGTGCGGCAGGTTGACCACGCCGCGGACCATCTGGTCCGCCTTGCGGGGGTCGACGCCGAGGCGCATGGCGACCTCGACCGTGGCGTCGAACTTGACGTTGGTGGTCTCCTTGGCCAGCTTCACGGCCTCGGCGGGGGTGTAGAGCTTCGACCGGTCGATGACGTCGGCGGCCTTGCGGTAGCTCTTGCTGCGCTGCATGTCTGGTTACTCCTGTGGTCTCTGGCGGGCCGCGGCGTCCGCGCGCCCTCCCACGATCCGTACGGGTCGGTGCTGAGGCGAGGTCAGTCGCTGACGGTGATGCCCATCGAGCGGGCGGTGCCGGCGATGATCTTCTCGGCCTGGTCGAGGTCGTTGGCGTTGAGGTCGGCCATCTTCTTCTCGGCGATCTCACGCAGCTGGGCCCGGCTGACCGAGCCGACCTTCTCGGCCTGCGGGACGCCCGAACCCTTCTGCACACCGGCGGCCTTGATCAGCAGCCGGGCGGCGGGCGGGGTCTTCAGGACGAAGGTGAAGGTCCGGTCCTCGTAGACGCTGATCTCGGCGGGGACGATGTCGCCCCGCTGGGACTCGGTCTGCGCGTTGTAGGACTTGCAGAACTCCATGATGTTCACGCCGTGCTGGCCGAGCGCGGGGCCGACCGGCGGCGCCGGCGTGGCCTGGCCCGCCGGCAGCTGAAGCGTGAACGTCTTGACGAGCTTCTTCTTCGGAGGCATGTCTCTTCCTGGGGCTTGGAGCTTGGGAAAATGCGGCTGACACCGCTCTCGGGGCGCGCACGGTCAGCGCGGTGCGACAGCGGCGACGTTCAAGAGTAGCGCAGGCCGGAACCCGCTCGTTCGCCGAGGTGCGGCGGGCGGACGTACGGCGACGCCGGCGGCGGGCTGAGCCCACCGCCGGCGGCCGGTCAGATCTTGGCTACCTGGTTGAAGTTCAGCTCGACCGGCGTCTCGCGGCCGAAGATCGACACCAGCACCTTGAGCTTCTGCTGGTCGGCGTTGATCTCGCTGATCGTCGCCGGCAGCGAGGCGAAGGCGCCGTCGGTGACGGTGACCGAGTCGCCGACCTCGAAGTCGAGGACCTTGATCTCGGGCTTCGCCTTCTTCTGCTCGGTCTCCACTGCCGGGGCCAGCCACTTGAGGACCTCGTCCAGGGAGAGCGGCGCCGGCCGGTCGGCCCGGTCGGTCGCGCCGACGAAGCCGGTGACCCCCGGCGTGTTGCGCACGCAGGAGTAGGACTCGGCGGTCAGCTCCATCCGGACCAGGATGTAGCCCGGGAAGACCTTCGCCTGGACCTGCGACCGCTTGCCGTTCTTGACCTCGACTTCTTCCCGGGTCGGCACCTCGACCTGGTAGATGTAGTCCTCCATGTCGAGGCTCGTGATCCGGGTCTCGAGGTTGGTCTTGACCTTGTTCTCGTAGCCGGCGTAGGAGTGCACCACGTACCAGTCGCCCGGCGCGTAGCGCAGCTTCTGACGCAGCTCGGCGACCGGGTCGTAGTCCTCGTCCGGCGCGGGCTCGGTGGTCGGGAATTCCGGCTCGCTGGCGGCCTCGACCGACTCGTCGTTCGCCGCCGTCGCCACCGTGGACTGCTCGTCCGCGGGTCCGGCGGTCTCGTCGTACTCAGGCACGCTCGCTCACTTCCGTCACTATCGGCTTGCGGCAGCCGGTCAGCTGGGGTTGCCGAAGACCCACAGCACGCCCTTGGCGAAGCCGAAGTCCAGGACACCCACGATCGTCAGCATCACCGCGACGAAGACGACCACCACCGCCGTGTAGGTCAGCAACTCCTTGCGGGTCGGCCAGATGACCTTACGCAGTTCGGCCACGACCTCGCGGAAGAACCGGGCGATGCGGCCGAACAGGCCCACCCGGTCGGTCTCCGCCCGGGTCTTCGGCCGGCTGTCGGCGGACTCGGCCCGGGCGCGCGACCGGGTCGCGGTGCCACCTCGGGAAACCGGCTCGTCCCCGTCGGTGGCGTCGTCGTCGGCCACGTCGTCGACGACATCGTCGTTCAGGCGGTCGTCGCCGGCGTCCTCGCCGCGCCGCTTGTTCTCGGCCACTTCGCCCTCCGTCGCGGGGTCTTGGTTCCGCACGCCGGGTGGCGTGCGCGGCGTTGGTCACGCCAGCCGGACCAAACCGTCCCGCGACGGGCCGCGGCCGGCGGATCGACCGGTGGGCCCGATGCCTCGGAACCACCCCGTCGATGCCACCACCACGGGCCGGACGCCGCCGTCTCGGCGGCGCGACCCACGGGAACGGTCAGGCCTGAGGCGCAGGGGTGACAGGACTTGAACCTGCAGCCTGCGGTTTTGGAGACCGCTGCTCTGCCAATTGAGCTACACCCCTGTGCGGCAACGCTCGCCCCACCCGACACAGACGGCCGAGCAGGGGTCACTTGCCCCACGGCGGACCAGTGTACGGGTAGCCGCTCGACTTTCCCAACCGGTCCACCCCTCGCGCGTCGGCGAGCCCGCCGGCCGCTGCCCGCCGGGATGGTTCCGACGTTGCCCGACGGGCGTCCGGGCGGCGACCGCCCGGGCCGACCGGTCGGTCAGCGGGCCGTCCGGATGGTCGCTCGAGCCTGCGAGAGCACCTTCTCCCCCAGGCAGGTGGCGGTCACGTCGAGCCGGGTGAGGCCGTCCTCGGTGACCTCGCGTACGACCGCGGTCACCTCGATCTCGGTGCCGTGGTCGTCGTCGGGCACCACGACCGGGCGGGTGAACCGGACTCCGTACTCGACCACCGCGTCCGGGGCGCCGGCCCACTCCGTCACCGCGCGGCCGACCAGGGCCATGGTGAACATGCCGTGGGCGATCACCCCGGGCAGCCCCACCTTGGTGGCGAACCGGTCGCTCCAGTGGATCGGGTTGAAGTCGCCGGACGCGCCCGCGTAGCGGACCAGGTCCGCGCGGGTCACCCGGAACGTCCTGGGTGGCAGCTCCATCTCAGGCCTCCCCGCGTACGACGAGCTTGGACCAGACGGCGACCACCGGCTCGCCGGCGGCGGTGGTGACGTCGGTGCGGGTGGTCAGGAAGCCGTGCCCACCCCGCGTGGTGATGTCCTCGATGGTGTTGACGCAGACCAGCTCGTCGCCGGCGACCACCGGCCGGGTGTACGCGAACCGCTGGTCGCCGTGCACCACCCGGCTGTAGTCGACGCCGAGCGCCGGATCCTCGATGATCTGCCGGTTGGCGGCCATGGTGATCACGAAGGGGAAGGTCGGCGGGGCCACCACGTCGGGGTGCCCGAGCGCGCGGGCGGCTTCCGGATCGTGGTGGGCCGGGTCCGTGGCGCCGATGGCGGTCGCGAACTCGCGGATCTTCTCTCGGCCCACCTGGTAGGGGGCGGTCGGCGGATAGCTCCGGCCGACGTAGGACGGGTCCAGGGACATGCCGCGAACCTACACGGAAACACGATCGCCGATCTGCGCGCCCGGTGGCGGCTGGTGCCGCACCGGTCGATCAGATCGGCGATCGCAGGAGCTTCAGGGGTGGCCGGCGGTGCCGGCCGTTGGTCAGCGGGTCTCGCGGTGGACCGTGTGCCGACCGTCCCGGGGGCAGAACTTCTTCAGCTCGATGCGGTCCGGGTCGTTACGACGGTTCTTGCGCGTGATGTAGTTGCGCTCCTTGCACTCCACACACGCCAAAGTGATCTTCGGCCGGACATCGGTCGCCTTCGCCACGGCGGAGTGCCTTCCTCGCTACGGGTTACAACTACGGCGCATCAGCCTACGCGCGGATGACGCGGACATGCAAAGTGGGCGCCTACGGCGCCCATTCCCACCGACCAACCGGAAAACGCCCGGAGGACGAGAGTAGCGGTGGCCGGACTTGAACCGGCGACACAGCGATTATGAGCCGCTTGCTCTGCCATCTGAGCTACACCGCCGCGGTGGGTCCAGCTGACCCTCGAGCCCCCTTACGGAATCGAACCGTAGACCTTCTCCTTACCATGGAGACGCTCTGCCGACTGAGCTAAGGGGGCCTGCGCGATCTCCCCGTGGGGCGCGCAGAGGTAAGACTACACGGCCCGGGCCGGCAGGTGAAATCGGATCCCCCACCGGGGAATATGCGCAGGTCAGGGCACGACACGCAGGCGCGGCAGCTCCGCGCCGGAGATCGTTTCCGGGTCGATCTGGGCGCCGAACCACGCCTCCAGGCGCTCGTACGGCAGCGGCCGGCTGAACAGGAAGCCCTGCCCGATCTCGCACCCGATGTCCTGGAGCAACTCCAGGGTCAGCTCGCTCTCCACGCCCTCGGCGACCACGGCCAACCCGAACTGCTGGGACAGGGTGACCACCGCGTTGACGATCGCCAGATCGCCCGGGTCGGTCGCCATGCCCTCGACGAAGGAGCGGTCGACCTTCACCTCGTGCACCGGCAGCCGCCGCAGGTGGGCCAGGGACGAGTCGCCGGTGCCGAAGTCGTCCACCGAGAGGCGTACGCCCAGGTCGCGCAGCCGGCGCAGGGTGGGGATCGGGCGGTCCGTGCCGTCGAGCACGCCGGCCTCGGTGATCTCCAGGGTGAGCCGCTGCGGGGGCACCCCGTACTCGGTGAGCAGCTCCTGGACCCGGTCCGGGAAATGCTGGTCGGTGAGCGTCCGTGGCGAGAGGTTCACCGCGACCGAGAGCGGCTGGTCGGCCTGGGCCCAGTCCCGGCTGCGCCGCAGCCCTTCCCGGAGCACCACCTCGGTGAGCCGGTCGAGCTGCCCGGTGTGCTCGGCCACCGCGACGAAGTCCTCCGGGGCCACCGTCCCGTGGGTCGGGTGCTCCCACCGGGCCAGGCACTCCACCCCGACCAGCCGGCGGTCCCGCAGGGTGACCTTGGGCTGGAAGTAGACCTCCAGCTCGCCGTCGTCCAGCGCCCGGCGCAGGTCGCCGGCGAGGCCGAGGCGTCGCAGCGACCGGGACTCCAGGGCCGGGTTGAACAGCTGCACGCTGCCCGGGACCGACTTCGCCGCGGTCGCGGCCAGGTCGACCCGTTGCAGCAGGGTCGCCGCGTCGCTGCCGTGATCCGGGTGTACGGCGACCCCGACCGCGGTGTCCACGTCCAGGGTGAGCGCGTCGAAGACCATCTCGTCGCGGATCTGCTCGCGTAGTTGGGCGGCCAGCTCCAGCGCCGCCTCGGCGCTCTCCAGCCGCATGGTCACCAGGAACTCGTCGCCCCCGGCCCGGCCGACCAGGGCCGACGACGGTGCCGAGGCGCGCAGCCGGTTGGCCACCTCGGCGAGAACCTTGTCGCCGGCGGCGTGGCCGAGCGACTCGTTGACCTGACGCAGCCCGTCGACGTCGAAGAGGAGCAGCGCGACCACCTCGCCGGGTGCCCGGATCTTTACCGACTCGTCGAGCGCGCCGGTGATCCGCCGCCGGTTGGGCAGCTTGGTGAGGCCGTCGTGGTAGGCGTCGTGCCGCAACCGGTCGACCAGCCGGGAGTTCTCCAGGGCGACCGCGGCGTGCGCGGCCACCGTCTCGAAGATCGGAATGTCACCGGGGGCGAAGTGCCCGATGTCGCTCAGACGGTTGGCCACCTCGAGCGTGCCGATCACCGCCTGGCCGGACCGGAGCGGCACGACGATGGCGTCCTTGATCTGGCGGGCACTGATCTCGCCACGCAGAGCCGTCTCGTCTCCCAGCAGCCGCCCCATGGAGACGGTCTTCGCCAGGTCGCGCGCCTGCTGGCGGACGATCGCCGGGGTCGGCGCGACGTCGAGCAGCCCGGGCGCGTCGACGCGGGCGGTCAACAGCACCTCGGGATGCCGCCCCTGCGCGGGCAGCCAGAGCGTCGCGGACTCGGCCTGCATGAGGGCACGGACCCGGTCGAGGAGGACGTCGGCGAGCGAGCCCTCCGCACCGCTGGTCGTGATGACCCGGGAGAGCTCGTACATGCCGGTCAGCGTGCGGTGCTGCCGGAAGAACTGGGCGTAGGACCGGTAGACCAGCGCGAGGGCGGCGAAGAGGGCGCCCAGCAGCAGGGCCGACCACCAGGTGGTCTTCAGTGCGATCAGCACGAGCAGACCGACCGAGGCGTTGATCGACGTGGTCAGGAAGACCGACGGGGTCGTGCGAAGGGCTTCCCGGCCCGCCTGCCAGCCCTGCAGGAGCACGTGTACGCCGACCACCGAGACCAGACTGACCAGGGTGATCATGTTGACCGCGAGGAACAGGCTTCCCCACGTGCCGGGACCGACCCCCTTCAGCGGCGGCAGACCCTGGAGCAGCAGGCTGGCCAGCGACGTCGCCGCGGCAGCCCGAGCGACGTTGAACCAGAACTTGGCGGGCGCGAACCGCTGCGAGGCACTCCAGATCAACGAGGCGAGCGTGTAGATCAGGACCACCGTGAGTGGCGGCAGGAAGAAGAGGGCCACCACCAGCGGAATCTCGGTGAGCGTCACACCGACGGACTGACGCCGGACGACGAAGTTCAGCACCGGAATGCTGATGCCCGCCATCGCGAGGAAGATCAGGAACGCCAGCCCCCACTCGCCGAAGGGCTGGTCGGAGAGAACGCTGATCGCGGTGGAACAAACGACCGCAATCAACGCAAGTGGACCAGTGATCAGCCAGGCGTGGTCCGTGGACTTCCGTCGTTGGTCACGCCTCGACATACCGCTCCCCCTGAGAGACGCCGTCACCCGCGATGCCGTCGCGGGCGACGGCGCGCATTAGCGGAGGGTGCCCGCGCCCCACACGACGTCGGTCAGCTGAACGTTCTCGGCACCGGGGGCGAAGTCGGCACCGAACAGTCCACCGAGGACGGCGGCAAGCACGAGGAGCGAGCCAAGCAGTCGGCCCAGCTTTCGACCAGACATGTTTGCTCCTGTCAGAGAAGTGTCACGGGGATGGTGGAGGTTCCACGATCGTGCCATACGGAGCGTGTGCTGAAAAGCGGCGCGGACACGGCTCGCCCAGGCGTCGACATCGTCGCACCATTCGGACCGCGAGCGTTGCCGCGCCGGGCCAGATCACGGGCCTGACGGCGCGGCGGAGTGCGTCATCCAGCGCCTGTTACGACCTTCAGCACATATCGCCTCGGCGACTCGGGCGGTCCCCAAACGCGCCCTGCCCGGTCACCCTCTGTCACGAGCTCTGCCAATCCCCGTCGATTTCCCCGTAACCCGAACATCGACCACCATACTCGGTCCAGGCAACAACGCTAGGGGGTCATAACGGGAAACGGGGTCCTTACGGACACCCGAGCGGCGAGCCCGCCGGAGCGCGCCGGTCGACAGGCGCAGGAGCCGGCGGGGCGACCCCCACACGAGTCGCCGGGTGGCCGGGGAGCTGCCAGGTCGCGGGTAAGCCGGGGCGGGTCAGAACCCCCGACTCGACGACGATCACGGGTGCCGAACAGATCTCCCACGACCAAACTCGGCCGTACTGGACGAAAACGGCCCCGGAGTGCGTTTCCGCAGCTCACGGGGCCATCTCTGCACCTGGTGGCGGGTAGAGGATTCGAACCTCTGTAGCTTTCGCGACGGATTTACAGTCCGCTCCCATTGGCCGCTCGGGCAACCCGCCAGGGCACCCCACCGCGTCGGAACGCGGCGGCGGAAGCAAGGATAGCGGCTCCACCCGGCGGTGGCGCAACCGGGTACCGTCAGAGGGTCGTGCCGCTGGTCAGCGGGCGACGGCAGCCCAGAGACCGACCGGACAGCAGGAGCATGAGCATGGCAGCTAACCCGTCGTTCGACATCGTCAGCAAGGTCGAGCACCAGGAGGTCGACAACGCCCTCCGCCAGGCTGAGAAGGAGCTCGCGACGCGGTTCGACTTCCGGGGCACCGGCGCCGAGATCTCCTGGTCGGGCGATGAGGCGATCAGCCTCCAGGCCGAGACTGAGGAGCGGGTGCGGGCCGCGCTTGACGTCTTCAAGGAGAAGTTGGTCAAGCGGAACATCTCGCTGAAGTCCCTCGACGCGGGCGACCCGCGGTCGTCCGGCAAGATTTTCAAGATCGACTGCAAGGTCATCCAGGGCATCGACTCCGACAAGGCCAAGGCGATCGGCAAGAAGATCCGCGACGAGGGCCCGAAGGGCGTCCAGGCGCAGATCCAGGGCGACCAGCTTCGGGTCACCGGCAAGAAGCGGGACGACCTCCAGGCCGTGATCGCGCTGCTCAAGGGCGAGGACTTCGGCGTGGCCCTCCAGTTCACCAACTACCGGTAACGAGGCCCCGGCTGGCCTGGCCATCGGGCCGGCCACGCCTCGTCACCTGGGTGATGCCGTCACCAGCGGTCGTCGTTGGTCGCTCCCCGATCGGCCTCCGACGGCCCGGTGACGGCCTGGCAATGGACGTCCAGCCTTGATCGCGCCGGTGGTCGCCCACTCGGTCCCTCGGAGCGGTCGCCTGCCCGTCAGGCCGACTCCTGCACCGCCCTCCGCCGTCGCAGTTCTGCACGCGTGAACCAGGCAGGCCCACCGAGCGAGGCGAGCAAGATCCAGCCCGCGGGGTTCGTCGGGGCGATCAACAACGCGACCACAGCGGCAACCGCGCCAAGTGCCCCGAAGATCCACATCCTGCGAAGTGGGATCGCCTGGGGCGATCGGGGCTCGGCCCGGTGGGCAGGTTCGGGCCGTCGAAGGTCATGAGTTGATCCTCGTAGGGAGCTCCGCGCTGCGTCAACGTACGACCGGGTGCAGGCCACCGCAGGAACGACGTGCTTCCCGCGCTGACACCGGGCCTACTCTGCCCCACCCGAGAACTCATATAGTCGGGCGGTGACCATGGAACAGGTCCGGCAGGCCTACGCGTCCGTCGCAGAGCTCTACATCGGGCTGTTCGGTACGAGCCAGCAGGTACACGCCGACGACCTCGCCTTCATCGGGCGGCATCTGGCGGGCCGGCCTGGCGCGGTGCTCGACCTGGGCTGCGGGCCTGGCCACCTCACCGATCACCTTCGATCGCTGGGCGCCGACGCAACGGGAATCGACCTGGTCCCCGAGTTCGTCGCCCACGCGCAGGCAGCCCACCCGGGCGGCAGCTACCAACTCGGGTCGTTCGAAGATCTCGCCGTTGCCGACCACTGCGTCGCCGGCGTCCTGGCCTGGGGCTCGTTGATTCATCTGCCGCCGCAGGATCTCGACGGCGTGCTCGCCGAGCTCCGGCGAGTAATGGCCCCGGCCGGAAGGTTGGTCGTTGCCATCTTCGTCGGTGACGAGGTCGCGGCCTTCGACCACAAGGTCATTACTGCCTATCGCTGGCCCGTCGACGAATTCTCGGAGCGACTGGCGCGAGCTGGCTTCGCGGAAGTCGAGCGCCTGCAGCGGCCGAGCGAGGGCCCTCATCGACCGCACGCTGCCATCGCGGCAATCGCAACCGCAGGGTGAGCTGAGCCCGCTCGCCGTCCAGCCGTGGCGTTTGCGCAGCGCGAGCGGTCAGGCGGGAACGGGCTCCTCCAGGCGTACCGCTGTCGCCTCCGCCCGGGCGATCGGACCGGCGGGCAGCGCGGCGACCGCGGCCCCGACGGCGACCGCCGCCCCGGCGAAGAGGAACGCCCAGGGCACGCCGCCGTCGTGGTCGACGATCAGCCCGGCCACCGAGCCGCCGGCCGCGCTCGCCGCCACCGACATGGTGACCACCCAGGTGTACGCCTCGTTCAGCATGCCGGCCGGCGCGATCCGGCCGACCAGCGTGTTCTCCAGGGTGAGCGCGGGCGCGATGGTGGCACCGCCGACGACCAGCGCGATGCCCAGGGCCAACGGGGTCGGCATCAACGCGAAGACGGCGAAGCTGCCGGCCAACGCGGCGAGCAGCCAGGCGAACTGCCGGGTCATCCGTGCCGCCGGCTTGCGTACCCCGAACCAGAACCCGCCGACCGCGCTGCCGATACCCCAGACGGCCAGCAACAGACCGGCCAGGCTCTCCGGATCGTCGGCGGCGTAGTTGCCGGCGAAGGCTGGCACGATCACCCCGGCCGCGCCGAACGCGATGCCCAGGCTGGCGACGCAGACCAGCAGGGCCGGGAAGCCGGCGACCCGCAGCGGACCGAGCCCCCGGGCATGGTGCTCCCGGGCGTGCGGCTGCCACCCGCGCATCACCCGGCCGAGCGCCACCGCGATGGTGCCGACGAGGGTGAACACGGCCGCGCCCACCAGCGCGGCGGCGGCGTCGGCGACCAGCACGAAGCCGGCCACCAGGAGCGGGCCGAGCACGAAGACGAGCTCGAAGAGCGAGGTCTCCGCGGCCAGCGCGGTGTTGCGCAGGTGGTACCGGCCGGAGGTGAGGGCTGTCAGCTCGTTCCAGGCGCCGCGGATCGCGGCGGTCAGCGGCGGGTACGTCGCGCCGGCGACGCCGGCGGCGAGGTAGATCCCGGCCAGTCCGTCGGCGCCGGCGCGGCTCGCCAACAGGAGCCCGACCAGGGCCAACGGGTGTGCGACGGCGGTGGCGAGCAGCACCGGGCTGGGGCCGACCCGGTCGGCGATCCGGCCGGCGACCGGGCTCAACGCGGCGCCGGCGATCGCGTAGATCCCGCCGGCCACGGCGGCCAGCGAGTATCGCCCGGTCACCTGCTCGACCACCAGCAACAGCGCCAGCGGGGTCATACCGATCCCGAGCCGCCCGATGATGCCGGTGATCAGCAGCATCGGCGCGCCGGGAATTCGCCAGACACCCAGATATTGGCGCAGCGCGGCCACCCGAACCTCCCGGCTGTAATGAGCGTAAGACGTTTCGACCCTAACGCCGCGGGTCGTACGGATGAAGCGTTTATCGGCCCCGACACAGTGCTCCGCCCGCACCCGGCGGACCGGGTGCGGGCGGAGTGGGTGGGTTCTGTCGGGTCAGCGCTGGTACTGCACCGGGCTGACGGAGCCGGCCATCTGCTCCAGCCGGGCGACCCGGTCCTCCATCCGCGGGTGGGTGGAGAAGAGCGCCGCCACGCCGCCGCCCCGGAACGGGTTGGCGATCATCAGGTGCGCGGTGCTGGTGAGCTGGCCCTGGGCCGGCAGGGGCCGGCGGCGGGCCACCGCGTCGATCTTGCGCAGCGCGCTGGCCAGGGCGAGCGGATCGCGGGTCAGCGCGGCACCCGAGGCGTCCGCCTGGAACTCGCGGCTCCGGCTGATCGCCAACTGGATCACCGTGGCCGCGATCGGGCCCAGGATGATGGTCAGCAGCAGCACGGCCGGGTTCGGCGCGTCCTCGTCGTCCCCGCCGCCCAGCGGGATGAAGAAGGCGAGGTTGGCCAACGCGGTGATGATGCCGGCCAGGCCGGCCGCCACGCTGGAGATGAGAATGTCCCGGTTGTAGACGTGGGACAGCTCGTGCCCGATCACCCCGCGCAGCTCGCGGTAGTCGAGGACCTCGGTGATGCCCTGGGTGACGCAGACCGCCGCGTGCTGCGGGTTGCGACCCGTGGCGAACGCGTTGGGCTGGGCGGTGGGGCTGACGTAGAGCCGCGGCATCGGCTGCCGGGCCTCCGTCGCCAGCTCACGCACCATCCGGTACAGCTCGGGGAATTGCGCCTCGGTGACCGGTTGCGCCCGCATCGACCGCAGGGCGAGCTTGTCGGAGAAGAAGTAGCTGAACCCGTTCATCAGCAGGGAGATGGCAACTGCGATGACCAGTCCGCCACTGCCGCCGAACCAGTAGCCCACCGCCAGGATCAGCGCGGTGAGCAGGCCGAGCAGCGCGGTGGTCTTGAGACGGTTGTGGTGCACGATCACTCCTTCGGTGCACGGATCGCCGGGATCCGTCGACCGGTACAACACACCGGTACCCGCCAACCATCCGTCGTATGGCTGAGAGATCGCTGGGAGCGTGCCCGATTCGGCGTTCAGCGGGCGGCGAGATCCAGCACGAGCTGCGGGGCGAACCCAAGCACCACGGCGGCCACAGTCGCCACAGCCAGCACGGCGGCCACCACCCGGGCGGGCGACGCCGCGACGGAGGTCACACCCGCCGGCGCCGGGGGCGCGTAGAGGCGGGCGGCCAGCCGCAGGTAGTAGGCGAGGCCGACGACCGCGTTCAACGCCACCACCAGCGCGAGCCAGCCGGCCCCGCCGTCCAGCAGCGAGCGCACCACCGTCACCTTGGCGAAGAGGCCGGCCAGGCCGGGCGGCAACCCGGCCAGCCCGATCAGCGCCAGCGCCAGGCCGGCGCCGAGCCACGGGTGGCGGCGGGCCGCGCCACGCAGGTCGTCGAGGGTGCCGCCGTCGGCGTCCGCCGGGCGCAGGGCGGTCACCCCGGCGAACGCGGCGAGCTCCAACAGCACGAAGAAGACGGCGTACGCGACCGCGGCCGCGTACGCGCCGACCCGCGCCTCGTCGGTGCGGCCCGCGGCCAGCGCCAGCGCGCCCAGCGGGGCCAGGATGTAGCCGGCCTGGGCCACCGAGGACCAGGCGAGCAGCCGGACGGTGCGCCGCTGGCGCAGCGCCACCAGGTTGCCGACCGTCATCGTGAGCACCGCGAGCAGGGCGAGCACCGGGCCGGTCCGGTCGGCCGGCAGCGCCGTCCCGACCACCGCGAGCAGCGCCACCACGCCGCCCAGCTTCGACGCTGTCGACAGGTACGCGGCCACCGGCAGCGGCGCGCCGTCGTAGGTGGCCGGCGCCCAGGCGTGGAACGGCACGGCGGCGACCTTGAACGCCAACCCCAGCACCAGCAGCGCCACCGCCGCCGTGGTCAGCGGCAGGTCGAGCAGCTCCGGCCGCTCGTCCAGCGCCGCGCCGAGCCGGCCCAGGTGCAGCCCGCCGGTGACCGCGTAGAGCAGCGCCGCGCCGAGCAGACTCAGCGCGGTGGCCACCACGCTGACCACGAAGAAGGTGACCGCCGCCTCGGCGCTGGCCACGCTGCCCCGGCGCAGCCCGACCAGCACGTAGAGCGGCAGCGTCAACGTCTCCAACGCCACGATCAGGGTGATCAGATCACCGGCCGCGCCGAGCACCACGCCGCCGGTCATCGAGCAGGCGAGCAGGAAGGCGTACTCCCCCGCCGGCGCCCGGCCGGCCCGCAGGTGCCCGCCGGAGAGCCCGAGCACCCCCAGGGTGAGCAGCGCGAACACCGCGCCGACCAGGGCCGCCCGGCCACCGAAGACGAAGGAGCAGTCACCGCCGACGCAGAACGTCCGCCGCTCCCCGCCGGCACCGACCAGCGCCGCGCCGAGCGCGGTGGCGAGCGCGCCCGCGGCGGCCACCGCCAGCGTGGCTCGCGGCCGGGCCAGCACCAGGTCGGTGACGAGCACCAGCACGGCGGTGCCGGCGGCCAGGTAGGCCGGAAGCAGCGCCACGTTGTCCACGCTCTGCACCACGCTCTGGCTCACGGAAGCACCACCTTCACCAGGGCGTCGACCGGGGCCTCGGCGACCCCGAGCACCAGGGCCGGGGCCAGCCCGATGGCCAGCGCGAGCAGCACCAGCGGCACCCAGGCGGTCAACTCCGCGCCGGCCAGGCCGGGGGTGAGCCGGCCGACCGCCGGGCTCGGCCGGCCGTGGGTGACCTGGCGCAGCAGGCGCAGGAAGTACGCGGCGGTGAGCGCCCCACCCACCGCGGCCAGGGCGGCGAGGGTGGTCCAGAGCCCGCCGCCCACCTCGACGGCGGCGATCACCGCGAACGCCTCACCCCAGAAACCGGCCAGGCCGGGCAGGCCCAGCGAGGCGATCGCGGCGAACCCGAGCAGCCCGGCGAGCCGGGGGGCGGTCTCCCGCAGCCCGGAGAGGTCGGCGAGCGCTCCGGAATGGGTGCGGTCCTTCACCGCGCCCGCCAGGAAGAAGAGCAGGCCGGTGATCACCCCGTGCGCCACATTGCCGATCAGCGCCGCCTGGATGCCGGTGGTGGTCAGGGTGGCGACGCCGAGCAGCACGAAGCCCATGTGCCCCACGCTGGAGTACGCGATCAGCCGCTTCAGCTCGTCCTGAGCGAGACAGACCAACGAACCGACCAGGATCGCCGCCACGGCGAGCACACCGAGCACCGGCGCGGCCCAGCGGGCGCCCTCCGGAGCCACCCCGACCGCCACCCGGATCAGCCCGTACGTGCCCATCTTCAGCAGCACCCCGGCGAGCACCACGCTGCCCACCGTGGGCGCCTGGGTGTGCGCGTCCGGCAGCCACGAGTGCAAGGGCCAGAGCGGACTCTTCACCGCGAAGGCCAACGCGAAGAGGGTGAACGCGGCGAGCTGGGTGCCCCGGGACAACCCGGTGCCCCCGGTCAGCGCCACGATGTCGGCGGTGCCGGCGGCGGCGACCACCACGTAGACGCCGACCAGCAGCAGCACCGAGCCGAAGAGGGTGTAGAGCGCGAACTTGCGGGCAGCCCGCCGCCGATCCTCGCCGCCCCAACCGGCGATCACCGCGTACATCGGCAGCAGGACGACCTCGAAGAAGAGGAAGAAGAGCACCAGGTCCAGGGCGAGGAAGGTGCCCAGGATGCCGACCTCGACCACCAGCAGCAGCGCCACCAGCGCCCGGCCGCTGCCGCCGGCCGGCACCCGCCAGAGGCTGTAGCCGCAGCAGAGCAGGGTGAGCAGTGCGGTCAGCACCACCAGCGGATAGGAGATGCCGTCCACCCCGAGGTGGAAGCTCAGGTCCAGGCCGGGCACCCAGGAGAGGTCGAGCTGGTGCCACGGGCGTACCGCCGGGGCGGTCGCGGACCAGGCGAACCAGCCCCGGTCGCCGACGGCCAGCGGGGCCGCCGCGAGCAGGGTGAGGCCGGCGGCCACCGTGCCGACCAGCCGGGCGGCCCGGTCGCCGGGCGTCGCGACCACCGCGACCGCGCCGAGCGCCGGCACCGCCAGGACCGCGACCAGCAGGAACTCTCCTAAACTCATGAGACCCCTCCGATCAGGGCGGCGGCCAGGCCGATCAGCAGCGCGCCGGCCAGCACCGCGGCGGCGGCCCGGGGCAGCGCCGCGCGGTGCAGCGCGGCCAGCCCAGCGCCGAGCCCGGAGGCGGCCCGGCCGCTCCCCTCGACCACGCCGTCCACCACCACCTCGTCGCCGGCTCGCACCCAGCCGGCGAACGCCCGGGTGGGGCGTACCACCAGGGCGTGCTGGAGGTCGTCGAGCCGGAACGCGGCCGCGAAGACCGGCCGCAGCGGACCCAGCGCGGTCGCCGGGTCGGCGGTCCGGTCGCGGCGCCAGCGGGCCCAGGCCAGCCCGGCGCCGAGCACCAGCAGCGCCAGTGGCAGCAGCACGGCGGGGGTCAGATGGACCAGCCCCTCCGCCGGGAGGAGATCCGACGGGTGCCCCGGGGTCGCCACCTCGGCCGGTTGCAGGCGGTCGGCGAACGGGCCGGCGAACCCGGCCAGGCCGAGCAGCGCGGCCGGCACCGCGAGCAGCAGCAGCGGCCAGCGCAGCGTGCCCGGTGGGTCGTGCGGGTGGACCAGCGGCTCCCGGGTCTCGCCGAGGAAGGCGCGCAGCAGCAGTCGGGTGGCGTACCAGGCGGTGACCGCGACGCCGACCAGCCCGGCGAGCCAGACCAGCCAGCCGAGCCAGGACGGGGTGGGGCCGTCGCCGTGCAGCGCGGCGGCCTGCGCCACCGCGAGCACGCCGTCCTTGCTCCAGAAACCGGCGAGCGGCGGCAGCCCGGCCAGCGCGCCGAGGCCGACCACCGTGCACCAGAAGGTGACCGGCATGCTGCGGCGCAGCCCGCCCATCTGGGACATCAGCGTGGTGCCGACCGCGTGGATCACCGCGCCGGCGGCGAGGAAGAGCAGCGCCTTGAACGCGGCGTGGGTGAGTAGGTGGAACAGCGCGGCCGCCGGAGAGCCGACGGCGAGCGCGCCGGTCATGTAGCCGATCTGGGAGACCGTCGACCAGGCGAGCACCCGTTTGATGTCGTCCTGCGCGGTGGCCGCCAACGCCCCGAGCAGCAGGGTGATCGAGCCGAGTACGCCGAGCACGGTCAGCGCGACGGGGGCCGCCACGAAGAGCGGGTAGAGGCGGGCGACGGCGTACACCCCGGCGGCGACCATGGTGGCGGCATGGATGAGGGCGCTGATCGGCGTCGGGCCGGCCATCGCGTCGGGCAGCCAGGTGTGCAGCGGGAACTGGGCGCTCTTGCCGGCCACCCCGGCGAGCAGCAACAGGCAGGCGGCGGTGAGCGTGCCGGGAGAGTAATCGTGGGCCAGCACGTCGGCGATCCGGAAGCTGCCGGCGGAGACGCCGAGCAGCGCGATGCCGAGCAGGAAGCCGACGTCACCCACCCGGGTCACCAGGAACGCCTTCATCGCGGCGGCGGGCGCCTCCGGCAGCCTCCGGTCGTGCGCGATGAGCAGGTAGGAGCAGAGGCCCATCACCTCCCAGCCGACCAGCAGCATGATCAGGTCGCCGGCGACCACCACCAGCAGCATCGCGCCGGTGAAGAGGCTGATCTGGGCGGCGTACGGCGGGTAGCGGTGGTCGACGTCCACGTCGTCGTGCGGGCCGCGCTTGAGGTAGCCGATCGAGTAGACCTGCACGGCGAGCGCGACCGCGGCGACCGCTACCGCGACGAGCGCCGCGGCACCGTCCAACCGCACCCCGAGGGTCACCGTCAACCCGCCGAGGTCGACCCAACCGGTGGCCGCCTCGACGGGCGCGTCCAGGGTGGCCAGCAGCGCGACCGCCAGGGCCAGCGCGCCGGCCGCGCCGGCTACCCCGAGGGTGATCGCCGCCCGCCGCGCTCGCTGCTCACCCCGGGCCGGGTCGGCACCGCCGTGGGCCGCCAGGCCGCGCGGCGACGGCGGCAGCAGCAGACCGAGCAGCCCCGCCACCAGCGGTACGGCCGGCAGCAGCGCACCGAGCAGGGTGGTCTTGCTCACCGTTCCTCCCGTGCCTCAGCTGCCCCGGTGCCCGTGCGCCCGCCCGGCGGCGGCGCGCCGACGGCGGTGCGGACCGGAGTCGGCTCCTCGGCCCGGGTCGGCCCCTCGGTCAGCGGGATCTCGTCGACCGCGACGGTGGCCCGAAGCCGGTAGAGCTGGAGCACGATGGCCAGGCCCACGCCGACCTCGGCGGCGGCCAGCACGATCACGAAGAGCGCGAAGACCTGCCCGCTGTGCGGCAGCGCCGCCCGTACCGTGGCGTCGGCGGTGACCAGGATCAGGTTGACCGCGTTGAGCATCAGCTCGACGGCGATCAGCACCAGCACCGCGTTGCGGCGGCGCAGCACGCCGAAGACGCCCAGGCCGAAGAGGAGCGCCGCGGTGACGTACGGGATGACCGGCCTCACCGCGACCGCCCGATGTCCGGCCGGGAGAGCACCACCGCGCCGACCAGGGCGGCGAGCAGCAGCACGGAGAGCACCTCGAAGGGCAGCACCCAGGTGCGGAAGAGCTGGCCGCCGAGCCGCTCGGCGGTGCCCGCCTCGGGCAGGTCCACCGCCGTCCAGCGGTAGGCGTCGACCAGCAGCGCGGCCAGGCCCAGCCCGGTGCCGCCGCCGATCAGCGCGGCCGGCCAGCCGGGCCGGTCCAGATCGTCGGAGGGGCCGATCGGCGCCCGGGTGAGCATCACCGCGAAGAGCAGCAGCACCACCACCGCGCCGACGTAGATCAGCACCTGCACCCAGGCCACCAGCTCGGCGGTGAGGACCAGATAGTCGCCGGCCAGCGCACCCAGGCAGACGACCAGGTAGAGGCCGGCCCGGACCAGGTGTTTCGTGGTCACCACCAGCACACCCGAGCCGACCGCCACCGCGCCGAGGGCGAGCAGCAGCACGTCCGCACCGGTCATGGAGTCGCCTCGCCGGACGCGCCGGGCTCGGGGCGTACCGTCGGCGCGGCGGGCCGGGCGGCGGGGACGGCGGCCTTACGCGCGGCGCTGGTCTCCTCCTTGGCCGGTTCGCCGTTCGGGTCGTGCGCCGGCGGCGGCGGTACGGTGGCCATCCACTGCCCCAGGTGGTCCTTGTCGTGCAGCAGGTCCTTGATGTCGTACTCGGCGTACTCGAATTCGGGTGACCAGTAGAGCGCGTCGAACGGGCAGACCTCGATGCAGATGCCGCAGTACATGCAGAGCGAGAAGTCGATGTCGAACTTGTCGAGCACGTTGCGCTGGCGAGGACGGGCGGCGCCGGGCACCGCCACCTCCTCCTTGTGCGAGTCGATGTAGATGCACCAGTCCGGACACTCGCGGGCGCAGAGCATGCAGACCGTGCAGTTCTCCTCGAGCAGCGCGATCACCCCACGGGAGCGGGGCGGCAGCTCGGGGGCGACGTCCGGGTACTGCTGGGTGGTGGAGCGCCGGGTCATCGTCTTCAGCGTGACCGCCAGCCCCTTGACCAGCCCCGCGCCGGGCAGGCCGCGGTCAGCGGCGCCGTCGTCCGGTGCGCTGTGTTCGCTGGGGTCGCTCATGTCGACCATCCTGCCCTGTACCCCCGGCGCGCGCGACCACCACCCGTCGGTCAACGGCGGTACCGTGGGCCTGGGGAGAACGACGCACTTGGAAGGACCCGCCCATGACCGCCGCGCTGCAGAGCGACTACCCGCCCGAGGGCGGGTGGACGACAGACGATCTGGACGCGCTGCCGGAGGACGGCCGTCGCCGGGAACTGCTCGATGGCGTGCTGCTGATGTCCCCCTCCCCCACCCGCACGCACCAGACCATCGCGATGCGTCTTGGTGTCGCGCTCGAAGCGGAGTGCCCCGACGCGTACGACGTCACCCAGGGGGTCGAGGTACGGATCAACCGCACCCGCTCCTTCATTCCCGACGTGCTGGTGACCACTTCCGCCGCGGCGGCGCGCGAACCGTCGAGGTACGAGCCGCACGAGGTGGTGCTCGCCGTCGAGATCGTCTCCCCGAGCACCCGCTCGATCGACCGGGTGTTGAAGCCGGCGCTCTACGCCCAGGCCGGCATCCCGTACTACTGGCGGGTCGAGCCGGAGGATGGCGCGCTGGAGGTCGTCACGTACCGGATCGACGCGGTGAACGAGGTCTACACCGAGACCGGGTGGTGGACGAAGTTCGTCGACACCGGCGAGCCGTTCCCGATCAACCTGCCGATCAGCCGGATCACGCCCCGGGCCCGGTGACGCCCCCTGGCGGCGGGAGCATCTCGACGCCGAGCTGTTGCAGGAGCTGGAACAGCTCGTTGCAGCTCCACACGTCGACGATCAGGCCGGCGTCGTCGAACCGCAGGAAGGTCGCCCCGGAGTAGCTGACCACCTGCCCGGTCGGCGGCACCGGCCCGAACTGCCCGGTCTGGGTGCCGGCGGCCCGCCAGTGCACGGCCACCCGACCGCCGCCGGTGACCACGTCCACGATCTTGTAGCGCAGATCCGGGAAGGCCGCCCGACGCTCCCGGTGCCAGGCCAGGGTCGCCGCCGGCCCGGTGCCGCCGAGCCCCGGGCAGTCCGGGCCGACCAGCTCGTACGCGGTCTCTTCCCGGCCGGCGTTCCACACGTCGGCGATGAAGCGTCGGGCTGCCGCCTCCACATCGGTCATCCGGGCAGCGTAGTCACCGGCGGCCCGGCCGGACGGCCGGAGATCCGCCATGATGGGACGCAGAGGCGGACGAGCGAGGAGACGACGTGGGCGACGAGACGGGCGGGAAGTACGTCGAGCCGGGTGGGGAGTTCACCCGGGACCAGCGCTACATCGCGACCCGGATCACCGCCGACGGGCGGGACGGGTTTCCGGTCACGCCGGGCAGATACCGGTTGGCGGTCAGCCGCGCCTGCCCGTGGGCGAACCGGTTGATCATCGTGCGCCGGCTGCTCGGCCTGGAGGACGCGCTCTCCATGGCGGTCGCCGGTCCCACCCACGACGCCCGGAGCTGGACGTTCGACCTGGACCCGGGCGGCCGGGATCCGGTGCTCGACATCGAGCGGCTGGCCGAGGCGTACTTCGCCCGGTTCCCCGGCTACGACCGGGGCATCACCGTGCCGGCGATCGTGGACGTGCCGACCGGGCAGGTGGTGACCAACGACTACGCGCAGATGAGCCTGGACCTCAGCACCGAGTGGACCGCCTACCACCGCGACGGCGCGCCGGAGCTCTACCCGGAGCGGCTGCGCGACGAGATCGACGAGGTCAACGCGGTGGTGTTCCGGGACGTCAACAACGGCGTCTACCGGTGCGGGTTCGCCGGCAGCCAGGAGGCGTACGAGTCGGCGTACCGGCGGCTCTTCGAGCGGCTGGACTGGTTGACCGAGCGGCTGCAGGACCAGCGCTACCTGATGGGCGACGCGATCACCGAGGCGGACGTGCGGCTCTTCACCACGCTGGTCCGCTTCGACCCCGTCTACCACGGGCACTTCAAGTGCAACCGCAGCAAGCTCACCGAGATGCCGGTGCTCTGGGCGTACGCCCGGGACCTGTTCCAGACGCCCGGCTTCGGGGACACCATCGACTTCGACCACATCAAGCGGCACTACTACGAGGTGCATCGGGACATCAACCCGACGGGGGTGGTCCCGCTCGGGCCGGACCTGTCGAACTGGCTCACCGCGCACGGCCGGGAGTCGCTCGGCGGCCGCCCCTTCGGCGACGGCACCCCACCTCCGCCGCCACCCACCGCGGAGCAGGTGGACCCGGCCCACACTCCCCTGCGCTGATCCCGGCGCAGCCGCGCCGGGTGCCGGGGTCAGAGGGCCAGGCGGACGGCGGTGGTCAGGACCAACTGGGCCAGCGAGGCGGGGACCAGGACCAGCCAGCAGAGGCGCTGGAGCTGGTCCTCGCGCAGTCGCGGGTACGACACCCGGAGCCAGATGATCAGGAACGCGACGGCGAAGACCTTGAGCAGGGTCCAGAGCCAGCCGAGCTGGGCGTCGGCGAACGGGCCCTGCCAGCCGCCGAGGAAGAGCACGGTGGTGAGCGCGGCGATGACCACGATGCCGACGTACTCGGCGAGCAGGAAGAACGCGAAGCGCAGCCCGGTGTACTCGGTCATGTAGCCGAAGACCAGCTCGGAGTCGGCCACCGGCATGTCGAACGGTGGCCGGCGGATCTCGGCCAGCCCGGCGACGAAGAAGACGATCATGGCTGGCGCCTGCCAGAGCAGCCACCAGGGCTGCCACGCCTCGACGATGCCGGAGAGGCTGAGCGTGCCCGCGGCCATCGCCACCGAGGCGGCGGCCAGCACCAACGGCAGCTCGTAGCCGAGCAGTTGGGCGGCGCCGCGGAGCCCGCCGAGCAGGCTGTACTTGTTGGCCGAGGCCCAGGCCGACATCAGCACGGCCAGCACCCCGACGCCGACCACCGCGAGCACGAAGAAGAGCCCGATGTCGAGCGGCTGGCCGACCAGGTCGTCCGGGCCGAGCGGGATGACCAGCAGCACGAGCAGGTACGGCAGCAGGGCGATCGCCGGGGCCAGCCGGAAGACCGCCCGATCCGCCTCGCGCGGGGTCACGTCCTCCTTCTGCACGAACTTGACCCCGTCAGCGATCAGCTGCGCCCAGCCGTGGAAACCGCCCGCGTACATCGGGCCGAGCCGGCCCTGCATGTGCGCCATCACCTTGTGCTCGGCCTGCCCGACCAGCAGCGGCAGGGTGAGGAAGGCGACCAGCACGCCGCCCACCCGGATCACCAGCTCCAGCCAGAGCGGCATCAGGCCGTACCTCCCTCGTCGGCGGGCCGCTCGGCGTCGCCCGCCGCCGGCTGGCCGGGGCGCGCCGGACGGGCGCCCGGGGCCGGCCGGGCCGGCCGCTCCCGGGCCGGGCGGGCCGGGGTACCGCCGCGCGGTCCCTCCCCCACGTTGCCGGCACCCGCCGGGGTGGGGGTCGTGCCCCACTCGCCCGGCGCGGGCACGCCCGGCGGGCGGATCGGCCGCCGGCCGCCGCCGGCCTCCGACTCGCCCGGTTCCTTGGCGCCCGGCCAGGGCTTGGCCACCCGGGAGGCCAGCACGAACTCCTTGCGCAACGGGTGGCCCTCGAACTCCGGCGGCAGCAGCAGCGGGAGCAGCCCGTCGTGGCCGGCGAAGTCGATGCCGAACATCTCGTGCGTCTCCCGCTCGTGCCAGGCGGCACCCGGGTAGACGTCGACCACCGAGGGCACGACGGGCGCCTCCCGCGCCACCCGGGCCCGTAGCAGGACGCCGTGCCGGTGACGGGTCGACCAGAGGTGCGCCACCACGTCGAACCCCTCGGCCAGCTCGTCGACGGCGGAGAGCCAGTCGAAGTAGTCGCAGGCCAGCTCCGCGTCGTCGCGGGCGGTCCGCAGCGCCTCCCGCCAGTCCGCCGCCGGCACGTCGACAGTGGCCCGGGCGTGCCGCTGGCCGCCGGAGACCGACGGGGTGGCCTCGGCCGGCGCGAGCAGCGTCGCCATCCGGCGGCCGACCTCTTCCGGAGTCATGCCGCTGATCCTAGGGCGTGTCTCCCGGATCTCGTCGAGCCGAGACGAGGCCCGGACGACGCCCGGCTGGGTCGGCCCGCCCGTGGGCCATCTGCCGCTTTGCCGGGCGGAAGCCGGGCCGGCAGGCCAAGATGAGACACGTGCGCGCCGTGACTGTGACCCCCGGGGTCGCCGACTCCCTGGAACTGGTCGACGACCATCCGGAGCCGGTGGCCGAAGAGGGCGGGGTCCTGGTCCAGGCCCTGGCCGTCGGGGTCTGCGGGACCGACCACGAGATCGTCGCGGGCGAGTACGGCGAGGCGCCGCCCGGCAGGTCGCGCCTGGTGATCGGGCACGAGTCGCTGGGCCGGGTGATGGAGGACCCGACCGGCAGCCTGCAACCGGGCGACCTGGTGGCCGGCATCGTGCGCTACCCGGACCCGGTGCCCTGCCCGAACTGCGCGGTCGGGGAGTGGGACATGTGCCGTAACGGCCAGTACACCGAGCACGGCATCAAGGCGCTGGACGGCTTCGCCCGGGACCGCTGGCGGGTGCCGCCCCGGTTCGCGGTACGGCTGGACCCGGCCCTCGCGCAGGTCGGGATGCTGCTCGAACCGACCAGCGTGGTGGCGAAGGCGTGGGACCACATCGAACGGATCGGGCACCGCGCCGAGTGGCAGCCGCGCAGCGTGCTGGTGACCGGTGCCGGGCCGATCGGCCTGCTCGCCGCGCTGCTCGCCAGTCAGCGCGGGCTGTCCGTGCACGTGCTGGACCGGGCCACCAGCGGACCCAAGCCGGAGCTGGTGCACGCGCTGGGCGCGACCTACCACTCGGTGCAGGTCAACGACCTCGACTTCGAGCCGGACGTGGTGCTCGAGTGCACCGGGGCGCCGAAGGTGGTGCTCGACGTGATGTGCAAGGCCGCGCCGACCGGCATCGTCTGCCTCACCGGCGTCTCCAGCGGCGGCCGGTCCATCGACTTCGACGCCGGCGCGCTCAACCGGGCGCTGGTGCTGGAGAACAACGTGGTCTTCGGCTCGGTCAACGCCAACCGACGGCACTGGGATCTGGCCGCGGAGGCGCTGGCCCGGGCCGACCAGTACTGGCTCAGCTCGCTGATCAGTCGCCGGGTGCCGGCTTCGCGGTTCCGCGATGCGTACGTTCCGGGGCCGGACGACATCAAGGTGGTGCTGGACTTCGCCGCCTGACCCGCCATCCGCCGAGCGGTGGGTGCTGGGTCAGATGCCGGGCAGCCGGCCGTTGCGGAACAGGTCCACGAAGAGCTGGTGGTCCTGCCGGGCGCGGACACCGTACGCGTGGGCGAACTCCACCAGGTGGGTGACGAAGCCCGGCTCGTCCTGGTCGACCACCGCCACGATCGCCTCCTCGGTGGAGTAGTCGACCAGGTCGTGGCTGGACTCGTCGTCGGCCACGGAGTGCATCCGGGCCACCGCCCGACCGAGGTCGGCCAGCACCCCGGCCAGTTCCTCGGGCTCGTTGACGTCCGCCCAGTCCAGGTCGGCGGCGTACGGGGAGACCTCGGCCACCAGCTGCCCGACCCCGTCCAGCTGGGTGAAGCCCAGCCACGGGTCGGCGTGCGCCTGGAGCGCCCGCTGCGACTCGGCCGTCCGGTGCCCCTGGTGCTGGAAGTAGCCGCGGACCGACTGGTCCGGGATGTGCCGGGCGACGGCCGGCACCTGGGCCTGCTTCATGTAGATGACGACGTCGTTCTCCAACGCCTGGGTGTGCCCCTCCAGCAGCAGGTTGTACGACGGCAGCCCGGCCGACCCGATGCCCACCCCCTTGCGCAGCACCACGTCCTTGATCCGCGCCTCCACCGGACGCAGCCGCGCCGAGGACACGGGCAGCGTGCCCAGGTAGCCCTGGAAGGCGGCGAGGACCTTCTCCCGGGTGGCCCCGTCGACCTCGAAGACCCCGTCGCCGACGGAGAACCGCCGCTCGTAGTTGTCGATCGTGGTCTGCGCGGCGAGCAGGTCCACCCGGGTGTTGAGCCGGGCCTGCTGGAGCACGCGGCGCAGCACACCATCGGCGTTGTCCAGGGTGATCGAGCCGATCGCGTCGTCGCCGCCGGCGGCGATCGCGCGCAGCTCGGTCAGGTAGGAGCGGGCGAAACCGCTGACCAGCTCGCTGATCACCCGGTCGGAGAGCGCCTTGGCGTAGCCGAGCAGTGCCACGCTCGCCGCCAACCGCCTCAGGTCCCAGGTGAACGGCCCGACGTACGCCTCGTCGAAATCGTTGACGTTGAACACCAACTGGCCGGAGGCGTTCATGTAGGTGCCGAAGTTCTCCGCGTGCAGGTCACCGTGGATCCAGACCCGGCTGGTCCGCTCGTCGAGGTAGCGGTCGTCGGCGAAGTCGCCGCGCTGGTCGGCGTAGAAGAGCGAGGCGCTGCCCCGGTAGAAGGCGAACGGCGACGCGGCCATCTTGCGGAACTTGCGGCGGAACGCGGCCGGGTCGAGTGACATCGACGCCCCGAACTCGCCGGTCAGCACGTCGATGATGTAGGCGGAACGCTCGTCCGCGGAGGTGCTCATGCTGCGCAGGCTAACCCCCACCGGCCAGCGGAGCGCTCGGCCGACCGAGCCGGGCGGACGGTCGGTCCGGCGGGTGTTACCCACCGGACCGACCGCGCCGACCTGACGTACGGCCGAGGGTCAGCGACCGGCCCGGGTCGGCGCCGCCATGATCGGCGCGAGCGGCGGGCCGCTCGCGGTCCCGATTCCGGACTGGGCGGCGGTGTAGGGCCGCAGCCCGCAGGTCCGGCTCATGTTGGCCGCGATCGTGGTGGTGGCGCCCGCCGTCACGGCCACCTTGGTGCCGTAGCGACCGCCGGGGGCGTACCAGCAACCCTTCGTCAGGCTCCAGTACTCGACGTACACCTCCTGGGTGCGGTGTCCACGCACGGCGAACGTCCCGTCCCGGGCGATGTTGGCGTAGGAGGCGCTGGCGATGTCACCGGTGCGGGCGTTGTACGTCCAGACGTAGCCGGCGTCGACCGGGCTCGCGCCGTCGGTGACCTTGCCGGCGAGCACGCCCCCGGTGGCCAGGCGCGCGTCGACCGTGGCCGTCGCGCCGGGGCCGACCTTGGTGAGGGTGGCGGCGAACCGGTCGGCGACGTCGCCGGACCACTGCCAGGAGTACCCGCTGGCGCTGCTCGGTGCGAACTCCACCGGCCAGCGGTACGGGCCCAGGTCGCTGAGGGTGTACTGGCCCTGGGCGTTGGAGCAGTTCGCGCCGAAGATCGCCCCCTGCCCGGGGTGGAAGGCGAACGGGTAGGCGCAGACACCGGAGACCGCCGCGCCGGCGGCGTTACGGATCGTGCCGGTGATCCTGCCCGGCGGGTCGACCCGGATCGGCGGGATGGTGACCGTCTCCTTCGCCCGCAGCGTGACGGGCAGCGCCTCCCGCTGGTCGCCACTGCCGCCGTTCGCGGTGACCCACTGGGCGCCGTAGCGGGTGGCGGGCGGGTCGTACGGGCCGATCGGCTGGAAGGCGTAGAGCTGCCAGGTGCCCAGCTCGTCGGCCTCGAACGGGCCGGCCTCCAGGTGGCCGTCGTCGGCCGAGCAGTACTGCCGCATGTGGGCGGACTGCCCGCCCCACCTCGGCTGGACCAGGTGCGCGCAGATGCCACCGACCGGCTGCCCGCTCGCCGCGTCCAGCACCGTGGTGGCGACCGCCGCACCGGGCCGGAGCTGGTAGCCGACCCTGGTCACCTGACCGCGCACCACGTCGACGGTCGGTTTCGGATCCGCCGGGAAGTACGACGCCCCGGCCGAGACGTCCAGCTCCCACGTGCCCGGCCGTACGTCGAGCACGTCCACGATGCCGTTCACGCCGCAGACCGACTCGTCACGGCCGCCGTGGACGTAGACGCACGGCCGGGGCACGGGCAGGGCGGTCACCGCGTCGGTCACCACGACCTTGACGGTGCCCAACGGCAGCAGCCACTCGTTCACGGTGAGGGCGTCGCCGTCGGCGACCGTGAAGACCGTGGCCTCCTCCCGGATCTCCTTGCGCGGCACCCACTGCACACCGCGCTGGTTGTCGTAGACGGAGATCCGGTAGCCGCCGGGAGGCAGATTGCTCAGCTGGTAGGTCCCGGTGACCGAGGTGTAGGCGATGGCCTCGTAGGCGTCGCCCTCGCCGTGCACGGTGACAGTGGCCTGGACCGGGGTGCCGTACTGGTCGGTGATCCGGCCGCTGATGCTGCCGGCGCCCCGACCCAACGTGACGTCGCGCTCCACGACGCTGCCCGCCGGGATGCTCACCGGGTCGGCGTTCAGATAGTCGGGGGCGCCGTACCACCACTCGGTGCGGAACCCCTCGGCGTGCACACGGATCTTGTAGTCGGGCGCCTCCCACGCACCCGGGATGGTGTAGCGGCCCGACGCGTCGGAGCAGTGCTCGGCGGCGACGTCGGTGGCGGAGGTGTGCAGGGCGAGGCAGGCGTTCGCGACGGGGTTTCCATCGGGATCGCGGACCACGCCGGTGTAGCCGACGGTGTCGGCGGCTGCCGGAGCAGCGGAGAGAGTGACTATGGCGAGCGCCGCCAGGAGGGCGGCCCCCGTTGCCCGCATGGTTCTCATGCCAGCAACCTAGCGACAGTCGCCGACATCGAAGACCATCCGGTCGGCTCGCAAGCCGCCGTCGGTCGGCCGGTCCGACTCAGGACCCCGGCGGACGGACCGGTGCAGCGGTGAGCGACTCGACCGAGCGCGGGGCCGCGCCGTCGCGGGGTGCGGCGTCCACCGGCGGGGCGAGCGCATCGGGCCGGGCCACGCCGCCGATTCCGGCCTGCTCGGCGGCGATCTTCTCCTGCAGCCGCAGGATGCCGTGCAGCAGCGCCTCCGGCCGGGGTGGGCAGCCGGGCACGTAGACGTCGACCGGGATGAGCTGGTCGACGCCCTTGGTGACCGAGTACGAGTCCCAGTAGGGTCCGCCGCAGTTGGAACAGGCGCCGAACGAGATGACGTACTTCGGCTCGGGCATCTGGTCGTAGAGCCGCTTGATCGCCGGCGCCATCTTGTCGGTGACCGTTCCGGAGACGACCATCAGGTCAGCCTGCCGGGGGCCGTGGGCGAAGGGGATCACGCCGAGCCGGATGAAGTCGTGCCGGCCCATGCTGGTGGCGATGAACTCGATCGCGCAGCAGGCCAGACCGAAGTTGAACACCCAGAGCGAGTAGCGACGGCCCCAGTTCAGCACGAACCGGATCGGCTCGCCGAGCACTCCCGGCAGCTGCACGACCGCCTCCCTCCTGTCACCCAACCGACAGTCAATCACAGTCGCCGGGCGCAACCCGGAGGGCCGCTGACGACCTTGGCGGGAGACGGCGTCTCGGGAAGCCGGGTCGCGGCCAGGGGGTCCGCGATCGCCACGGGGAGGACGAGTGAGTGTGACGAGAGACGTACGGGCCGGTGGCGCCCCACCGGACCCGCACCCGGTCAGGACGTCCGACGAGCCGGAGCTGACCTTCGACGACTTCTACCACGCCCACTTCCGGGGCCTCGTCGTGCAGCTACGGGCCTACACGGGTGACGTCGGTCAGGCACAGGACCTCGTACAGGAGGCGTTCTGCCGGGCCTTCGCCCGCTGGGACCAGGTGTCCAGGTACGACGATCCGCTGGCCTGGACCCGGCGGGTGGCCTGGAACCTCGCCCACAACCGCTGGCGACGGCTGCGTACCGCCCGATCGTGGCTGGTGCGGCAGCGGGAGATCCACGTGGCCGGGCCGAACCCCGACCGGGTGGCGCTGGAGGCCGCCCTGGCGGCACTGCCCACGAAGCAGCGTCGCGCGGTGATCCTGCACTACCTGGCGGACCTGCCGATCGCCGAGATCGCCGCCCAGGAACGGGTGGCCGAGGGAACTGTCAAGTCGTGGCTGCACCGGGGCCGGGCCTCGCTCGCCGCGTCCCTGCGGGAGACGACCGAGGAGGCTCAGGATGTCTGAGCACGAGTCCATCGCACTCGCCGAGCGTTTCGCCCGGTACCGCACCGAGGTGCTGGCCGAGATCGAGCCGCCGGGACCGGCGGCGGTCCGCCGCACCGTACGCCTGCGTCGGCGCCGGACCTTCGGCTCCGCCGTCGCGGCGGCGCTGGCGCTCACGGCCGGTCCGATACTCGGGTACGCGGCCCTGGACGGTCCGACGCCCCGGCCCGGTCCGGTCGACCCCACCGCCAGCCCGACGCCCAGCCTGTCGGCGAGCGCGACGGCCAGCCCGACGGCGTCGCCGGTGGCCAGCAGCGCCAGCCCGACCGGGGCGGCGCCGAACGGTCGGATCAGCCGGGCGCAGCTGCTCGCCACCCCGGTGTCACTGCCGGCCTGGAGTTCACCGGCGGGGTGCCCGACCAAGGGTGTGCGGTTGGCCGCCGAACCGGTCAAGGACGACACCAACGCGCTCATCGCGGTCGACCACGGCGACCTGGACGGCGACGGCGCGACCGAAACTGTCGCCCTGGTCCGTTGCGTGTTCGGCACCCGCGGGCCGGCCCAGGTGATCGCGTTCGACCGGGACGCGGCCGGTGAGGTCGTGACCCTCGGTCGGGTGATCGGCACCGGCCGGCCGGCCCCCGGATGGCTGACCGCCCTGGACGTACGCGCCGACGGCGAGGTCCGGGTCGAGCTGCTCGACATCGCACCCGGCGGTGGCTGGCCGGAGGAGTACTCCCAGCGCCAGTGGCGCGGCTACCGCTGGACCGGCGACGGGTTCGAGCAGGTGTCCGGCCCGACCGGGTTCGGTCCGAACCCGAACTCCGCGGACCTCGGCCTCGTCGCCGGCGACCTGGTCCTGACCACCGCAACGGACGGATCCCGGTCGGGTTCGTTCACCGTCCGGGTCCGTAACGACGGCGACCGGACGGTGCGGGACGCGGTGCTGCAACTGGAACTGCCGACAGCGCTGGAACTGACCGGCGACGGCTGGGCGGGCTGTGATCAGAACCGGCACGCCACCCTGCTCGTGTTCTGCCACCTGACCGACGTCGAGTCACGCCGCGAGGTGCGGCTCACCCTGGACGTGAAGGTGGCCGCCGGCGTCAGCCTGACCCCCGGTCAGGCCCCGCTGAGGGTCTGGCCGGAGGGACCGGGCGGACACAACATGTTGGAGACGGACAGCAGCGACAACGAGGTGACGATCGACTACCGCTGACCAGGGCCCGGTGTGGCGACTGCGGACGCCACACCGGAACCGCTCCAGGCCGGTCGTTGGAGCAGTCCGACGAATTCGACCAGCAGCCGCTCGCGCAGCGCCGGCGGGGCGGCGTTGAGCAGCGCGTTCACCGGAGCCATCCGGCCCGGCACTCCCGCGCCCAGGCCGAGCCCCGCGGCGAGACCGGCGACCAGGTCCGGGGTGAGCGCGTCCGGGGTCAGGGTGGCCGCGAGGGCGAGCAGCTCCGTGGGCAGCTCGACCGGGCCGGACGCCCGGGCCGCGGCCACCGCGGCGGCCAGGTCCGGGCCGAACTCGGCCACCCGGGGGGCCACCGACGCGGTGACGGTGAGGTGCACGCTGGCCGGCAGGTCGGCGTACGACAGCTGCGGCTGGGTGTGCCAGCCGCGCCCGGCCAGCTCGTCGACCAGCACGAACAAATCCAGGTCGGGATCGGTACTGGTGAAGCAGACCACGGTGGACTCCGGCTCGGCCATCAGTCGCAGCCCGTCGACGGCGCGTACCGCGGCGGCCAGCCCGGCGACCGCGTCCCGGGTCAGCGACGCCAGCCGCAGGTAGCCGTCGTCGCCGAGGTGGCGCAGGGTGGCGTACGCGGCGGCGATCGGGCCGCCGGAGCGGGTCGAGGCGATGGTCGGGTTGACCATCGTGTACCCGGGCCAGTCGGCGTACGCGAAGTACTGCGGCGCGCGCAGCGCCGGGTCGCGGTGCAGCAGCACCGAGACGCCCTTCGGGGCGTACGCGTACTTGTGCAGGTCGACCGAGATCGAGGTGACCCCGGGCACGGCGAAGTCGAACGCCGGGATTGGCGTGCCGAGCCGGCGCAGGTAGGGCAGGGTCCAGCCGCCGAAGCAGGCGTCCACGTGACAGCGCACCCCGGCCGCCGCGGCGGCTGCGGCGATCTCACCGACCGGGTCGAGGACGCCGTGCGCGTACGACGGGGCGGAGCAGGCCACCAGGACGGTCTCCGGCCCGATCGCGGCGGCCATCTCGGCCGGGTCGGGGCGCAGCGTCTCGGCGGAGACCGGCACCACGTCGAGCGCCACCCGCAGATAGTGCGCGGCCTTGGCGAAGGCGGCGTGCCCGCTGGACGGGACCACGATGCGCGGTGCGGCGATCTCGGGGTGGGCGTCCCGGGCGGCCTTGACCGCCAGGATCAGCGACTCGGTGCCACCGCTGGTGACGCTGCCGACGACGTCCGGGGCGGTGCTGCCCGGGCCGCCGCCGAGCAGCCGGCCGGCGGCGGCGACCAGGGCGTTCTCCATGGCGAGCAGGGACGGAAAGGCGGTCGGGTCGAGCCCGTTGACGTGTGCGCTCGCCGCGTGCGCGGTGGCGGCCAGCTCGTCCAGCCCGGGCACCGCCGGGTCGTACACGTACGCGAAGAGCCGCCCGCCGTGCGTCGGCCGGTCCCCCGCCCGCAGCCCCCGGATCTCGTCGAGGACCTGCTCCGCGGGCACCCCCCGCTCCGGCAACGCGCTTCCACCGTTCGCTTCGTCGATCATGGAGTTCTGGTGCCCTTCCGGTACGGGTCAGCGGCTTTCGTCCCCCACCACAACTGCCTGATCGACGCGGGCGTCGGGCTGGGTGGCGGCGGTGGCCAGGCGGGCGGGGGTCAGGTCGTAGGGGCGGAGGAGGAGCAGGGCCGCGGCGACCAGGAGAGCGGGCAGGACGGTGAAGCCGAGCAGGATGCCGAGGCGGGCGGTGTCGGACTGGGCGGCGGCGGTGCCGGTGTCGGAGGAGACGTAGCCGGTCAACTGGAGCACCAGGCCGTAGATGCCCGGGCCGAGCGCCAGCCCCAGGGTCTCCCCGGCGGTCCAGATCCCGGTGAAGACACCGGCCTGCCGCCGGCCGGTGCGCGCCTCGTCCCAGGCGATGCAGTCCGGCAGCATCGCGAGCGCGAAGACCTGCTGACCGGCGTACCCGACGCCGATCAACGCGACCACGAGGTAGACCGCCGCCGCCGGCAGCACCGGGGCGGCGATCAGCGCCAGCGCGCCCAGGGCGAAGAGCAGCGAGGCGGCGACCAGTGCGGCGAGCTTGCCCACCCGCGCGCCCACCCGGGTCCAGAGCGGCATCACCAGCAGCGCCGGCCCGACGAAGGAGGCGAAGAGCAGGGTCGCGCCGGTTCGCGGATCGCGCAGGATCTGATCGGCGAAGTAGTTGACCCCGGCGAGGACGGTGGCCACCCCGGCGGACTGCACCACGAAGCAGGTCAGCAGCGCCCGGAACGGCCGGTTTCGGCCGGCCACCGCGAGCTGCGCGCGCAGGCTCGGCTCGCTGTCCCGCACCGCGCCCGCCGGGGCGGTCCGGGTGCCGAGGAACGCGCCGACCGCGCCCAGGGCGATCAGCATCGCGACGAAGAGTCCCATCCACCGGTGCCCGGCCAGCCCCTCGCCACCCGCGGTCACCACCACCGGCGCCACCGCACCGGAGATCAGGATGGCCAGCGCCAGCACCGCGATCCGCCACGTCATCAGCCGGGTGCGCTCGGCGTAGTCGTCGGTCAGCTCGGCCGGCATCGCCACGTACGGCACCTGGAAGAAGGCGAACGCGGTGGCGGTGGCGAGGAAGGCGACCGCCGCGTACGCGGCGCCGGCACCGCCGGCACCGAACGGCGCGGCGAAGATGGCGGCGAAGAGCAGGGCGAGCGCGAGCCCGGCGAAGAGCAGGTACGGGCGGCGGGCTCCCCAGCGGGACCGGGTGCGGTCGGAGATTCGGCCAGCCACCGGGTTGACCAGCACGTCCCACGCCTTCGGCAGGAGCACCAGCAGGGCGGCCAGACCGGCGGCCACGCCCAGCGTGTCGGTCAGGTAGGGCAGCAACAGCAGCCCGGGCACGGTGCCGAAGGCGCCGGTGGCCAGCGAACCGAGCGCGTAACCGCCGTGCACCCGACGCGGCAGACCGCCCGGGACGGAAGCCGGCCCAGCCGGCGGCGCGTCCATGGCGCCGAATGTTACTCACGTTATGGCGGCGGTCACATCCCTCTTACGGCGACCAGCCGGCCGCCCCGATGTCCACCCCGTCGCCGCGCAACGGCGTCCCCTCGGCGCGTAACCGGGCCCGGGCCTCCCGCTCGTGCCCCGGCGGCAACCGGCCGGCGGAGGTGACCACCCGGTGCCAGGGCACCGAGCCGCCGTGCCGGGCCATGATGTTGCCGACCAACCGCGCCGAGGCGCGACCCGAACGTTCGGCCAACGCGTCGGCGACCGCGCCGTAGGACATCACCCGCCCCGGCGGGATCCGGTCGACCAGGTCGAGCACCGCCTCGACGTACTCGTCAGGTGTCACAATCGGCCACCATATGGGAACGCCGCCGGGCACTGCCGCCCTGACCACGCAGAATGGGCGGGTGCGCGACGCTGTCACGGCGGCCCGGCGGGTCGTCGTCAAGATCGGATCCTCCTCGCTGACCACCGCGACCGGCGGGCTGGCCGACGAGCGGGTCGATGCGCTGGTCGACACCCTCGGCGGGCTCGCTGCCGACGGCCGGGAGGTGGTGCTGGTCTCCTCCGGCGCCATCGCGGCCGGCCTGGCCCCGCTGGGCCTGCCCCGGCGCCCGCGCGACCTGGCCACCCAGCAGGCCGCCGCCAGCGTCGGCCAGGGCAAGTTGATCGGCCGGTACGCGGCCAGCTTCGCCCGGCACGGACTGACCGTCGGGCAGGTGCTGCTGACCGTCGACGACGTGACCCGGCGTGCGCACTACCGCAACGCGTACCGCACCCTGCGCAAGCTGCTCGACCTGCGGGCGGTGCCGATCGTCAACGAGAACGACACGGTGGCCACCGAGGAGATCCGGTTCGGCGACAACGACCGGCTGGCCGCGCTCGTCGCCGCGCTCGTCCACGCCGACCTGCTGGTGCTCCTCTCCGACGTGGACGCGCTCTGGACCGGCGACCCGGCCCGGCCGGGCTCCACCCGGATCACCGAGGTCCGCGACGAGCAGGATCTCGCCGGCGTCACCATCGGCGGGACCGGCCGCTCCGGGGTCGGCACCGGCGGCATGGTCACCAAGGTCGAGGCGGCCCGGATCGCGACCGGCTTCGGCATCCCGGTGGTGCTCACCGCGGCCCCGCTCGCCGGCCCGGCGCTGGCCGGCGAGCCGGTCGGCACGCTCTTCCACCCGCAGCGGCAACGCCCCGCCGCGCGGCTGTTCTGGCTCGCGCACGCGACCGCGCCCCGGGGCCGGCTGCACCTCGACCCGGGCGCGGTCGCCGCGGTGGTCGGGCGGCGCAAGTCGCTGCTGCCGGCGGGCATCACCGCGGTCGACGGGGCGTTCACCGCAGGTGATCCGGTGGACCTGGTCGACGCCGAGGGCGCGCCGGTGGCCCGGGGGCTGGTCAACTACGACGCGGTGGAGCTGCCCGGGCTGCTCGGTCGCTCCACGTCGGAACTCGCCGCGGCGCTCGGCCCGGCGTACGAACGGGAGGTCGTCCACCGCGACGACCTGGTGCTGCTGTGATCGGGGCCGCGGGCGCCCCGCCCAACCGGAGGAGTGCCGGCGTGAGCGTGACCGAACAGGCGCGACGGGCCCGCGAGGCGGCGAACGCGCTGACCGTGGCGACCCGTACGACAAAGGACGCCGCGCTGGCCGCGATGGCCGACGCGCTGGTGGCGCGTACCCCGGAGATCCTGACCGCGAACGCGGCGGACCTGGCGGCCGGCCGGGAGGCCGGGCTGAGCGCGGCCGTGCTGGACCGACTCGCCCTCGACGAGGGCCGGGTGGCCGGCATCGCCGACGCGCTGCGACAGATGGCAGCGCTGCCCGACCCGGTGGGTGAGGTGGTCCGCGGCTCGACCCTGCCCAACGGGCTGGAGCTGCGCCAGATCCGGGTGCCGTTCGGCGTGGTCGGCATCATCTACGAGGCCCGCCCCAACGTGACCGTCGACGCCGCCGGAATCTGCCTGAAGTCGGGCAACGCGGCACTGCTGCGCGGTTCGTCCTCCGCCGCGCACTCCAACGCCGCGCTGGTCGCGGTGCTGCGCGACGCGATCGCCGGCGCCGGGCTGCCGGCCGATGCGGTGCAGCTGCTCGACGCCACCTCCCGCGAGTCGGTCAAGGAGCTGATGCGCGCCCGCGGCCTGGTCGACGTGCTGATCCCGCGCGGCGGCGCGTCGCTGATCCGCACCGTGGTCGAGGAGTCCACCGTGCCGGTGATCGAGACCGGCGTGGGCAACTGCCACGTCTACGTGGACGCCGCCGCCGACCTGGCCAAGGCTGTCGCGATCACGCTGAACGCCAAGACCCAGCGCCTCTCCACCTGCAACACCGCCGAGTCGCTGCTGGTGCACGCGGGGGTCGCCGACGCCTTCCTGCCCCCGGTGCTGGCCGCCTTCGCCGAGGCGGGGGTGAGCGTGCACGGCGACGAGCGGGTCGCCGCGCACTCCGCGGCGGTCGTGCCGGCCACCGACGAGGACTTCGCCACCGAGTACCTCTCCGCCGACATCTCGGTCGCCGTGGTCGACTCGCTCGACGCGGCGGTGGCGCACATCCGGCGCTACGGCACCGGCCACACCGAGGCGATCGTCACCGACTCGACCACCGCGGCCCGGGAGTTCGTGGCCCGAGTGGACGCGGCGGCCGTGATGGTCAACGCCTCCACCCGGTTCACCGACGGCGGCGAGTTCGGCTTCGGCGCCGAGATCGGCATCTCCACCCAGAAGCTGCACGCCCGCGGCCCGATGGGGCTGCCCGAGCTGACCAGCACCAAGTACGTCGTGACCGGCGACGGTCACCTGCGTTAGCCTGCGCCGGATGGACGCCCCGGACGACACCGCCGCACTGGCCCGGATCGAACGGAAGCTGGCGCTGCTGCGCGGGCTGGTGGCCACCGTCCTCGGGCCGGGCGTACGCGACGAGCGGTTGCGCCGGGGACGAAACGCCGGCGGGTACGCCGACAACTGGCGGCGGCTGCTGATCGACGCCGGCCTGTCCGACTGACCGCAGCCCACCCGGCGGGCGGTCGGCCTGACCGTCGCCCAACCGGCCCGGCGCCGGCCGACGGTGGTCCTCGGTCGGGATCCGCCGCTCTGCCGGCGGGCGGCTCAGCGGCAGCCGCGGATGGCGGCCAGGGTGGTGTGCACGTCGAACTGGTGCCCGTCGTCGCTCTCCCACCCGCCGTCGCTGCGCTGCGTCTCGGCCAGCCGGCGGTGGGCCGCCAGCATCGTCGGGTGGGTGCCGTCGAGGTCCACCCGGCGCAGCGTCGCGGCCAGCCAGGCGGCGTCCGCCGCGGACATCCCGGGCAACCGGCTGGCGAGCGCCACCAGGATCCGCGCCGACTCGTCGTAGCGGTGCTGCCCGTGGAAGACCGCTGCGCTCAGCCACCCCGCCGGCAGGAACGACGGCCAACTGCCGTCCGGGCCCAGCTGCCCGGCGAGCGCCTCCGCCGCGCCGTGCACCACACCGGCGTACGCCCCGCCCACCCGGCTGTCGAGCGGGCCGCCGGCTCGGGCGTCCCGGCCGGCGACGGCGAGCCAGTAGCCGGCGTTCGCGGTCAGGAAGAAGCGGGCCTCCGGGTCGCCGGGCCGGGCCCAGGAGGGGGCCACGCCGGCCAGCGACTCGTCCTCCTCCCAACCGCCGTCGGCGAGCTGCCGGGCGGCCAGCCAGTCCAGCGCCTTGCGGGCGGCGGGCCGACCGAGCGCACCGAGGTCGTCGAGCTCGGCCAGCCGGAAGCAGGTGGCGTCCACCGAGGCGACGTCGCCGTCCAGGGTCGCCGGCCACCCGCCGTCGGGCGACTGCCCGGCCTCGGCCATTTCGAGCAGCTCCGGCGGCGTCGGCGCGCCGGTACGGAGCCGGGAGAGGCGGGCACGCTCCACCGCATCTCCGTGAGCCACGACGAAGCCGATCGCGGCGTCCAAGTCGACCACGGCGGACACGCTACCGGCGCAAACGCGATTTCGCCTCGGTAGCTCGGCCGAGGTCACACCGCCCACCCCGGGTACGCGAAGGGGCCCTTCCGGTGCCGGAAGGGCCCCTTCGACGTGACAGTCAGTACGCGGGCAGCGCCGGATCGACCTGCTTGATCCAGGAGAGCACGCCGCCCTGGACGTGCACCGCGTCCCGGAACCCGGCCGCCTTGAGCGCGGCCAGCGCCTCCGCGGAGCGCACGCCGGACTTGCAGTGCAGCACGATCTGCCGGTCCTGCGGCAGCCGGGCGAGCGCGTCGCCGGAGAGGATGTCGCCCTTCGGGATCAGCGTGGAGCCGGGGATCCGGACGATGTCGTACTCGGCCGGCTCCCGCACGTCGACCAGGAAGATGTCCTTGCCGGCGTCCTGCCACTCCTTGAGCTCGAGCGCGGTGATGGTCGCGTCGACCGTCGCCTCCTGCGCCTCGACCGAGACCGCCCCGCAGAAGTCCTCGTAGTCCTCCAGCAGGTCGGTGACGGTGGGGTTCTCGCCGCAGAGCGCGCAGTTCGGGTCCTTCCGAACCTTGATCTTGCGGTAGGACATCTCCAGGGCGTCGTAGACCATCAGCCCGCCGACCAGCGGCTCACCGATTCCGGTGAGCAGCTTGATCGCCTCGGTGACCTGGATCGCGCCGATCGAGGCGCAGAGCACACCGAGCACGCCGCCCTCGGCGCAGGAGGGGACCATGCCGGGCGGCGGGGGCTCCGGGTAGAGGCAGCGGTAGCAGGGGCCGTGCTCGGCCCAGAACACCGACGCCTGGCCGTCGAACCGGTAGATCGAGCCCCAGACGTACGGCTTGCCGAGCAGCACCGCCGCGTCGTTCACCATGTAGCGGGTGGCGAAGTTGTCGGTGCCGTCGACGATCAGGTCGTACTGGGCGAAGATCTCCCGGACGTTCTCCCGGTCCAGCGCGGTGTTGTGGATCTCCACGTTGACCAGCGGGTTGATCTCGCGGATGCTCGCGGCGGCCGACTCGGCCTTCGAGCGCCCGATGTCGGAGACACCGTGGATGATCTGGCGCTGGAGGTTGGACTCGTCGACGGTGTCGAAGTCGATGATGCCGAGGGTGCCGACCCCGGCCGCGGCGAGGTACATCAGGGCCGGCGAGCCCAGGCCGCCGGCGCCGACACAGAGCACCCGGGCGTTCTTCAGCCGCTTCTGCCCCTCGACCCCGACGTCCGGGATGATCAGGTGGCGTGAGTAGCGGCGGATCTCGTCTACGGTCAGCTCGGCGGCGGGCTCGACGAGCGGGGGCAACGACACGGTGGACTCCCCGGGATCGGCGGTCTAAACCGCGCCATTGTCGCTCGGGCGGGGCCCGGTCGGCCATGAGGGAGGACACGTAGCCCGGCATCCGGGACCGGGAATAAAGCCAACCACCGATGCCTCGGATCCCCGCGAGGTCCAGCGCGGCGTGGACCGGCGGGTCAGGGCACGATCTCGCCCGCGTACCGGCGGCCGTCGAGGTAGGGCCAGGCGTTGGCGAGGCAGCCGTCCAGGCCGTACGTCTGCTGCTGCATGACCGGCGCCGGCTGACCCGGTGCCGGGCAGGCCTCGTGCCCCTCGTCGAACTCGTGCCCGACCTCGTGGTTGATCACGTACGTCCGGTAGACCGAGAGGGGGGCGTCGTAGTCGGGGACCGCCTCCATCCAGCGGGCCAGATTGATGATCACCTGCCCGGGCAATCGGCAGGAGGTGTAGCCCTCGGTGCTCAACCCGCCCTCGGCGCACATCCGCTCCGAGGTCACCGGGGTGGCCAGATAGACGGTGAAGTCGGCGGCGGCCACCTCGGCGACCCGCTGCACCCGCAGCTCCCCCGAGGCGATCCAGCTGCGCGCGTCGCCCAGTGTCTCGTCCACGGTGGCCGCGAACGCGTCAGCGTCCTGACCGGTGCCCTGCTCGACGACGACCCGGTAGCGGCGCAGCGGGCCGTCCTCGCCCCGCACCTCGGTGCGGCCCTCGGCGACGCTGAACCTGCCCGCGCCCACCGAGGGGACGACGTGCGGCGCGGCGTGCGCCCCAGCGCCCTGGGGAAGCCGGACCTGGCCGGCGGGGGCCGGCGGCGGGGCACCGGTCCGGGCGACGGCGACCCCGACGGCGGCCGCCAGGAGCAGCACCAGGCTGAGCAGCACCGCGCGACGGCGACGCCGGTACATCCGGACCAGCGCGGCCCGCCGATGTGGGCTGGGCGGACGGCCGGTACGGCCAGGCGGGCCGTAAGGGTACGACGACGTCATGAATCCCAGCGTGCCAGATTAAACGGGCATTTCCTCGCTTTTAACGCCAATGCCGCTGCAATAGCGGGGGCAACCTCCGCACTACTGGGCATGAATCGCCATATGAACGACAAAGGGTGCAAAGAGCCGGATTCACAACGACGGGCCGGCGTAGCGGCGGCCGTTCCGGTATGGCCACGGGTTGGCCACACAACCGTTCAGGAAGAGAGTCTGCTGCATCATCACCGGCGCCGGCCGGCCGCTGCCGGGGCAGCGCTCGTGTCGGTGCCCCAACTGGTGCCCGACCTCGTGGTTGACCACGTACGTCCGGTACACCGACAACGGGATCCGCGCCCGGACGAAGTGCGGGACGGAGAGCCGCCAACGGTCCAGATTGATGATGACCTTGCCGGGCGCCCGGCAGGAGGTGTACGGACGACCGTTGATCCGGATGTCGACGCCACCCCTGGCGCACATCTGCCCCGCCGTGCGAGCCGTCGCCAGGTAGACCGTGAAGTGCGCGTCGGCGTCACCCGGCACCTGACGCAACCGCAGCCGGCGGCTGTCCACCCAGCTGCCCGGCCCGGTCAGCGCGACCTGCACCGCCTGCCCGAACTCGGCGGCGTCCTCACCGCTGCCCGACTCGATCGCGACCCGGTAGCGCTGCACCTGCCCGGCCTCGCCCAGCACCGGCCCGGTGCGCTCGTCGTAGCCGAACCGCCCGGGGCCGGCCGACGGGAACGACCCGGACAACTGGAACACCGGCGGTGGCGGAGTCGACGGCGACGGGGTGGGCGACGGCGGGGCGACCGGTGGCAGTGGCGCGGCCACCAGCGGCAGGGCCTCCTCGCGGACCTCCCGCGCCGGTTCGACCTTTGGATGTTCGGCGACCACCGTGACCGCCGCCCCGACGGCCAGCAGCGCTGCGGCGAGCAGCGCGAGCGACTGGAGCAGCCCGCTCCGGCGGCGCCGTGGCCGGGCACCGGAGCGCGATCCGCCCGGGCCGGCGGGGTGGGCCGGTGGCCCGTGGCCGACCGGGCGGCGAGCGGCCGGCGGGACCGGGTCGGCCGCTCGGCGTGGCGGTGAGCTGGGCATCCGGCTCAGCCTGCCAGATCAGACCGGCGCGCGGGCTCCTCCGTTTCGGCGAGCAGAGCCAGCACCGCACGGGCCACCAGCCGGGGCACCTCGAGCTGCGCCACGTGGCCGACGCCGTCGAGCATGAGCAGCCGACTGTCCGGGATCACCCGGGCGGTCTGCGGCGCGACCCGGACGTCCACCAACCGGTCCTGCCGGCCCCCGACGACCAGGGTCGGCGCCCGCACCGCCCGGGCCAGCCGCCACATCGACCCAGGCCCGGGCAGGTACGACCGCAGGAAGCTGGAGACCAGCCCACGGAACGTGCGGACGTACGCGGCCGCGTAGTGCTCGGCCTGGTAGCGGACCAGGATCTCCGCCACCGCCTCCTGCCGGCGCTGATCACAGATCCGGCTGACGTCGGCGACACAGGCCTCCAGCACCTGCTGGGCCATCACCTCGGGGGCGAGCTGGGTCAGGTGCCGGGCGGCGAGGCGCTCCGCCCCGGGCAGGGCGAGCAGCGGCAGCATCCGCCCCTGCAACGAACGTCGGAAGTCGAGGAAGGGCAGCGCCGGGGAGACCAGGGTCAGCGTCCGCACCAGGTCGGGGCGGAGCCCCGCCACCTGCACGCAGATCGCCCCGCCGAGCGAGTTGCCGAACAGGTGCACCGGGCCACGGCCGGAGTGCTCGACCCACCGGATGACCCGCTCGGCGAAGGCCGGGATGGTGTAGCGACGACCGGGCTCGCTGCGACCGAAACCGGGCAGGTCGATCGCCTGGCCGTCCAGCCGGTCGGCGAGCAGCCCGGCCAGGTCGGTCCAGTTCTGCGACGAACCGCCCAGGCCGTGGACGTAAAGGGCCGGCTCCGCGTCCGGGCCGGTGGCCGGGGTGTCTCGGACGTAGGTGACCACCCCGTCGAGGCGGACCGGCCGCCCCGGCCACGGCGGCGGGACCTGATGATCGGGAAGGCGGGACTCCGGGCAGAGACTGGCGCGCTTCATCGCTTCAGTCTCCCCCGGAATGCTCAAGCCAGCAGGGCCTCCAGCCGACGGTTGACCGCCGCCAGGGTGGCCCGGACGACCGCCTGGCGCGGGTCGCCGGCCACCAGCGCCGAACCGGCGAGCTGCTCGACCCACCCGTCGCAGACCAGCAGCACGACCACCGTGGCCACCTCGCAGTTGCCGAACGGCACCACCGCGGCGTGCTCGACGAAACAGCGCCCGCCTTCGGCGTTGCCCGGCCCGCGCAGCAGCTCGTCCACCGCCGCCGCGGCGGCCACCGCGCAGAGCCGCAGGACGTACCCGTCGACGGCCGGCCCGGTGGCGTAGCCGGCGGCGCTCTCGTCGGCGGCGTTGAGGCGTACCTCGACGGTGGCGTCCAGCCCGAAGGTGCTGACCTGGACGTGGTCGATCACGACCCGGGGACCGGGCACCCCGCCGGTGTCCAGCGGCCGGGACGGCGCGCTCTCCGTGCTGGTCAGCTGCCCCCCGGAGTACGACGCCCCGATGGTCGCCGGGCTACCGGTGGCCATGCCGACCGGTGCGGCGCCGCCGGGCGTCTCCTCCACCGTGGCTCGACCTCGCGGCGACCCGGGCTGCCGGCGGCGGCGTGGCGTCTCGGGCTCGGCGCGCGGTGGACGGCCGGCCTCCACCGCGGCGGGAGCCTCGCCGGCCGACGGCGTGGCCTCGACGGCCTGTCCCTCACCGGTCCGACGACCGGCCGGGCCGCCCGCCACCGCGCGGCCTTCGACGCGGCGCTCGGCCACCCGGCCTTCGCCGCGCCGCTCATTCGTCTGAGGCGGGGCGGGCGGCTCGGCACCGCGTCGGCGGACCGGTGGTGGTGGCTGCGGCGGAACTCCCGGCACGTCCTGCGGGGCGGCGGCGAGCCCCATCCGCTCCTGGAGCAGGCGGGCGACCTGCCGGCTCACCTCGGCCGGATCGGCACCGTCGGACAGGTCGAGACGAAGGCTGTGGGCGCCCGCCGGGGTGCGTCGCAGCGACGCGTCACGGACGCCGGCCACCTCCCGTACGGCGCCGAGGATCGCGTTGACGTCGAACCCTTCGGGCCGCTCCTGTGGTGGGGCGGGCTCGTCGTCGCGACGCAGGTGGGTAGCGATGCGGGCGAGTTCCGGGGTCTCGGCGGGTGGCTCCACGGCTGGCGGCTCCGGCACGACGGGCACGTCCGGCTCGGCGGGGACGCGCTGCGGCAGTACCGCCGCCGTCGGGTCCGGCCGGCGCTCGTCGGCCGACTCGGCCGCGGCTACCGGTTCGGGGGCGGATCGGCGGGCCGCGTAGGGCGGGGCGCTCGTCGGGGCGGGCGCGTACGAAGGACGGTTGCGCCCGGCTGCGCTCGTGGCGGCGACCCGGGCGGGGCCGGTCGGGGCCGGCGGTTCGCCGGCCAGGCTCGGTGTGCGGGGGCCGGCCCCCGGGTCGCGGGGCGCGGCCGGCGGGGTGGCGGTCGGTGGGACCGGCGGGTCGGCCGGGTCGCCGCCCTCCGGCCGGAGGCGGAACGGCCGGGCGGCGCGGAGCTCCGCGACGTCCGGGGCGTCGCCGGCGGGCACGTCGACGGCGGCCGGCGGAGCGCTCGTCGGTCCTGCACCACCCGCCCAGGACGGCCGGTCGGGCGGCGCGGACCACACACCACCCGGGCCGCCCGCCCAGGACGGCCGCTGCACGGCCGCCGGCGGAGCGCTGGACGGCGCCGGTGGGGCGCTGCTCGGCGAGGCGGGTGGGGCGCTGGACGGCGTGGCGGGCGGGGCGCTGCTCGGCGTCGTACCGCTCGGCGGGGCCGAGGCCCAGGACGGTCGCTCGGGCAGGGGTTCGGACGGCGGACGCACCATCGGGCGCTCAGTAGCCCAGGACGGCCGTTCCACGGCGGCGGGCGGTGCACTCGCCGGCTCCGGCGGGGCACTGCTCGGCGCGGCCGCCGGCCGCCCACCGGCCCAGGCCGGCCGCTCCCCCGGCGTACGCCGGTCGGCCTCGACGGCGTATCCGGGCTCCGGCTCGGGACGGGTGACCTCGTAGGGCCGAGCGGGCTCAGCCCGCACCGGCTCGTACGGCTGCTGCGGCTCAGCGGGCCAGGCGGGCGTGCCCTCCTCGCGGGCCCGGCGGCCCGCCGGCTCCCCGCCCTCGCGGGCCCGGCGCCCGGCCGGCTCGTCGTGCTCGTGGACCCGACGCGCGGCCGGCTCCTCGCCCTCGTGGCCCGCACGCCCGGTCGACTCGTCACCCTGACGCGACCACGGCGGAGCCCAGCCCGCGCCCCAGCTCGGCCGGTTCCAGCTCGGCCCGGACCAGTCCGGTTCGCTGGCCGGTGGCTCGGTGGCCGTAGGCGGCTCGGCGGCAGCCCGCGGCTGCGCCGGGCGGCGCTCCCCGCCGGGCGGGTAGGCGTCGCCCCAGCCGCGCGGCTCCGCCGCCTCGTCACCGGCGGAGCGCTCGGCGGTGGGCGCGTGGAAGCCCGGCGGCACCTCGAAACCGGAGGCGGACGTGCCGACCGGCGGAACCTGGACGGCGGGCGGCGCCGACGTCGGCGGCCCGGTCTCGGCCCAGCGCGGCGGCCGGGGCAACTGCTGCTCGTCGGAGGAGTGCCGGGCGGGGCCGGTCTCCGGCTCGCCGAGCCGGGGCGGCTGCTCGACCGCCGGCGCGGGACGCTGCGCGGGAACCACCAGCCGATCGGCGCCCGGCTCGCGGCGGTCGTCGCCGGGCAGCCCGGGCGGGGCGCTCACCGGCGTCGGCCGGCCGGCCGGCTGCTCGGCGACGTGTCCCACTCCGTTGGTCCGGTGCCCGTTGACGCGGGCAGGGGGCTCGGTGTCGCCGGGGTGGCCGGGCAGCGGCGCCGGCAGATCGCCGTGGCGGGGCGAGGAGGCCGCCCAGCCGAAGGCCGGGTCGGGTTGCCAGCGCGGCGCGGCCTCCCGGGAGGACACACCCTCGCCGGGGCCGGACCAACCAGCCGCCTGGGGCGCCCATCCGCCGCCGGGACGGTTCGGATCGTCCTGCTGACCCGTCCCGTCGCCGTGCTCGCCGGGGGTGGCGGCACCGGGTTGCCCTGCTTCACTCACCGCGCGCTCCTTGGTTGCCCCCGCTGAGGCTACCGTGTGGTGACAGTGGCGATAAGTTACAGCGGCGGGCCAATTCCGCGACGGGTCATCGAGCCCGACCGGTTCGGGGTATAAGTGCCGGCTCGTACGGAGAAACTCGGAGGTTCCGATGTCCGCTGTGGGGAACGGTGCACAGACGGCCGGCCGGCCCACCCGCCTGCCCCGCTCCGCGCGTCGCAAGCAGCTGCTCGCTGCGGCGCAGGAGGTGTTCGTCGCGCAGGGCTATCACGCCGCGGCGATGGACGACATCGCCGAGCGGGCCGGGGTCTCCAAGCCCGTGCTCTACCAGCACTTCCCGGGCAAGATGGAGCTCTACCTGGCGCTGCTGGACACGCACTGCGACGCGATCGTGGCCAAGGTCCAGGACGCCATGCAGGGCACCAGCGACAACAAGGAGCGGGTCAGCGCGTCGGTGCGCGCCTACTTCGACTTCGTCGACCACGAGAGCGAGGCGTTCCGGCTGGTCTTCGAATCCGACCTCCGCAACGACCCGGCCGTGCGGCAGCGCGTGGAGCGGGTCGAGCAGGGCTGCATCGCGGCGATCACCGACACCATCATCTCCGACACCGGGGTGAGCCGGGCCCACGCCGAGCTGCTCGCCTCCGGTCTGGTCGGCGCCGCCGAGACCGCCGCGCAGTTCTGGCTCGCCCGTGGCCGTCAGGTGCCGAAGGCCGAGGCCGAGGCGCTGGTGGCCGCGCTCTCCTGGCGTGGCATCGCCAGCTTCCCGCTGCAAGGTGAGTCAGCCTGACCATCCCCGCCGTGATCGGATAGCCTTCCCACGGCGGCTATTTCGCCCCAGTTGAGGAGGCACAGTGGAGGTCAAGATCGGCGTGCAGTACGCGCCGCGCGAGCTGGTTCTGGAGAGCGCGCAGTCGCCGGCCGAGATCGAGCAGATCGTGACCGACGCCTTCGCCAACAACAGCGGCACGCTGTCCCTGACCGACGAGAAGGGCCGGCGGGTCATCGTGCCGGTCGACAAGGTCGCCTACGTCGAGATCGCCGAGGCGTCCCCCCGGGCGGTCGGGTTCACCGTCCGCTGAGCGTTCCCGGCGTCCGCGGCGGGTGAGGTCGAGCCCGCCCGTCGCGGGGCCGGCGGCGGCGTGGCCGGGTCGGCGGGCTCCGGTCCGGCCCGGTTGGCGGGCCACGGCCGGGGTCAGTTGTTCAGCCCGGCGGCGGCCATCCGCGCGGTGTGCGCGGCGGTCAGCTGCCGGAACAGGGCCGGCGCATCCACCCGCTCCGCCTGCGCGATCAGCGCGGTGAGCGCGCCCCGGTCGGCGGCGGCCACCCGACCGGCCTGCGAGAGCGCCTCGCCGACCAGCCGTCGGGCCCACATCGAGAGCCGGTCCGCCGTCCGCGGGTCGACCTCGATCGCCTGCCGGATCTCACCGGCGGCGAACTCGGCGTACCGGGACTCGTGCAGCACGTCGAGCACCAACTGCCGGTCCGGCTCGTCCAGCGCGCCGGCGATCTCCCGGAGGAAGTCGTCGGTGATCGCGTCCCCGACGTACGCCTTGGTGACCGCTTCCGCCCAGTCGCGCGGCTCCGTCGAGTCGTGGTAGCCCTGCAACGGCTCCACGTACGGCGCCATCGCCACCTCGGGTGACACTCCGAGCGCAATCAGCCGGTCGGCGAGCCGCCGGTAGTTGCCGATCTCGGCGGCGGCCATCTCGCCGAGCGCGGCGCGGCGGCGCAGGTCGGGGGCGAGCCGCGCGTCGGCGGCCATCCGTTCGAAGGCGAGCAGCTCGCCGAGGGCGACCAGGCCGAGCAGGTCGGTGACGGCGGTGCCGGGGGTGGTCGGCGCGGACACGAGCGCAGGTTACCGTTCCGTGCCCTCACACGGGGCCCGCGACGGCGGCTCGTCCCTTCCGCCGGGAACCTTCCCGCCCGCTCCGATTGCCCCTGTGACCCGGGACACATGTCGTCCCCCCGGCCGTTCGGCCCGGACCTGGAATCAGGACGGCGTCCAGCCGGTTCAGGTAGTATGGAGCAGTTGCCGTGGGCGCCGATCTCATCGAAGTGAAGCCCGCGGCGCGCGTGCGGCCCGGTCCGGCTCGGCGATCCGCCCCCGACCGTGTGGCCCGCGCCAAACCGAACGCGCCCTGCGGACACGATGGGGCGCACCACGAGAGGGCACCCCCACATCCACATGAGCGAGTTGACGCAAGGCATTCCGGGCGGCCAGGAGCTGGCCCCCACCGCTCCGGTACGACCGGAGGCACCGACCTTCGCCGAGCTGGGCGCGCGTCAGGAGACCGTCGACGCGCTGGCCGCGGCCGGCATCACCCGCGCGTTCGCCATCCAGGAATACGCGCTGCCGATCGCGATGCGCGGCGTCGACCTGATCGGCCAAGCACCGACAGGCACCGGCAAGACGCTCGGCTTCGGCGTACCGCTGCTCGAGCGGGTCTTCGCGCCCAGCGAGGGCAGCGACGGCGTGCCCCAGGCGCTGGTCGTCGTCCCCACCCGTGAGCTGGGCCTCCAGGTCGCCAAGGACCTGGCCGCCGCGGGCCGCACCCGGGGCGTCCGGGTGCTGCCGATCTACGGCGGGGTGGCCTACGAGCCGCAGATCGAGGCGCTGCGCAAGGGCGTCGAGATCCTGGTCGGCACTCCGGGCCGGCTGATGGACCTGCAGAAGCAGAAGCACCTTCGGCTCGACCGGGTGCGCGCGCTGGTGCTCGACGAGGCCGACCGGATGCTCGACCTGGGCTTCCTCGACGATGTCGAGAAGATCCTGGCGATGCTTCCCGAGGACCGGCAGACCATGCTCTTCTCGGCGACCATGCCGGACCCGATCGTCACCCTCTCCCGGCGCTTCCTGCGCCGGCCGGTGACGATCCACGCCGGGCACACCGCCGAGACGGGTCCGTCGCCGCAGACCGAGCAGCTGGCCTACCGCACCCACTCGATGAACAAGGTCGAGATCGTCGCGCGCATCCTCCAGGCGGAGGGACGCGGCCTGACCATCATCTTCACCCGTACCAAGCGGGCCGCCGACCGGGTCGCCGAGGACCTCGACTTCCGTGGTTTCGCGGTGGCGGCCGTGCACGGCGACCTCGGTCAGGGCGCGCGTGAGCGGGCGCTGCGGGCGTTCCGGGCCGGCAAGATCGATACGCTGGTCGCCACCGACGTGGCGGCCCGGGGCATCGACGTCAGCGGCGTCACCCACGTCATCAACTACGACTGCCCGGAAGACCAGGACACCTACACCCACCGCATCGGCCGTACCGGCCGGGCCGGGGCGAGCGGCGTCGCGGTGACCTTCGTCGACTGGGACGACATGCCGCGCTGGCGGATCATCGACAAGACGCTCGGCCTGGACATGCCGGAGCCGGCGGAGACGTACCACACCTCCGCGCACCTCTACACCGACCTGCACATCTCCCGCGACGTCACGGGCACCCTGCCCACCGCCGAGCGGACCCGGGCCGGGCTCTCGGCCGAGGTCGAGGAGGACCTCGGCGGCGGCCGTTCCCGGCGCGGCGAGGGCCGGGGTTCAGGTTCCCGTCGCGGCGAGAGCCGGGGCGAGGGTCGCGGCGAGGGCCGGGGCCGGGGCGAGCGCCGCCGGGGTCGCAGCGAGGCGGCACCCGAGTCGGACGCCGCCGCCGCACCCGCCGACGCCGCCACCGAGGAGGACGGCACCCGCACCCCGCGCCGCCGGCGTCGCCGCCGGGCCGGCGAGGTGGTCGCGGGCGAGGCGACCGCGGTGATCACCGCGGAGGGCGGGGCCACCGAGCAGGCCGCGACCGGTGAGGGCGAGGCGACGGCGAAGCCGCGCCGCCGCCGGCGCCGTCGCGGTGGTGGCTCCGGCGCCGGTACGCCGGCCGAGGCGACCGCCGACTGAGACCCGCACGACGTTCGGCATCCCCCGCACCGGCCCCGGTGCGGGGGATGTCCGCGTCTCCGGCCGGCAGGCCATCGTTCGACCGGCGGGCCGCGCGTCCCGCAACGGTCCCTCCCGACCTCCTTTGCTCTGCTTCAGCCCGGGCAACAGTGAGCCCTCACTTGTGTTGCCCGGGTTGAAGCAGAGCAAAGGGAGCGAGGTGGGGTGCCGGGTGGTCGTCGAGCCCACGCCGGCATCGCGCGCGCCGCACCGCACGCGCGCACCGCACCGCACCGCTCGCACCCGCTGGGCGGGACCGACCGACCAGGATGATGGAGCAATGGCTGAACCGCTGGACGCCGCCCTGACCGAGGTCCGGGCGTTGCTGCTCGACCCCGCCCTGACCCGGGCGGTGGCCGCCGGACGCCGGCGCGGGCAGCGCCCCTCGGTGATCCGGGCCGAACTGCGGCCGGTGACCCTCAAGGCCGGGCCCCGGCTGCAGATCTCCACCTCCGACGGCGCCCGGCCGTACACCCGGAACGTCGCCCCCGGGTCGGACGCCGCTGCCGCGGTGGACGCACTGCTGGCCGAGCCGTTCGGCAACTGGCACGTGGAGACCGCCGACGCGACGCTCCAACTGCGGGTCACCAAGTCCGGCGAGGCCCAGGTGCACCGGGCCGCCGCGACCCGGCCGGCCGCGACGCCCGGCGGGCACGACCGGGAGAAGGAGTACCTGCTGGACCCGGGCGACCCGTTCTTCGCGGAGATCGGCGGCTCGGCGGCGAAGCGGCGCCAGGTCGACGCGTTCCTCCGGGCGCTGGCCGCGACCCTGCCCGACGAGCTGACCGGCGCGCTGCGGGTGGTCGACCTCGGCTGCGGCAACGCGTACCTGACCTTCGCCGCCTACCGCTACCTGACCGGGCGCGGGCTCGACGTCGAGCTGGTCGGGGTGGACGTCCGGGAGGACCAGCGGCAGCGCAACACCGAGTTGGCCGAGCGGCTGGGCTGGGCCGATCGGGTGCGCTTCGTGGCCGGCACGATCGCCGACGCGGTGGTCGAGCCGGCACCGGACCTGGTGCTTGCTCTGCACGCCTGCGACACGGCAACGGACGAGGCGCTGGCCCGAGCGGTGCGGTGGAATGCCCGCTGGGTGCTCGCCGCGCCGTGCTGTCACCATGACGTGGCCGCTCAGCTGCGGGCTCGGCCCGCACCGGCGCCGTACGAGCTGCTGACCCGGCAGGGGATCCTGCGGGAGCGGTTCGCCGACGTGCTCACCGACGCGCTGCGGGCCGGGCTGCTCCGGCTGCACGGCTACCGGGCCGAGGTGGTGGAGTTCGTCGACTCCCAACACACCCCGCGCAACCTGCTGATCCGGGCCCGACAGACCGGGACGGCGCCGACGGCCGAGCAGCTCCGGGACTACCGGGAGCTGGTCGACCAGTGGCAGGTCAGCCCGCGACTGGAGACCCTGCTCGCCACGGACGCCCCGGTCGTCACGGGCTAGCGCCGCCGGTCGGCGCCCCGCTCGCGGCCCAGCGGGCGTTCGGCGGACATCGCGCGGTCCAGTGGGGATGGTCGCTCGCCCCGGTAAGGCCCCCGCTCGCCCTCGGGCGGAGCGGTCGGAAACGGCACCACCTTGCCGGGGCTCTCGGCATTGCCGGCGGCGGCGAAGGCGTTCCAGGAGATGTCCACCAGCAGGCGCTTGAACTCGGCGTGCCGGACCGCGGCGCTGCGCTGCAACGCCATCCGCACCCCCAGCACCACACCGACCAGGGTGGTGGTCGTGGCACCGGTGGCGGCCAGCACGTGCACGCCGCTGGCGGCCCCGCCGCGCAGCGCGAGCACCAGCAGCCAGATCCAGAAGCCGGCGGCGAACACACCGGCCTTGGCGACGAAGAAGAGGCTGACCGCACCAGGCTGGTACGGCAACGGGCGGCTCGGCTCGACCATGGCGCTCCTCGGCGATGCTGCGGTGCTGGACGACGGTGCCGGGACGGGCACCGAGCTTAGTTGAGGGACGACAATCAACGCTGGACACGCTTCCAGCGCATGCTCATCCTCCGCCGAAAAAAGTCCCGTCCATGGGACAGTTTGTGCGGTCAGTCAATTGTTTCCACGCCGTCGGGTACTACGCTCGGATGCGTCATCGTCCCCGGTGTTGCGGTCGGGAGGGAAGCCCGCAGGGATGAGTTCTGCAGAGGTTTCGCCGCAGATGGCGTTCGCACGGTTCGTGCGCCGGGCCATCGACGACGCCCGCGAGGAACGGGGCTGGACGGTCACGGATCTGGCCGCGCACACCGGCGTCGGCCGCTCCACCGTCTTCCGTTGGCTCGCCGGCGACTGGCAGGACTACCCCGAGCTGGCCAAGGTCCGTGGCTTCTGTGCCGCGCTGGACCTGCCGGTGGCCGCGGCGTTCCGGGCGCTCGGCCTGCCCGACGCCGGTCCGGCCCCGCGCCGGCGCAGCGACGACGGGCCGGTCGAGGCCGACGTCCGGGTGATCCTGGACCGGCTCGCCGACCCGACCGTGCCGGCCGAGGAGAAGCACCACATCCGCGACCTGCTCCGCTACCTCGCCCGCCGCCCGATCCGCCGGGCCGGCTGACGCTACGGCGGGCCGCCGTCAGGGCACGGTGACGGTGAATTCGGCGGTACGGACCACGCCCGCCACCTGGAAGTCGAGGTAGAGCCGGTACCGGCCCGGCCCCGGCGTGGTCAGCCAGAACCGCACCGCCCCGTCGACCAGCGCCGGTTCGGGGTGCACGTGCAGGTAGCCGAGATCCCCCTCGCGCAGCGCCACCAGGTGCCCGTACGCCCCGAGGTAGCGCTCCAGGGCCGGGGCGGCACCGTCGGCGGTGATCCGGAAGGTCAGTGCGACGTTCGCCCCGGCCTGCGGGGTGCCCTGGTAGTCGACGGTGAAGCCGTCGACGGTCGTCGCGGTGGTCGCCGGCGGCAGCGGGCGCGGGTCGTAGCGGCCGGGCGCGGCCAGGTCGACGCCGAGGGTGAGCGCGGTCTGCGTACCGTCGGCAGCGAGCGCGGTGAAGTCGGCGTACGCCCGCCAGGCACCGGGCTGCGGCAGGCTCAGCGGCACCGACCAGGTGCCGTCCGGCGCCATCGTCGGGTGCAGGTGCTGATAGCCGGCCAGGTCGCGGCGCACCACGATGAGGTGCATCGGCTTGTCGTGCACGATGGCGAACCGGGTGACCGGCCGGCGCTGGGCATCGCGGATCTGGAACCGCAGCGGCGCCGCGCGACCCGGGGCGAACTCGGTGCTCAACGGAGCCAGGGTGTAGCCGGCCGCACCGATCGCGAGGCCGCCCGCGTCGGTGCTCGGGGCCTGGTCGGTGCCGCCGCCGTGGTCGTGCGGCGCGGTGCCCGGCGTGTGCGTGTGGTCGGTGCTGGTCGCCAGACCCGCCGCGGTCGCACCCCCGCCGTTGAGCCGGCCGAGGCCGAAGCCGAGCAGCACGGCGAGCACCAGGCCGCCGACCACCAGCGCCAGTCGGAGCGTGCCGCGGTCGGGCGCGGCGGAAACTCCCTCAGGCACCGCTGCCCGACCCGTGACCGGCCTGCTCATCCATGGCGCCCACGGTACCGCCGGAGCCGCCCCGCCCTGGTTGGTGTGCCGGCGGCGTGGCGACGGTCGCAATCGGCCCGGCTCGGGAACTTTTCGCACCCGGCCGCGCGCGACCGCCTCCGGGCGGCGTGGTTCAGCCGCACTCACGCCGGCGGGGACTCAGCCGGCGATCGCCAGGGCGAGGGGCAGCACGTCCGGTGCGCCGGCCCGGCGCAACGCCCGGGTGAGGAGCGTCATCGTCCAGCCCGAGTCGACCTGGTCGTCGACGAGCAGCACCGGCCCGTCCAGCCCGGCGAGCGCGTCGGCGAGGTCCGCCGGCACGGTGAAGGCGTCGTGCAGCGCGCGTACCCGCTGGGCGCTGTTGCCCCGGGCCCCGTGGGCGGACGGAGCGGCCGGCGGCAGTTGCCCGAGTAGCGGCAGCCGGCCGACCGTGGCGATCTGCTCGGCGAGCGAGCCGACCAGACGGGCCCGACGGCGCGAACCGGCCGCCACCACGGCCACCGGACGGCGCGGCCACGGCGAGTCGCCGTGCGCCCACGCCTTGAGCACCTCGACCACGGCGGCGGCCACATCGTCGGGGACCGGGACGTCGGCCGACTCCGGGCCGACCAGTTCGCGCAGCCGGCCACCCCAGCCCAGGTCGGAGAGGCGTCCCACCGCCCGACCGGGCAGCGCCTGCTCCGCGGGGGCGATCCGCCCCTTGAGCGGTACCCCGACCGCGTCCAGCCCGGTGGGCCAGAGCTTCTTCGGCGGGATCTCCACCCCCGGCCGGCCGAGGAAGGTCTGCGCGGCGCTCTCGGCGGTGGTGGACACCTCGGTGGCGAAGAGCGGCCCGGCGCACCGGTCGCACCGGCCGCAGTCGGCCGCCTCGACGTCGTCCAGGCATTCGCGCAGGTAGCGCATCCGGCAGCCGGGCGTGGTCGCGTACTCCCGCATGGCCTGCTGCTCGGCGGTGCGCGCGGCGGCGACCCGGCGCAACCGGGCCTCGTCGTAGACCCAGGGCTCGCCGGTGGCGAGCCAGCCGCCGCGCACCCGGCGGACCGCGCCGTCCACGTCGAGCACCTTGAGCATCAACTCCAGCCGGGCCCGGCGCAGGTCGACCAGGGGCTCCAGGGCCTGGGTGGAGATCGGCCGGTCCGGGTGCAGGGCGGCGAGCACGGCCCGGACCTGCTCCTCCGGCGGGAACGCGAGCGAGGCGAAGTAGCGCCAGATCGCCGCGTCCTCGGCGCCGGGCAGGAGCAGCACCTCGGCGTGCTCGACGGCCCGGCCGGCCCGGCCGACCTGCTGGTAGTAGGCGATGGGTGAGGGCGGCGCGCCGAGGTGCACCACGAAGCCGAGGTCGGGCTTGTCGAAGCCCATGCCCAGCGCGCTCGTGGCGACCAGCGCCTTGATCTTGTTGTCCAGCAGATCCTGCTCGGCGGCCCGCCGGTCGGCGTCGTCGGCCTGCCCGGTGTAGGCGGCGACCGGGTAGCCGCGCGAGCGGAGGAACTCCGTGGTCTCCCCCGCCGCCGCCACGGTCAGCGTGTAGACGATGCCCGAGCCGGGCAGCCGGTCGAGGTGGTCGGCGAGCCAGGCCAGCCGGTGCGCCGGGCTGGGCAGCTCGAGGACGCCCAGGCGCAACGACTCCCGGTCGAGCGTGCCACGCAGCACCAGGGTGTCGCTGCCGTCGCCCGTGCTGAGCTGCTCGGCGACGTCCGTGGTGACCCGGGTGTTGGCGGTGGCCGTGGTGGCCAGCACCGGCGTACCGGTCGGCAGGTTGCCCAGAAAGGTGCGCAGTCGCCGGTAGTCGGGCCGGAAGTCGTGCCCCCAGTCCGAGACGCAGTGCGCCTCGTCGACCACCAGCAGGCCGGTGGTGCCGGCCAGCTTCGGCAGCACCCCGTCGCGGAAGTCCGGGTTGTTGAGCCGTTCCGGGCTGATCAGCAGCACGTCGACCGCGCCGGCGTGGATCTCCGCGGTGACCTCGTCCCACTCGTCGAGATTGGCGGAGTTGATGGTGCGGGCCCGGATGCCGGCCCGCGCGGCCGACTCCACCTGGTTGCGCATCAGCGCCAGCAGCGGCGAGACGATCACCGTGGGCCCGACCGTGTCGGCGGCCCGGCCGGCTTCGGCCTCGGCGGTCCAGCCGGCGCCGGCTTCGGCGGCCCGGTCACGCTCTCGGAGCAGCGCGGTGGCCACGAAGTAGACCGCCGACTTGCCCCAGCCGGTGCGCTGCACGCAGAGCACCCGGCGCCGGTCGACCACCAGCGCCTCGATGGCCCGCCACTGGTCCTCGCGCAGCCGGGCGTGCTCGCCGGCCAGCCGCCGCAGCACCGCCTCGGCTCGCTCCCGTACCGCCGCCCGATCCTGGCTCATCCGGCATTTCTACCAGCGACAGGCGACGCCGCCACGCTCCACCGCCGGAGGCCCTGGTCACGAGCCAGGTGGCGGGACCGTCCGGTCCGGGGTGGCAGCCGGCGTCGGGGGCAGGAAGAAGAGCAGGTCGCGGAGGGGCTCGGTGACGTTCGGCGGCAGCAGGCAGCGCCCGGCGAGCTCCTCCAGGGAGGAGTACGGGCCGCGCAACCAGCGGTCCACCACCATCTGCCGGCACTGCTCGGCGGTCAGGCCGGGCAGACCGGCGAGCACCTGCTCCGGGACGGCGTTGACGTCGATCAGGCCACCGTCGTCGAAGCTGCGGGGCAGGTCCGGTCGCCCGATCCGCAGTTCCCCCCGGGCCGCCGGGTAGTGGTAGAGCAGGTAACGGGAGTGCTCCCGGCGGATGCGCCGCTCCTCCTCGGCGCGGTCCTTGGCGCTGCCCGGCCCGCCGGTGAGTGTCGCCCAGACGCCCCGGCTCAGCAGGACCACGTGCACCGCCCCGATCAACCAGGTGAACACCACCAGGCCGAGAAAGACCACCGACGTGGCCGCGGAAGGCTCGGCCTCGGGGTGTTCGATGTCGAGCAGCGACACCTCGAGGACCAGCACGGCCAGGTAGCCGACGCCGGCGAGCGCGAGCCGCCAGCTGCGCCGCCACGCGGCGTACAGCAGGATCACCAGCCAGGTGAGGCAGCCGAGGGAGAGCAGGACGAGGACGGTACCGACCACCGTGGCGGTCGCGCTCGCCCAGCGAGGCATCGGGGTCTTCGGCCACCGCCCATCGGCTGCGGGCGGCGGACCGGCGAACGACGAGGGCCCGGCCGGCGGTGGCAGGTACGCCGGGAAGGGCGCCGGCGCCGCGCTGACCGGCGGCGGTATCGCGGGCGGCGGCACCGCCGGCGGGGCGACCGACGGCCAGGCCGGTGAGGCTGCCGGCGACACGGCCTGCGGGGTAGCTGGCGGCGGAGTCGGGGGCGTCGGGTCGGCCGCCACCCGCGCCGGCGGGGCGGAGGCGGCCGGGGCTGGCGGCTCGGCGGACGCGGTCGGTTTGCCGGACGCGTTCGGCGCAGCGGACACGGTCGGTTCGACGGAGGCGTTCGGCGCAGCGGACACGGTCGGTTCGACGGAGGCGTTCGGCGCAGCGGACACGGTCGGTTCGACGGAGGCGGTCGGCGGCGCCGAATCGGTGGCCCGGCCGGCCGGTGGCAGCGGTACGGCGGCGGCCGGCATGAGCGTCGGATCGGACCGGAGGATGCGCCGGTGCAGGTCCTGGAGCGCGTCGCCCGGCTCGATGCCGAACTCCTCGCGGAGCAGGTCGCCGTACTCCCGGTAGCCGGCTAGCGCCTCGGCCTGCCGGCCGCTGCGGTGCAGCGCCAACATCAGCTGGTGCCGCAGCCGCTCCCGCAACGGGAACTCGACGACCAGCTCCACCAGCTCACCGACGAGCTCCCGGTGCCGGCCCAGCTCCAGGTCCAGCTCGGCGCGCGTCTCCAGGGCGGCGGCCCGCAGCTCCACCAGCCGGTGCCGGGCCGACTCGAAGAACGGGCCGGGCAGGCCGGCGAGCGGCTCGCCGCGCCACAGCTCCAGCGCCGACCGCAGTGCGGTGACCGCCTCGGCAACGCGGCCCTCGGAGCGCAGCCGCTGCGCTCGGCGCACCGCCCGCTCGAACGCCACCGCGTCCACCGACTCCGGCGTCACCCGCAACAGGTAACCCGCGTCGCTCAGGGTCAGCACCTGACCGGGCGTACGCGGGGAGCGCTCCGGCTCCAGCACCCGGCGCAGCCCGGCGACGTACTTCTGCACGACGTTCGGCCCGTTCGCCGGCGGGTCATCCGGCCAGACCGCCTCGACGATCTGCCCGGTGGGCACCGGACGGCCCGTGGCGAGCAGGAGTACGGCCAGCACCGCGCGCTGCTTGCCCGGGCCGGTGTCGAGCTCCTGGTCGTCATACCAGGCTCGCTGGGGACCGAGGATCTCGAAGCGCACCGTTCCTGACATGCGATCTTTCGCTCCTGACACCCCCCGCTGGCGCCGGCGGCAGCCGCACGGCGGTCGGACCGCAGCATCGGCAGTCGGATCGCAGCATAGCGGCAGTGATTCGGCAGTGCCGGCCCGCAGCATCGTCAACGGCAACCGCCGGACATGCGAGAAAGAGAACCGCGATGACACAGCGCACCCGTACCGCCGGCCTCCTCCGTCGGGTCGTCTCCACCACCACCGCCGCCCTGGCCGCCACCGCGCTGCTCGCCGCCTGCACGCCGGATGATGGTGCCGAGCGGACGGCCGAGCCGGGGTCGTCGAGCGCCGCGCCCACGCCGAAGGCGGCGCTGCTCGCCGCCGTTCCCGACGGCACGGAGGGCACGTTCCGGTTCAGCGGCAAGGACTCGTCCAGCACGGTCTCCGGGATGGTCGACCCGACGGCCAAGGGCGCCGAGTTCACCACCTCGATCAAGGACCCCGACCTGGGCTTCATCACCACCATGTCGTTCCGGCTGGTCGCCGACCAGACCTGGATGAAGGTGAAGTTCACCGGCACCAAGGGCCTCACCGGCCTGCCCAAGCTGCCGGACCGGTGGCTGCGGTTGGACCGGAGCCGGCTCACCGACGGCGAGAGCGCGCCGGTCTACGACGGCGTCGACGTGGGCAACGCCGGCCCGCTCGTCGAGGCGGCGACGGCCGTCGAGGAGCAGGGCACCGGCCGGTACGCCGGCACGATCGACCTCACCTCCGGCGAGGCGGCCAAGGCGCTCGACGCCGAGGCGATGGCGGCGCTCGGCGACAAGGCCAAGGCCATCCCGTTCACCGCCGAGGTCGGCGCGGACGGCAACCTCGCCTCGCTCACCCTCCAGGTGCCGGCGGCGGGCAAGCAGAAGGCGTACGAGTACCTGGTGCGGTACCGCGACTACGGCACCGCGCCGAAGGTCACCGCCCCGACCGGCAAGGCCGCGCAGGATGCGCCGGCAGTGGCGTACGAGCTGCTGAACGGCTGATCACCGAACTGACAGCGAGCGGGCGGCGGCCACACGGGGGGCCGCCGCCCGCTCGTCGTCGGGTCAGCGGCCGAGTACGGAGCCGCCGTTGACTCCCAGCACCTGGCCGGTGACGTAGCCGGCCGCCGGGCTGGCCAGGTAGCGAACCGCCTCGGCGATGTCGGCGGGCTCGCCGGCCCGCCCGACCAGGGTGGCCGCGACCCGCCGGGTGTGCCCCTCGGGGGTCATCCGGTCGCCGAAGAACTCGGTCTCCGCGACGTAGCCGGGGCTGACCACGTTGACCGTGATCTGCTCCGGGCCGAGTTGCGCGGCGAGGTCGTACGCCCAGCCGTGCAGCGCCGCCTTCGCCGCCGAGTACGGTCCGGCGCCGCCGCGCTGGGCGGCGATCGAGCCGAGCAGGATCACCCGGCCGCCCGGCCGGCGCAGGGCAGGGCGCAGCGCCTCGGTGAGCAGGACGGCGGTGAGCACGTTGGCATCCAGGTTGGCCCGCCAGTACGCGGCGGCGCCGGCAAGGGTGTCGGTCTTCCGGTCGAGGTATCCGCCGGCGTTGTTGACCACCACGTCGACGGTCCGGCCGCCGAGCGCGGCGACCACCCGGTCGAGCTGTTCCGGATCGGTCAGGTCGGCGGCGACGGCGCTGACCGCCGCCGGCCGCCCGCACTCCGCACCGATCCGCTCGGCGGTGGCCGACAGCACATCCGCCCGCCGCCCGACGACGAGCACGTCGTAGCCGTCACCGGCCAGCGTCCGCGCGATAGCCGCCCCGATCCCGGTCCCACCCCCGCTGACCACCGCAACCCGCTCGTCCATTCCCGACTCCTCCCCTGCCCGGACACCCCGTCGATCATGAAGTTATCGCCCGCCGACACGGCGTGTCGCGACAATAACTTCATGATCGACGGGGCGGGGCGGGGTTAGGGGCGGGGGGTGGGGCGTAGGGATTTGCGCAGGAGGGTGAGGCGGGGGGTGAGGCTGGCCAGGCCGCCGGGGAAGAAGTAGACGGCCAGGATGAAGATGGTGCCGAGCACGAAGAGCGGCTGGGAGAGCGGCCGGCTGAGCACCGCGGGCAGCGCGTCCACCGCGTCGGAGGTGCCGAACGCGGTGAGCCGGTGGTCCAGGTACATGTAGAGCACCCCGCCGAGCACCGGACCCCAGCGGGTGCCCGGCCCACCGAGCACCACCATGACCAGCAGCGACAGGGTCAGCTCGGACGAGGTGATGTGCGGCGAGGCGCCGCCGACGATCAGGCAGTAGACCACTCCCCCGGCCGAGGCGAGCCCGCCGGCCAGGGTGAACGCCACCAGCTTGTAGCGGTACGGGTCGAGCCCGAGCACCCCGATCCGCCGCTCGTCGTCGCGCAGGCCGGCGAGCACCCGCCCGGTCGGCGAGCCGGAGACCCGGTGCACCACGAAGACCACCACGGCGAGGTAGGCCAGCGCCAGCCAGTAGAGGTTGACCGTGTTGGTCACCCCGACCAGTCCGGCGGGCAGCCCGGAGACGTCCAGCGGCAGCCCCTCCTCGCCACCGGTGAAGCCACCGAAGTCCCGGGCCACCAGGATCGCCCCGACCTGGGCGAAGGCCAGCGTCACCATGGCGAAAGCGATGCCGACCGTACGCAGCGCCACCGCGCCGAGCAGCGCGGCCAGGATCGTCCCGCCGGTGACGGTCAGCAGTGCCGCCTGCCAGAGCGGCAGCCCGGCCTTGGTGACCAGGATGTCGGTGCCGTACACGCCGGCGGCGAAGTAGAGCGCGTGCCCGAAGGAGAGCATCCCGGTCCGGCCGAAGAGCAGGTCGTAACCGGCGGCGAGGCCACCGAAGACCAGGCAGACGGCGAGCAGTTGCAGGGTGCCGGGCGAGTTCAGCGGTCCCTCGAAGATCCCCGGCAGGGGCAGTGTCGAGTACGGCACGATCGCCGCGACCAGCAGCGCGACCAGCGGCAGGAACGGGCGCACCCGATGCCAGCCCCCGCGCTCGGGCGTCAGCTCGGCGGGCACCGCCGCCGGCGGGGCGGGAACCTCAGCACTCTTGACCTCGGTCATGCCGTTGCCACCTTTCCGGCGATGCCCTGGGGGCGCAGCAGCAGCACCACGGCCAGCAGCCCGACCACACAGACGTCGCCGAGGCCGGAGGGGCCGTAGTAGTTGACGAACTGTTGCAGCAGCCCGACCGCGACCGCCGCGTACGCGGAGCCGACCACCGAGCCCATCCCGCCGATCACCACCACGATGAACGCGAAGATCAGCAGCGAGCTGCCCTGCCCCGGTGAGACGGTCCCGAAGTAGACCCCGCCGAGCGCCCCGGCCAGCGCCGCGGCGGCCCCACCGATCGCGAAGACCAGGGTGAACGCCTTGCGGACGTCGATGCCGAGCGCCGTCACCATCTCCCGGTTCTCCACGCCGGCCCGGATCACCAGGCCATAGCGGGTCCAGCGGAGGAAGGCGAGCAGCGCGCCGAGCACCAGCACCGCCGCGATGATCAGCAGCAGGCCGCCGTTGGGCACCTGCGCGCCGAGGATCCCGGTCACCTCGCGGGTCCAGGCCGGCCGAGGGAACGGCCGGGCGTCGGCGCCCCAGGTGGCCTGGAGCAGCGCCACCCCGGCCAGCGAGAGGCCGACGGTGACCAGCACCTGCTCGATGGTGCGCGAGTAGAGCGGCCGGATCAGCACCAGCTCGACCAGGACCGCGACGAGCGTGCCGGCGGCCACCCCGAAGGCGACCGCGAGCACGAAGCCGAACCCGTCCGACCCGGCGCCGGGCAGGTTGCCCGCCGCCCACCAGGTCGCGTACGCGCCGACGCCGAGGAAGAGCCCGTGCGCGAAGTTGAGCACGTCGGCGAGGCCGAAGACCAGCGAGAGCCCGGAGGCGACCAGGAAGTAGAGCGCCGCCAGCCCGAGGCCGGTCAGCGCCAACAGGATCACGGTGCCCATCAGTGCGCGTCCTTCCCGGCCGCCGCGGCCCGGTCCGACCCGGCCGGCTGGTGTCCCTCGCCGGTGCCCACGCCCAGCAGGGACTTGGTCAGCGCCGTCTCCAGCAGCAGTTCCTGGGCGTCGCCGGTCCAGGCCACCTGACCGGCGGCGAGCACCACGGCGTCCTTGGCGAGCCGCCGGACCACCGCGAGGTTCTGCTCGACCAGCAGCACCGGCACCGACTCCGCGACCCGTTCCAGCACCTCGGTCACCTCGGTCACCACCTTCGGCGCCAACCCCTTGGTCGGCTCGTCGATCAGCAGCAGCCGGTTGTCGTTGAGCAGCACCCGACCGATCGCGAGCATCTGCTGCTGCCCGCCGGAGAGCGAGCCGGCCCGTTGCCGTCCGCGCCGGTCCAGCTCGGGAAAGAGCGCGAAGACCTTGTCGTACGCCGGGGTGATGCCCCGCCGTTCGGCGAGCCGCAGATTCTCCGCCACGGTGAGGCCGGCGAAGACACACCGGTCCTCCGGCACGTAGCCGAGCCCGCCGCGGACCAGTCGGTAGGTGGGGCGGGTGAGCAGGCTCTGCGCGCCCATCCGGATCGTCCCGCGTACCTCACCGCTGCGGGGGGTGAGCCCGACGACCGCGCGCAGCGTGGTCGTCTTGCCGACGCCGTTGCGGCCGAGCAGGACAGTCACGCCGGTCGGGGCGACCGTGAAGGACACCCCCTGGAGGATGTGCAGCCCGGCGATGCGGACCGACAGGTTCTCCACGCTGAGAATGGGTTCCATCAGAGCGACTCCCCCAGGTAGGCCTCTTGCACGGTGGGGTTGGCCATCACCGTCTCCGGGGTGTCGCAGGCGAGCAGCGCGCCGTGGTGCATCACGGCGATGCGGTCGGCCAGCTCGAGGATCACGTCCATGTGGTGCTCCACCATGAGCACCGACCGGCCGCTGTCCCCGGTGAGCGACCGGATCACCGCGACCAGCTCGGGCACGTCCTCGGCGCTGACCCCGGCCATCGGCTCGTCCAGCAGCATCACCCGCGGCTCGCCGGCGAGCAGCAGGGCGATCTCCAGCTTGCGCTTCTCGCCGTGGGCGAGGGTGCCGGCGAGCGCCGTACCCCGGTGGGCGAGGCCGACCCGGTCGAGCGCCGCGTCGGCGGCGGCGGCGACCTCCCGGTCGGCCGCCGCCCGCCGCCACAGCTTCATCGAGCCCCCGCGGTGCGCCTGCACGGCGAGCCGCACGTTCTCCCGCACGGTGAGCGAGCCGAAGACCGAGGACGCCTGAAAGGTACGGCCGAGCCCGAGCCGGGCCCGCCGGTGCGGCGGCAGGGTGGTGATGTCCTGCCCGTCCAGGGTTATCCGGCCTTCCGTGGCCCGGCGCAGGCCGGTGATCAGGTTGAACAGTGAGGTCTTGCCGGCGCCGTTCGGCCCGATCACGCCGAGGAACTCCCCGGGCGCCAGGTCGAGGTAGACGCTGTCGACGATGGCGACCTCACCGATCCGCCAGGTCAGACCGCGGGTGGCGAGCATCAGGTCAGCCCTTCATCGCCACGACCGGCGGCGCGGTCTCGTCACCGGTGAGGCTCTTCTGCGCGGTGGCGGTGAACGCGGTGCCGCTGCCGGTCAGCTTGGCCTGGTACATCGGCTGGAGCAGGGCGTGGTCCTCGGCGCGGATGGTCATCTTGCCCTTGACCCCGTCGAAGCTCCAGCCCTCCAGCGCGGTGACCATCTTGTCGACGTCGTCGCCACCCTCCTGGGCAGCGCGGACGACCATCTGGGCGGCGGCGAAGCCGTCCGGGTGGAAGAGGTCGACGGTGCCGACCTTGGCCTTGAGCGCCTTGCTGGCCTCGGTGTCGCTGGCTCCGTCGAAGTAGTGCGACAGGAAGGAGATCTTGCTGCCGGCCGCGCCGAAGGTCGGCCAGGAGGCGCGGATGTCCAGGCCGGTGACGACCGTGGTGGAGGAGAGCACGCCCTGCTGGTCGAGGGTCTGCCACATCGCCGGGGCGGTGGTGCCGGCCCAGGCGACGAAGAGCAGGTCCGGCTTGGCGGCCTTGATCTGGCTGGCGAACGGGGTGAACTCGGTGGCGCTGGCCGGGGCGCGCACGCTGCTGACGGTCGCACCGGCGCCGCCGATGACGGCCTTCACGGCGGCCTCGTTCGCGTCGCCGAAGGCGCCGTCCTGGGCGAAGACCACGACCTTCTTGCCGGTCGGGTCGCCGATGAACGACTTCGCGGTCACCACGTCCTGGTAGGACTGGCGGCCCGAGCGGAAGGTGTACTTGTTCGCGGCGGTGACCGCGTCGGTCGCGGCCGGCCCGGAGATGAAGAGGACCTTGTTCTGCGCCGCGATCGGGGCGACCTGGAGCGCCACGCCGGAGGCGGTGGAGCCAGCAATGATCTTGCTGCCCTTGCCGATGAGGTCCTTGGCCGCGGAGACCGCCTTCGCCGGGTCACCGGCGTCGTCGACCTCGGTGAGTTCGATCGTCCGGTCGCCGACCTTGTTGGTGCCCTTGGTGGCGTAGTCGAGGCCGGCCTTGAACCCCTCGATGTACTGCTTTCCATAGCTGGCCAGCGCACCCGACTGGGAGTACACCAGGCCAACCTTGACCGGGGCGGCGCTGTCGCCGCCGCCGGAGGCGGTGTCCTGCGGGCTGCCACAGGCCGTGGCGGCCAGCGCCGCGGCCATCATCGTGGCGGCGGAGAGGAACACCCGCCGCGTCGTCCGGACCGTCATTGCGACTCCACGTGAGGACTCGGAGGGAGGGAAACTCATTGTCGGCTCACGCTAGAAGTGACGTCACCCACGGGCTATGTGGCCGAAACACACAAGTAACCGGGGTGGGATGGCCGGCCGTTACAGCGAGCTGCTCATACCCGCCCCGACGCCGCAGCACGATGGGCGCGGCCTCCGTCTTCCCCACACCTCATGTGTCGACCCCGGCCATCGACCGCGATACCGGCCCGCAAGCCGCTCGCGCCGGGCACGTCCGGCCCATGATCGACACAACTTCAGGGAAGTTGCGGCCTCGAAGCGGGGCGAGGCAGCAACTTCCGCGGCACCACGCTCCCTCAATCGCGCGCCGTGGTGGCGGGCGGAATGGCGCTGGCCCGGCACCCGGGGACGGGTGACGGGCCAGCGATTCGGGGTGGGTCAGGCGAGGCCGGCGCGGGCGGCGACGGCGGTGTCCGGCTGGTCGGTGAAGACGCCGTCCAGGCCGAGGCGGAAGAAGAGCTCGTACTCGCTGGTGATGTCGCCGCGGGCGTTCGGGTCGTTGCCGATCCGGAAGTCCGTCGGCAGGAACTGGTTCTCCACGCGGAACGTCCAGGCGTGCACGACCAGACCCTCGCGGTGCGCGTCCCGCACCACGTTGGTCGGGGCGAGCAGCTTGCCCGCGGCGTCCCGCGGCACGATCAGGTTCTTGTGCGCGCCGATGCCGTCGGCGTACCCGGCGATCCACTTCAGCCCGGCCGCGGTGGCCAGGTCCTGGTAGGTGCGGGGGTCACCGGCGACGGTGAAGTCGTAGGGGCGGCCGGTGGCGTCGAGCAGCTGGGCCAGCCGGACGTCGGTCATCCGGGAGAGCTTGCGCAGGTTCGCCGTCTCGAAGGACTGGATGATGACCGGCGAGTTCTTCCGGGTCAGCTTGTTGGCCCGGAGCACCTTCAGCAGCGGCTCCTCCAGTGGCCGCCCGATCGCGGCGAAGTAGCTCGGGTGCTTGGTCTCCGGGTAGATGCCGATGGTGCGGTTACGCGCCCGTCCCTCGGTCCGGGCCAGGTCGATGACCTCCTGGAGGGTGGGCACCTCGAACTGGCCGTCGAACGCGGTGTTCGCGACCCGGACCTGCGGCAGCCGCTCCTTGGCGCGCAGCGTCTTCAGCTCGGCCAGGGTGAAGTCCTCGGTGAACCAGCCGGTCACCGATACGCCGTCGATCGTCTTGGTGGCCTTGCGCGCGGCGAACTCCGGGTGCGCGGCCACGTCGGTGGTACCGGAGATCTCGTTCTCGTGCCGGGCGACGAGCACGCCGTCGCGGGTCGAGACCAGGTCGGGCTCGACGAAGTCGGCCCCCATCCGGATCGCCAGGCGGTACGCCTCGAGGGTGTGCTCCGGGCGATAGCCGCTCGCACCGCGGTGGCCGATCACGAGCGGCCGGTCGCTCGCCCGGGACTGCCCCCGGTCGGCGGCCGGCTCGGCCGAAGCGGCCATCGTCGGCACGGCCACGGCGGCGGCCAGCAGCCCCGCGGCCAGGCCGAGGGCGGAAAGGGTACGTCGCAACGCGGTCTCCTGTCGTCGTCGGTGGACCGCCACAGCAGACCGCCCCGGGTTGGCCGGAAGTTGGTCGATGCCTGGCCGGCAGGTGAAGTTCCGGATCGCCGGTTCACTCACCCCGATACCGACGGAAACGGAAGATTGTCTGGTGCGCCGGTTCTTTCGACACCCCGTACGGCTGGTGCCGTTCGCCTTCCTGGTGCCGATCCTGATCGGCACCGGGCTGCTGTCGATGCGCGCGGCCACCGTCGACTACCAGCCCGCGCCGTTCGTCACCGCGCTCTTCACCTCGACCTCGGCGATCTCGGTCACCGGGATGGCGATCAACGACACGCCCAACTACTGGTCGGTCTGGGGACTGGTCCTCATCACCCTGCTGACCCAGCTCGGCGGCCTCGGCATCCTCACCGTCGCCGCGCTGGTCATCCTGCTGGTCAGCCGGCAGCTCGGGCTCCGCAACCGGCTGCTCGTGCAGGCGGAGACCCAGGAGTTCGGCGTCGGTGACGTGGTCCGGCTACTGCGCCGGATCGCCGTCACCGTCTTCGCCTGCGAGGCGGCGATGACCGTGCTGGTCGCCGGGCGCCTCTGGATCAGCTACGACTATCCGCCCGGCCGCGCCCTCTGGTCCGGCACCTTCCACGCGGTGCAGGCGTTCAACAACGGTGGCTTCGCCCTCTACACCGATGGGCTGCTGGCCTTCTCCCAGGATCCGTTCGTGGCGCTGCCGCTGGCGTTCGGCGCGATCATCGGCGGGCTGGGCTTCCCGGCGCTCTTCGAGGCGGTCCGCGAGTGGCGGACGCCGGTCCGCTGGGCGGTGGCCACCAAGCTGACGATCTGGGGCAGCGTGGTCCTGGTGGGGTTCGGCTTCCTCTGGCTGCTCATGACCGAGTGGACCAACCCGCGGACCATCGGCCAGTACGACATGCCGGGCAAGGTGCTCGCGTCGTTCACCCAGATCGCGCTCAGCCGCACCGGCGGGTTCGAGGTACTCGACATCACCGCGCTGCGCGAGGAGAGCTACCCGCTGCTGGTGGCGTTGATGTTCATCGGCGGCGGCAGCGCCAGCACCGCCGGCGGGATCAAGGTGTCCACCTTCTTCCTGCTCGCCTTCGTCATCTGGGCCGAGCTGCGCGGCGAACCGGACGTCTCGGTCGGGAACCGCCGGGTGGCCAACGCCAGCCAGCGGCAGGCGCTGACCGTGGCGCTGCTGAGCGTCGCGCTTGTCGCGCTCGGCACGCTGGCGGTGATCCTGTTGACCCAGGGCACCCTCTTCTACCAGGCGCTCTTCGAGGTCACGTCGGCGTTCAGCACCACCGGCCTCACCGTCGGGCTGGCTCAGCGGATGCCGGAGAGCGGGCAGATCCTGCTGACCGTCCTGATGTTCATCGGCCGGGTCGGCCCGCTCACCCTCGGGTCGGCGATCGCCCTGAACACCCGGCGCCGGCTGTACCGATACCCGGAGGAGCAACCCATTGTCGGCTAGGCACGCGGACGACAGCGGTGTCGTGGTGATCGGGCTGGGCCGGTTCGGCTGCCACCTGGCCGGCTCACTGACCCGGCTGGGTCACGAGGTGTTGGCGATCGACCGGAACCCCGAGCAGGTACAGCGCTGGTCGGCGCAGCTCGAGCGGGTGGTGCAGGCCGACTCGACCGAGGAGGACGCGCTACGCCAGCTCGGGGTCAACTCCTTCGGACGCGCCGTGGTCGCCATCGGCGCGTCGGTGGAGGCGAGTGTGCTCAGCGTCCTGGCGCTGGCCGAACTCGGGATCGAGCAGATCTGGGCCCGGGCCACCTCGATGAAGCACGCCAAGATCCTGTCGTCGGTCGGCGCCCGCCACGTGATCTTCCCCGAGGCGGAGACGGGCGAGCGGGTGGCTCACCTGATCGTCACCCGGATGCTGGACTTCATCGAGTTCGGCGACGACTTCGCCATCGCCAAGGTGCGCGTACCGGAGGTGCTGGCCGGCCGCCCGCTGTCGGAGATCCGGCCGATCGAGCGCTACGGGGTGCGGGTGCTCGGCGCCAAGCTGCCGGGCGAGCAGTTCCAGTACGCCTCGGACGCCACGGTGCTGCGGGGCGGCAGCGCGCTCGTGGTGGAGGGGAGCATCGAGCAGGTCCAGCGCTTCGCCCAACTGAGCTGAATGCGGCCGAAGGAGCGGAGCAGGCTGACCTACTTACCGCCCTTGCCCGGCCCACCGCCGGGCCCCTTGCCCTTGCCGGGCTTCTCGGGCTTGTCGGGCTTCTCGGGCTTCGGCTTGGTGCCGCCGGCAGCGCCCCGGGTCGAGGTGGCCGGCTTCGCCGGCGCCTTGGTCGGCACGGCCTTGGTGGCCGGTTTCGGTGCCGTCCCGGCCACTCCGGAGACCTGCACCCCGCAGCTCCGGTCACCCAGGCTGAACTGCACCGGCAGCGGGTTCCCGCCGGTGTAGCGGCCGGTCAGGGTGAGCTTCTCGGCGGCGCCGGGCGCCAGCGCGATCCGCTCGGCCGGCGGCCGGACGACGACCGTGCGGCCCTGCTGGCTCGCCGACGCGGGGGTCACCCGGGTCACCGTCTGCTTTCCGGGGAAGGTGAAGCTCATCGCCCAGTCGCGCAGCTCCTGGTCGCCGGTGTTGGTGAGGGTCAACTCGGCGGCGAAGTCCTTGCCGGAGTCGGTGCGCAGCGCGTACGCGACCTGGCAGGGGACCGGCTTCTCCGCCCCCATCCGCGCCTCGGTCGGCTGCTCCGTCTCCCCGCTGGCCGGGCTGCGCCCGGTCACCCCCCAGAGTGCGGCGGTGACCGCGATCAGGCCGGCCGCGGCCACGCCGGCCTCCACCCGCCGGCGCCGGGCCACCGACCGCCGGTTGCGGGTGCGCGAGAACGGCAGCGCGTCGGTCGCCGCCGACCAGGGCAGGATCGTGGTACCGGCGTTCGCCAACGTCACCGGGCCAACCGGCCCGCCGGCCGGCGAGACCGGCACGGCGGCGAGCAGCCCGGCCGCCTCGGCCAGGGTGCCGGCCAGCTCGGCGGTGCCCGGCCGGTCCTCGGGGCGCTTCGCCAGGCAGCGCCGCACCAGGTCGGCCACCTCGTCGGGGAGCCCGGGCACGGCCGGCATCGGCCCCGGGTCGGTGTACATGTGCGCCCGCAGCATCTCTGTGGTGGTGCTGGCCTGCCAGGGCAGCCGCCCGGTGAGCATCCGGTAGAGCAGCAGACCCACGGCGTACACGTCGGTGGCCGGCGAGACCTGGCCGTTGTCCAGTCGCTCCGGAGCCAGGTAGGCGGGGGTGCCGAGCAGCGTGCCGTCCGCGCCCTTCTCGCTCTCCCCGACCAGCGCCGAGATGCCGAAGTCGACGACCTTGACCCCGGTCGGCGTCAGCATCACGTTGCCCGGGGTGACGTCCCGGTGCACCACGCCGCGGGCGTGCGCGGTGGCCAGCGCGGAGGCGACCTCGGCGGAGATGGTCACCGCCTCCCGCCAGGGCAGCTGCGCCTGGCGGCCCAGCCGGCTGGTCAGCGGGGCGCCGTCGACCAGCTCCATCACCACGTACGGCACGGTCAGCCCGACCTGCTGGGACTCGCCGTAGTCGTACACGTTGGTGATGTTGGGGTGGCAGAGCCGGGCGGCGGCCTGCGCCTCGATCCGGATCCGGTGCCGGAAGGCCCGGTCGGTGGCCAGCCGCGACGCGAGCACCTTGACCGCGACCTGGCGGCCGAGCACCTCGTCGTAGCCCCGCCAGACCACGGACATGCCGCCCGCGCCGAGCTGCTCGATCAGCCGGTACCGCTCACCGAGCAGTTGCGCGCCGTTCCGGTCCCCACCGCCCATGGTCGGAGTTGTTGCCCGGTAGCGACCCGCCTACACCTGGCAGGCCGAATTCGGTTCGCGAAGTCACCCGTTCAGGCGGTGGCCAGCAACTGGTCCACCGGCGCGTAGTCGTCGGTCAGCACCAGCGCCTCGCCCACGAAGTCGGTCAGCTCAGCGCCGGAGATCAGGCTCGCCCGCACGTCCACCTCGAGCAGCCGGGCGCGTACCGCCTCCAACGGCAGCGGCGCGTCCGAGGCGACGATCACGAAGTTGGAGCCCTGCTCCCCGGCCAGCGCCTCCGGCGGCGCGATCAGCGCCACGTGCCGGAACTCGGTGGCGACCGTGGCCAGCTCGCTGCGGATGAAGCGCAGCGGCGGATAGTCGATGACGTTCTGCACGTAGACACCGCCCGGGCGGGTGACCCGATCGATGTCGGCCGCCATCTCCCGGGTGGCCAGGTGCCAGGGGACCACCAGGTGCCCGAACGCGTCGCCGACCACCAGATCGCGGCTGTCCGCCGGCTCCCCGGCGACGAGCATCCGGGCGTCGCCGGTCACCGCCCGCAGGTCCGGCCCCTGGCGTACGCCGAGGTCGCGCTCGCCCAGCTCGATGAGCCCGCCGTCGATCTCGAAGACCAGGTTGTCGGTGCCGGGCCGGGTGGCGGTCAGGTAGCGCGGCACGGTGAACCCGCCACCGCCCAGGTGCAGCGCGTCCAGCCGCTGCCCGGCCGGCGCGACCACGTCGGCCACCGCGCCGAACCACTTGGTGTACGCGTACTCCAGGTGGCGCGGGTCGTCGAGGTCCACGTAGGAGTGCTGCGCCGAGTTGAGCAGCAGCGTCCGCCCGCTCGCCCGGTCGGGATCGGCCTCCACCTTCGCGCAGTGGTACGCGGTCTCGATGTCACACGGGTTCGGCGCGACCGTGGTCAGCCCGGCGCCGACCAGACCGAGCACCGCGAGCGCGGCCTTGGCCCGGGCCGGACCGGGCAGCTCGGTGCGCGACTGCCGGCGCAGGTACCAGCCGACGCAGAGGCCGGTGACCCCGAGCGCCACCGCCAGCGCCAGCAGGATCACGGTGCTGGGCAGGGCGGCGACCAGCACGAAGCCGGTGAGCAGGGTGGCGGTGATGCCGCCGAGGGTGCCGATGCCGGAGAGCCGGCCGACCACCTGGCCGGTGCGGCGCAGGTCGGCGAGTTGGAGCTTCACCACCAGCGGGGTCACCGCGGCGAGCAGCACCGCCGGGACGAAGACGGCCAGCGCGACGAGCAGCAGGATGGCGCTCGCCGCCCCGCCCCGCAGCACCTCGCCCGCGTACCGGACCACCGGCAGGGTGATCGCGGTGGCGATGCCGGCCAGCACCAGCGCGGGGGCCAGCAGCGGGCGGGGGTCACGCCGGTCGGCCAGCCAGCCACCGGACCAGGCGCCGTAGGCGATCGCGGCCAGCGCGATGCCGATCACCGAGCTGGTGACCTGGAGGGTGACTCCGACGTACGGGCCGACCAGGCGCAGGGCGGCCGTCTCCAGCACCAGGACGGCGCCGCTGGCGAAGAAGACCAGGAAGGCGGCGAGGCCTCCTGGCAGGGCGCGGACGGGATCGCCCGGTACGGGGGGCGCGGACGGGGCCGCAACCTCGGACGGTGGGGAGCTCATCGTCGCGATGGTACGCAGCCGACCCGGCTTCGCGCGTCAGTACATCGAGAGATGAACATGGTTCGTGTGGCTCGCCGCCGGGCTGCCACTACCGCTGTAGGAGCGCCAGCCGGTGCCGGGATGCCAGATCTGCCGGTACCAGATCACGTAGAGCACGCCCAGCCGGTTCGCGTTACGCACGTGCCAGGCGGCGAGGCTGTCGCCGTACGCCTTGTCGCCGCCGGTCGCGTTGCGGTCCTCGAAGCCGTTGGTCGCGGCGGCGAAGTCGCAGGCCCGACCCTTGGGATGCTCGCCGCCGCCGCCGCTGCGGTGGCAGGAGACGTACCGCTTGTAGCCGGCCGCCTTGGTCTGCTGCAGGGCGTTGAGGGTGCGCGGGGTGATGCAGCCGGAGGTGGTCGGATCGTTCACCGAGCAGGACTCCGACGGCCAGGATCCGTCGGAGTTGCGCGGCGCCGGCTTCGCCGAGGAGGAGCTGCCGCCGCTGAACCCGCCGCTGGTGCCCGAGCTGACCTCGGCCAGCGCCGCTTCGGCCTCCTTCTTCTTCTTCGCCATCACGGCGAGCTGCTTCTGCTGCTCGCGCACCTCGGCGTCGATGGCGAGCTTGGCCTGCTGCGCCTGCTGGCGCGCCTCACTGAAAGAGCGCAACCGCCTGCTGTCGCGCTGCGCCATCAGGTCGAGGTTGGCCGCCCGCTCCAGGAAGGCCTCCGGGGAGGCGCTGTTGAGCAGCATCGACGTCGGGGTGAGCCGACCCACCCGGTAGGACTGCGCGGCCACCTCGCCGACCTGCGCGGTCAGCTCGGTCACCCGCGCTTCGAGAGTGCCCATCTCGGCCACCAGCTGCTTCTGCCGGCGCTTGGAGTTGTCCAGCTTCGCCTTGGCCTCGATGTGCGCCTTGGCGGTGGCCTCCAGGGCGTCCTGCAGCTTCTTGGTCCCGCCCTCGTTCGGCTCCGCGTAGGCGGGCACCGCACCGCTGCCGAGCAGCAGCGCGACGGCGGCGAGCAGTGCGATCAGCGGGCCGCGGGCGCGACGCCGGCTGGGCATGGTCGTGGGCACGACTGCGTCCTTCCGTCGACCGCCGGCCCCCCGGTTGATCCTGCGCGGCGGCGGCCCCGCCGGCGCCGATCGGCGGCCTGCTGGCGGTGACCGCCGGTCACGATACCGGACCGGCCGGCGCTGATCGGCCCCCCGAACACCGGTGGCGCGGAACCTCGACGCACCGTGTCGGGCCGGTCGCCGAACGCGTCGGTCAGTCGCCCAGCAGGGCGTCCCGCGCCTCGGCCCACACCCGCTCGTTAGCCGCGACCAGCAGCCCACGCCCATCGTCAGCGGGGTGGTACTCGGTGCCGTCGAACCGCCGGGCGACGCCGCCCGCGGCCCGGACCAGCAGCGCGCCCGGCGCATGATCCCAGGGCAGGGTGCGCCAGAAGAGCGCGAACTGCTGCTCTCCGGTGAGGATGTCGAGGTACTCCCGGCCGGCGCAGTGCTGACCGGGGAGCAGCTCGCCGATCCGCGAGCCACCGGCCTGTACCCGGTCCCGGGCGGCCGGCGGCAGGAACCGGGTCACCGCCATCCCCCGCAGCGCGCTCGGCGTGGAATCCGTTCCGCCGTTCTGCACCAGCTGCCCATCGAGGTACGTCCCGAGGCCGAGCCGGGCGGTCGCGAGCGTGTCGGCCAGCGGGTCGAGTACCCAGGCGGCGACCGTCTCCCCCTCGCTCAGGAGCGCGATCATCAGGGCGAACGGCCGGCGGCCGGCGGCGAAGTTGGACGTCCCGTCGACCGGGTCGACGAGCCAGACCTCCCCACCGCCGCGCAGGTGCCGGAGCAGCCCCTGATCCTCGGCGACCGCCTCCTCGCCGACCACCACCGAACCGGGCCGGAGCCGGCGCAGGCCGGCCGAGATCAGCTCTTCGGCCCGCCGGTCCGCGACGGTGACGATCTCACCGGGCGCCTTCTCGGCGACGTCGGCGGCGTCGAGCTTGCGGAACAGCGGGACGACGACCTGGTCGGCGGTCTCCCGCAGCAGCGTGCCGACGTCGTCGAGGAGGGTGTCAGCCACGCGGCGGCAACTTGACCACGCTGACGAAGAACTCGTCGATCTGCCGGACCACCGAGATGAACCGCTCGAAGTCCACCGGCTTGGTCACGTAGGCGTTGGCGTGCAGCTGGTAGCTGCGCAGGATGTCCTCGTCCGCCTGGGAGGTGGTGAGCACCACGACCGGGATCCGGCGCAGGTCCTCGTCGTTCTTGATCTCCTCCAGCACCTCGCGGCCGTCCCGCCGGGGCAGGTTGAGATCCAGCAGGATCAGGTCCGGGCTCACCGCGTCCGTGTACTGGCCCTCGCGGCGCAGGTAGGCCAGCGCCTCGGCGCCGTCGGTGACGACGGTCAGCCGGTTGCGCAGCTTGTGCTCCTCGAACGCCTCCTGGGTCATCAACACGTCGCCCGGATCGTCTTCGACCAGGAGGACCTCGATCGGGCTCTTGCCGTCTGCCGGCGCTGTCATCCCACCGTCTCCCTCATGCCACCCGTTCTACCGCCTTCCGGCGCCGCGTCCGTGCGGTCTGGCCGGTCTGCCCGCTCCGGTTGCTCCTGCTGCGTGCCGCCGGCCGGCGCCGCGGCCTCGGACGGCTGGTCGGCGTCCGGCCCGTTCGGCGACGCCGTCGCGCCGTCCCCCGTCGAGCCCTCCGCCGTGCCCGGCTCCGCGGCGGACGCCTCGATCTCCGCGGGCAGCGCGGGGAGGGTGAATCGGATCGCCGTCCCCTCCGGGACGGAGGTGTCCACCCAGACCCGGCCACCGTGGTACTCCACGATCTTCTTCGCGATGGCCAGCCCGATCCCGGTGCCCGGGTACGCGTCCTTGGAGTGCAGCCGCTGGAAGATGACGAAGATCTTGTCGGCGAACTCCGGCTCGATGCCGATGCCGTTGTCCTCGCAGCTGATCTCCCACTCGTCGCCGACCCGCCGGGCCGAGACGTGCACCCGCGCCGGCACGTCCGGCCGGCGGAACTTGATCGAGTTGCTGACCAGGTTGGCCAGCAGGTTGGTGAGCAGCGGCTCCTCACCCCGGATGACCGGCAGCTCGGACCAGGTCAGCTCGGCGTCCGCGTACTGCCGCGCCGCCTCGGTCTGGCCGGCCACATCGCCCATCACCTTGTTCAGGTCGACCTCGGTGAAGCCGGCGGTGAGCCGACCGATCCGGGAGAACGCCAGCAGGTCGTTGATCAGGCGCTGCATACGCTGGGCGCCGTCCACCGCGAACGCGATGTACTGGTCGGCCCGCTCGTCCAGCTGCCCGGCGTAGCGGCGCTGGAGCAGCTGGCAGAAGCTGGCCACCTTGCGCAGCGGCTCCTGCAGGTCGTGCGAGGCAACGTAGGCGAACTGCTCCAGGTCACGGTTGGAGCGGGTCAGCTCCTCGGCCTGCTTCTGGAGCTGGCTGTTGACCCACTCGATCCGTTCCCGGGCCTCCCGGACCTCGGCCAGGTCGGCGGCGATCTTCTGCCGCATCGCGTCCACGTCGTCGGCGAGCCGCAGGAACTCCGGTGGGCCGGCGCCGGCGATGCGGTGCTGGAAGTCGCCCTCGGCGACCTCCCGGACCTGCTCGGCGAGCCCGGTCAGCGGGCGCACCACCATCCGGTCCAGCGAGAGCACCAACAGCATTCCGGCGACCACCACCACCAGCCCGGCCGCGATCAGCAGGACGACCAGCAGGTTGCCGGTCCGGCGGATGTTCTCGGCGTTCTGCTCACGCGCGCCGAGGATGTCGGCCTGGAGTTCCTCCACGGCGGCGCGTACCCCGTCGAACTGCTGGCGGGACTGTTCGGTGATGAGCGCCTGACCGGCGGCGGTGCCGCTCTGCTCGGTCGTCGTGATCACCGGGACGGCGACCGACTGTCGCCACTGCTCCGTCTGCTGCTCGACCTGCCCCAGTTCCTCCGCGATCTCCGGGTACTCGGCCAGCAGCCGCCGCATCGACTCGACCAGGTCCTGCTCCTGCTGCACCCCGGCCTCGTACGGACCGAGGTCGGCCCGGTCGCCGCTGACCGCGAAGCCCCGGACCGCGGTCTCCTGGTCCAGCAACGCGTTGAGCAGCTCCTGGGCGTGCACCCGGAGCGGGCCGGTGGTGTTCAACAGCGCGTCGACGTGGGTGCGGTTGCGCGCGGCGACCGCGGCCTCGGCCGCGGCCAGCCCGACGAGGAGGACGCCGACGACGGCGAGCAGCGTGACCACCCGCTGGCGCAGGCTCCAGCGGGACGTACCGACCTTCACCGGCCACCACCTCGGCTGACCATGAGCATGGCGACGTCGTCGGCGAGCGGGCCGCCGTTGATCTGCTCGGCCCGCCCGACCAGCCAGGCCGGCAGCTCTGGCAGCGGCACCGACCGACTGGCCGGCTCTTCCAGCAGACGGTTGAGGCCGGGCACGTCGAGTCGCTCGTCGCTGTCGCCCACCCGCCCCTCGATCAGTCCGTCGGTGTACATCAACAGGGACCAGTCCTCAGTGTCGAACTCCAGGTCGTAGGCGACCGGCCGGCGGGGCCGGACGCCGAGCAGCCGGCCGCCGGGCGCCGGCACCGGCGCCACCCCGCCGCGGGAGAGCAGCAGCGGCGGCGGGTGCCCGGCCAGGCGTACGGTGGCCCGGTTGGTGTCCAGGTCGAGCCGGGCGGTCGCCACGGTCGCGAAGATCTCCTGGAGCCGGCGCTCGCTCATCAGCACCTGCTCCAGCGCGGGCAGCACCTCGTCGTCGGGGACCCCCGCGAGCACCAGGGCCCGCCAGGCGACCCGCAGCTCGACGCCGAGCGCCGCCTCGTCCACCCCGTGCCCGCAGACGTCGCCGACGATCAGGTCGACCCGGTCGGGCCGGGTCTGCACCACGTCGTAGAAGTCGCCGCCGATCAGCGCGGCGTGCCGGCCCGGCCGGTAGAAGGTGTGCACCGCCACCTGGTCGGTCGACATCAGCGGCTGGGGCAGCAGACCCCGCTCCAGGCGGGCCGACTCGGCCTGGCGCAGCTCGACCTCGCGCAGCCGGCGGGCGTTCTCGTCGGCGCGCTTGCGCTCCACCGCGTAGCGCAGCGCCCGGGTCAGCAGGACCCCGTCGACCTGTCCCTTGACCAGGTAGTCCTGGGCGCCTTCGGCCACCGCGACGATGCCCAGGTGCTCGTCGGAGCGCCCGGTCAGCACGCAGACCGCCGCGCCGCTGGACATCTCCAGCACCTGGCGCAGCCCGTCCAGCCCCTGGGCATCGGGCAGGCCGAGGTCGAGCAGCACACAGTCGACGCCCATCACCCGCTGGCGGGCCTCGCTGAGACTGGTCGCCACCAGCAGATCGATCATCGAATTGGTCTCGGCCAGCAGCTCGCCGACGAGGAAGGCGTCGCCCTCGTCGTCCTCCACCAGCAGCACCCGGAGCCGCTCACCCGGCGGCACCTTGGGGTGTCCGCCCTGCACATGGGCCCGCGGCACGACTGAGGGACCGGTCAGGCCGGCCCCCCGGTGCGGCCGGGTCACCGCCGCGAGACGCGGGAGATCGCTGGTGATGTCGGGCTCCTTCCGAGTGCCCTGCTGATCCTGTATTAGACAACGGTCGCACACAACACGACGGGCTCGGCGTCGGCGGCAATGGGGCGGATCACTGCCCGCTATGGGGCAAACCGGTCCCTCACGTCGGGCTCCCGGGCGGGTGCGCGTCCCGGGCATCCCGTTCCGAGGTTTGTGGGGGCAGGATGGGGCCACCCAGCCCCACCGCCCCACCCCGAGGAGTTCCCGTGGGCGCACCCCCCACCCCCGCCGCCGACCGCGCGCCGGCCCGGCCCGGGCCGCGCGTGCCCGCCGCCGACCGGGCGATGGCCCGGCCCCGGCGGCGGCTGGCCGCCGCCGCGGCGGCGCTCGTCGCGTTGGTCGCCGTCGGCGCGGGCAGCCTGATCGACCTGCGCACTCCGGCGCCCCAGCCGACCGGTGCGCCGACCGACGAGTTCAGCGCCGGCCGGGCGTACGAGAACGTCAAGATCATCGCGGCCCGGACGCACCCGGCCGGGAGCCCGGCCAACGACCAGGTCCGGGCCCACGTCGAGCAGGTGCTGCGCGGACTGGGCCTGGAGACGCAGGTGCAGGACAGCGTGGCGCCGGAGGCCGGGCAGCTCAGCGGAGCCGCCGGCGGCACCACCCTGGCCCGGGTCCGCAACGTGGTGGCCCGGCTCCCTGGCACCGACCCGACCGGCCGGGTCTTCCTGGTCGCCCACTACGACTCGGTGCAGACCGGCCCGGGCGGCAACGACGACGCCGCCGGCACGTCCACCATCCTGGAGGTGGCCCGCGCGCTGGCCACCGGCCCGCGACCGCGAAACGACATCGTCTTCGTGCTCACCGACGCCGAGGAGGCCTGCCTCTGCGGTGCGGCCGCGTTCGCTGCCAGCCACCCGCTCGCCGCCGACGGCGGCGTGGTGCTGAACCTGGAGGCGCGGGGCTCCACCGGCCCGGTGATCATGTTCGAGACGTCCCGGGACAACGCGAAGCTGGTCGACGTCTTCGCCCGGGCCGCGCCGCACCCGGTCGGCACCTCGTTCGCCGTGGAGATCTACCGGGCCCTGCCCAACGACACCGACTTCACCGCGTTCCTGAACAAGAACTTCGTCGGCCTGAACTCGGCGTACATCGACGGCGGCGCGATCTACCACACCCCGCTGGACACCCCGGCGGCGATGGACCGGGCCAGCCTCCAGCAGCACGGCGACAACGCGCTCGGCCTGGCCCGCGAGTTCGGCCGCACCGACCTGACCGACCTGCGCGCCGGTGGCGACGCCAGCTACTTCCCGGTGCCCGGCGGGCTGGTCCACTATCCGGGCTGGCTGACGCTTCCGCTGGCGCTGCTGGCGCTGGCCGCCGTGGTCGCCGTCGGCTGGCTGGCCCGCCGCCGCGGGCGCACCACCGGGGGCCGGCTGGCCGCCGGTTTCGGGCTGGCCCTGGTGCCGATCGTGGCCGCCCCGCTCGCCGCGCAGCTGCTCTGGGCGGCGGTCACCGCGATCCGGCCCGGCTACGCCGAGCTGCTCGACCCGTACCGGCCGATCTGGTACCGGCTCGCCGTCCTGGCGCTCGCTGCCGCCGTCGTCTTCACCTGGTACGCGCTGACCCGCCGCTGGATCGGTCCGGCCGCACTGGCCATCGGCGGGCTGGGCTGGCTGGCCGCGCTCGGGGTGCTGCTGGCCGTGGCGGTGCCGGGCGGGGCGTACCTGACCACCCTGCCGGCGCTGGCCGGCGCGCTCGCCGGGCTGATCGCACTCGGCACCCGGGTCGACGGCCCGTGGCCGGTGGTCGCGGTGACCGTGGCCGGCGCGGTCGGCGTGGTGATCCTCCTCCCCACGGTGGTACTGCTCTTCCCGGCGCTCGGCATGGCGATGGGCGGAGTCGCGGCCCTGGTCGCGGTGCTGCTGGGGCTGGCCGCGCTGCCGGTGGTGGATCTGCTGCACCCGCAGGCCGGCGGGCAGCGCGGCCTGGTCGCGGGCCGGGCCCGGCGGCTCGGCGCGCTGCCGGCGGTGGCCGCCTCGGTCGCGGCGCTGGTGCTGGCCGGCGTCGGCCTGCGGGTCGACCGGTTCGACGCGGCGCACCCCGCGCCCACCCACCTGATGTACGCCCTGGACGCCGGGACCGGCCAGGCCCGCTGGCTGAGCCATGAGGCCGAGCCGCAGCCGTGGACCGACAGGTACGTGGACGGGGTGCAGTCCGTCGCCGACGACTTCCCGGGTCTGGGCGACGGTGAACTGCGCACCGGGCCGGCGCCGGCGGCGAACCTGCCGGCGCCGAAGCTGGAGGTGCTCGCCGACAGCGGCCCCGGCGCCGAGCGCACCCTGCGGGTGCGGCTCACCCCGCAGCGCCCGGTCCGCCTGGCCACCCTGCACGTGGACTCGGCGACCGCGACCGTGCTGCGCGCCGAGGTGGCCGGCCGGTCCGTGCCGGTCGAGGCGCGCACCGGCCGGTGGGGCTTCGGGGTGGTCTTCCACGCCCCACCCGCGGAGGGCATCGAGGTGACGCTCACCGTCACGCCGAAGGCGGAGCGGGTCGAGCTGCGCGCGATGGACGCCAGCGACGGGTTGGCCGAACTTCCCGGCTTCCAGCCCCGGCCGGCGGACGTCGGAATCGTCGGGTCGCACAGCTCGGAGATGCTCGCCGTCGCCCGGACCTATCCGGTCTGATCGGAACGCGACGGGTCGCCCAGGGTGGCCGGCCGGCCTCGATAGGCTGTCTCGTCGGCCGGCACCGACGGTGGTCGGCGGGCTCTCTGGTCCTGGCGAGGGGCGGTTCTGGCGATGGTGGACAGACAGGACGTCGAGGCGGCCGCCGCGCTGATCGGCGGCCGGGTACGGCAGACTCCCGTGCTCACCCTCGACGGCGGCGAGCTTGGTGTGCCCGGGCGGCTCAGCTTCAAGCTGGAACTGCATCAGCACGCCGGCTCCTTCAAGCCGCGCGGCGCGTTCAACCGGATGCTCCAGGGGCCACTGCCCGCAGCGGGCGTGCTGGCCGCGTCGGGTGGCAACCACGGTCTCGCCGTCGCCTACGCGGCCCGCGCCCTGGCCGTTCCGGCCGAGGTGTTCGTGCCGGTGACCGCGTCCCCGGTCAAGGTGGAGCGACTGGCCGGGTTGGGCGCCACGGTGCAGCAGGTCGGCCAGCACTACGCGGAGGCGTTCGCGGCGAGCACCCGACGGGCCGAGGAGACCGGTGCCCTCGTGGTGCACGCGTACGACCAGCCGGAGGTGGTCGCCGGCCAGGGCACCGTCGGCCGCGAACTGGAGCGGCAGGTCGACGGTATCGACACGGTGCTGGTGGCGGTCGGCGGTGGCGGCCTGGTCTCCGGCATCGCGACCTGGTTCGACGGCGGGGTGCGGGTGGTGGCCGTCGAACCGGAGCAGATCCCCACCCTGCACACCGCGTTGAAGGCCGGTCGCCCGGTCGACGTCGAGGTGGGCGGCATCGCCACCGACTCGCTCGGCGCCCGCCGGATCGGTGAGATCGCCTTCGACACCGCCCGGCGGACGGGCGTGCAGTCCGTGCTGGTGCGCGACGAGGATCTGGTGCGCGCCCGCCGGCTGCTCTGGTCGGAGCTACGGGTCGCCGCCGAACTGGGCGGAGCCGCCGCGCTGGCCGCGCTGCTCGGCGGGGCGTACGTGCCGGCGGCGGGCGAGCGGGTGGCGCTGATCGTCTGCGGCGGCAACACCGATCCGAGCGACCTGGCGACCGCCCGTCCGCACTGACGGCCTTCAGCGTCGTGGGCCGCGATCGAACACCCGGTCGAGGTGATAGGTCAGGATCGCCAGCGCGGCGTCGCCGTCGCGTTGACCGCCGAGCACGCTGGAACCGAGGCCGTTGGTCAGGGCCAGCAGGCCGGCGACCACCGTCTCCGGGTCGAGACCCGGGTCCACCTGCCCGTCCTCCTGCGCCGTGCGGAGATGACCGGCGAGGAAGCGTTCCAGCGCGTCGGGATAGGTGGTGCCGTGCCGTGCCGCGAGTTCCGGCTCGGCGAGCACCAGCGTGTAGTACGCCGCGTAGGTCCTCGTCAGCCGGCGGCTCTCCTCGTCGGTCGGCAGGATCGCGGTGAGGGTGCCGTAGATGACGCTGCGCGGGGTCGGCGGCGTGCCGATCGCCCGGATGCGGTCCCGGACCCGGGCGGAGAGTTGTTCGCCGAGGTAGGCGAGCGCACCGAGCAGCAACTCGTCCTTGCTGTGGAAGTAGTACTGCACGAGCCGCAGCGACACGCCGGCCTCCGCCGCCACCTCGCGCATGCTCGCCGCCTGCAGGCCCCGGGTGTTCGCGATGCGCAGCAGCGCCTCGCCGATCTGTCGGCGACGCACGTCGTGGTCCACGCGCTTGGGCACGGCGCTCCATTCGATTCGGGATCGCGGTCTCCGCGGTCTGCCACTCGGCCTATCACGCCGTCCGGTTTTGATGATACGCTTGTATCACTAAAGCCGACCGGGATCGGGGGCCGCCATGTCGACCGACCGCATCAGCGAGTTCACCAGCGACCGGGCGCGCCGCAAGTTCCTCGCCGCGTACACGCGCACCTTCGGTCGACTGTGGCCGGCCGACCACACCTCCCTCGACCTGCCCACCACCTTCGGCACCGCACGGGTCTACCGGACGGGCCGACCCGACGGGACACCGGTCGTGCTGCTGCCCGGCGCCGGCGGCAGTTCGCTCATGTGGCACCGCTACGTCGCCCGACTCGGCGAGAATCGCCCGGTGCTGGCCGTCGACCCGTGCGGCGAGCCGGGCGGGTCCACCCAGGACCGGCCGATCACCGGCGGAGCCGACCTGTCGCAGTGGCTCGGCGAGGTCATCGCCGGCCTGGACGTCGACCGCGCGCATCTCGTCGGCTGCTCCTACGGCGGCTGGACGGCCCTGCAGCACGCCATCAACGCTCCGAACCAGGTCGCCAGCGTCACCCTGCTCGACCCGGCCGGGTTCGGCAAGGTCACCGGTCGCTTCCTCGCCTGGGTGATCGTCGGTGGGCTCGCCGGCCTCGCGCCCCGGCCGCTGCGCCGACGAGCGGCCCGCTGGCTGCACAACACCACCCTGCTCGACGACGACCTCATGCGCCTCGCCCTGGTGACCGCGGGCTTCCGCCGCCGGCTGCCCGTCCCGCCGACCCTGACCGACGAGGAGTTGCGCGCGGTGGCCGCCCCGACCCTCGTCCTGCTCGGCGAACGCAGCCAGATGTACGACTCGGCGCTGGTCGCCGCCCGAATCCGAAGCCTGGTCCCCGCCGCCCGGGTCGAGATCGTCCCCGGCGCGGGTCACGACCTGCCGATGTACCACCCCGAGCTGATCATCGACCGGACGACCGAATTCCTCGCCCGCGCCGAGACCCCGGCCTGACTACTTCCAACGAAAGTGCACGAAGAGGCGGCCGAAGTTCTTCGAGTCCTTCTCGACCCGGTGGTAGAGCTGCTTGACGTCCTTCTGGTCGAGGAACCGCAGCACCCGCTTCTTGAGCTGACCGGAGCCCTTACCGGGGATGATCTCCACGAGGGTGGCCTTCTTCGCCACCGCCTCGTCCATGATCCCGCGCAGCGCGCGGTCGATGTCCTGCCCCTTGTTGAAGATCTCGTGCAGGTCGAGCTTGAGCTTCACGACGTGCCCACCTCCAGCTCAGCTCCCATGACGGCCCAATGGTAGGCCCGGACGGAACGCGACGGGGCAGCCCCGGTGGGGCTGCCCCGTCCGCTCGTCCGACCGCCGGCCGCGCTGCGGCCGGCCGGTGCTCAGCGCCCGCCCACCCGGGTCTCCACCCGGCGCAGCGCGGTCGTGTAGTCGTCGTTGCCCGAGTGCATCGCCGCGGCGATCCGCAGGTGCCGCAGGGCGTCGGCGTGCCGGTTCAGCCGCTCCAGCGTCCGGCCCAGCACGTGGTGGGCGTAGTGGTCGCTGGGGTCGCGGTCGACCAGCGCGCGCAGCTGCTCCTCGGCCCGGTTGAGCTGGGCCGACAGGAAGTACGCCCGGGCCAGCAGTTGCCGTACCGCGGCGTTGCCCGGCTCGGCCTCGACGATCGGTTCGAGCAGCCGGGCCGCTCCGGTCGGGTCACCGGTTTCGAAGAACATGGTCGCCCGCCGGTACTCAGCCAGAAGATCCATTCGACCCACCCCCTCGTATCGCGCCGTCACTCCCCCGACGCTGACACAACACCGACCGGATGGCGACTGTTCCCGGGGCCGATCCGCCGGCACGGGCGTCGGATCACGCGCGCCGGGCGGCCGAGAGATCCCAGGCTCGGACGCCGCCGATGATCCCGGCGGTGTTCGGCACCACCACCACGTCGTCACCCATCCGGGTCAGCTGCTCCGGACGGATCAGCCGGGAATTTCCCCCACCCAGGTAGAGCCGGTCCCACCGGAACACCGGGCGGAGCCCGTCCACCACCCCGCGGACCCGCCTGGACCAGAACGCGTCACCCAGCCGGCGCCGTTCCGGCTCGCCGACGTACGTGTCGTAGGTCATCCCCCAGCGCACCGGCGCCTGGGAGAGCTCCAGGTGCGGCGCGAGGATCCCGCCGTCGAAGAGCGCGCAGCCCAGCCCGGTGCCGAGGGTGAGCACCAGCTCCAGCCCGGTGCCCGCCACCACCCCGGCGCCGTGCACCTCGGCGTCGTTGAGGGCCAGCACCGGCACCCCGAACGCCTCCGCGAGCGCCGTCCGCACGTCCCAGCCGGACCACTCGGCGAGCAGGTCGGGATCGACCCGGGTACGCGGCCCGGCCCGGGTGACGTAGTGCGGCGTGGCCACCACTACGCCGTGCCGGAGCATGCCGGGCAGCCCGACGGTCACCCGGTCCGCGGCGGGCAGCCGGGCGCCCAGGTCCAGCAGGGTCTTGACGAAGAGCGCGGGCGGCAGCGGGTACGGCGTGGGCACCCGCAGCGGCCGCGTCCGCATCGTGCCCGCCCCGTCGAGGACGGAGGCCTTGATGCCGCCTCCGCCGCAGTCGATCGCCAGTGTGGTCACCACCCCGCCGAGTCTGCCCCGTGCCGCCCGGCGATGTGCACCGGGCCGGATAGGCTCGCCTCCTCATGAGCGCCACGATGATCGTCAAGGACCTGGCCGCCGGGCACGGCGACCGCCCGCTCTTCACCGGGTTGGACCTGGTGGTCGCGCCCGGGGACGTGGTCGGCCTGGTCGGGCCGAACGGGGCTGGGAAGTCGACGCTGCTGCGTACCCTCGCCGGGCTGCTGCCGGTCGAGGCCGGCAGCGTCACCCTCAGCCCGCCCACGGCGAGCGTCGGGCACCTGCCGCAGGAGCCGGAGCGGCGACCGGGCGAGACCGTACGCGGCTTCCTGGCCCGGCGCACCGGGGTGACCGGCGCGCAGGCCGCCCTCGACGCCGCCACCGAGGCGCTCACCGCCGGTGCGACGGGCGCCGACGACGGGTACGCCGACGCGCTGGAGCGCTGGCTCGCCCTCGGCGGCGCGGACCTGGACGAACGGGCCGAACAGGTCGCCGCGGAACTGGGCCTCACCGTCGACCTGGACCAGGAGATGACCGGGCTCTCCGGCGGCCAGGCGGCCCGGGCGGGGCTGGCCTCGCTGCTGCTCAGCCGCTATGACGTCTTCCTGCTCGACGAGCCAACCAACGACCTCGACCTGGCCGGTCTGGAGCGGTTGGAGGAGTTCGTGACCGGGCTGCGCGCCGGCACGGTGCTGGTCAGCCACGACCGGGAGTTCCTCACCCGGACGGTGACCCGGGTCCTGGAGCTGGACCTGGCGCAGCAGCAGATCCGGCACTACGGCGGCGGCTACGCGGCCTACCTGGAGGAACGCGAGGTGGCCCGCCGGCACGCGCGGGCCGACTTCGAGGAGTACGCCGACACCCGGGCGGCGCTGGAGGCGCGGGCCCGGACCCAGCGGTCCTGGATGGAGAAGGGCGTCAAGAACGCCCGGCGCAAGGCCACCGACAACGACAAGATCGGCCGCAAGTTCCGCTCCGAGGCGAGCGAGAAGCAGGCGGCGAAGGCGAAGCAGACCGAGCGGCTGATCGAGCGGCTCGAGGTGGTCGAGGAGCCGCGCAAGGAGTGGGAGCTGCGGATGGAGATCGCCACCGCGCCCCGCGCCGGCGCCGTCGTGGCCGCGCTGCGCGACGCGGTGGTACGCCGGGGAGCGTTCACCCTCGGGCCGGTGAACCTCCAGATCGACTGGGCGGACCGGGTGGCGGTCACCGGAGCGAACGGCTCCGGCAAGTCCACCCTGCTGGCCGCCCTGCTCGGCCGGCTGCCGCTGGACACCGGGCACGCCGCGCTCGGCCCCGGGGTGGTCGTCGGCGAGGTGGACCAGGCCCGTGGGCTCTTCCTCGGCGACGCGCCGCTGATCGACGCGTTCCGGGTCGCCGTACCGGAGCTGTCGCCGGCGGACGCGCGGACCCTGCTGGCCAAGTTCGGCCTGCGGGCCGGGCACGTGCTGCGGCCGGCCGCGACCCTCTCCCCCGGCGAGCGGACCCGGGCGGCGCTGGCGCTGCTCCAGGGGCGCGGGGTGAACCTGCTGGTGCTCGACGAGCCGACCAACCACCTCGACCTGCCCGCCATCGAACAGCTGGAGTCGGCGCTGGCCAGCTACCCCGGCACGCTGCTGTTGATCACCCACGACCGGCGGATGCTGGACGCGGTGGCGACCAACCGGCGGCTGCGGGTCGACGCCGGACGGATCGCCGAAGACTGATCCGTGCCGATGGCGCGCCACGGGGTGAGAATGACCCCATGCTCAAGTGGGAGTACGCGCTGCTGATCCGGCGGCGCCAGGCGGCGACGAACGACATCGGCTGGGAGGTCGTCTTCGTCTGGTACGGCCCGGACGGCTCGATGGTCGACGTCACCCCGTACGGGGACACCGCGCTGGCCCACCTCAACCGGGCCGGTGACCAGGGCTGGGAGTTGGTCGCGATGAGCGAGGACCCGTCCCTGCCCGGCAACAACGAACTGCACCGCTACCACCTGAAGCGACCCAAACCGGCGGCCCCGCCGCCCCGGCAGCGAATGCGGGCCGGCGGCCGACCGCGTCGGACCATCACCGGCTGACCGGCCGGGCGGCGGCGCGTGCCGGTCCGCTCGAGGCCGGTGTCGCATCGGTGCCTCACCGGCTCGGCCCCGGGGGTGTGCTGGTGAGCGAGATACCTCAGAGGCATATTGATGCCGCAGAGGTATCTGCCTGATCGGGGCTACCGCACGCACCGCCTGACCCCGCACCGCTCGACCACGCGGTGCCGTCGAATGTCCCTCCAGAGCAGGGCATATGCGGCGGGGATGCGGGTAACGGGCGGCGGGAGGTGACCCATGGTCGCGTTGGCACAGACCCCGCCGTCGGCGGACCGGCTGCGGGCGGTGGACGGGTTCCTCGCCGAGGCGTGGGCCGATCAGGTTGGCCACGACGACCGGCTGCGCGGCCTCGCCGTCGAGGTGCGCTTCGACCGCGGCGTCGCGCACGTGACCGGCGAGGTGGCCGACCCGGCGCAGCTGCGGCTGGTCCGGGATCAGATCGGCCGGCTGGCCGGGGTGCTCGGCGTCTGGTGCCGGGTCCGGGTCGCCGGGCGGGATCCGGTGGTGGTGGACCTCGGCTGCGGGCCGAGCAAGCAGTGGCCGGGGAACCTGGGTCTGGACATCTTCCCCGCGACCGGGGTGGACGCCGTGGCCGACCTCTCCCGGTCGCTACCGCTGGCCGACGATGCGGTCGACGTGTTCTTCACGGTGCACATCCTGGAGCACCTGATCGACTTCCTGCCCCTGCTGGACGAGTGCCACCGGGTGCTCCGCCCGGGCGGAGTGCTGCACGTGATGAGCCCCTGGTGGGGGCACGTGAACGCGGTGGCCGACCCGACCCACGTCCGGCTGCTCGACGTGCAGACCTTCAAGGGCATCTGCCTGCAGCGTCCGCCCGGCACGCCGCGCTGGTATCCGCTGCACGCCGGCTGCGACGGGGCCTCGATCTTCGCCGACCTCACCCCGGTCCCACCGGACGCCGCCCCACCCACCGCGTCGCACCTGGCCCGCTTCTTCGACTGACCCGCGACTCCCCCGAGCTCGGGGGGATCAGCGCGGGTGGGTGGATTCGCGGGGGGTCAGCCGGTAGGGGGCGGAGAGTTCGCGGGCCGGGGCGGAGGGGTCGCCGTCGAGGCGGTTGGCCAGCAGCTCGACCGCGAGCCGGGCGATCTGCTCCTTGTCCGGGGCGATGGTGGTCAGCGTCGGCACCGAGAAGCGGCCGTCCTCGATGTCGTCGAAGCCGGCCACGGCGACGTCGTCGGGCACCCGCAGGCCCGCCTCGTGCAGCGCCCGCAGCGCGCCCAACGCGAGGGTGTCGTTGAAGCAGAAAACGGCGTCGGGGCGTACCCGCGAGGTGAGCAGGTGGCGCATGGCGGCCGCGCCGTCTGCGCGGTGCCAGGCCGGCGCGGGCGCGATCAGCGCCTCGTCGTAGCCGAGGCCGGCCGCCTCCAGCGCGGCGGCGTAGCCGGTGAGCCGGAGCCGCGCGCTGGCCCCCTCCGGGGTGCGCTGTGACCCGATGGCGGCGATCCGGCGCCGGCCGAGACCGACCAGGTGGTCGGTGATCTCGCGGGCGGCGGCCACGTTGTCGATCACGACGTGGTCGGCGGGGCCGGGGTCGACCCGCTCGCCGAGCAGCACCATCGGGGTGCCGTCCAGGTTGGCCAGGTCGTCCGCGGTCAGCGCCAGCGGGCTGAAGATCAACCCGTCGATCAGGTGGTCGGTGATCCCGGAGGCCACCACCCGCTCCTGCTCGCGGCCGCCGCCGGTCTGGTCGATCAGCACCGTCCAGCCGAGTTCGGCGGCGGCGTTGACCACGTGCCGGGCCAGTTCGGCGAAGTACGGGATGTCCAGCTCCGGCACGGCCAGGGCGATCACGCCGGTGCGGCCCTTGCGCAGGTTGCGGGCGGAGAGGTTCGGCCGGTAGTTGAGGGCGGCGATCGCCTCCTCGACCCGGGCCCGGGTGTCCGGCCGGACGTGCACGTAGCCGTTCACCACGTTGGAGACCGTCTTCACCGACACGCCGGCCCGCTCAGCCACGTCCTTGAGCCTGTGTCGCACTTCCGCAACCTCCCCGATGTAACCACCGGCACTCTACCGCGTAACCCGCTCTTTACAACGTTGCCTGCAACGTTGTAAAAAGCAGGGAACAGGGTGTGCGGTGACCGTGGTCACCGGACACCAGAAATGACGAAAGGTGACATCCGGTGCGGACCGCACAGCTGACGATCGACCCGGCATTCGCGATCGGGCCGGCCGACCGGCGACTCTTCGGCTCCTTCGTCGAGCACATGGGCCGCTGCGTCTACGGGGGCATCTACGAGCCGGGCCACCCGGAGGCGGACGCCCTCGGGCTCCGACGTGACGTGCTGGAGCTGACCCGGGAGCTGGGCGTCTCCGTCGTCCGCTACCCCGGCGGCAACTTCGTCTCCGGCTACCGCTGGGAGGACGGCGTCGGCCCGGTCGGTGACCGACCGCGCCGGCTCGACCTGGCCTGGAAGACCGTCGAGACCAACGCGTTCGGCCTGCACGAGTTTATGACCTGGGCGGACGAGGCCGGGGTCGAGCCGATGATGGCGGTCAACCTCGGCACCCGGGGCGTGCAGGAGGCGCTGGACCTGCTGGAGTACAGCAACCACCCGGGCGGGACGCACCTCTCCGACCAGCGCCGCAAGAACGGCGCCGAGGATCCGTTCGGGGTGCGGCTCTGGTGCCTCGGCAACGAACTGGACGGCCCCTGGCAGGTCGGGCACAAGACCGCCGACGAGTACGGCCGGCTGGCCGCCGAGGCGGCCCGGGCGATGAAGATGATCGACCCGTCGATCAGCCTGGTCGCCTGCGGCAGCTCCAACCGGCGGATGCCCACCTTCGCCTCCTGGGAGGCGACCGTGCTCGAGCACACCTACGAGCACGTCGACTACATCTCCGCACACACCTACTACGACCCCTCCGACGGCGACCGGGCCAGCCTGCTCGCCTCCGCCGTCGACATGGACAACTTCATCACCGAGGTCGTCGCCACCGCCGACCACGTGGCGGCGAAGCAGCGGCACCGCCGCAAGCTGAAGATCTCCTTCGACGAGTGGAACGTCTGGTACGAGGCCCGCCTCCAGGCTGACCTGGACCGGCGCGGCTGGGTCGAGGCGCCGGCCCTGATCGAGGACGACTTCACCGCGGTCGACGCGGTGGTCGTCGGCGACCTGCTGATCACCCTGCTCCGGCACGCCGACCGGGTCGGCGTGGCCGCCCAGGCGCAGTTGGCGAACGTGATCGCCCCCATCCGGACCCGCAACGGCGGGCCGGCCTGGCGGCAGAGCATCTTCCACCCCTTCGCGCTGACCGCCCGGTACGCCCGTGGCACGGTGCTGCGTACCGAGCCGGTCTCGCCCCGCTACGAGACGAAGAAGTACGGCGACGTCCCAGTGCTGGACACCGTGGCCGTGCACGACGAGGAGACGGGCGAGCTGACCGTCTTCGCGGTCAACCGGGGCGACACGGACCTGGAGCTACAGCTCGACCTGCGCGGCGTGTCGGGACTATCCGGTCAATCCCACCTGACCCTCGCTGCCGGGGACGACCCGTCGGCGACCAACACCGAGGCCGAACCGGACAAGGTGACGCCTCGGGAACTGAACACCCCCACCCTCGACGCCGGCCGGTGCTCGGTGCGCCTGCCGGCCGTCTCCTGGAACGTGCTGCGCTTCGGAAACCGGCCCTGACCAGGCAAACTTTTTCCCGTCCCCCCAAGGAGAGATACGGCATGATCCAGAACGAAATGAGCCGGCGGCGACTGCTCGGCCTCGGCGTCGGGCTCGGCGCCGCGGCGACCCTGACCCTGGCCGGCTGCGGCGGCGGCGACGACTCCGGCGGCCCGGCGGCGGCCGGCAACGGTGGCAAGGACTACACCGGCCCGAAGGTGGACCTCAAGCTGTGGAACGGCTTCACCGGCGGCGACGGTGAGATCTTCAAGACGCTGGTGAACCAGTTCAACACCGAGCACCAGAACATCGCGGTGTCGGTCGCCACGTACCAGTGGGACGACTACTACAACAAGCTCCCCGGCGCGGCCTCCAGCGGCAACGGGCCGGACGTCGCGGTCATGCACATGGACCAGCTCGCCACCTTCGCCGCCCGCGGCGTGATCACCGAGCTGGACGACGTGGCCAAGACGCTCGAGCTGACCGAGGCGGACTTCGCCCCCACGGTCTGGCAGGGCGGTCTCTACAACAACAAGCGGTACGGCATTCCGCTGGACATGCACCCGCTGGGCTTCTACTACAACAAGTCGGTGATGCAGAAGGCCGGGCTGGACCCGAACAAGCCGCCGACCACCCGGGACGACTTCACCGCCGCGCTCACCGAGCTGAAGAAGTCGGGCGTGCAGGGCTTCTGGATCAGCCCGTTCCAGTTCACCGGCGGAATGAGCTTCTACTCGCTGGTCTACCAGTTCGGCGGCAGCCTCTTCGACGCCGAGGTCGCCAAGGCCACCTTCAACTCCGACCCCGCGGTCGAGGCGTGCACCTGGCTGGTCGACATGATCAAGCAGGGGCACTCGCCGGCGAACGTCGGCCAGGACGCCGAGTACCTGGCGCTGAAGAGCGGCAAGAACGCGTTCACCTTCAACGGCATCTGGCAGATCAACGATCTGAAGAAGAGCCCGGAGGTCCAGTGGGGCGTGATGCCCCTGCCGCAGATCGGCAGCAAGCCGGCGGCCTGGGCCAACTCGCACAACTTCACCATCGTCAAGCAGCGGGCCAACAACGCCAACAAGGTCTCCGCGTCGAAGGTGTTCATCAACTGGCTCAGCCAGCACTCCCTCGACTGGGCCAAGGGTGGCCAGGTGCCGGCCCGCAAGACCGTCCGGGACAGCGCCGAGTTCAAGGCGCTGACCGAGGTGAGCGCGCTCGCCCCCGAGCTGGAGTACGCGGCCTTCCCGCCGGCGACGCCCGGCCTGGGTGAGGTCATCACCACCTTCTACAACTCGTTCAACGAGGCCGTGCTGGGCAAGAAGTCGCCGAAGCAGGCGCTGGACGACGGGGTGGCCAAGGCCAACAAGCAGCTCGAGGACAACCGCAAGAAGTACGGGAGCTGATTCTCCGTGGCGGACGTGATCGAGGTCGGGGCGGCGCGCGGTGACGCGCCGCCCCCGGCGGCCAGCGCTGCCCGCCGGGGCGCCACTTCGGCGAACCGGTCCGGTCGGGCGACGCCCTACCTCTTCCTCGCCCCGTACCTGATCCTGTTCGGGGTGTTCGGCCTGCTGCCGATCCTGCTCGGCATCTGGCTCAGCGTGCACCAGTGGGACTTCCAGCTGCCCAACCGGCCCTTCGTCGGGCTGGACAACTACAAGGAACTCTTCTCCAGCGACTCGGCCGTCTACGGCGACTGGTGGCAGAGCGTCCGGGCCACGGCGATCTTCACGCTCCTCGCGGTGCCGCTGCTGGTGGTCATCCCGCTGGGGCTGGCCCTGCTGCTCAACCGCTCGTTCCCGGGCCGGACCTTCTTCCGGGCGGTCTACTTCGCGCCGTACGTGCTCGGCGTGGCGGTGATCGGCCTGCTCTGGCGGTTCCTGCTCGACGCGAACCTGGGCCTGGTCAATCGCGTGCTCGGCGTGCTCGGCCTGCCCGCCGACACCCCCTGGGTGACGGACGTGCCGTGGGCCTGGGTCTCCCTGGTCGGGGTCACCGTCTGGTGGACCTCCGGCTTCAACGCGGTGATCTACCTGGCCGGTCTCCAGGACATCCCGGCAGAGCTCTACGAGGCGGCGAAGGTCGACGGCGCGAGCACCTGGGAACGATTCCGCCACGTCACGCTCCCCGGGCTGCGCCCGGTGCTGCTCTTCGTGATCACCACGACGGTGCTCGCCTCGGCGAACGTGTTCGGCCAGTCGTTCCTGATCACCCAGGGCGCCCCTGGAACGGAGACCCGCACCGTGGTCTGGTTCATCGTCGAGGAGGGGCTGCGGGACAACGACGCCGGCCGGTCCGCGGCGATGAGCATCGTGTTCGCGCTGATGCTGGCCGTGGTGAGCCTCGCCAACTTCCGCCTCTTCCGCTACCGGGAAGACTGAGGGGACCGCCATGACGACGCCTACGCGCAACGCCCGCGGCGCGGCGAGCACCCTGCGCCGGACCGCGCTCTACGCCATCCTGGTGGCGCTCACGCTGGTCTTCCTGATGCCGCTGGTGTGGATGCTCATCACCTCGCTGAAGACCTACGACGGCGCCCAGCAGATCCCGCCGAGCTGGCTGCCCGACCCGCTCTCCGGGTACGGCTACCAGCAGATCCTGACCAACTCCGCCAACCCCGTGCTGCGCTGGTTCCTGAACAGCATGGTGGCGGCGACGCTGCACTCGCTGCTGGTGCTGGCGACCGCGTCGATGGCCGCGTACGCGCTGGCCCGGATGCGGTTCCGGGGTCGCGGGGTGAGCTTCGCGCTGATCGTCGGGACGCTCTTCATCCCGCCGACCTCGCTGATCATCCCGAACTTCCTCATCGTCGACTCGCTGAACTGGATCGACACCCTCGCCGTGGTCGTGGTGCCCGGCGCGGCCAGCGCGTTCGGGGTGTTCTTCCTGCGGCAGTTCTTCATCTCCCTGCCCAGGGAGCTGGAGGAGGCCGCGGTGCTGGACGGGGCGAACCAGTGGCAGATCTTCTACAAGGTGGTGCTGCCGCTCTCCAAGCCCGCGCTGGCCACCCTGGCGGTGCTCTCGTTCCTGACCAACTGGAACGACTTCCTCTGGCCGATCTTCGTGCTGTTCAGCCCGGAGAAGCTGACCCTGCCGCCGGGTCTGGGCCTGCTGCAGGGCTCCTACGTGACCGACTATCCGGTGATCATGGCGGGGGCGGTGCTGGCCAGCGTGCCGGTGCTGATCCTCTTCGTGCTCGCGCAGCGACACATCATCCAGGGCGTCTCCCGCAGCGGCCTCAAGGGATGACGGCCGGATCAATCCGGCGAGGTGGTGCGGCGGCCGTTCTCGCCGCCGCACTGCTCGTCGGGGGCTGCGGCAGCGGCGACGAACCCACACCCACGAGTACGGGGAGTGACCCGAGCATGTTCACCAACCCGGTCATCCGGACCGACGCCCCCGACCCGCAGGCGATCCGGGTCGGCGAGACCTGGTACCTGTTCCACACCAACGCCGGCGGTCGGAACGTACCGGTGCACACCTCGGCCGACCTGGTCGACTGGACGCCGGCCGGTGACGCCCTGCCGGCGCTGCCCGAGTGGGCGGACGCCGGGAAGACCTGGGCGCCGGAGGCGATCCAGCTCGGGCCGGAGCAGTTCGTGCTCTACTACACCGTCGCCGGTCGGGAGTCCGGGCGGCAGTGCGTCGGGCGGGCGGTCGCGACGGCACCGCAGGGCCCGTACCGCGACGACTCGGCCGGCCCGCTGATCTGCCAGGCCGAGTTGGGCGGGGCGATCGACGCCAGCCCGTACCGGGACACCGACGGCAGCCTCTGGCTGCTGTGGAAGAACGACGGCAACGCCATCGGGGTGGACACCTGGATCTTCTCCCAGCGCCTCTCGGACGACGGGCTGAGCCTGGTCGGAGAGCCGACGAAGCTGCTGAAGCAGACCGAGCCGTGGGAGGGCACCCTGATCGAGGGGCCGTTCTTCCACCGCCAGGACGGATCGCTCTACCTCTTCTTCGCCGCGAACGCCTACGACAAGGCCGAGTACGCCGAGGGCTACGCGGTCTGCGAGTCGCCCACCGGCCCGTGCGTGAAGGCCCCGGAGAACCCGATCCTGACCGGCAACGAGGCGGCCTCCGGCCCGGGGCACGCCTCGATGGTGGTCAAGGACGGCCGGACCTGGCTGCTCTACCACGCCTGGCCGCCCGGCCAGGAGGGCAGCACCGACCCGGGCCGGCAGACCTGGCTCGACGAGGTCGTCTGGCAGAACGGCAAGCCCGTGATCAAGGGCCCCACCGCCACCCCCCAACCCCGCCCCTGACACAACACCCGCCCCCCGCCCCCTGCCCCCTGCCCCCGCCCCCTGCCCCCTGCCCCCTGCCCCCTGCCCCCCGGTGATCATGAGGTTTGCGGCGGATCTGGAGATCGATAGCGCCGCAGACTTCATGATCACCCGGGAGGGGCGCGGTGGGAGGGGTGCGGTGGGGAGGGGTTAGTTGGGGGTGCGGGGGTGTGGGACGGCTTCGCGGGTGGCGAGGCGGTTGCGGCGGTAGCCGTAGCCGAAGTAGATCACCGCGCCGAGCAGCATCCAGGCGGCGAACCGCAGCCAGGTCTCCACCGACAGGTTCATCATCAGGTAGAGGCAGGCCAGCGCGGAGACGATCGGCAGCACCGGCGAGAACGGCACCCGGAACGGCCGGTCCAGCTCGGGGCGGGTCCGGCGCAGGATCGGCACCGCGACCGAGACCAGCACGAACGCGCAGAGCGCGCCGATGCTCACCAGGTCGGCCAGCGCGGAGAGCGGCAGCAGCCCGGCGAGCAGCGCGACCCCGACCGTCATGATCGCCGAGATCCGGTACGGGGTGCCCCAGCGCGGGTGCACCTTGGCGATCGACGGCGGGATCAGCCCGTCCCGGGCGATGGCGAAGCCGATCCGCCCCATGGCCACCAGGTCGACCAGGATGACGCTGGTCAGGCCGGCGACCGCGGCGATCGAGACCAGGACCGCCGCCCACCCGGCGCCGACCGCCTCGAAGGCCGACGCGATCGGGGCGGCCCGGTCGATGTCGGTGTACCGCACCATGCCGACCAGCACCAACGAGACGCCGATGTAGAGCACGGTCGAGATGAGCAGCGTGCCGAGCAGCCCCAGCGGTAGATCCCGGCGCGGCTTCCTGGTCTCCTCACCGAGGTTGGCCACCGCCTCGAAGCCGGTGTACGCGAAGAAGACCACCGCGGCCGCGCTGAGCACCCCGACGAATCCGAAGACCGAGGGCTCCAGGCCGAAGATGGCCTGGGTGAGCGGCTGCCGGATGCCGTCCTCCCCGCCGGAGGCCGGCTCGGCCGGCGGAATGAACGGGGTCAGGTTGGCGGCCTTGACGAAGAACAGCCCGGCGACCACCACGAAGACGCAGATGGCGACCTTCACCAGCACCAGCAGGTTGGTGATCCGGGCGGACTCCCGGATGCCGACGATGCCGACCACGCCGAGGACCAGCACGATGGCGACCGCCCCGAGGTTGACCACGCTGCCGTCTTCGGCGAACCACCTGGCGGGGAGGTCGAACAGCTCGGCCAGGTAGCCGGACCACCCGCGGGCCACCACCGCCGCGCCGAGGGCGAACTCCAGCAACAGGTCCCAGCCGATGATCCAGGCGACGATCTCGCCCATCGTCGCGTACGCGTAGGTGTAGGCGCTGCCGGCCGTCGGCACGCTGGAGGCCAGCTCGGCGTAGCAGAGCGCGGCGAGCAGGGCGACCACCCCGGCGATGGCGAAGGAGATCACCACGCCCGGGCCGGCGCTGTCCCGGGCCTCGATCCCGGTCAGCGTGAAGATCCCGGTGCCGATCACGATGCCGATGCCGAACCCGGTCAGGTCGAGCGCGCCGAGCCGTCTCTTCAGGCCGGGACGGCCGTCGGAGCCGTCCGCCTCGCTCTGCGCTAGCACATCCCTGATCGGCTTGGTACGCAGCACGGACACCGCGCTCACCCCTCCCCACCGTGCGACCACCACCGCCGGCGGCCGGTGACCCGGGTTGCTACCCAGTACGCCTCGGCGCCAACCGCCAGTTTCTGCGCCAACCGGTCACCGGGTCTTGCGCGGAGCGCGCCCGGTGTGAAAATTTCCTTCTAGCGGCAGATAGGCAGCGGCGAATCTTGCCGAGGCGGGCCGCCACCCGACCGGAGCCCCAACGAAGGGACACCGCATGAAGGCATCTCGGCTCGCGGCCGCCGGACTGGCCGCAACTCTGCTCGGCGCGCTCGTCGCCGCACCGTCAGCCACCGCCGCACCCGACCCGGCGGCCTCCACCACCTGCACCACCGACCCGGCCACCCCGAAGCGGCAGTTCCGCGCGCTGTGGATCGCGTCGGTGACCAACATCGACTGGCCCAGCAAGGCCTCGCAGGCCGCCCCCGACCAGGTCGCCCAGCAGAAGGCCGAGTATCTCGACTGGCTCGACCTCGCCGAGCGTCTCAACCACAACGCGGTCGTCGTGCAGGTCCGCCCGACCGCCGACGCGTTCTGGCCCTCGGCGCACGAGCCCTGGTCGGAGTACCTGACCGGGGTCCGTGGCAAGGACCCGGGCTGGGACCCGCTGGCCTTCCTGGTCGAGGAGTCGCACAAGCGCAACCTCGAGTTCCACGCCTGGTTCAACCCGTACCGGGTCTCCATGCCGGCGCCCGGCGGCGCCGGCGCCGACCTCGCCCAGCTCGCCCCCGGCCACCCCGCCCGGCAGCACCCCGAGTGGACCTTCGCCTACCCGCCGGCCGGAGTGGCCGGCAGCCGGCTCTACTACAACCCCGGCATTCCGGAGGTCCGCGAGTTCGTGCAGACCGCGATGATGGACGCGGTCACCCGGTACGACATCGACGGCGTCCACTTCGACGACTACTTCTACCCGTACCCGAGCGGCACCCACCAGGTGCCGGACGACGCCACCTTCGCGGCGTACAACCGGGGGTTCACCAACAAGGCCGACTGGCGGCGGGACAACATCAACCTGCTGATCCAGGAGATGAACGCCAAGATCAAGGCGGCCAAGCCGTGGGTGAAGTTCGGGGTCAGCCCGTTCGGCATCTGGCGCAACGCCAGCGCCGATCCGCTGGGCTCGGACACCACCGGCAGCCAGTCGTACGACATCATCTCCGCCGACACCCGCACCTGGGTCAAGCAGGAGTGGGTCGACTACATCGTCCCGCAGCTCTACTGGTACATCGGGCAGTACCCGGCGGCCGACTACGCGCGGCTGGTCCCGTGGTGGGCGGAGACCGTCCGGGGCACTCGGGTGCAGCTCTACATCGGGCAGGCCGACTACAAGAGCGGCGACCCGGCGTACGGCAGCTTCTGGATGAACCCGCGCGAGCTCTCCGACCACCTCACCCTGAACCGGTCGTACCCCGAGGTCCAGGGCAACGTGCACTTCTCGGCCGTCCAGGTGCGGGCCAACCGGCTCGGCGCCACCGACATCTACGCCGCCGAGCACTACTCCCGCCCCGCGCTGGTGCCGACAATGTCGCACCTGCCGGCGAAGCCGCTGCTCTTCCCGGTGGTCACCAAGGCCACCCGGCAGGCCGACGGGGTGCGGCTGAGCTGGCGACAGCCCGCCGACGGGGTGGGACCGTTCGGTGACGCCACCGGATACGCGATCTACCGGTTCGACGGCACGACGTCCGGCGGCGCCTGCGGCACCGCGGACGCCGCGCACCTGGTGGACACGGTCCGGGCCACGTCCGGCGCGGTGCAGTCCTGGGTGGACACCACTGCGGTGCCGGGCAAGCGCTACACCTACCGGCTGACCGCGCTCGACCGGCTCGCCAACGAGAGCCCGCTCAGCCCGCCGCGATTCGTCGGCTGAGCACCGACCGGATGCCCCCGGGGCGACGGCCAAGCGCCGCCCCGGGGGCATTCGTCTGTTTGGGCGCATGTCACCAATAGTTGGCACGAACCACAGATCCGTGCCCATCTATTGATCGAGACTGATCGGCACCGGTGATACCCGCCGGTAACCCCCGTCCCGCCCGCACACCCCCGCGGAGGTACACGTGCCCAGACGCCTCGCCACCCTCCTCGCCTCGGGCGCACTCGCGCTGCTCGTCGCCCTCGGACTCGCCTCCCCCGCCGCCGCCGTCACCCCGGCCCAGAAGCTCTCCGTCCTCTCCAGCTTCACCCAGACCAGCGCCAGCAGCTACAGCTCCTGGAACTCCGCCCGGCTCAACAAGGCCGCCTGGTCCGAGTACGCCTTCGACTGGTCGACCGACTACTGCTCGTCGAGCCCGGACAACCCGCTCGGGTTCACCTTCAACATGTCCTGCTACCGGCACGACTTCGGTTACCGCAACTACAAGGCGATGGGCCAGTTCCCGGCCAACAAGTCCCGCCTGGACAGCGCCTTCTACTCCGACCTCAAGCGGGTCTGCGCCACGTACAGCACCATCGTCCGGCCGGCCTGCTACAGCCTGGCCTGGACCTACTACCAGGCCGTCAGCATCTTCGGCTCGGTCGCCGCGGTCGACCCGGCCGACATCGAGCGCGCCGCCAAGATGAAGGCCGACGCCGAGCGTCGCGCCGGCCTGCGGGTCTGACCCGGGTGGGGGCCCGCGTCGCTGGAAAGCCGGCGGCGCGGGCCTTCAACCGTGCCCATCCGGGCCGGCGTCGGATCGAGCACCCGACGGCTCAGGCCCGTTCGGTCTGGCCCGCCGGGCGGCGCTCCGGCTCCGGCGCGGCCTGCCGTGGTGCCGGGCGGGCCCGCGTCGTGCGGAACCGCGTCGAGTCGGCGGCCAGATCCGGATGCTCCACGTTCAGCGCCAGCGCGGCGGCCTCCTCCAGCCCCAGCTCGACGCCCTGGGAGTACGCGTCGTCGAACGCGACGTCGCCCAGCGACCGGCGCAGCTCGGCCTGCCGGTCGGCCCAGTAGCCGTCGTAGATGCCCGGGGTGGACCGCAGGTTGGCTCGGGTCTCCTGGGCGGCGCCGAAGAGCCGGGCGGCGGTACGCGGGTCGCCCCCGGCCGCGCAGCGCACCGCGATCGCGTTCAACGTGTCGCAGGCCCGGCCGTGGAAGCCGTGGCTCATCCGCGACCGGAGTGCCACCAACAGGTGCTCGTGCGCCGCGACCAGGTCGCCGCGGCCCAGGGCGACCATGCCGAGCAGCATGTCGACCGAGCGCCGGCCCCGCTCGACCGGGCGGGCCGCCTCGACCGGCCGAGCCGCCCCGAGCAGTTCCGCCGCCTCGTCGAGCGCGCCGCGCCGCCAGAGCAACTCGGCGAGGCTGTGCACGGCGAGCAGCGCGTCGCCGAGCACGGCCTGACTCTGCGCCCAGTCGATGACCTCCCGGCAGACCCGTTCCGCCTCGGCGAACTGTCCCATGTCGACCAGCGGCGCGGCCCGCCCGGCCAGCACCCGGGCCAGCAGGCCCGAGTCGCCGGCCTGCCTGGCCGCCGCCTCGGCCCGCTGCGAGTAGCGCAGCTCCTCGGCGAACTCGCCGTCCGCGCCGGCGTGCAACGAGTGCATGTGGTACGCCGCCGCCAGCTCGGCCTCTGGGATCCGCTCGCCGGTCTCGGCGATCCGCCCGTAGAGCCGGAACAGCCAGAGCCGCCCCTCCCGGGCCAGCCCGCGCTCCCGCCACCACTGGTCCAGGCCACCGGCGAGCCGCAGACCCGCGGCGGCGCTGCCACCGGTGGCGCACCAGCGCAGCGCGGCCCGCAGCTCCCCGGCGAGGGGGTCGAGCGCGTAGAGCGAGAGGGTGACCGGCCGTCCGTCCGGACCCAGGTGTGCCCGCTCCAGCGCGTGCGCGGACCAGGCCACGTGCCGGTTCCGGGCGGTCTGCTCCTCGCCGGCCTCGGCGAGTCGACGCGCCGCGTACGCCCGGATCGGGTCGAGCATCCGGTAGGTGCTCCCCGCGGCGTGCGGCTCGGCCAGCACCATCGACTTGTCCACCAGCACCGACAGCGGGTCGAGCGGGTCGTCGCCGAGCAGCCACTCGACCGTCGCCAGGTCCACCGGCCCGGCGAAGACGGACAGCCAGCGCAGCAGCCGGGCGGCCCGCGGCCCGAGGGTCCGGTACGACCAGGTGACGGTGGCCTGCATGGTGAGGTGCCGCTCGGTGGCGGAGCGCTGCACGGCCCGGCTGGCCGGCGTCGGCGGAGCGGCACCCGCCGCCGCGGCCACCAGGTCCACGGTGTCCTGTTGGTTGCCCATCCAGCCCCGGTCCACCGGCGGCGGCTCCGGATCCTCCCGGCCGGCGTCCAGGGTGCCGAGCATGTCGTCGAGGCGCTCGGCGAGCTGACCCACCGAGAGCACCCGCAGCCGGGCGGCGGCGAGCTCGATGGCGAGCGGCAACCCGTCGAGGCGCTGCACCACCCGCCGCAGGTCGGCCGACTCCGCCGGGTCCGGCTGCCGCCCGCCACGGGCCGCCGCCGTCCGATCCAGCAGCAGCGCCACCGCGTCGCTCTCCACCCCGTCGGCCGGGGGCTCGACCGAGAGGGGCGGGATCCGCCACACCACCTCGCCGGGCAGGCCGAAGGACTCCCGGCTGGTGGCCAGCACCCGCACCCCGCGCCCCCCGGCGAGGAGCCGGGAGATCACCTCGGCCGACGCGGCCGGCTGCGCGTCGCAGGTGTCCAGCAGGACCAGCATCCGGCGGGCCGCTGCGTACTCGACCAGGGTGTCCACCACCGGCCGGCCCGGCTCCGGGCGCAGGCCGAGCACGGCGGCGATCTCGAACGCCACCAGCCCCGGGTCGGTCACCGCGGCGATGTCCACGAACCAGACCCCGTCCGGGTACGCCTCGACCTCGCCGCAGGCCAGCTCCACCGCGAGCCGGGTCTTACCGGCGCCACCCGCGCCGAGCACCGTGACCAGCCGATGCTCGGCCACCAGCCGGTTCAGCTCGGCCCGCTCGGCCTGCCTGCCGACGAACGAGGTGACCTGGGTGGGCAGGTTGTGCGCCACCGCGTCGGCGGTACGCGGACGCGGGAACTGCCGCTCCAGACCCGGCGCGACCAGCTGGAAGAGGCGTTCCCTGTCGTCGAATCCCCGCAGCCGGTGCAGCCCCAGGTCGAGCAGGGAGGCGCCGGCCGGGAGCGGCTCGGCCCGCCGGGCGGTGGACGCCGAACAGAGCACCTGCCCACCGTGAGCGGCGGCGGCGATCCGGGCCGCCCGGTGCACCTCGGCGCTGGCGTACTCGCCGTCGCGCGGCTCGGCGTAACCGGTGTGCAAACCCATCCGCACCCGGGGCGCGGAGTCCGGAGTGGGCCAGTCATGGCTGGCCAGCGCCCGCTGCGCGGTCAGACAGGCGGTCAGCGCCTCGGCCGCGTCGGCGAAGGCCAGGAAGAACGAGTCGCCTTCCGTCAGCAGCTCCGCGCCGCCCGTGCCGGCCAGGGTCCGGCGCAGCAGCCGGCGGTGCTCCCGCAGCACCGGGCGGTACTCCGGACCGAGCAGTTGGGCCAGGCGGGTCGAGCCCTCGATGTCGGTGAACACGAAGGTCACCCACCCGGTCGGGAGCTGGATTCGTGCCGCCATGCGTCGAACCTCCGCCCGTGACGTCGGGTTCATGCTGCCTGAAGCGGAGCGATCACACATCGTGAGAACGGCCGGCCAGGCTCGGACTCAAAGTGCCACTCGGCCTCGCCTGGGGCAAGGCCGGCCCGCCGCTCGGCGGGTTGCGCGTCGATCCCGACCGGTTGTCCGTCGATCCTCGCGGATGTCCGTCCATCCTGGCGGACTGTCCGTCGACCTTGCTGACTCTGCGGGCCTGACCGGGCTGACCGGGTGCGGCGCCGGCCGCGGGCGACCCGACGCCGGGGTGCGGCGGGTCAGCAGCCGCAGCCGCCACCGCAGCAGCCACCACCGGCGGGAGCCGGGGCACCGGTGGCGGCGCCCGCACCGCCCCGGCCGGTGATAGCGACGGTGGAGAGCAGCTTGACCGTGTCGCCGTGGCCCTGCGGGCAGGCAGCCGGCTCACCTGCCTGCGCCATCGGGCGGTTGACCTCGAAGGTGTCGCCGCAGGCGCGGCAGCGGAACTCGTACCGGGGCATGGCATCAGGGTACGTCCGGGCCTGACGTTCAGCGGGGTATGGGTGATACTCGACGGGTGGCGGACGGCGAGGACAGATCGACCTTTCGGCCCCTACGACCGGCGGCGCCGCTCGACGGGCCGCTCGCCGAGTCCGGCGCGGCGCCGGAACCGGGGCCGCGGCAGGTGCCCCGGCCCCGCCGACCCTGGCTGCGCGCCAACTCCCCGACCGAGCCGGATGGCGCGTCGAGCGACGCTTCGGCCGGTGCCGCGACGACCGGCTCGGCGACAGCCGGCGCTGCCGACGGCACGGGCGGCGCGACCGACCAGCCGACGGCGGAGGGCGCGACCGGCTCGGCCGAGCCCGGCGCCGGGGACCCGGCGACCGAGGCGGCTCCGACGACCGGGCCGACGGCCGAAGCGGCCGCGGCGACCGAGGCGGCGACCGAAGCCGGCACGGCCACCGGTGAGTCGAAGACCGAGGCCAGCGCGGCCACCACCGATCCGAAGGCCGAGGCCAGCGCGAGCACCGGCGACCCGAAGAACACCTCGGACGGTCCGAAGACCGAGGCCGGCGCGGCGACCACCGAGCCGAAGACCGAGACCGACGCCGCGACCAACGAGCCGAAGACCGAAGCCGGGGAGGGCAGCACCGGCGCCAAGGCGGACGCCGGCACGACCGCCGCACCGAAGGCCGACTCCGACCCGGCCGGCACGAGCCCGAAGGCCGCCCCGGACGGGGCGACGGCCGAGCCGGCCACCGGGAAGGCCACCGTGGACGGTCCCGCCGGGCGTACCCGCCGGCACCGGGTGCCGTTCGCGCACGCCGTACGGCTGGGCCCGCGTCGGGCGGCGGTGAGCGCGGCCCGGGCGACCCGGGCCTGGTCCCGGCGGCCCAGCGGACGGCTCACCCTGCCCGGGATGTTCCTGCTGGTACTGGTCGCGGCGACCGCGGCGGCCGGCGCGCTGCTGGTCCCCGCGGCGGTCCGGGCGCCTCGCCCGGTCGCGGTCGACGGCGCCACCGGGCCGACCGTTCCGCCGGCCGGGGTGGCGCCGACCGCGGTGCCGTCCGGCCTGCCGGGCGGGGTGCTGCCCACGACGCCCCTGCCCACCGGCGTGGTGCCGCCCACCGGGCCGGTGATCGGGGTGGGTGGCCGGCCGGCCGACGCGCTGGCCGCCTGGGCCCAGCAGGTCGGCCCGAAGGTCGGCATCTCGCCGGTCGCCATGCAGGCGTACGGCTACGCCGAACTGGTGCTCGCCCAGACCAACCGCAGCTGCGCGTTGAGCTGGACCACGCTGGCCGCCATCGGGTTCGTCGAGTCCTCACACGGCCAGGCCAACGGCGCCCAGCTGGGTCAGGACGGGCGGGCCACGCCGGAGATCATCGGGCTTCCGCTGGACGGGCGGGACGGCCGGATGCGGATCGTCGACACCGACCGTGGGCAGCTCGACCGCGACACCACCTTCGACCGGGCGATCGGGCCGATGCAGTTCATCCCGACCACCTGGCAGGAGATCGGCGCGGATGCCGACAACGACGGCCGCAAGGACCCGCACGACCTGGACGACGCGGCCCTGGCCGCCGGCAACTACCTCTGCAAGAACGGCCGCAACCTGAGCATCCCCGGCGACTGGTGGAACGCGATCCTGTCGTACAACGATGTGCGCCGTTACGCCCAGGACGTCTACAACACCGCCAACCGGTACGGACAGACGAGCCGTACGTGAAGTGATCGTCCGCCTACATTTGGAGAGCTGGACACTTCCCCCGGGCTGCGGTTAGCGGCAAGCTAGACAGGTGATGGTGCGCGAGTGGGACCCCAGGACCGCGTCGTCCGCCGAGATCTCGTCGCTGCTGGAGACGCTCAACGCGGTTCTCGCGGCCGATCTGCCACAGGATCCGCCGTGGCAGGAGAGTTCCCTGCGGGAATACCTCACCGAGGTGATGCCGGGCGAGCGCCGGATCTCCTGGGTCGGGCAGGAGGAGCCGGCCGCCAACGGGGCGCCGGGTGCCATCCTCGGCCAGGTGCACGTGCTGCTCCTCGGCGACATCGGCGTGCTGGAGGTGCTGGTGCACCCCTCCGCCCGGCGCACCGGCCTCGGCCGTGACCTGGTCCGGGTCGCGGCCCGACGGGTCTACCAGGAGGGCTTCTCCTCGATCGGCGTCGAGGTCGTCGGCGACACCCCGGCGATCGCGTTCTACGAGTCGCTCGGCTTCACCCGGGAATATGTCGAGACCCGCAGCGTGCTCGACCTCGCCGCGGTCGACTTCACCGAGCTCGCCGAGATGTCCACAGGGGTCGGCGCGGGCTACCACGTGGAGTTCCACCCGGGCGGGCCACCGGACGAGTTGATCGAGGCGTACGCCCGGGCCAAGTCCGAGGTGCGCGACGTCGACGACGGTGAGCTGCGGCCCAGCTCCTACGACCCGCAGCGACTGCGGGACAGCCTGGACTGCCTGCACCGGCGGGGCATGAAGCCCTACATCGTGCTCGCCCAGCACGAGCAGTCCGGTGAGGTGGCCGGCCTGACCGAGGTGGTGGTGCCGGCGCAGCACCCGACCCGGGCCGACCAGTACGACACGATCGTCGTGCAGGATCACCGGGGCTACGGCATCGACCGGGCGATCAAGGCGCGGATGCTGCTGGAGCTGCGCTCGGCCGAGCCCCAGCTGGCCGAGGTGCAGACCTGGAACGCCCAGGCCAACGAGGCGATGTTGAAGGTCAACGCCGAGCTGGGCTACCGGCCCGACCGCGACTGGTGCGAATACAGCGTGGACGTGGCCGAGCTGGTGCACCGCCTCGATCCGCCGCGCTGACCAGCTGTTCACGAAACGGTCCCGCGGGGGATGGACGCTGGCCACTGTGTGCCCTTAACGTGCGTTAGTTCACCGTCCACCCATCGTGGAGGCTTCATGCGCCCGCGCCGCACTCTCGCCGCGCTCGCCACCGCCGCCGCCGTCACCACCACGGCCATCGGCGTCGCACCAACCGCGGCCAGCGCCGCGCCCACCGACCTGTTCATTTCCGAGTACGTCGAAGGCTCGTCGAACAACAAGGCCATCGAGCTGTTCAACGGCACCGGAAGCGCGATCGACCTGGCCGCCGGGGGCTACCAGCTCCAGCTCTACTTCAACGGCTCCACCACGGCCACCAACCTCGCGCTGACCGGCACGGTCGCCGCCGGCGACGTGTTCGTCTTCGCCGCCACCTCGGCGGGGCCGGCGATCCTCGCCCAGGCCGACCAGACCACCGGCGCCAGCCTCTTCAACGGCGACGACGCGATCGTGCTGCGCCGCGGCGGGACCGTGCTGGACTCGCTCGGCCAAGTCGGCGTCGACCCGGGCACCGAGTGGGGCAGCGGCGTCACCAGCACCGCGGACAACACCCTGCGCCGGCTCGGCACGGTGACCGCCGGCGACACCGACCCGTCCGACGCGTTCGACCCGGCCGGCCAGTGGGCCGGTTTCGCGACCGACACCTTCGACGGTCTCGGCGCGCACACCGTCGACGGCGGCGGCCCGGTCGACGCGCCGGCCACGCTGAACTGCGGAGCCGCCCTGGTCACCCCGGCCGGCACCGCGGCGACCCGGGAGGTCACCGCGACCGACCCCGACGACACGATCGTCGACCTGGCGGTCAGCGCGGTCAGCCCGACGCCGAGCACCGGCTCGATCAGCCGCACCGCCCTCACCCCGGCCGACGGGGTTGGCGGCACCGCCCGGGCCACGGTGAGCACCAGCGCCGACCTGGCCGCCGGGGCGTACACCGTCACGCTGACCAGCACCGACGCCGGCGGCGGCACCGCGACCTGCACCCTGTCGGTGCAGGTGACCCGGGAGCTGACGGTCGGCGAGGTGCAGGGCCCGACCACCGACGGCGAGTCCGGCCCGGTCGACCGCTCGCCGCTCGCGCCGGCCAGCGGCAACGGCACCAGCAGCAACCTCTACGACGTCCGTGGCGTGATCACCCAGCTCACCCTGGCCCGGACCTCGGCCGGCGCGGAGCAGCGCGGCTTCTTCCTGCAGAGCCGCCGGGACGCCACCGACGGTGACCCGACCAGCTCGGACGGCATCTTCGTCTTCATGGGTGCCTTCACGTCGTTGATCGGCGGCTATGTGCCGACGGTCGGCGACGAGGTGGTGCTCCGGGCCCGGGTGTCGGAGTACTTCACCATGACGCAGCTCTCCGGCGCCTCGCTGGTCCGCAAGCTGGCCTCGGGCCTGGATGTCGACACGGCCGTCGAGGTGACCGACGCGGTGCCGCCGACCGAACTCGCCGACGCCGCCCGCTTCTGGGAGCGGCACGAGGGAGCCCGGCTGCGGGTCCGGGCGGGTAGCGGCGCGGTGAGCGGACGGGACGTCTTCGCCTCCACCGCCGACGCGGAGATCTGGGTGGTCGACCGCGACGACCCGCTGCTGGACCGCGCCGACCCGTACGCCCGCCGGGTCTTCCGGGACTCGCACCCGCTGGACAACGACCCGACCCGGCGCTTCGACGACGGCAACGGGCAGCGGATCATGCTGGGCAGCATGGGCGTGAAGGGCACCAGCGGGGACAGCACCGCCCTCCTCCCGCCGGCACACACCTTCGACACCCTGGGGCAGGACGCCATCGGCGGGCTGTACTACTCGTTCGAGAAGTACGGGGTGCAGGTCGAGCGGGCCGAGTTCACGGCCGGCGCGGACCCGTCGAAGAACAACCCGCCGAAGCCGGCCGACCGGTCCAAGGAGGTCGCCGTCGCGACCTACAACGTGGAGAACCTCTACGACTACCGCGACGACCCCTTCGACGGCTGCGACTTCACCGGCAACTCCGGCTGCACCGGGGTCAGCCCGCCGTTCGACTACGTGCCGGCCAGCGAGTCCGACTACCGCGAGCAGCTCACCTCGCTCGCCGACCAGATCGTCACCGACCTGCACGCCCCGGACCTGATCCTGGTGCAGGAGGCCGAGGACCAGGACATCTGCACGGTCACCGGCGCGGCCCTGAGCTGCGGCAGCACCGACAACGCCGACGGCGCGCCGGACACCATCCAGGAGTTGGCGCTCGCCGTGGCGGCGGCCGGCGGCCCGGCGTACGCCGCCGCGTACGACCGCACCGGTGCGGACGCCCGCGGCATCACGGCGGCGTTCCTCTACCGCACCGACCGGGTGCGGCTCGCCGAGGCGACCGCCGGAGACCCGGTGCTCGGCTCGGCGCCGACCGTGCAGTACCGGGCGCCCGGGCTGCCGGCGAACGCGGACGTGCAGAACCCGAAGGCACTCAACGCCCTGCTCCCGTCCGACGTGGACACGTCGACCGGGCGCGACGGCGACAACGTCTTCACCCGGGCCCCGCAGGTCGGCAGGTTCAGCGTGGCCGCCGCACCTGGCTCGGCCGAGCGCTACACCCTCTGGGCGGTCAGCAACCACTACTCGTCCGGCCCGGACAGCCGGGTCGGGCAGCGCCGGGAGCAGGCCGCGTACGGGGCCGCGATCGTGACCGCGATCGAGGCCGCCGACCCGAACGCCCGGGTGGTCTACGGCGGGGACCTGAACGTCTTCCCCCGCCCCGACGACCCGATCGCCACCGCCGCCCAGCCCACCCCGTCCGACCAGTTGGCCCCGCTGTACACGGCCGGGCTGCACAACCTCTGGGACGACCTGGTCGCCGAGGTGCCGGCGTCGGCCTACTCGTACAGCTTCGAGGGGCAGGCGCAGACGCTGGATCACCTCTTCGTCAACGACGCGATGCACCGGGACCTGGTGCAGGTGCGGGCGGCGCACATCAACGCCGACTGGCCCGCCGAACACGCCGGTGACGGTTCCCGCGGGTCCAGCGACCACGACCCGCAGGTGGCACGGTTCAGCTCCCGCGCGGCGCTGAGCGTCGCCGACGTCACCGTGGCCGAGGGGGACAAGGGCACCCGGCAGCTCACCTTCACCGCCACCGTCTCCCGACCGCTGTCGCAGCCGGTGCTGCTCTGCGCCGCCACCTACGGCACCACGGCGCAGGCCGGCTCGGACTACGACCCGTACGTGGGCTGCAAGGTGCTGCCCGCCGGCCGGACGTCGGTGGCGTTCCCGGTGACCGTCAACGGTGACCGGCGACGCGAGGCCGACGAGAAGCTGACCCTGCTGGTCGCCGGCGTGCCCGGCCTCCAGCTGGCCGACCCGCTCGCGGTGGGCACCATCAGCAACGACGACTGATCCCGAACCGGTCGCCGACGGCCCCGTCACCCGCCACCGCGGGTTGGCGGGGCCGTCAGTCATAGCCGCGCGGATCGGGCGGCGGCGGAACGTTGCGGTACTTGGCCACCCGTACCTCCCACTGGCTGCGGCGGCGCCGCACCTCGCGGTCGTACTGCGAGCGGTGGAAGGTCTCCGGCGGGCGGGCCAGCCCGTAGATGTCGGCCCACCACTCGCCCGGCTCGGGGTCGAGGATCGTGTTCAAATGGGACGGGTAGCGCCGGCCCGCTCCGTCGCGGATCCCCTCCCAGTCGGCCATCGGTTGGATGACGCGGCCGTCCTGGTCGACCACGGCGAGGTAGAGCCCGGCGGCACCCAGCAGCCGTTCCAGGACGGCGAGGCTCGGCGTCATCGTCCCGGCCTCGACCTTGCCCACGGTCGACGGCGCGACCTTGGCGAACCGGGCCATCTGCCGCTGACCGAGCCCGGTGGTCCGCCGGGCCCGGCGGACCAGGCCGGAGATGGGGAACGGGCCGACGGTCGGCCCGGTGGGCACAGGGTCGAGTGCGGAAGCCATGGCCCGACCCTCCCGGGCCGGCGACCACCCGGGCAACCCCTGTGGACAAACCTGTGGACACACCAGGTGATCGCCGCAATGGCGGGTGCTCGGGCGCCCCGCCCGTGCAGGCGCCCGCGCCGCCCGCCGCCCTCGGCTGGCAGGAACGATCGCCAGCAGTGAAGGCCGGCGGTGGAGGCCGGCGGCGCGGCAGGTACCCACGCGGGTCCTTTGCTCTGCTTCAGCCGAGGCAACAGATCATGGGGCTGAGTGTTGCCGGGAGTGAAGCAGAGCAAAGGACGCGAAGCATGCCCGTCCCCCGGGGCGCGGGAGCCGAGGCGCGGGAGCCCGAGACGCGAAAGCCCGAGACGCGAAAGCCCGAGGCGCGGGAGCCGCGCCGGCGGTCGTCCGCGGGCGCGGGGGCGCTGCGCTCAGTAGCGCTGGCGGAGGAGCTGTGCGGCCTCGACAGCCCAGTAGGTGAGGATGATCTGGGCACCGGCGCGCCGGATCGAGGTCAGCGTCTCCAGCATCACCCGCTCCCGGTCGATCCAGCCGTTCGCGGCGGCCGCCTCGACCATCGCGTACTCCCCGGAGACCTGGTAGGCGGCGACCGGGACGTCCACGGCGGCGCGGACCGCGGCGACCACGTCGAGGTACGGCAGGGCCGGCTTGACCATCACCAGGTCGGCACCCTCGGCGACGTCGAGCGCGACCTCGCGGAGCGACTCCCGCAGGTTGGCCGGGTCCTGCTGGTAGGTGCGACGGTCCCCCTCCAGCGCGGACTCCACCGCGTCCCGGAACGGGCCGTAGAACCCCGAGGCGTACTTGACCGCGTAGGCCAGCACGGCCACGTCCTGGTGACCGGCCGCGTCGAGCGCCCGGCGGACCACCCCGACCTGGCCGTCCATCATTCCGGACGGCCCGACCATCCCGACCCCGGCGTCGGCCTGGGCCACCGCCATCTCGGCGTACGCCGCCAGGGTCGCGTCGTTGTCCACCTCGCCGGCCGGGGTGAGCAGCCCGCAGTGCCCGTGCGAGGTGAACTCGTCCAGGCAGAGGTCGCTCATCACCACGGTGGCGTCACCGACCTCGGCGACGACGTCCCGGATGGCCACGTTGAGGATGCCGTCCGGGTCGATCCCGCCGGAGCCGGTGGCATCCCGCGAGGAGGGCACCCCGAAGAGCATGATCCCGCCGACCCCGGCCTGCACCGCCTCCACCGCGGCCTTGCGCAGCGAGTCCCGGGAGTGCTGGAGCACCCCCGGGAGCGAGGCGATCGCCCGGGGCTCGGTCAGCCCCTCCTTGACGAACATCGGCACGACCAGCTCGGCCGGGTCGACGCGGGTCTCGGAGACCAGCCGCCGCACCGCCGGGGTACGGCGCAGCCGGCGGGGCCGGATCTCGGGGTACGACATGGAGTGCCTCCTGACGACTACCGGAACCTCAGGGCGGTCGGCCCCTGCACCTTCGAGCCACGGCGCTGCTTGGCCGGCATGGCGGCGAGCTTCTCGCGCAGCTCGACGGCGTAGGCGGCGAGCGCCTCCACCAGGTCGGGCACCGAGGCGTGCGGCGGCTGGACGTCGACCCGCAGGCCGAACTCCGTCGCGGTCTCCGCCGTCTTCGGTCCGATGACGGCGACAACGGTACGCGCGTGCGGCTTCCCGGCGATGCCGACCAGGTTCCGGACCGTCGAGGACGAGGTGAAGAGCACCGCGTCGAAGCCGCCCGACTTGATCGCGTCGCGGATCTCGGCGGGCGGCGGCGCGGCCCGGACGGTCCGGTACGCGGTCACGTCGTCGACCTCCCAGCCGCGCTCGGTGAGCCCGGCGGCGAGCGTCTCGGTGGCGATGTCGGCGCGCGGCAGCAGCACCCGGCCCACCGGGTCGAGGATCTCGTCGTGCGGCGAGAACTCGGCCAGCAGCCCCTCGGAGGACTGCTCCCCGGCGGGGATCAGCTCCGGCTGGATGCCGAACGCGCGGACCGCGTCGGCGGTCGCCTCGCCGATGCAGGCGATCTTCACACCGCCGAAGTGGCGGGCGTCCAGACCGTGCTCGGCGAACTTCTCCCAGACCGCGCGGACCGCGTTCACCGAGGTGAAGATCACCCAGGCGTACCGGCCGTCGACGAGGCCCTTGACCGCCCGCTCCATCTGCGCCGGGGTACGCGGCGGCTCGACCGCGATGGTCGGGACCTCGCACGGGATGGCCCCGTACGCGCGCAGCCGGGCGCTCATCACGCCGGCCTGCTCCTTGGTCCGCGGCACGAGCACCTTCCAGCCGTACAGCGGCCGGTTCTCCCACCAGCTGAGCTTGTCGCGCTGGCCGACACCGACGCCGATGGTGAGCACCACCCGGCCGGTGAAGCCGAGCGCGGCGGCGACGAAGCTGTCCACCGTCGAGGTGGTGGTGTACTGGGTCTCGCCGGTGCCGTCGCCGGTCACCGCGACCGAGGTCGCGCCGTCCACCCCGGCGGCCAGCAGGCCGTCCCGGACGGCGGCGAGGTCGCCGGCGTCCACCGCGACCGCGAGCGAGCCCCGGCCGACGGCCGCGGCCAGCGCCTCGAAGTCCAGCGTGCTGACGTCCTCGACGTCGGCCGCGGTCCGTACGCCGGGCAGCGGAACGCCGGCGTAGGTGGCCACGCCCTCGGCCTGGCCGACGCCCGGCACCACCTCGAAGTGGGCGGCGGTGCGGGCCACCGCCTGCACCTCCTTGACCACCGAGTCGTGGCCGAACGGATCCCCGGCAACCAGGTGTACGGCGTTCTGCCCGGCGCGGGCCGCAGAGATCAGCACCTTCGCCACGTCCCCTGGCGCACCTTCGGCCGGGGTGAACTCGGCATCCTCGCGGGCCTCGGCACGCACGGCGGCGAGCAACGACTCGGGTACTCCCCGGTCGTACACCACCTGGTCGGCGTCGACCAGGGCGTCGTGCGCCCGGCGGGTCAGCAGGCCCGGGTCGCCGGGGCCGGCCCCGACGAACGCGATACGGCCTACGGGCTTACGGGTGCGGGTCATTCTGTGCTCCCAAATTGCTGGGTCCCCGGGCCGGCGTGTCCTTCTTGGCCGAGGATCGAGTCGGCGCCGAGTTCGAGGAGTTCGGCGGCGAGTGCCTTACCGATCTCCGCCGCGTCGGCGGGCGTTCCGGTGCGGGACAGCCGGAGGTCTCGGGAACCGTCCGGGCTGATCACCGCCCCGCGCAGGTAGATCTCATCACCGGCGTCGCCCTCGGCGACCTCGGCAAAGGCGGCGACGGGTGCGCTGCACCCGGCCTCCAGGGTGGCCAGCAACGCCCGCTCCGCGGTGACCGCGGCGCGGGACGGTGCGTGGTCGAGCACTGCGAGCAGCTCGACCAGGTCCGGGTCGTCGATCCGGCACTCCACCGCCAGCGCACCCTGAGCGGGCGCGGGCAGCATCAGCATCGGGTCGAGCGTCTCGGTGATCTCGCCGGCCCGACCGAGCCGGGCCAGCCCGGCCCGGGCCAGGACGACCGCGTCGAGGTCGGCGTCCGGGCCGAGCACCCGACCGAGGCGGGTGTCGACGTTGCCGCGGATCGGGGTGACCTCCAGCTGCAGCCCGAGCGCGTGCAGCTGGGCGATGCGGCGCAGCGCGCCGGTGCCGATCGTCGCACCGGGCGGCAGCTCGGCGAGGGTACGGCCGTCCCGGGCGACCAGCGCGTCGCGCGGATCCTCCCGGGGCGGCACCGCCGCGATGTGCAACCCGGCGGCGGTCGCCGTGGGCAGGTCCTTGTACGAGTGGACCGCGAGGTCGATGGTGCGGGCGATCAGCGCGTCGCGCAGCGCGGAGACGAAGACGCCCACCCCGAGCCGGTGCACCGGCGCGGCGGAGCGGTCGCCGGCGGTGACCACCTCGACCAGCTCGACGGGGCGGCCGGTGGCCGCAGTGAGGGCCTCGGCGATCTGGCCGGACTGGGCCATCGCCAGGGCGCTGCCTCGGGTACCGAGACGCAGGGGGGCGGTCATCGCTCACCTCCGGTGGACGGGGTGGGGTCGCTCTCCACGACCTCGGGGACGGTGTCGACCGGGGAGGTCTGTGGCACCTGGAGGTCGAACAGCTCGCGCAGCAGGGCGGCGTACTGGTCGCCGCCGGGCTCCGCGGCGAGCTGGCGGACCCGCACCGTCGGCTGGTGCAGCAGCCGCTGCACCACCCGGTGCACCGTCCGGGCCACCTCGGCCCGCTGGTCGTCGCTCAGGTCGGGCCGACGCTGGGCCAGTCGGCGCAGCTCGGCGGTGACCACGTCGTCGGCGCGGCCGCGCAGGGCGGCCACGGTGGGCGCCACGTCGGCGCCGCGCAGCCAGGTGAGGAAGGCCTCGACCTCGGTGGTGACGATCCGCTCGACGGCGGCGGCGTCGTCGGCGGTGGGGCCGTCGGCGAGCAGCGCGGCCATCCGGTCGATGTCGATCACCTCGACCCCGGGCAGCTCGGCCACGCCGGGCTCGACGTCGCGCGGAACGGCCAGGTCGAGCAGGACCAGCGGCCCTCGGGCCGGGCTCCGGTCGGCGAGCGCCCGGGCCACCACCGTTCGGGTGAGGACCGGTTCGGTGGACGCGGTGGCGGCCACTACGATGTCCACTGTGGAGAGCGCGGCGGTCAGCTCGGCCATCGGGACGGCGCTGGCCCCGTACGACTCGGCCAGCCGGACGGCCCGGTCGGCCCCCCGGTTGGTCACGGTGAGCGGCCCGGCGCCGAGCCGGGAGAGCGTCGCCACCCCGAGTGAGCCCATCGCGCCGGCCCCGATCACCAGGGCGGGCCGGCCGGTCAGGTCACCGTCGAGGTGACCGGCGGCCAGCTCCAGCGCGGCGGTGACCACGCTCTGGCCGGCCCGGTCGATGCCGGTCTCGGCGTGCGCCCGCTTGCCGACCCGCAGCGCCTGCTGCATCAGCTCGTGCAGCAGCCGGCTGGCCGAGTCGGCGCCGGTGGCCCAGTGGTACGCGTCACGGAGCTGACCGAGGATCTGCGCCTCGCCGACCACCATCGAGTCGAGCCCGGTGGCGACCCGGAAGACGTGGTCCACCGCCGCGGCGTCGTAGTGCACGTAGAGGTGGTTGGCGAGCGCCGCCGGCGCGCAGCCGGCCTGCTCGGCCAGGACGGCGCAGACGTCGCCGAGGCCGCCGTGGAAACCGGACACGGCGGCGTAGACCTCCACCCGGTTGCAGGTGGAGACGAGCACGGCCTCGCTCACGTAGGGCTGGGCGACCAGGCGGTCCAGGGTCCGGGTGAGCTCGGCGGTGGGCACCGCCAGCTGCTCCAGCGTGGCTACCGGGGCGGTGCGGTAGGACGCGCCGACGACGAGCAGTTTCACGTGCCGATCGCCTCCTGGGTGTCGGTGGCCGCGAGCCCACCGGGCAGAGCGGTGAGGGCGGACCCGCCGGTGGCGGGCAGCGCGGTCAGCGACGCCTTGCGGTGCTCGTGGAAGGACAGGATCTGCAGCTCGATGGCGAGGTCGACCTTGCGCACGTCGACCCCCTCCGGAACCGAGAGTACGCACGGCGCGAAGTTCAGAATGCTGGTCACGCCGACCGCGACCAGTTGGTCGGCCACCCCCTGGGCGGCGCCGGCCGGGGTGGCGATCACGCCGATGGCGATGGACTCCTCGGCGACGACCTGGGGAAGCTCGTCGACGTGCCGGACGATCATGCCGTTGATCTCCTCGCCGACCCGGGCCGGATCGGCGTCGAGGAGCGCGGCGATCCGGAATCCGCGGCTGGCGAACCCGTCGTAGCCGGCCAGGGCGTGACCGAGATTACCCACGCCGACCAGGGCGACGGCCCGGCGCTGGGTGAGCCCGAGGACGTACTCGATCTGCTCGATCAGCAGCGCCACGTCGTAGCCGACCCCGCGGGTGCCGTACGAGCCGAGGTGGGAGAGGTCCTTGCGCAGCTTGGCCGAGTTGACCCCGGCGGCGCTGGCCAGCCCCTCGCTGGAGACCGTCTCGTGGCCGCTGTCGGCGACGTTGTGCAGCGCGCGCAGGTATTCCGGGAGCCGCGCGACGGTCGCCTCGGGCAGGTCCGGGAGCGCCGGTACGGCACCGGCGCGGCCGGGCGCGCCAGGGTGACGATGCTGACTCATGAGACTCCGTGCGGTGCGATCCTCGGCCAACTCCGCTGGTCGGCCGCTTCGGGACTCCCGCTGGCGACCGAGATTGCCGGCTGTGCTAGCAGGGCGCGTCGGAATCACAGAGTAGGCGCTTGTGAAGACGTGCACAAATCGCGATCTTGTCAGCTCGCGACGCGGCTTCACCTGGCCCTCCATTCCGCAAGATCGATCCGGCGGCCTTCGCCGGCGCCGCGCGGTAATTATTGCTCAATCCCGACTTCTCTGACCAATCCCGCGCCGGTGGCCAAGACGGTTACGGGCGGCGGTAGGGCCAGCCCTACGGCGGAGAGGCTGGCCGACGGGATGGGGCGACAGTTCCCCGCTGCCTAGCCTTTGAGGCATGACCGCCGTTCCCGCCGCCGCCGGCCACCCAACCCTGGCGCCGAGCATCCCCCGCCAGCTCTTCCTCGACTCCGGCTACGTGCTGCTCGGATTTCCGCTGGCGCTGACCAGCTTCGTCGTCCTGCTGGTCGGCCTCTCGCTCGGCGTCGGCCTGGTGGTGACGGTGATCGGGCTGCCCATCCTCAGCGGCACCCTCTACGCCGCCCGGGGCTTCGCCGACATCGAACGGCTGCGGCTGCCGGCCGTGCTGCGCCAGCCGCGGGTCCGCCCGCGCTACCGGCTGGCCGAGCCGGGAGCCAGCGCCTGGCGGCGGATCTTCATCCCGATGGGCGACGCGCAGTCCTGGCTCGACCTGGCGCACGGCGTGCTCAAGCTGATCGTGGCGGTCGTGACCTTCGTCCTGACGCTGTCCTGGTGGGCGGGGGCGATCACCGGCACGCTCTACTGGGCGTACGACTGGGCGCTGCCGCGCGGCGGCGACGACAGCGACCTGGCGCAGCTGCTCGGCCTGGGCGACTCGGCCCTGGCGCGGGTCGGCCTGAACACTGCGATCGGGCTCTTCTTCCTGATCACCCTGCCGATCGTGGCCCGCGGCTGCGCGCTGCTGCAGGCCAGCTTCGGCCGGGCGATGCTGACCGGGGTGGCCGAGATGCGCAACCGGATCACCGTGCTGGAGGAGCAGAAGCGGGCCGCGGTCTCCGCCGAGGCATCCGCGCTGCGCCGACTCGAGCGGGACATCCACGACGGCCCGCAGCAGCGGCTGGTCCGGCTGGCGATGGACCTCAGCCGGGCCCGCCAGCAGCTCGCCACCGACCCGGAGGCGGCCGGTCGGACGCTGGACGAGGCGGTCACCCAGACCCGGGACACCCTGGCCGAGCTACGCGCGCTCTCCCGCGGCATCGCCCCGCCGATCCTGGTCGACCGGGGCCTGCCCAGCGCCCTGGCCGCGCTGGCCGGGCGCGGGCTGATCCCGATCGAGCTGCGGGTGGACCCCGAGCTGGGCACCCCGGACGGCCGGCTCGACGCGGCGGTGGAAAACACCGCCTATTTCGTCGTCGCGGAGGCGCTGACGAACGTGGCGAAGCACAGCCGGGCGGCCGCGTGCCAGGTCAGCGTGCGCCAGTCGGGGCGGCAGCTGACCGTGAGCGTGGGCGACGACGGTCAGGGCGGCGCGCACCTGGCGAAGGGACACGGGTTGGTGGGCATCGCCGACCGGGTCCGGGCCGCCGGGGGCGAACTGGCGGTGGTCAGTCCACCCGGCGGGCCCACCGAGATCCGTGCCGAACTCCCGCTCTGAGGTCGACGTGATAGACAACACCATCATGCAGATCGTCATCGCGGACGACGCCGTCCTGCTCCGGGAGGGGCTGGTCCGGCTACTGACCGAACACGGGCACCAGGTGGTGGCCGTGGTCGGGGACGGCGACGCGCTGGTCGAGGCGGTGGTGGCCCACCGTCCGGACGTGTCGATCGTCGACGTGCGGATGCCGCCGTCGCACACCGACGAGGGGTTGCGGGCGGCGGTGGAGGCCCGGCGCCTCGTGCCGCGCAGCCCGATCCTGGTCCTCTCCCAGTACGTCGAGGTCTCGTACGCCGACGACCTGCTGGCCACCACCGGAGGCTCCGGCGGCGGGATCGGCTACCTGCTCAAGGACCGGGTGGCGGCGATCGACGAGTTCCTCGACGCGCTGGCCCGGGTGGCCGCCGGTGGCACCGTGCTCGACCCGGAGGTGGTCGGCCAGCTCTTCGCCCGACGCCGCCGGGACGACCCGCTGCGCGAGCTGACCCCGCGCGAGCGGGAGGTGCTCGCCCTGATGGCCGAGGGGCGCTCCAACACGGCCATCGCGCGCACCCTGGTGGTCAGCGACGGCGCGGTGGAGAAGCACGTCCGCAACATCTTCACCAAGCTCAACCTGCCGCCCGACACCGAGCAGCACCGCCGGGTCCTCGCCGTGCTCGCCTACCTGCGCAACTGACCCCGGCTCAGGAGAGGGTCCGGGCGAGGGTGACGGCCTCGGTGAGGGTGTCGGCGACCGGGTGGCCGGAGGCGCGCAGCCGGGCCGGGTCGGTGAAGCCGCCGGTGTAGAGCACGGCCCGACCGCCCACTGCGGCGGCGGCGTCGGCGTCGTCGATCGAGTCGCCGATCAGCACCACCGAGCCGCCGTCCACGTCCAGCTCGGCGAGGTGCAGCCGGAGGGACTCCGCCTTCCGGTCGCCGCCGACCGTGCCGCGCAGCCCGTCCACCCGCACAAAGTGCCGGGTGAGGCCGTAGGTGTGCACGGTCGGCACCAACTCCTCGTGGAACCACATGGAGAGCAGGGACTGGTCTCCCGGCCACGCCGCCATCGCGTCCCGCGCGTCGGCGGCCAGCTCACAGGTGGTCAGCCCGCTGCGGTACGCGTCGTGGAAGATCCGGTCCAGCTTGCCGAACTGCTCGTCGTCGACGGCCTGCCCGAGCACCTCGGCGTAGTAGTCGGCGACCGGCCGGCGGAACCGCACCCGGTGCTCGTCGGCGGTGACCGTCGGGCCGCCGACGGTGGCGAAGACGGCGTTGGTGGAGGCCACCACCAGGCTGAGGTCGTTGAGCAGCGTTCCGTTCCAGTCCCACACCAGGTGCGGTCGTACAGGGGTCATCGGCGCACCTTATCGCCCCCGCTCAGAGCTGCGGCGTGGTCAGGTCGCGCAGCAGCCGGTCCTCCTCGACCCGCCAGTAGCCGTGCTCCCTGCCGTCCAGCAGCACCACCGGGAGCCGGTCACCGTACTCGCGCTCCAGCTCCAGGTCGTCGGTGACGTCCCACTCGACCCACTGGTCGCCGGTGACCGCGACCACCCGTCCCAGCGCGTCCCGGGCCTCGTCGCAGAGGTGGCAGCCGGGTCGGGTGATGAGGGTGAGCCGAGGGTCAGTGGACATCGGGTACCTCCGTGCGCGGGTCGATCGGGGTGGTCGCCGGGCGGAGCTGGGTCTTGCGGACCTTGCCGATCACCGAGTGTGGCAGGGCGTCGACGAACTCGACGCCGGTGGGGCACTTGAACCGGGCCAGGTTCCGCGCGCAGTGGGCGAGCAACTCCTCCGCGGTCACCGGCTCACCTGGTGTCCGCACCACGTACGCCCGGACAGTCTCGCCGGTCCGTGGGTGCGGCACACCCAGTACCGCCGACTCGGCCACCCCCGGGTGCGCTCCGAGCGCCAGCTCCACCTCGTGCGGATAGACGTTGAAGCCGTTGACCAGGATCAACTCGCCGAGCCGGTCGACCAGGAAGAGATCGCCGTCGTCGTCGGCGTAGGCCACGTCGCCGGTCGCCCACCAACCCGCGGCGTCCGGGCCGCCCCGGCCGTCCGGCCAGTAGCCGGCGAACAGGTTCGCCCCCCGGACCACGATCTGCCCTGGGTCGGTGCCGGGCGCGGCGTCGGTGAGATCCAGCTCGTCCGGGTCGTCGTCGGGCTCCACCGCGCCGTCGCGCCACAGGTCCGTGCCGTCCGCGCCGACCAGGCGCAGTTCGACGCCGGGCAGCGGCCGGCCGATCGAGCCGGTCTTGGGCACCCCACCGACCAGGGTGGAGGTGAGCACCGGCGCGGTCTCGGTGAGGCCGTAGCCGACGTGCACCGGCCGGCCGGCGACCTCCGCGAAGCGGGCCGCGACGGCGGGCTCCAGCGGGGCCGCGCCGCAGACCACCCGCCGGACCGACGCCATCGCCGCGGCGAGCGCGTCGGCGTCCGCCGCGCACCAGGCCAGCACCATCGACGGTACGCCGACGAGCACGCTCGCCCGGTGCCGGGCGATCTCGGCGAGCCCGGCGTCGGGGCCGAGGTCGTCCACGAGCACCCCGGTCGCGCCATGGTGGACCACCGCGCCGAGCCCCGAGTTGAGCCCGTACGCGTGAAAGAGCGGCAGCGCCAGCAGCACGGTGTCGGCCGGCCCGACCACCGGCGGGTCGATCCGGCCGATCTGCTCGTGGTTGGCCAGCAGCACGGCGTGCGAGAGCATCGCCCCCTTGGGCCGGCCCTCGGTACCCGAGGTGTAGAGCAGTACGGCCAGGTCGTCGCCGCCGCGGGCGGGGAACCCGGCGGCGTCGGGCACCGCTGCCGTCGGCGGTCTGCCGTGTACGGCGGTGAGCGCGGGCAGTTCTGCGGCCACCGCGGCGACCAGGTCACGGACCCGGTCGGTGGCGATCAGCACCGACGCGCCCGAGTCGGCGAGCACGTGCCGTAGCTCGGGCGCGGTGAAGCCGGGGTTGACCGGCACCGCGATCAGTCCGGCGCGCAGGGCGCCGAGGTAGCTGACCACGAAGTCGGGCGAGTTGGGCAGGGCGACGGCCACCCGGGCCGGATGGCCGGCGGCGTCCGGGGCCGGCGTGGCGGCGGCCAGGGCAGCGGCCACCTCGGTCACCAGGTCGTCCAGTTCGGACCAGTTGATCGTCCGGTCGCGCCAGTGCAGCGCGGGTCGGTCGCCGTGGGCGACGGCCGCCTGGCGGACCCGGTCGGCGAGGTTCGGCGCGGGGCTGCTCGCTGCGTCCTGCACGGTCGCTGAGTCTGGCACAGCGGACGGCCGACGGCCATGCCCCGCCGTCGGCCGCCGTCCGGCGGGAGGGTCCCGTACACGGGACGCGTTGGTGTGCCGTCGGTGGTGCAATCAGGTCTCGTCGGTGGGACGTGCGACACGCCGGGGAACGGGCCTCGTCAGTGCTGTCGGCTAGCTGACCGAGCCGGCCCGATCACGCCCGCCATCGCGGGACTGACCTGGCGTTCCATTGCAGACCACCGGAACCGTCGAAAGTCAACCACCCGCGACGGACAACCGGTCCGCCATCGGTGCGACACAGCGGGAAATACTTCCGCCCTGTGTAACGGACTTGCCACGCGCGGGTGACGTTGGCCCTATCATCACTCGGGTCGGCTCACCCCATTTTGCCGTGAGTCGACACCCCTCAGCCCGAGGAGGCCCCCGTGCCCGTGAGCGCATTGGACCAGCACCTCAAGGGGAAATGCCGCCCGTCGGCATACCCCGGAACCGCCCTGCCCGACCGCGGCACAGCCGCTCGGGCCGCCCGCGCGGCGTGTCGACCGGCTCGGCCGGCGACCAGCGGGACGGAGGCGGCACGGTGACCACCTTCGGCTACGCGGAACGACCGCTCGGCCTGACCGGACCGACGGTTCGCGCCACGGTCAACGAACGACCAGCGCCGGAGGATCCGGGCGGCACCGCCGTGCGGAGCGACGCGGGCAAGCGCCTCCGCAGCCGGCCCCACCACAACGAGCCGCCCGCCCGCCCCGCGGTGCCCGGCGGGAACGCCATGCCGACCGGCGGACGGGTGGCGGTGCCGGCCCGGCCGATCATGCCGGCCCAGAACCGCCGGGTCGGCGACTCACCGGCCGTGACCGACCCGTCCGCGAGCGAGACCGCCGTGCTGCCCGCGGTGCCGGCCGCCGCCGCGCCGGTGGCCGCCACGCCCGCCGGGACCGGCAGCACCACCGGCTACCCGAGCCGCCCCGACCCGTCCGACCCGGCGACCGAGGTCTGGGGGCTGGTCGAGCGCGCCCAGGCCGGCGAGGCCGAGGCGTTCGGCCTGATCTACGACCGCTACGTCGACACCGTCTTCCGGTTCGTCTACTTCCGGGTCGGCAACCGGCAACTGGCCGAGGACCTGACCTCCGACACCTTTCTGCGGGCGCTCAAGCGGATCGGCAGCTTCACCTGGCAGGGCCGCGACCTGGGAGCCTGGCTGGTCACCATCGCCCGCAACCTGGTCGCCGACCATTTCAAGTCCGGCCGGTACCGGCTGGAGGTGACCACCGGCGACGTGCTCGACGCCGACCGCGAGGATCGCGGTCCGGAGGGCAGCCCGGAGGCCGCGGTGGTCGAGCACATCACCAACGTCGCCCTGCTCACCGCCGTCAAGCAGCTCAACCCGGAACAGCAGGAGTGCATCGTGCTCCGGTTCCTGCAGGGCTTCTCGGTCGCCGAGACGGCGCGGGCGATGGGCAAGAACGAAGGCGCGATCAAGGCGCTGCAGTACCGCGCGGTCCGGGCGCTTGCCCGGCTCCTGCCGGACGGTTTCCAACCGTAGTCCCGTGGCCGGGACCGGTGACGAGGCCTAATTTTGCGAAATCGCAGGCCAGGCCCTGTCACGTGGGGTGACGCCGGTCACTTTCTGTAATTTCCGCCCCGCCGGCCCCGTAACCCGTGCCCGGCAAGGACCGTTTCTCCGGGTGCGACCGGTGGTTGCCCCGGCATCCCCCCGGGCTCCCGAGGTCGACGGCGCACCCGCGCCGCGATCTCGCCTCCCGCGGCGTCACGTTGCCGCCGGTCGCTGGCTACGACGGCGGCCGACCGGCCGTGACCAGCGAGAGGAGGTGCCCGCGGTGGATAACATCCTCTTCTCCCGCCGGCGCGCCGAGCGCTTCGCGCAGCTGCTCGACGAGGCCAACGGCGGCCGGCGGCACCATGTCCGGTCCCGGGTCGACGACCAGCTCGCACCGCTCGTCGCGGTTGGGCAGCGGCTCAGCGCCGAGCGCCCCAGCGTCGAGGTGGACCCGGAGTTCCGCACCGGCCTACGGGCGATGCTCCTGGCCACTGCGGAACGCGAGGGCCTCGGCACCCCGGCGGCCAGCACGGCGGCCGACCCGGACGGCAAGCGCACCGCGGGGAGCACCCGTGGCTCGTTGCTGCCCGCGGTCACCGCGCGTCGGGCTCGGGCCCGGGGCGCCATCCTGGTCGGCATCGCGGCCGGCGCCGTCGCCGTCTCCGGCATCTCCGCGGCCAGCGAGAACGCGGTGCCGGGCGACGCCCTCTACGGGATGAAGCGCTCCACCGAACGCGCCCAGCTCGCCCTGGCCAGCTCGGACATCAGCCGCGGCCAGCTCTTCCTCGACTTCGCCCGGACCCGCCTCGGCGAGGCCGCCGAGCTGCGCGGCGACCAGGTCGGGTTCAGTGCCGTGCTCGACGACATGGACGCCGACACCCGTCAGGGTGTACGGCTGCTGACCACCACCGCCGCGCAGCGTTCCGACGCGGCGGGTCTGGACGCGGTCAACACCTTCGTCACCGGGCAGCGGCGTGCGGTGAGCGATCTGCTCGACGGCGCCGGCCGGGCCGACCGGGAACGCACCCGCCGTTCGCTGACCCTGCTCGACGCGGTCCGCGAACGCTCCGACGCGCTACGCGCCGCCATCGGCTGCGGCCTCCCCGCGCCGAAGGCCAGCGACACCCTGGGTCCGGCCCCGGCCAGCTGCCCCGCCGACCGCTGAGCCGCCGGCTCGCCCGGACTTCCCTCCGCCACGGCGAGGTCCGGCTACCCTCGATCGAGGCGCACGTCGCGCCGGTCGAGGGAGGTTGGTCGCGTGGCCCGCAGCCGCAAGGTGACGGTGAGCACCGACGCCCACGGTCACACCGCCGGCTGGGCCGAGGCCGGGCCGGCGGCGACACCGCCGGAGCCCGACCCGACCGCGGCGGCCTTCTTCGACGTGGACAACACGATGATGCGGGGCGCCTCGATCTACTGGTTCGCACGCGGGCTCGCCGCCCGCGACTACTTCACCACCGGCGACCTGGCCCGGTTCGGCTGGCAGCAGCTCCGGTTCCGCCTGCTGGCGCGGGAGCACGCCGGCGACATGTCACAGGCCAAGCAGGCCGCGCTCGCCTTCATCGAGGGTTGGCGGGTGGACGACGTGGAGCGCCTCGCCGAAGAGATCTTCGACGAGTTGATGGCGCCGCGGATCTGGGCCGGCACCCGTGGGCTCGCCCAACGCCACCTGGACTCCGGTGAGCGTGTCTGGCTGGTCAGCGCCGCCCCGGTGGAGATCGGCCGGGTGATCGCGACGCGGCTCGGGCTGACCGGCGCGATCGGCACGGTCGCGGAGATCGTCGACGGCGCCTACACCGGCCGGCTGGTCGGCGATCTCATGCACGGCCCGGCGAAGGCCGAAGCAGTGGCCCAACTCGCCGCGGTGGAAGGGCTCGACCTTGCCCGATGCGCCGCCTACAGCGACTCCGCCAACGATCTGCCGCTGCTCTCCACCGTCGGCCGCGCGGTCGCGGTGAACCCCGACGGCGTGCTGCTGCGGCGGGCCCGGGAGCACGGCTGGGAGGTACGCGACTTCCGCACCGGTCGGCGGGCGGTCAAGGTCGCCGTCCCGTCGACCGCGGCGGCCGGGCTGCTGGCGGGTGCGGTCAGCGCCGGACTGGCGCTGCACCGCCGTCGCCGCGCCGACTGAGCCGGCTCACGGGCCGAACGGGTCCGGACGCCGCTCCAGCAGCCGGTGCAGGGTCTGCTGGATGGTCTCCCGCACCTGGTCAGCGAGGTTGAACACGACAAGCGGGTCGTCGGCGGAGTCGGTCAGGTGTGCCGTCGGGATCGGCGGGCAGAACTCGATCAGCCACTTGCTCGGCAACGGGACCATGCCCAGCGGCCCGAGCCAGGGGAAGGTCGGGGTGACCGGGAAGTAGGGCAGCTTCAGCAGCCGCGCGAGGGGCTTGATGTCCGCGAGCATCGGATAGATCTCCTCGCCCCCGACGATCGCCACCGGCACGATCGGGGTGCCGGTACGCAGCGCGGCCGAGACGAACCCGCCCCGGCCGAAGCGTTGCAGCTTGTAGCGCTCGGAGTAGAGCTTGCCGATGCCCTTAAAGCCCTCGGGGAAGACGCCGACCAGCTCGCCGGTGCCGAGCAGGCGCTCGGCGTCCGGGTTGCAGGCCACCGTGCCACCCGACTTGCGGGCCAGCTCGGAGACGATCGGCATCCGGAAGACCAGGTCCGCGCCGAGCAGTCGGAGGAAGCGGTGTGCGGGGTGCTGGTCGTGCAGGGCGGCCGAGAGGATCAGCGCGTCCAGCGCCACGGTGCCCGAGTGGTTGCCGACGATCAGGCCGGCGCCGTCGCCGGGCACATGTTCGATGCCGCTGACCTCGGTGCGGAACCAGTCCCGGTAGAGCAGCCGCAGCACGGGGTGGAAGACGGACTCGGTCAGCTCCGGGTCGAAGCCGAACTCGTCGACCTCGTAGTCGCCGGCGAGCCGGCGGCGCAGGAACGCCAGGCCGCTCGCCACCTTGCGGTCCCAGGGGTCCCCCGGCCGGTCGGCCACCGCCGGCCCGTCCGGCCGCGACGCCGCTTCGGGGGCGGCCGGGCCGGTGTGGTGGTGCCCGTTGCGCCGCGCCGGCTCCGCGTCCGGACCGGGCGGGTTCGGCGGTACGTCGAACCGGCCGCCGAGCTCGGCGCCGTCGCGCCCCGGCCCGTTCACGGCCGCTCCCGTACGGCGGCCCGCACCTGCCGGATGCCGTCCAGCACCAGTTGCTCGGCGACGGCCAGGTGGCCGCGGGTGACCACCGCGCCGCCGTGGTGCGCGCGGATGAAGTCGTCGAACGCGGCGGCGGTGGAGCGTGGGGTGAAGCCGTACTCGCGCTCCAGCCGGCTGGTGTCGACCACCCGGCCGTGCACGAAGAGGTCGACCTGGTCGAGGCCGTAGCGGCCGAAGCCGAGGTTGCGGGCGAGCGCGGCGGCCCCGGAGAGGCCGGGCTCCAGCACCGGCAGGGTCACCCGGCCGGCCCGCCGGATCGCCTGGGTGAGGTTGAGTACGCCCGGGCCGGCCACGTTGTAGGTGCCCGGATGCTCCTCGACGACCGACCGGTGCAGCACCTCGAGCGCGTCGTCGAAGTGCAGGAACTGCAGCCGCGGATCACGGCCGAAGACGGTGGGCACCACCGGCTGGGAGAAGTAGCGGGTCAGCGTGGTGTCGGCGGTCGAGCCGATGAACGGCGCGAAGCGCAGCACCGTCGCAGTGACGTCGGGCCGGCGTCGGCGGAAGCCGCGGACGTACCCCTCGATGTCGAGGATGTCGCGGCCGAAGCCGCCGCGCGGCACCTCGCGCGGCTCGGTCTCCTCGGTGAAGACGGCCGGGTCGCGGAAGGACGCCCCGTACGCGGCGGTCGAGGAGCGGACGACCAGCTTGCGCAGCCGGGGCGCGCGCTGACAGGCGGCGAGCAGCTGCATGGTGCCGATGACGTTCTGGTCCTTCATGGCGGACCGGCCACCGTGCTGCTGGTCGGGGGCGGTGACCAGCGCGAGGTGCACCACCGCGTCGACCTCGAGGTCGGCGAGGAGGCCGCCGAGCGAGCCGGGGTCGATCCGGATCCGCTCGACCCCGTCGAGCAGCTCGGCGAACTCGTTGCCGGACTCCGCCGGGTCGATGCCGATCACCCGCTCGATCCGCTCGTCGCCGGCGAGCCGCGCGGCCACGTGCGCGCCGAGGTAGCGGCCCACCCCGGTCACGACGACGACCCCCGGGGCACCTGGGGTGCCACCGGGGGTCATCCTTCGCACCTCCCCCGGCAGGCGTGATCGAGCCGGGACATCCGCGGCCTGATCACCTGAGCCTCCGAGGGTCGACAGTTGGCAAGTGACGCCGTTGCCGGGCCGCGGGCCCGGCGTGGGTCACTTGCCGAGACGGCGACGCTGGACGCGGGTCTTGCGCAGCAGCTTGCGGTGCTTCTTCTTAGCCATGCGCTTGCGGCGCTTCTTGACCACCGAGCCCATACGACAGCCTTTCGATACAACGTGCGGGGCGGATCGGGTGACGCCACGCGGGTGGCATCGGCGACCGCTTGCGGACAACGGACCGGACCAGGTCGGGCGGCAGGGCGCACGGGGTGCGGTCACGGTCGGGGTCCAGGGTAGCGGGAGAGCCTCATCAGGACCAACGCGCCCCCGTCGATGCACCCGCCGGGGCGATCCCGCGTTCAGGGCCGCGGGCCCGCGCGGTCACTCCTCGCGCTCACAGAGAGCTGGCCTGGCTCGCGACTGCGGGGCTCGCAAGCTCACTCCTCGCGCTCGCGGAAAGCTGGCCTGGCTCGCGACTGCGGGGCCTGTCAGGTTGGGGGCGACGGGCTGTCCGGTGGCTCAGGCGGTCTCCTGAAAGGCGCCCCGGAGATATTCGTGCACCGCGTGTTCGGGCACCCGGAACGACCGGCCGACCCGCACCGCGGTGAGTTCACCGCTGTGCACCAGGCGGTAGACCGTCATCTTCGACACCCGCATGACCGTCGCCACCTCGGCGACGGTCAGGAACTTGACCTCCGACAGCCGACCGTCGGACTGCGACCCGGCCATGGCTCACCGACCCATCCCATGCCCGGCGCGTGCCAATCCGACGGTTGCTCCCGCTCGCACCGGCGACGCGCGTGTTACCAGTACGGTAGCGGGGCCGCTGTTACCGGCGCGATCCCTTCGTACAACTGATCATGAATCGAGCCTCGGTTCACCCGTTCTGAGCTGCCGGTACCTCCCTTCCTGCGTCGCGCGTCCCGTTGCCGGAACCGCTGGCGCGGGACACGGAGCGCGACCGGCGGGCGTCTTCCGCTCGACGTGGCTGGAGCTTTCACTCCGCGCGTAGCGCGACCACCGGGTCGAGCTTTCCGGCCCGTTGCGCCGGGACCACCCCGAAGATGATCCCCACCGCCGCGGACACCCCGAAGGCGAGCGCCAGCGACCACCAGGTGATCGCCGCCGGGATCGGCGACACGGCGTCCACCAGCAGCGCGGTGCCGACCCCGAGCGCCATGCCGGTGAGCCCGCCGATCGAGGTGAGCAGCACCGCCTCCAGCAGGAACTGCACGCCGATGTCCCGGGGTCGGGCGCCGACCGCCTTGCGCAGCCCGATCTCCCGGGTCCGTTCCCGGACGCCGACCAGCATGATGTTGGAGACGCCGACCCCGCCGACCAGCAGCGAGATGCCCGCGATGGCGGCCAGCACGCCGGTCAGCACACCGAGGATGTCGCCCAGCACGCCGAGGATCTGCTCCTGGGTGACCGCGCTGAACTCGGTGCCCGGATGACGACGGGTCAGCTCGGCCACGATCCGGTCGCCCAGCTCGTCGATCCGCTCCCGGTCCGGCGCCTTCACCGCGATCCCGTCGACCCGCTGGGTGCCGTAGAGCCGCTGCGCCGCGGTGACCGGGATGTGCACCTCGTCGTCGCGGTCCACGCCGAGGCTCTGGCCGAGCGGCGCGAAGACACCGACGACCCGGAACCGCACCCCGGCCACGGCGATCTGCTGGCCCAGCGGGTCCCGGTCGGGAAAGAGCGCGCCGGCCACGGCGGCCCCGAGCACCGCCACCCGGCGGCCGGTGTCCACGTCGGATCCGCTCAGGTAGCGGCCCCGGGCCAGCTCCCGGGTGAAGACCTGCGGGGTGGTCTCCAGCACCCCCTGCACGGTGCTGAAATCGGTGCGGTTCCCGGCTCGCACGGTGGCGCCGGAGGCGACGGTGACCGCGACCCGGTTCGGGTCGCCGACCACCCGGGTGACCGCGTCGACGTCGGCGAGGGTGAGCGGGGAGACCGCCGGGGCGGCGCCGACGTCCAGCCGGCCGGGAACCACCAGGAGCAGGTTCGAGCCGAGGCCCTCGACCTGCCGCTCGACCTGCTCCTTGGTGCCGGTGCCGATGGCCACCAGCACCACCACCGAGGCGACGCCGATGATCACTCCGAGCATGGTGAGCGCACTGCGCAGCCGGTTCGCGCGCAGCGCGTCCAGCGCCACCCGCCACGCCTCGGCCAGCCTCACCGGTCGTCCCCGTCCGGTGCGCCGGTCCCGCCGGCGGTCGGTCGCGGAAGGCGCCCGGTGGCTCCGGTGGCGCCACCGGAGCCACCGGGCGGGCACCCCGGGCCGCTTCCGGACGCGGACCGGGGCTCCGCGCTGGGAGCGGGGACCAGTGTCTCAGGTACGCCGGAGCCGGCGGACAGCGGTGGATCATGAAGGTCGGATCGGGCACTGTCGGCGACCACCACGCCGTCGCGAAGGGTTATCCGTCGCCGGGCCCGGGCCGCGACCTCCTGGTCGTGCGTCACCATCACCAGGGCGACGCCGGAGTCGGCGTTCAGCTCCTCCAGCAGCTCCAGCACCGCCGCGCCGGTCACGCTGTCCAGGTTGCCGGTCGGCTCGTCGGCGAGCAGCACGGCCGGGTCGGTGACCAGCGCCCGGGCGATGGCGACCCGCTGCTGCTCGCCGCCGGAGAGCTGGTTGGGCCGGTGGTCGAGCCGGTGCCCGAGCCCGACCCGGCCCAGCATCGCCGCCGCCCGCTGCCGCCGCTGCCGGGCACCGACGCCCCGGTAGACCAGCGGCAGCGCGACATTGTCCACCGCGGACGTCCGGGGCAGCAGGTGGAACGCCTGGAAGACGAAGCCGATGGTCTCGTTGCGCAGGGTGGCCAGCTCCGGCGCGCTGAGGCCGGCCACCTCCCGGCCGCCGATCGCCAACCGGCCGCCGGTCGGCCGGTCCAACCCGCCGAGCAGGTGCATCAGCGTCGACTTGCCGGAGCCGGACGGCCCGACCAGGGCCACGTAGTCGCCGGCCGCGACGGTCAGCGTCACCCCGCGCAGCGCGGGCACCGACACCCCGTCGAGCTGGTACGTCCGGGACACGTCGACCGCCTCGATCGCCGGCACCGTCGGGCTCACCCGACTTCCTGGCCCTCGCGGACCTGGTCGGCGCCGCGGACCACGATCCGCTCGCCGGCCTGCACCCCGCTCACGATCTGCACGAGGTCCTGCCCCTGCACGCCCACCGTCACCGCCGCCCGGTCGGCCCGGCCCTCCCGGACCACCCACACCGCGTCCCGGCCGTCGGCCGAGAAGACCGCCGAGGCGGGTACGGTCAGCGCGTCGGTGGCCTCGCGGACCCGCAGGTGGACCACGGCGTTCATGCCGGGGCGTGGCGTCGGGGCGGCTTCGCCCTCGCCGAGCCGACCCGCGCCGAGGGTGAGCCGCACCCGGTAGGACACCCCGCCGCGCGCCGAGTTGGTCGGCAGCACGTCCACCGAGCGCACCGTCGCGTCGTACGTCGCACCGGTCACCGCGTCCAATTCGACCTCGGCGGTGAGCCCGACCCGGACCAGCAGCACGTCGGTCTCGTCCACCTCGGCGAGCAGGCCCAGCTCCCCGAGGTCCACCACGGTCAGGACCGGCGTGCCGGCGGTGACCCGCCCGCCGACGGGGACCGCACCGTCCACGCCGGGCGGCGGACCGGTCGGCGCGGGGGCGAGCGCCCCGGGGGCGAGGCCGGCCGGCACGCCACCGGCACCGAGCAGCCCGGCGAGCGCGTCGGCCGAACTGCCGCCGCCGCTCGTTCCGCCGGGCTGCACCACGCCGCCGATCGGGGCGCGCAGGGTGAGCGCGTCGACGGTCGCCTTTGCCAGGTCGTACGCCTGTTGGGCTTGCAGCCGTTGCGCGGCGGAGAGCGCGCCGACCGCGGAGTTCAACCCGCGGATGCCCTGCTGCACTGCGCGGACCGCCTGGTCCGCGGTGCGCGCGGCGGCGGTGTACTGCCGCTCGGCGGCCTCGACCTGGCGCAGCAGCGCGTCGCGCAGACGCGGGTCGCCGACCTTCCCGGCGGCGATCCGCGCCGCGTCGAACGCCTCGGCGGCGGCCCGGTCGGTGCCGCGCCGGCTGCCGCCCAGCTCGCCGACCCCGACGCCGCGCCCGGCCCGCTTCGCGGCGGTCAGCGCCGCCCGGGCCTGCCGGAGCCGGTCCTGGGCGGACGGGGAGCTGATGACGGCCAGCACCTGGCCCTTGCGGACCCGCTGGCCGGGCTGGACACGCAGGCTGGTGAGCGTGCCGTCGGCGGGCGCGGTGAGGGTGGCCGCCGCCCGTGCGGTGACGGTCGCCGGGGCGTCCACCACCTCGGTGACGGCGGACCGGCCGACCGCGGCGAGCGCGAAGGGCGACGGATCGTCGCCGCAGGACGCGGCGGTGGTGCCGGTCAGGACAACCGTGGCGAGCAGGGCGACGAGCAGGCGGGGCCGCATGGCTGCGCGCAGCCGCGGCGGATCGGTGCGGCGCACGCGGCCCATGCTACGAGCCGAAGTCGACGCCCGCCGATGTGGCTGCCTCGGCGGGCACCAGGTGCGGCGGCAGGCCGCCGGATCAGGTGACGAGGGCCCGGATGTAGGCGACGCACTCGTCGTGCAGGGCGGGCCAGGGCTCGCCGAGGGTTCGTTCGGCGGCCTGGTCTATCGGCCTGCGCTCGTGCACCACGGCGGCGAAGAAGGCGAGCACCCGCTGCTCACCGAACCGGTCGACGAGGTGCCGGACGGCCAGATAGCCCAGACCGTAGCTGCTGGCGACCCGCTCGGCGGACGCGTCGTCGGCGGGCGCTATCCCGTCCAGCTTCCCGTTCCAGCCGCTCCGGACCAGCTGCCGCACCTCGGTCAGCCCGCTGTACCGGCCGACCGGCTCGCCGTCCGCCCCGGCGTACTCGGCCAGACCCTCCACCAGCCACCAGTCGTCCGCGCCCGGGTAGCCCCGCTCGGGCAGGGACGAGGCGTGGGTCAGCTCGTGCCGGAGGAGGTCGTCGGTGCCGGCGGGGGTCAGCCCGTCGGCGTTGAGCACCACCTCCTGGTGCCCGCCGCCAACGGTGACCGCGTACCCGCCCGTCCACTTCGGCCGGCCGCCGCCGTACCAGCTCTCCCACTCGGCCCGCCCGGCGTAGAAGATCCGGTAGCGGTCGGGGACCGAACCGGTCGGCGCGTACCGGTCGGCCACCTTCGCCGCCGCCTCGGCCTGGGCCAGCAGGCTCGGCAGTTTGCCGCGCAGCGCGGGTGTGGTGGCGACGATGGTGCGCGGTCCGGTCGCGACGGCCAGCTCGCTGATCTCCCACGGCCGGGTACCGGTCTGCGCCGACTTGGATTCCTCGACCGCGACCAGCCGGGGAACTCCCCCGGCGTCCCGCCAGCGGGTGCCGGCCAGCACCGGGCTGGGCCGGCAGCCGGCCACCACGAAGCAGTACTGGAATCGCACCAGCAGCCGCCACTCGCCGGCCCGGTCGGGTGTCGGGGTGGGCAGGCCGGTCACCTCGGCCCGCCAGGTGGTCACCTTCAGCGCGCGAAGGGCGGCGAACCGGCGCTTCAGGTCGGCGTGTGCGGCCGGCTCGGCGATCGCGAGGAAGCCGGCCCGGTCGCCGGCCAGCAGGGCCGCCGACTGCCGGTCCAACTCGGCCGTTATCCGATCGGCGAGCTGACGCCCGGCCCGGGTCGCCGGATCGTCGGCCGTCGCGTCGGCCCGGCTCAGCACCGCCCGGTGGGTCCCATCACGGAGCACCCCGACCACCAGCACCGCCGGCAGTCCGCAGGTGAGCAACAGCACGACCACCCCGAGCACCGTCCACACCGGCCAGAGTCGGCGCGGGGGACGTGGCTCGTCCAGACCCTCAGTCACGGGCGAAGGGTAACGACCAACCGGCCGATCGGGCGAGGGGCCGCGACCGATCGGTTCGCCCGGCCGCTACTCCGGGTCGCCCGAACGGCACCTACGCCGGGCGACCGGCGCGGCGGAGCAGGGTGACGGTGACGGCCCAGACGGCGACCAGCGCGACCCCGAGCAGCGGCCGGCCGAGCAGGGCGAGCAGGCCGCCACCCAGCACGAACCAGGCGGCCTGGAAGGTGTGCTTGGCCGGCGCCGACAGCGGCACCCGGGCCTTCGGCGAGCCGAAGACCCCCCAGAGCACGGCGAGCAGCAGTGGCACCGCGGCGGCGGCGAGCAGCCGGACCGGGGTGGCCGCGTCCAGCGCCCAGCCCCACCAAGCGCCGATTCCCAGCACGGCGAGCTCCAGCAGGAAGAGCAGGAGCAGCCCGAGGGCGCGGATCATCGCCGCCGCCCGGGCCACGCCTGGAAGGCGGTGTCCAGCGCGGCGATCAGCTCGTCGTACGAGCGGTCGACGTCGCGGGGCAGGCCGAAGCCACCGGCCGCCTCCAACGCGACGAACCCGTGCAGCGCGCTGCGCAGCATCCGGGTGGCGTCGACGGCTTCGTCGCCGGTGAGCCCGTAGCCGCGCAGCACCGCGTAGATGGCGCCGACCGCGCGCTCCCCCGCGGCCACGTGCTCCGGGTCGGCCGGGTCCGGCACCCGCTGCGCGGCGGGATAGCGGCCGGGGTGCCGGTGGGCGTACGCCCGGTAGGCGGTGGCGATGGCGCGCAGGGCGTCCACCCCGGCCCGGCCGACGGCGGCGCCGGTCAGCTCGGTGGCCAGCTCGGCGGTGGCCAGCGCGGAGAGCTTCTGGGTGAGCGCGTCGGCGCCCCGGATGTGCTTGTAGAGGCTGGGCAACGCGACGCCGAGGCGGGCGGCCAACGCGGCGAGGGTGAGCTGCTGGTAGCCGACCTCGTCGGCCAGCCGGGCGGCCTCACGCACCACGGTCTGCTGGTTGAGGCCGACCCTAGGCACCGGCGGCCACCGCCAGGAACGCGGTCAGCTGCTCGGCCGTGCGCGCCGGCTGGTCGGTGTGCGGGTAGTGACCGGAGTCGGCGATCATCCGGGCCTCGGCGGTGGCGAAGAGCCGGCGCGCCGCGCGCGCCTCGCCGCCCGGGTCCTTGAAATCCGGGTCGCGCGCGCCCATCAGCACCAGGACCGGCTGCCGGACCTCGCGGGCGCGGGTGGTCCAGTGCGGCTCGACCGGCTCGACGACGCCCCGCAGGGCCGCCATCCGGCCCGGCTGGCGCAGGTTGGCGACCATCGCCCGGCGGTAGTCGGCGTCGTCGGCGGGGCGCACGGCCGGGAACAGGGTCTTGTGGAACATCCCGAACGCCCGGGGGCTGTGCAGCACCACGGCCAGGACGGCCCGCATGACCGGGTTGAGCTTCGGCTGGTCGACGAACGCGCCGATCTGCACGATGCCGGCGACCAGCTCGGGCGCCTCGGTCGCCGCGAAGACCACCGCCGCGGCGGCCGACGAGCTGCCGACCAGGACGGCCGGACCGCCGCCCAGGTCGCGGACCACCGCCAGCAGGTCGCCGCCGACCTCCGCCGGGGCGTACGTCGACCAGCCGACGCTGGACGCGCCGTGCCCCCGGACGTCCATCGACGCGACCCGGTAGCCGGCCGCGACGAGCAGCGGCACCAGGTGGCGGTAGGAGCCGCGGTTCTCTCCCATGCCGTGGGCGAGGACCACCAGCGGCCCGGCGCCGTGCACCTCGTAGGCGATCCGACCGCCGACCCGATCAACGTAGCTAATGTCCATAACCAGAAAGCTAACCCCATTAGCCGCTGGCGTCAAGTCGAAACGACGGACGGGCCGGCGGGACGTCGTCCCACCGGCCCGTCCGGGCGATCGGTTGCGGCTACTTCTTGGAGACCAGGGCGCGGCCGAAGAAGACCAGGTTGGCCGGGCGCTCGGCGAGCCGGCGCATCAGGTAGCCGTACCACTCGTCGCCGTACGGGACGTAGGTGCGCACGGTGTAGCCCTCGGCGACCAGCCGGGCCTGCTCCTCCGGGCGGATGCCGTAGAGCATCTGGAACTCGAAGCGCTCCGGCCCCCGGTCGAACCAGCGGGCCCGGTCCTCGCCGATGGCGATCAACCGCGGGTCGTGGGTGGCCAGCATCGGGTAGCCGTCGCCGGACATCAGCACGTTCATGCAGCGGACGTAGGACTTGTCCACCTCGCGGGCGGACTGGTAGGCCACCGACTCCGGCTCCTTGTACGCCCCCTTGCAGAGCCGCACCCGGGAGCCGGCAGTGGCCAGCTCACGGCAGTCCGACTCGGTCCGTCGCAGGTACGCCTGGAGCACCGCGCCGGTCGACGGGAAGTCCTTGCGGAGCTTGGCCAGGACGTCCAGGGTCGAGTCGGTGGTGGTGTGGTCCTCCATGTCCAGGGTGACCGTGGTGCCCGCCGCGTCCGCCGCCGCGCAGATCGCCCGGGCGTTGTCGTACGCCAACTGCTCGTCGAACTTCTGCCCGAGCGCGGAGAGCTTCACGCTGACCTCGGCGGCCGGGGTGAGCCCCGCACCGGCGAGCAGCCGCAGCAGCTTCAGGTACTCGTCCCGGGTGGCGTTGGCCTGCTCGGGGGTGACGGTGTCCTCACCGAGGTTGTCGAGGGTGACCGCGAGACCGTCGTCGACGAGTGCGCGGGTGGCGCGCAGCGCGTCGTCGGTCTTGGCGCCGGCGACGAACCGGCGGACGACGTCCCGGGTGAACGGGGCAGTCGCGACGAGCCGCTCGACCTGGGATGACCGGGAGGCGGCGAGGATGACGGAACGGAGCATGAGCCGAGCGTAACGCCCGTGCACGGGCCCGCGCCGAGGGGCGGCGGCCTTCCCTGGGAGCCGCCCCGGGGCACACGGACATGGCACGGATCGGCTACAACGATGCCGTGGAACGACACCCTCGCCGCCGGCTCCGGTCGGCCTCCGTGCAGCTCGGCGCGCTCACCGCCCTGGCCCTCGCCCTGTCCGGCTGCAACCTGACCTCCGACGACGACGATGACGACGACTGCGCGCTCGGGCCCGGAGGCGGCGGCGACACCGTGGCGCTGGCGATGCGGGTCGCCGGTCCGTCCACGGCGCGCAGCGCCCCCGAGCCGGCCGCCGCGGCCGTGCCCGATCGGGGCGGCTTCGGCACGCACCTCGCCTCCTGCGGCGGCTGAGGTGCGCCGGAAGTCGGTCACCCCCCGACCGGACTGGGACGCCACCATCCGCGCGCAGGGGCTGGTGTACGTGGACACCGAGCTGCCCGACGGCGGGGTCATGTCGTACTGGGACGAGACCGCCGCCTACGCCTTCGACCTCGCCGAGGTGCTGCGGCTGGAGGAGGCGACCGAGCAGCTGCACCGGATGTCGGTGGCCGCCGCCGAGCACGTGGTGGCGCGCGGGCGGTACGCCGAGTTCGGCATTCCTGCCTGGGCGGCCGAGGCGGTGGCCCGGTCGCTGCGCGAGGGGCCGCCGACCCTCTACGGCCGCTTCGACCTCGCCTACGACGGCAGCTGGCCCCCGAAGCTGCTGGAGTACAACGCCGACACCCCGACCTCACTGGTCGAGGCGGCGATCGTGCAGTGGTACTGGCTGGAGCAGACCCGCCCGGAGCTGGACCAGTGGAACAGCCTGCACGAGCGGCTGGTCGGGGCGTGGGCGGCGGTCGGCGGCGGGCTGCACGATCGCCGGGTGCACGTGGCCTGGTCGAGTGAGGAGGAGTCGGGCGAAGACCACATGACGGCCGGCTACCTGGCCGAGACCGCCCGTCAGGCCGGGCTGGGCGTCGAGCTGCTGCCGATCCAGGAGATCGGCTGGGACGGCCGGCGCTTCGTCGACGCGGCCGACCAGCCGGTCACCACCTGCTTCAAGCTCTATCCGTGGGAGTGGATGCTCGCCGAGCCGTACGGCCGGCTCGCGCTCGAACCGGGCACGCCGACCACCTGGATCGAACCGGCCTGGAAGCTGCTGCTCTCCAACAAGGCGCTGCTCGCCGTGCTCTGGGAGCTCTACCCCGGGCACGAGTACCTGCTCCCCGCGTACCTCGACTCGCCGCGCGGGATGTCCGAGTACGTGGCCAAGCCGCTGCTCGGCCGGGAGGGCGGCTCGGTGCGGATCGTCACGCCCACCGAGGAGATCACGAACCCCGGGATCTACGGCGACGAGGGCTGGTGTTACCAGGAGTTCCGCCCGCTACCCGAGTTCGACGGCAACCGGACGGTGCTGGGGAGCTGGATCGTCGCCGGTGAGTCGGCCGGCGCCGGGGTACGGGAGAGCGTCAGTCTGATCACCGACGGTTACGCGAGGTTCCTGCCGCACTACATCGACGCGCCGCGTCCCGCCTGAGTCGTCTACCTTTGTGGGGTGAACTTCGACGCGTACGCGCGAACCGGCGTTGACCTCGTCAACGCCCGCCTGGACGACCTCGACGACCTGCGGGCCCTCTTCCCCGAGACCAGCGCCTGGATGCGCGAGGAGGCCGCGGAACGGGACCTGGCGATCTTCCGGCGGGCGCAGAAGCGCCTGCGCGACGTCTTCGACTACGGCACCTCCGGGCGGGACGCGCAGGCGGTCGCCGAGCTCAACGCCCTGCTGGAGGCCTACCCGGTGCAGCCCCGCATCTCGGGTCACGACTCCAGCGACTGGCACATGCACGTGACCAGCCGGGGCGCCTCGGTGAGCTCGGAATACCTCGCCGGCGCGGTCTGGGGCCTCTCGGTCTGGCTCTGCGAGTACGGCAGCGCCCGGTTCGGCGTCTGCGCCGACGAGCGCTGCGGCAACGTCTACCTGGACACCTCGTCCAACTGCTGCCGGCGATTCTGCTCGGAGCGCTGCGCCACCCGCTCGCACGTGGCCGCTCACCGGGCGCGCAAGCGGGCGGCGGTCGGCGAGCAGGTCCCCGTCGCCGCCCAGCCGACGGCGACCACCGAGTCGCTCACCCCGGTCAGCTGACTCCACCGACCGGGCCGGTCGGGCCGGCAGCGGTCAGGTCGGCACCGGTCGGGCCGCGCAACGGTCAGGCGTCGACCGGGGACGGCGTGCTCAGGTGCTGGCGCGCGAAGTCCAAGGCGGCCCGAAGGTCCGCCTCGCGCACCGCGCGACTCTTCGCGCCCCGGGTCGACACCTCCACCGCCACCGAGCCGGTGAAGCCGCGCCCGGCCAGCGATCGCAGCAGCTCGGCGCAGGGCTGGGTGCCCCTGCCCGGGACCAGGTGCTCGTCGCGACCCTCACCGGTGCCGTCGCCCAGGTGTACGTGCGCCAGCGCGTCGCCCATCCGGTCGGCCATCTCCAGTGAGTCGGTGTGCGAGGCGGCGCAGTGTGAGAGGTCGAGCGTATAGGCGGGGTAGCCGGTCTCAGTCGGATCCCACCCGGGGACGTAGGGGACGAACTGCCGGCCGGCCATCCGCACCGGGTACATGTTCTCCACCGCGATGCGCAGCCCCGGGTACTGTCCCGCGACGGCGTCCAGCCCGTCGCCGAAGGTCCGCGCGTAGTCGCGCTGCCAGGTGAACGGTGGGTGCACCACCACCGTGGGCGCCTCCAGCGTCTCGGCCAGCTCGGCCGAACGGCGCAGCCGCTCCCACGGGTCGGGGCTCCACACCCGCTGGGTGACCAGCAGGCAGGGCGCGTGCACGGAGAGCACCGGCACCCCGTAGTGCTGGGAGAGGCCGCGCAGCGCGCCGGCGTCCTGGCTTACCGCGTCCGTCCAGACCATCACCTCGACACCGTCGTAGCCGAGCGCCGCGGCCAGCTGGAATGCCGCCGCGGTCCGCTCGGGGAAGACCGAGGAGGTGGACAGGAGCACCGGGACGCGGGAAGTCACACCAGCCAGGGTAGCCCGGTCGCGCCGAAGCATCGTGACGAGAAGTCGTAAAGCGGCCGGAACCGCCCCCCGCCGACTCAGCCGGGACCGAGCTGGTCGAGTCGGCTCAGGATCACGCCCTCCCGCAGCGCCCAGGGGCAGATGTCCAACGCGTCCACGTCCAGCCGGCGCATCACCGCCTCGGCGACGACCGCGCCTGCCATCAGCTGGTGGGCCCGGCCCATGCTGACCCCCTCCAGCTCCGACAGGTGCCCGGGCGGAATGTGCCGGATGAAGCCGATCACCTGGCGCAGACCGGTGCGGGTGAGGCGTCGCCGGGCCCAGAGTCCCGCGCCGGACGGGGCCGCGCCGGCCAGCCGGGCGAGGGTGCGGAACGTCTTCGAGGTGGCGACCGGCCGATCCCAGCCCACCTCGGTCATCTCCTTGACCACCGGGTCGAGCACCCCGTCGACGTACGCCCGCAGCTCGTCGACGGCTTCGGTGCTTGGTGGCGCGGCGTGGCCGGGCACCACCCGCAGCCGCTCCCGGGTCAACCGGCCGGCACCGAGGGGCAGCGAGACGGCCAGGCTCGGGTCCTCGTCGATCCCGGCGGCGATCTCCAGCGAGCCGCCGCCGATGTCCAGCACCAGCAGCCGCCCGGCGGACCAGCCGAACCAGCGTCGCACCGCGAGGAACGTCATCCGCGCCTCGTCCGCGCCGGAGAGCACCTCGAGGCGTACGCCGGTCTCCTCCCGGACGCGGGCCAGCACCTCAGCCGCGTTGGTGGCCTCCCGAACCGCGGAGGTGGCGAACGCGATCAGGTCGTCGGTGTCCAGGCCGGCGGCCGCCGCCTTGGCCATGCTGACCGCCTTGACCAGCCCGTCGGCGCCGGCCTCGGTGAGCGCGCCGTCCGGGCCGAGCTGTTCGGCCAGTCGCAGCACCACCTTCTCCGAGTGCGCCGGCCAGGGGTGCGCGCCGTGGTGTGCGTCCACCACCAGCAGGTGCACCGTGTTGGAGCCGACGTCGAGGACACCCAGTCGCATGCCCTGACCCTAGGGGCAACACGTTTGCGCGGCTCGCCGGCCCGCGCGGTGTCCCCCGCGTAGGCTGGGCCGGGTGACGATGGAGCTCCGCGTGCTGGTGGACGAGCCCGACGACCCGCGCAGTCGTGAGGTGCCGCTGGACTTCCCTCGGGAGTGGATCGAGTTCGCCGACCCGGCGGACGAGAACCACCAGATCCGCGCCGACCTGACCTGGCTGCTCTCCCGGTGGACCTGCATCTTCGGTCAGGGCTGCCACGGCATCATCGCCGGCCGGGCCGCCGACGGCTGCTGCTCGCACGGTGCCTTCTTCACCGATTCCGACGACGAGAAGCGGGTGCGCGCCGCCGCCAGGCGGCTCACCCCGTCGACCTGGCAGCACTTCCGCCGGGGCTTCAAGAACTGGACCGAGAACGACACCATCGACGGGAAGAACCCGGCCCGACGGACCGCCACCCAGGACGCCGACGGCCCCTGTGTCTTCCTGAACGACGCCGACTTCCCCGGTGGCGGCGGCTGCGCGCTGCACGCCCAGGCGCTACGCGACGGGGTGCACCCGTTGGAATACAAGCCGGACGTCTGCTGGCAGTTGCCGATCCGGCGGGATCAGGACTGGGCCAAGCGGCCGGACAACACCAAGGTGCTGGTCTCCACGCTGTCGGAGTTCGACCGGCGCGGCTGGGGCGCCGGCGGGCACGACCTGCACTGGTGGTGCACCTCCTCGACGGACGCGCACGTCGGCAGCGAGCCGATGTACATCTCCTACGGCCCCGAGCTGACCGCGCTGATCGGAGCGCCCGCGTACGCGAAGCTGGCCGAACTCTGCGCGGCCCGCGTCCGCCAGGGGCTGGTCGCCCCGCATCCCGCCGACGCCTCCTGACCCCGACCGCCGCGACCAGGCCAGCTAGTCACGCGCCGTCACAGCCCTTCCGGCGGGCGGGGATCCTGGTTCCGTCCTTTGCTCTGCTTCACCACAGGAAACAGTCACCCTCCGCGTTTGGCGCTGAGAACCCCGAGCCGCGCCCTCCGGCGAAACCGCAGCTCACGTCGGTGTTGCCGATGGTTCAGCAGAGCAAAGGATGAAAACGGCACCTGGGCGAGGCCGGACGGGCCGTCGTGCTGGGTGATTGGCACCGGAAGACGCTTTGTTACCGAACGTGACCTGTGCGGCCGGGCGCCGGCACGGGGTCCCGGCGACAGCACCGGGGCCGGCAATCCGCGGCGGGCCCGCGCTCAGGCGGAGCCGACGTACCGACGAGGGCCCCGGCAGGGGCGTGGGCCCTCGTCGCGTTCGTCGATCACGGCTCGAACTTGTAGCCCAGGCCACGGACGGTCACGATGTAGCGCGGCGCGGAGGGCTCCGGCTCGATCTTGGAACGCAGTCGCTTGACGTGCACGTCCAGCGTCTTGGTGTCGCCGACGTAGTCGGCGCCCCAGACGCGGTCGATGAGCTGCCCCCGGGTGAGCACCCGCCCGGCGTTGCGCAGCAGGAGCTCCAGCAGCTCGAACTCCTTCAGCGGCAGCTGCACGGCCCCGCCGTCGACGGTCACCACGTGCCGCTCGATGTCCATCCGGACCGGGCCGGCGGCCAGCGTCGGGGCACCCGACTCGGCCACCTCGGGGGTCTGCCGGCGCAGCACCGCCCGGATCCGGGCCACCAGCTCCCGAGGCGAGTACGGCTTGGTCACGTAGTCGTCGGCGCCGATCTCCAAGCCGACCACCTTGTCGATCTCACTGTCCCGCGCGGTGACCATGATGATCGGCACGTGCGAGCGCTGCCGGAGCTGCCGGCACACCTCGGTCCCCGACATTTCGGGCAGCATCAGGTCGAGCAGCACGATGTCGGCGCCGGTCCGGTCGAACTCGGTGAGGGCGGAGGGGCCGGTCGCGGCGACCGAGACCTCAAAGCCCTCCTTGCGGAGCATGTACGACAGGGCGTCGGAGAACGACTCCTCGTCTTCGACCACCAGAACGCGGCTCAACGGAGATTTCCTTTCCATTGCTGTCAGACCTGCCGAAGCTCGGCCGGACCGGGCTCGATCCCAACCGGCGGCAGTGTCGCCAGGAGGTCGTCCGGGGGACGGGCAGGCAGCCGGATGGTGAACGTCGATCCACCACCAAGAGTGCTCGCGACATCGACCCGTCCGCCATGGTTGCTCGCGATGTGCTTCACGATCGCCAGACCGAGCCCGGTGCCGCCGGTCGCCCGCGAGCGCGCCTGGTCCGCGCGGTAGAACCGCTCGAAGATCCGGTCGACGTCGCTGGGGGCGATACCGATGCCCTGGTCGGTGACGGAGATCTCGACGTGCTCCTCGCTGCCATGAGCGGTGACCCGTACCGTGGTGTCCTCGCCCGAGTAGTTGATGGCGTTCTCGACCAGGTTGGCCACCGCGGTGGCCAACTGGGTGTCACTGCCGTACGCGGTCAGACCGCGCTCCCCGGACACCGCCACCTCGATCCCCCGGGCCGAGGCCGTGGTCCTGGTCCGGTCGACCACCTCGGCGACCACCCAGTCGATCGAGACCGGCTCCGGTGCCGGCTGCGGCTCGGCGCCCTGCAACCGGGTCAGCTCGAGCAGTTCCTGCACCAACCGGCCGAGCCGGGTCGACTCGTGCTGGATCCGCTCCGCGAAGCGGCGGGCGGCGACCAGGTCCTCGGAGAGGTCCGGGGCGACCTCGCTGGCCGGCTCGGTGGCGTCCAGCAACGCCTCGGCCAGCAGCTGCAGAGCGCCGATCGGGGTCTTCAGCTCGTGGCTGACGTTCGCCACGAAGTCGCGCCGCACCCGGGCCAGCCGGTGCGACTCGGTCACGTCGGCCGCCTCCACGGCGATGTAGCCGGCACCGACCCCCATCGCCCGCAGGTGCACGCCGAGCGGATTGTCCCCCGCGTTGTCGCGACCCCGGGGCAGGTCCAGCTCGATCTCGCGCCGGATGCCGGTCCGTCGGACCTGCCCGGCGAGGGTACGGATGAGGGGATGAGCAGCGATTGAGCCCGGGCTGGTCCCGGTGCGGAGCAGGCCCATCGCCCGGGCCGCCGGGTTGACCAGTACGGGAACATCGTCGGGATCCAGCACCACCACGCCGGCCCGGAGCGAGTCGATCGTACGGCGGCCGAGCCCGACCTGCGGATCGTCGGCTATCGCGGGCCTCCCCATGTTCCAGAGGGAGCTACCGCTCCCGGTCGACGCGACGCGACGGCCCAGCGCCGGCACGATCCGGGGCAGCATGAACCCGGCGACCACTCCGGTCGCCAGTGCTACGGCCACCACGACCGCCACCGCCCAATCCACCTGGCGATCGTAGGGTCATTGTTAACCTGGCTACCGCCCAGACCAGGACGAACCAGGCTCGCTTCCGGCAAAGTTCACCCGTGCGTCTGGCGTCGTTCACCGGGGTTCATGTCGGGGCCGTCCGTCCCGCCTACCGTGGTCGTCGCACCGCCCACCCGGCGCCGGCCCCCGGCCGGCGGCAATCCGACCACAGGACGTGACAATGCGCGACGAGTTCCGGGCCGACCTGCAGATCGTCAGCCAGCTGCTGGTGGACATGGCCGAGGGGATCCGGTCCGCCATGCGCCAGGCCACCCGCGCCCTGCTCACCGCCGACCGGCAGGCGGCCGAGACGGTGATCGAGCGGGACGCCGAGATCGACGACCTCTACCGGCACGTCGAGGAGCGGGTCTGCGACCTGCTGGCCCGGCAGGCGCCGGTCGCCTCCGACCTGCGTGCCATGATCACCGCCCTGCACGTCGCCGCCGACCTGGAGCGGATGGGCGATCTGGCCGACCACGTGGCGAAGACGGCGTTGCGGCGGCACCCCTCGCCCGCGGTGCCGGCCGAGCTGCGCCAGATCTTCACCGACATGGCCGCCATCGCCGACCGGATGGCCGTGAAGATCGGCTCGGTGCTGGCCAAGCCCGACGCCGACCTCGCCGCCGAACTCGACCGCGACGACGACGCGATGGACGACCTGCACAAGACCCTGTTCAGCGTGCTGCTCGGCGACGACTGGCCGTACGGGGTGGAGACCGCGATCGACGCCACCCTGCTGGGCCGCTTCTACGAGCGCTTCGCCGACCACGCCGTCAACGCCGGCGAGCACGTGGTCTACCTGATCACCGGGGAGCAGGCGCCGAGCGCCAGCTGACCACCGCACGACGAAGGCCCCCGGTCCACTGGACCGGGGGCCTTCGCGCAGGTCAGCGGCCCTGGTTGGCGACCGCGGCGGCGGCCGCCTTCGCGGCGGCCGGGTCGAGGTAGGTGCCACCCAGGGTGAGCGGGCGCAGCTGCGGGTCGAGGTCGTAGCGCAGCGGGATCCCGGTCGGGATGTTCAGCTTCGCGATCGCCTCGTCGGAGATCTGGTCGAGGTGCTTGACCAGCGCGCGCAGCGAGTTGCCGTGCGCGGCCACCAGCACGGTACGGCCGGCCAGGATGTCCGGGACGATCGAGTCGTACCAGTACGGCAGCATCCGCTCAACGACGTCCTTCAGGCACTCGGTGCGCGGCATCAGCTCGGTCGGCAGCAGCGCGTACCGGGAGTCGCCCACCTGGGACCACTCGTCGTTGTCGTCGATCGGCGGCGGAGGCGTGTCGTACGAGCGGCGCCAGAGCATGAACTGCTCCTCGCCGTACTCGTCGAGGGTCTGCTTCTTGTTCTTGCCCTGCAGGGCACCGTAGTGACGCTCGTTGAGCCGCCACGACCGGCGCACCGCGATCCAGTGCCGGTCGGCGGCGTTCAGCGCCAGTTCGGCGGTGCGGATCGCGCGGCGCAGCACGCTGGTGTGCACCACGTCCGGCATCAGGCTGTGCTCACGGAGCAGCTCGCCGCCGCGCCGCGCCTCCTCCTCGCCCTTGGCCGTCAGGTCGACATCGACCCAGCCGGTGAAGAGGTTCTTCGCGTTCCAGTCGCTCTCGCCGTGCCGCAGCAGGACCAGCGTCCCGATGGTGGGCCCCTCGCTAGCAGTCATGCGGATCATCCTGCCGTACGGCGCGTCCGGACACGCGGTGACCTGTCGTGACGACCACCACGTGGAAAAGCTGATGACCGGCGTTCCCGCGGACGACTAGGTTGTAAGGCGCTTGGGATAGACCGGTCATTACCAAACGGGGGCGGCGGATGCGGACGGTGCACGGCTGGTTGCAGGACACGGCGGGTGGACTGCCGCGGCGGTTCTGGTACCTCTGGGCCGGCACCCTGATCAACCGACTCGGCTCGTTCGTGCTGGTCTTCCTGGCCATCTACCTCACCCAGGAACGTGGCTTCTCCGCCTCGCAGGCCGGGCTGGTGATCGGGCTCTGGGGCGTCGGCGGCGCCTTCGGCACCACCGTCGGCGGCACCCTGACCGACCGCTGGGGACGCCGGCCCACCCTGCTCGTCGCGCACCTCGGCGCGGCCACCATGATGCTGGCGCTCGGCCTGGCCCGACCGCTCTGGGCGGTCGCCCTCGGCGCGCTGCTGCTCGGTACGTTCGCCGAGGCGGCCCGGCCGGCGTTCGGCGCCATGATGATCGACGTGGTGCCGGAGAAGGACAGGCTGCGCGCCTTCTCGCTGAACTACTGGGCGATCAATCTCGGCTTCGCCTGCGCGGCCGTGCTCGCCGGCTTCGCCGCCCAGGCCGGCTACCTGCTGCTCTTCGTGGTCGACGCGATCACCACGCTGGTCACCGCCCTGATCATCTTCATCCGGGTGGGCGAGACCCGACGGGCCGCCAGCCCCACCGGAAAGGGCGCGCCGGCACCGGCGGGCGCGCTGCGCACCATCCTCACCGACCCGATCTACCTCGGCTTCGTCGCGCTCAACCTCTTCAGCGCGCTCGTCTTCCTCCAGCACATCTCGATGCTGCCGATCGCGATGGGCGACTCCGGCCTGACCCCCGCCACGTACGGCTCGGTGATCGCTCTCAACGGCGTACTGATCGTGGTGGGTCAACTCTTCGTCCCCCGGCTGATCCGGGGCCGGAGCCGGTCGCACGTGCTCGCGCTGGCCGCCGTGGTGATGGGCGTGGGCTTCGGGCTCACCGCGTTCGCCGAGGCAGCCTGGTTCTACGGGCTGACCGTGCTGATCTGGACGGTCGGCGAGATGCTCAACTCGCCCTCCAACGCCACGCTCGTCGCCGAACTCTCCCCCGCCGCGCTGCGCGGCCGCTACCAGGGCGTCTTCTCGCTCTCCTGGCAGATCGCCGGGGCCAGCGCGCCGATCCTCGGTGGGCTGGTGCGCGAACACATCGGCAACAGCGCGCTCTGGTTGGGCTGCGCCGCGATCGGCGGGCTGATGGCGGTGGCCCACCTGATCTCCGGACCGGCCCGGGAGCGCCGCGCCACCATGCTGCGCCGCAGGGCCGCCGCGCCGGCCGTTCCGCTGACCGACGTCCGCCCGCCCGTGCCGCAGGCCGCCGAGCCCGCGGCCACCGCGCCGACCGAGCCGATCGGGACCGCCGAGCCGGCCCGGGCCAGCTGACCCGGGGCGGTCGAGCCGAGGAGCCGGTCGAGGGCGGGGGGCGGGCTCCCCGCCCGCCCGAGGTCCGATAACGTCGGGATCGGTAATGGTTAACAAAGCGAACTGTCGGGAGGGGCGCTTGCGCGGCCTGCAGCGCTGGTGGCAGGAGACCGCGGGTGGGCTCCCCGCCACCTTCTGGTTTCTCTGGGCCGGCATCCTGATCAACCGGGCCGGCGCCTTCGCGATGCTCTTCCTGTCGCTCTACCTGACCGACGCGCGGGATGCCAGCGAAGCGCTCGCCGGCGCGGTCGTCGGGGCGTACGGCGCCGGCGGGGCGGTCGGTGTGCTGCTCGGTGGGGTGTTGGCCGACCGGTGGGGGCGGCGGGCCACCCTGGTCACCGCCCATCTGATCGCCGGCGGCCTGATGGTGGCGCTGGCCCTGAGCCAGCATCTGGCGCTCATCGCGGCGCTCGCCGCGCTGGTCGGGGTGGTGCACTCGATGCCCGGCCCGGCGTTCGTGGCGGCGATCGTCGACCTGGTGCCCGAGCAGCGCCGGTCGCGCGCCTTCAACCTTCAGTTCTGGGCCTTCAACCTGGGCATGGCGGTCGCCTCGCTGCTGGCCGGGGTGCTCGCCGAAGCCAGCTTCCTGGCCCTGTTCCTGGTCGACGCCGCCGCCACCCTGGCCACCGCAATAGTGATCGCGTGGAAGGTGCCGGAGACGCTGGGCCGGGCAACCACCCCGCCGGCCGGCCGAGCGGAGGCTGGCGGGCGGCGGCCGGGGCTGCGCACGGCACTCACCGACCGGATCTTCCTGACCTTCGTCGCGCTGACCTTCGTGCTGGCCGTACTGACCATGCAGACCTCGACGATCATGCCGCTGGCGATGCGCGCGGACGGGCTCGGGCCGTCGTCGTACGGTCTGGTGGTGGCGCTCGGCGGCGCGCTGATCGTGCTCGGCCAACTGTTCGTGCCACGGCTGATCGACGGCCACCGCAAGGACGTGGTGCTCGCCGCCTCCACCGCGCTGATGGCGCTCGGGTTCGGGGCGCTCGCGCTCGCCAACGGGCTGGCGGTCTATCTGGTCGCGGCGGTCGTCTGGACGATCGGGTCGATGCTCGCCGCCCCGCCCAACGCCCAGATCAACGCGGACCTGGCGCCACCCGCGCTGCGCGGTCGCTACCAGTCGGTGTTCTACCTGACCTTCCCGGCCGCGTCCTTCGTGGCGCCGACGCTGGGCGGGGTGAGTCTGCAGTACCTGGGCGCCGGGCACTGGCTCATCGTGGGTGCGCTCGGGCTGCTCGCCGCGGGAGCCCACCTGCTCGCCGGGCCACCCCGGGAGCGCCGGGTCGCCGCGCTGCGCCGGGCCACCGCCGCGGCAACGTCCCGAGCGGTGTCGAGCGTGGGGGCCGGGAGGTCCACCGAGGGACGGACCGGGGATCCGGCGACCGCCGGCGAGCGGAGTTCCGCCGGCTGACCCGGGGGCGGTTCACAACCCGCCGGGGGCCACCGCCCTGGACAAAACGGTCACAGAACGCAGATATGCGAAGTGCCCACCACGCCCCGAATGGCAGTGGTGGGCACCTCGCGCACTGTGGGGCCGGCGGCGGCGGGCAACACTCACCCCCGTAAGCGTCGCCCGCTCGCGCCGCCGGTCCAAACAGGTGGGCACCGTCCCCCAACGGTTGGTCCACCCGTCTCATCGCACCTCGCCCGGTGCGCGGATCTGATCGATCCGCCGCTCCCCCGAACGTTTCCGAGCGTGGTGCGGTGCAATAAAGTTAGTTCGCCCAGATTCCGGATTCAACCCGCATCGGCTGTCTCGCCGGTCACAGAAACCGGCCTCCCGCTACTCCGGGCCTCGGTCTTCCCAACACCGGCTACCCGCCGACGATTCCCGCAAACGGTCAGCCGTCCTCACGATCGGGTGACTCGGTCCGGAAGAAGTTGCTCTGCCGACCGTCGCGCATCTGCTCCTGGTAGATGAGGTTCAGTCGGCGCAGGTCGAAGGTGTGGAACCACTCGTCCCAGGTGATCTCGCGGATCCGGCTGCTCTCCCGGTAGCCCGGGATGTTGAACGTGAGGACGCCGGCCCGACCTTCCCGCTCGGTGCCCGCGATCGTGGCCGGCTTGGCCCCGCGTTCCTGGGCCCACCGCTGGATCACCTCATGGTTGCTGGTCACCAGGCTGCGACCCGGCCGCTCCGGCCGGTCGGCGAGCGAGGAGATCGTTTGGGACGACCGTGCCGACCGGGAGGTGCTGCGCCCGGTCCGCAACCCGCCGCCGGTCGGGGCCGCCGCCGTACCGCCGCGGGCTGCGCCCCCGCGCGCCGCCGTGGGCCGGTTCGCCGGGGCGGTCTTCTTCGCCGCGGCCGTCGCCCGCGCCGACGTGGTCCTCTTCGCGGGGGCCGCCCGCTTCGCCGCCGCCGTCTTCCGGGCGGCCGTCGTGCGCTTGGCCGCGGTCGTGGTCCGGGCAGTCGTCGTCTTCCGTGCCGGCGCCGTCTTCCGCGCCGCGGCCGTCTTCTTGGCCGCTGTCGTCTTCTTGGCCGCGGTCGTCTTCCGTGCCGGGGCCGTCTTCCGGGCCGGCGTCGTCTTCTTGGCCGCGGTGGTCTTCTTGGCCGCGGTGGTCTTCTTCGCCGCGGTGGTCTTCTTCGCCGCCGACTTTCGGGCGGTCGACTTCGCCGCCGCCTTCTTCACGGCCGCCTTCTTCGCCGGCGCGGTCTTGTTCGCCGGGACCGCCCTGGCCCGGCTCGGCGCGGCCTTGGCCGCCCGGCCGCCGGCGGCCTTCTTCGTGGCCGCGGCGCGGCCGGCCGTCCTGGTGCCGGTCGCCCGGCCGGCCGGCCCGGTGCTCGTCCGGGCGGCGCCGCCGCGGCGCAACGTCCGCACCAATTCCTTCACCAGGTCCGGCTTGCGCAGCGCGGAAATGCCGGACACTCCGTACCGGCGAAGCTGCCCCCGGATGTCGTCCACCCGCATCCGGCCGATCTCGGTCTCCGAGATCCCCGGGGTGTTCGGGGTCCGGTTCCCCGCCGGCCGCCTGGTACTGGTCGCAGTCCCGCCGCGACCTGAGCTGTTCCGCTGAGCCATGGCACGCTCCTCGACAGTCCGTCCTCGGCGCGCGGCGGGTCCCCAAACTGCCGCACCGCGCGGGGCGGCATACCCGTCAGGACGGCTCCGAACCTCCGGACGGCTCGAAGAGGTGGGCGAACGCGGCAAGGTTCGCGGTCGACTCACCGCGCTTGACCCGCCACTCCCACTCCCGCCGGATCGAGCTGCCGAAGCCGATCTCCAGCATGGTGTCGAAGGACTCGTCGGAGTACGACAGCACCGCGCCGAAGATGCGGTCCAGCTCCTCGGCGTCGACGCCGGCCGGGTTGACCCGGCCGGTCAGGTAGACGTCGCCGACCGCGTCGATGGAGAACGACACCGCGTACATCCGGGCGTTGCGCTGCAACAGCCAGGCCCACAGTTCCTCACGCCGCTCGTCGGGCTGGCGCATGACGAACGCCTCGATCCGTAGCGCGTGCTCGCCGACGATCAGGTTGCAGATGGTCTTCAGCTTGTGGGTGCCGGGCAGGGTCACCGCGTACGACTGCGGCCCGGTCCGCTCCCAGGCCAGCTCCCGCTCGTCGCAGACCGACTCGATCAGGCCGCCAAGATCGCTCTTCCCGCTCACCGGACCCACTCTACGGTCGCTGCCGCCCGGCCACCGGATGGCGGCCGGGCGGGGCGGGGCCCCGGTCAGAGCGGAGTCACCACGAGCAGGAGAGGGCGGGGTCGCCAGCGAGTTCGGCGGCGAGACGCTCCCGGTGCGCGACCATCGCCTCGCCGTACACGCTCAGCAGGCTGGCGACCGTGCGGTCCCAGGAGAAGCTGTGCGCGTGCCGCTCGGCGCCCCGGGCCAGCGTGGCGCGGCGCCGCCGGTCCGGCAGCAACTGGCCGAGCGTACGGGCCCAGTCGACCGGGTCGTGCCCGTCGATCAGCACGCCGCTCACCTGGTCGCGGACCGCGGTGACCAGACCGCCCACGGCGGCGGCCAGCACGGGCGTACCGCACGCCTGGGCCTCCAGCGCGACCAGGCCGAACGACTCGTTGTGCGACGGCACCGCGACCAGGTCGGCGGCCCGGTAGAGCGCCGGCAGGTCGTCACCGGTCTGCGGCGGCAGGAAGCGCACCCGGTCGGCGACACCCAGCGAGGCGGCCAGCTCGATCAGGGCGGTGGGCCGGTCCAGCCCACTGCCGCTCGGGCCACCGCAGATCACCACGGTCAGCTCCTCGGCCAGCGCCGGGTCGCGCTCACGAAGCGCGGCGACCGCTCGCACCAGCACGTCCGGCGCCTTCAACGGCTGGATCCGGCCGACGAACGCCACCACGTAGCCCCGGGTGGGCAGGCCCAGCCGGCGGCGGGCGGCCACGGTGGCGGCGGCCCGGTCCCCGGCGGCCGGGCGGAACCGGTCCAGGTCGACGCCGGGCTGCACGACCGCGACGCGGGCCTGGTCGGCCGCGTACCGCTCGATCAGGTCACGGGCCTCGACCCGGGTGTTGGCCACCAGCCGGTCGGCCTCGGCGACCACCTGCTCCTCGCCGATCACCCGCGCCTTCGGCTCCGGCCGGTCGCCGACGGCGAGCTGGGCGTTCTTCACCTTGGCCAGCGTGTGGGCGGTGTGCACCAGGGGCACCCCCCATCGCTCCTTGGCCAGCCACCCGACCTGACCGGAGAGCCAGTAGTGCGAGTGGATCAGGTCGTAGTGGCCGGGCGGGCGGGCCGCCTCCGCGCGGAGCACCCCGGCGGTGAAGGCGCAGAGCTGACCCGGCAGCTCCTCCTTGGTCAGCCCCTCGAGCGGGCCGGAGGTGACGTGCCGGACCTGCACGCCGGGGGCCATCTCGACCACCGGGGGCAGGTCGCCCGAGGTCGCCCGGGTGAAGATCTCGACCTCGACGTTCGCCTCGGCGAGCCGCCGGGCGACCTCCAGGATGTAGACGTTCATGCCGCCGGCATCGCCTGTGCCGGGCTGGTGCAGCGGTGAGGTGTGCACCGACAGGGTGGCGATCCGTCGGGGCCGCGGCCACGGTCGGGCACCTCGCTGACGACCCACGCCGGTGTGCAGTTCCGCCACGTCCGCTCCTTTTGTCACGGTTGATGCCGTCTGGCACGACCGGCGCTTCGGTCAACCTTTACGCCGGTTGACATCTTCCCCATCGGGCTTCGGAAATGCCTCGCGGCGGCCGACCGGCGTGACGGACCTCATCGTGGACGCCCACCCGCCCGCGCGGATCGACGGCACGGGCGGGGGTGACAATGGCCGGATGACCTCTGTCGCCATCGTCACCGGAGCGTCCAGCGGGATCGGCGCGGCCACCGCCCGCCGGCTCGCCGCCGAGGGTTTCCACGTGCTCGCCGCGGCCCGACGCACCGACCGGCTCACCGACCTGGTCACGGAGATCACCGCCGCCGGTGGCCAGGCCACCGCGGTGGCCTGCGACGTCACCTCGGACGAGTCGGTCGCCGCGCTGGCCGAGGCGGCCGCGGTCGCGCCGGGGCCGGTCACCCTGCTGGTGAACAACGCCGGCGGCGCGCGCGGGCTGGACCCGGTGGAGTCCGGGTCGCTGGGCGACTGGCAGTGGATGTACGACGTCAACGTGCTCGGCACGCTGCGGGTCACCCAGGCCCTGCTGCCCGCGCTGGAGGCGTCCGGGGCCGGCACTATCGTGATCGTCTCGTCCACCGCCGGATTCACCGTCTACGAGGGCGGCGGTGGCTACACCGCGGCCAAGCACGCGCAGACCGCGATCGCCGGGACGCTGCGGCTGGAGCTCAACGGGCGGCCCGTCCGGGTGATCGAGATCGACCCGGGGATGGTGAAGACCGACGAGTTCGGGCTGGTCCGCTTCGACGGCGACACCGAACGGGCGGCGGCGGTCTACGCCGGGGTGGCCGAGCCACTCGTCGCCGAGGACGTGGCCGACTGCATCGCCTGGTGCGCCACCCGCCCGCACCACGTCAACGTGGACCGGCTGGTGGTCCGCCCGCTCGCGCAGGCCGCCCAGCACAAGGTGCACCGGGTCGGCCAGTGAAGACCGGATGACCGGACCGACGCGGCGCCGGCCGTACGGCGTGGTCACCCGGGGCACCACCAACCCCAACCGGCTCCGCCGGGTGGACAACTGGATCGTGGCCAGCTGCGGCGACCTCCTCCGCGCCGCAGCCGACCCGCTGGTGGTGGACCTCGGCTACGGGGCGACCCCGGTCACCGCGGTGGAGTTGCGCGCCCGGCTCGCCACCGGGGTCCGCGCCGACGTCCGGCTGGTCGGGCTGGAGATCGATCCGGCCCGGGTGGCCGCCGCGGCGCCGGCCGCCGACCCGCCGGGGCTCACCTTCGCCCGGGGCGGGTTCGAGCTGGCCGGTCTGCGCCCGGTACTGGTCCGCGCGCTCAACGTGCTCCGCCAGTACGACGAGAGCGAGGTGGCCGGGGCGTGGCGGACGATGACGGCCGCGCTGGCCCCCGGCGGGGTGCTGGTCGAGGGCACCTGCGACGAGCTTGGCCGGTTGGGCGGCTGGCTGCTGATCGACGCCGACGGGCCGCGCTCGCTGACCCTGGCCGCCCGGCTCGCCACCCTGACCAGCCCGGCCGAGCTGGCCGAGCGGCTGCCGAAGGCGCTGATCCACCGCAACGTCCCCGGTGAGCCGGTGCACGACCTGATCCGCGCTCTGGACGACGCCTGGCAGGCCGCGGCCGGCTACGCGACCTTCGGCCCGCGCCAACGCTGGCTGCACGCCGTCCAGTCCCTCAAGGACGCCGGCTGGCCCCTCCTGGACCGCCCCGCCCGCTGGCGCCTGGGCGAACTAACCGTCCCCTGGCTCGCCGTAACCCCCCGCTAACCCCCGGCACCGCCTCACCCGCCCCGGCCGCCGCCCGCCGCCGTTGATCATGCACCTGTGGTGCCCGGATCACGGGCTTCCGAGGCTTTTGTCACCCACCACAACCGCATGATCGACGCGGGTCCGAGGTTGCCCTGAGCCCCGGGTCAGATGGTGCAGTTGATGAGGACGGGTTCGGGGTGGAGGGTGACGGCGAAGCGGGCGTGTACGCCGTCACGGATCTCGCGGGCCAGGGCGACCAGGTCGGCGGTGCTGGCCCGGCCGCTGCGGTTGGTCAACGCCAGCGTGTGCTTGCTGGAGATGGCGACGCCGCCGGGACCCGGGTGGCCCTTGCCGAAGCCGGCCTTGTCGATCAGCCAGGCGGCGCTCACCTTGACCACGTCGCCGGCACCCGGCCAGGACGGCGGCTCGCCCAGGTCGGCGGCGCGCTCACGGAGCAGCTCGTACGCCGCGCGGTCCAGCACCGGGTTGGTGAAGAACGAGCCGACCGAGCGGGTGTCCGGGTCGGCCGGATCGAGCACCATGCCCTTGCCACCGCGCAGCCGCAGCACCGCCGCGCGGGCGTCGGCCAGCGGCACCCGGTCGCCGACCTCGACGCCGAGCGCCCGGGCCAGTTCGGCGTAGCGCACCGGGCCGGAGAGCGGTGAGCGGGTCAGCCGGAAGTCGACCGACAGCACCACCCAGCGGTCGCTGTACTTGAAGATGCTGCCCCGGTAGGCGAAGCCGCAGTCCGCGGCGGCGATCTGACCGGTGGTGGCCTCGACCCGGTCGTGCACCTCGACGCCGGTGATCGTCTCGGCGACCTCCTGGCCGTACGCGCCGACGTTCTGGATCGGGGTGGCGCCGGTGGAGCCCGGGATGCCGGAGAGGCACTCCAACCCGGACCAGCCGTTGGCCACGGTCGCGGCGACCAGGTCGTCCCACGGCTCGCCGGCCTCGACCCGTACGGTCACCGTGTCGGCGTCCTCGGCGACCACCCGCAGCCCGCGGGAGCGGACCAGCACCACCGTGCCGGGGAACCCGGCGTCGCCGATCACCACGTTGCTGCCCCCGGCGAGGATCAGCACCTGCTCGTCCCGACCGCTCGCCTCCCGGACCGCCCGTACGATCTCGTCGGCGCTGGTCGCCGGCACGATCCGGGCAGCCGGTCCGCCCGTCCGCAGGGTGGTGTAGCTGGCCAGGAGGCTCACGTCGGCCGGGTCGGTTCCGGTTGTCGGCTGGGCGTAGACGTCTGACACACCTTTCACCCTAGGCTGAGGGGTAGCCGCGGCACCCACTGGTGGCCGGGTCACCCCCGGGAGGATGGCGATGAGCAGACTGCATGGCACGAAGGACTTCTGGATCGGCGCTCTCCGGGCGGAGGGCCCGTCGTTCGCCGCGGCCGTGGCCGAGGCCCCGGCCGAGACACCGGTGCTCTCCTGCCCTGGCTGGACCGTCGCCGACCTGACCCTGCACCTGGGTAGCTGCTACCACTGGGTGTCCTCGTTCGCCGGCTCCGGGTCGACGACCGCCCCGGGCAAGCGCCCCGAGCCGGTCGACCCCGGCCCGGGCGTCACCCCGCTCGAGTACTGGCAGCGCGGATACGACCAGCTGATGGCCCTGTTCGAGGGCCTCGACCCGGAGGCCCCGGCGTGGAACTGGGCGCCGCAGCCGAAACGGGCCGGCTTCTGGCCGCGCCGGATGGCGCACGAGACCGCGGTGCACCGCTGGGACGCCCAGCTCGCCATCGCCGCCGGTGAGCCGATCGAGGCGAAGCTCGCGGCCGACGGGGTGAGCGAGGTGCTGGACACCTGGCTCCCGGCGGGCCGGCGGCGCGCCGAGGGGCAGTGGCACGGGGTGGTGCAGCTCGCCGCGGTGGACGCCGCGCAGTCCTGGTATCTGCGGCTGCGCGGCGAGGGGGTGGCGCTGCTGGACACCGACACCATCCTCGACCACGACGACCACCACGCCCGTGCGCAGGTCACCGGCACGGCCAGCGACCTGCTGCTGGCGCTCTGGGGCCGGGTCAGCTTCGACACCCTGGACATCACCGGCGACCCCACCCTGCTGGACGGCCTCCGGCTCCGCTGACCCGGGCCCGATCCGACAGCCTTCCCGCGCAGCAGCGGCCATTCCCACCGGAATGGCCGCTGCTGTCGTCTTCGGGTCCGGAACGGATCCGAGAGAGCGCTCTCTTGACATGTGTCGAAGCGCACACCACCCTGTCGTGAGAGCGCTCTCTCGGATTCGTACCCACCACCGCCCACCCGACCTGAGAGGGGTCCGACACTGATGGGTGTCATTGCGCGCCGCCGCCTCGCGGCGGTGGCCCTCGCCGCCACCACCGCCCTGGTCGTCACCGCCGGCTGCGGCGGCGGCGACACCGCCGAGGACGGCCCGATCACGCTCACCGTGGACGTGTTCGGCCAGTTCGGCTACGAACAGCTCTACCAGGAGTACATGGCCGCCCACCCCGACGTGAAGATCGTCGAGCGGGGCACCGGCGGCAACCTCGACGAGTACTCGCCGAAGCTCACCCAGTGGCTCGCCGCCGGCAAGGGCGCCGGCGACATCGTCGCCATCGAGGAGGGGCTGCTGGTCGAGTACAAGGCCAACCCGGACAACTTCGTCAACCTGCTCGACCACGGCGCGGCAGAGCTCAAGGGCAACTTCCTGGAGTGGAAGTGGAACCAGGGGCTGACCGCCGACGGTAAGCAGTTGATCGGGCTCGGCACCGACGTCGGCGGCATCGCGATGTGCTACCGCAAGGATCTCTTCGCCAAGGCCGGCCTGCCGACCGAGCGTGACGCGGTGTCCAAGCTCTGGCCGACCTGGCAGGACTACATCGCCACCGGCGAGAAGTTCAAGGCCGCGAACACCGGGGCGTCGTTCCTGGACGGGGCCACCAACACCTTCAACACGATCCTGCTCCAGACCGCTGGCAACACCTCGGGCTACAGCTACTACGACACCAGCAACACCCTGGTCGTCGACAGCAACCCGGCGGTGAAGCAGGCCTACGACACCACGATGGACATCATCGACTCCGGCCTCTCCGGCAAGTACGGCTCCTGGTCGGAGGAGTGGGTCTCCGCGTTCAAGCAGTCGAAGTTCGCCACCATCGCCTGCCCCGCCTGGATGACCGGGGTCATCGAGGGCAACTCCGGGCCGGCCGCCAAGGACAGGTGGGACATCGCCAAGGTGCCCGGCAACGGCGGCAACTGGGGCGGGTCGTTCCTCGCCGTGCCCAAGCAGAGCGAGCACCGGGCCGAGGCGATCGAGCTGGCCAAGTTCCTCACCAGCGCCAAGGGTCAGATCGGCGCGTTCCAGGCCAAGGGCCCGCTGCCCTCGTCGCCGCAGGCACTCGACGACCCGGCCATCGCGAACGCGACCAACGCGTACCTGTCCGGGGCGCCGGTCGGGCAGATCTTCGCCGCCGGCGCGAAGAGCCTGAAGCCGGTCTACATGGGCCCCAAGAACCAGGCCGTGCGCACCGAGGTGGAGAACGCGGTGCGGACCGTCGACCTGGGCCAGCGCAGCCCCGAACAGGGCTGGACCGACGCGGTGGCCAACGCGAAGAAGGCCGCCGACAAGTAGCCCGAGCCAGCGGGCGGGCGGGCTCCGGAGGCCGGAGTCCCGCCCGCGCCGTGGAGAGGAGTCCCCGGGCATGACCGTCCAGCTCGACGCCCGCCCGCCGGCCGCGCCCGCGCCCGGCCCCCGGCACCGGTCGCGGGAAGGCCGGCTCAGCCGGCTCGACACGCGGTACTCGCCGTACCTCTACATCGCGCCGTTCTTCCTGCTCTTCGCGATCTTCGGGGTGTACCCGCTGGGCTACACCCTCTGGGTCTCGCTGCACGACTGGGACCTGCTCGGCAGCGACCACCCGTTCGTCGGGGCGGAGAACTACACCAGGCTGCTGGCCGACGCCGACTTCTGGCACGCGGTGGTCAACACTCTCGGCATCTTCGTCATCTCGACCGTTCCGCAGCTGCTCACCGCGCTCTGGCTGGCCAACCTGCTCAACCGCCGGCTCCGGTTCCGCACCGGCTGGCGGATGGCGGTGCTGATCCCCAACGTCACCTCCACCGCCGCGGTGGCGATCGTGTTCGGAGTGCTCTTCGGCCGCGAGTTCGGCATGGTCAACTGGCTGCTCGACGTGGTCGGGCTGGACGCGGTGGACTGGAAGTCCAACCGGGTCGCCTCCTGGGTGGCCATCTCGGCCATGGTCGACTGGCGGTGGACCGGCTACAACGCGCTGATCTTCCTGGCCGCGATGCAGGCCATCCCGCGCGACCTCTACGAGTCGGCGGCGATCGACGGTGCGAACCGGGCGCGGCAGTTCTGGTCGATCACCGTGCCGCTGCTGAAGCCGACGATCATCTTCTGCGTCATCATCTCCACCATCGGTGGGCTGCAGCTCTTCACCGAGCCCCGGCTCTTCCACTCCGGCACCAATCCGATCCGGGGCGGACCACTGCGCGAATCACAGACGGTGACCATGTACATGTTCGAGAACGCGTTCGCGCCGCACTACAACTTCGGCTACGGCTCGGCGGTCGCCTGGCTGCTCTTCGCCCTGATCGCCGTCGTCGCGGCGATCAACGTACTGGTCATCCGCCGACTCGGCGGAACGCCGGGCGCCCGAGCGATGAAGCGGGGTCTGCGATGAGCCGCCTCTGGCGGGCCAGCCCGCTGACGTACGGCGCCCTGATCCTCGCCGCGGTCATGTCGATCTTCCCGATCTACTGGATGTTCGTGGTGGCCAGCCGCTCCAGCGACGCCATGGGTCAGGTGCCGCCACCGGTCACCCCCGGCGGCAACCTGGGCGCGAACATCGCCCGGCTCTTCGACAACACCGACGCGTACTTCCTGACCGGCCTGATCAACTCGACGATCGTGGCGACCACGGTCACCGTCTCGGTGGTCTTCTTCTCCAGCCTGGCCGGGTTCGCCTTCGCCAAGCTGCGCTTCCGCGGCCGCAACGCGCTGTTGCTGGTGATCATCGCGACCATGATGGTGCCGACCCAGCTCGGCGTCATCCCGCTCTACCTGTTGATGACCAAGCTGAACTGGAACGACCGGCTGCCGGCCGTGATCGTGCCCGCGCTGGTCACCGGGTTCGGGGTGTTCATGATGCGGCAGTACGCCGGCCAGGCGGTCAGCGACGAGCTGATCGAGGCGGCCCGGATGGACGGCTGCGGCACCGCTCGGATCTGGTGGAACGTGGTGGTGCCGGCGCTTCGCCCGGCCGCCGCCGTGCTCGGGCTGCTCACCTTCATGACCACTTGGAACGACTTCCTCTGGCCGTACGCTGTGCTGAACGACCCGGAGAACCCGACCGTTCAGCTCTCCCTGCGGGCCCTCTCGGACGGGTACTACCAGGACATGTCGCAGGTCTTCACCGGGACAGCCCTCGCGACGCTGCCGCTGCTGCTGGTCTTCGTCCTGTTCGGCCGCCAGATCATCGGCGGGATCATGGAAGGTGCGGTCAAGGCGTGACTGAACTCCGATTTCCCGAGAACTTCCTCTGGGGCGCCGCCACCGCCGCGTACCAGATCGAGGGCGCGACCCGCGACGACGGTCGCGGCCCGTCCATCTGGGACACCTTCAGCCGCACCCCGGGGAAGGTGTATCAGGGGCACACCGGAGACGTCGCCTGCGACCACTACCACCGGTACGCCGACGACGTGGCGCTGATGGCCGAGCTGGGGCTGCGGGCGTACCGCTTCTCGGTGGCCTGGCCCCGCATCCAGCCCGACGGCACCGGCCCGGTCAACCCGCGCGGGCTGGACTTCTACGACCGGCTGGTGGACGCCCTGCTCGACCGGGGGATCGACCCGATCGTGACGCTCTACCACTGGGACCTGCCGCAGACCCTGGGTGACCGGGGTGGCTGGACCAGCCGGGAGACCGCCGAACACTTCGCCACGTACGCCACCGCGATGTACGCGCGCCTGGGCGACCGGGTCGACGTCTGGACCACACTCAACGAGCCGTGGTGCTCGGCGTACCTCGGATACGGCAGCGGCGTGCACGCTCCCGGCGAGCAGGACCCGGCTGCCGCCTTCACGGCCGTACACCACCTGCTGCTCGGGCACGGCCTGGCGGCCCGGGCGCTGCGCGCGGCCGGCGCGCGCACCGTCGGGATCACCCTCAATCCGGCCGACGTACGCCCGGCGGACGAGTCCAGCGCCGCCGACGCCGCGGCGGTACGCCTGGTCGACGGGCTGCACAACCGGATCTTCCTGGATCCGCTGCTGGCCGGCGGCTACCCGGAGGACGTGCTGGAGCACCTGAGCCGGATCGTCGAACCGACCTTCATCCGGGACGGCGACGAGAAGCTGATCGCCGCCCCGATCGACCTGCTCGGCATCAACTACTACCAGCCGACCTACGTCGCCGGCCGGCCGGACGGCGCCGGCGGCGGTGGCACGTACCCGGGGACCGACGGCGCGGTGGAGTTCCTGCCACCGGTGGGGCCGCTCACCGAGATGGGCTGGATGGTGGAGCCGGCCGGGCTGACCCGGCTGCTGGAGCGGATCGCCACCGACTACCCGGGCGTGCCGCTGCTGATCACCGAGAACGGCGCGGCGTACCCGGACAAGCCCGGCACCGACCCAGCCGGCGGCCCGGGCCAGGTCGCCGACACCGACCGGATCGCCTACCTCGACGGTCACCTGCGCGCGGCACACGAGGCGATCTCCCGGGGCGTGGATCTCCGCGGTTATCTCGTATGGTCGTTCCTGGACAACTTCGAGTGGGCTGAGGGCTACCGCAAACGGTTCGGGATCGTGCACGTCGACTACCTGAGCCAGCGTCGCACACCGAAGTCCAGCGCCCGGTGGTACCAGGAGGTGATCTCCCGGAACGGGCTGTGACGGGGGGTTGGCGGCGATGACGACGGCGCAACGGCCGACGCTCGAAGAGGTGGCCCGGCGGGCCGGGGTGTCCCGGGCCACCGTTTCCCGGGTGGTGAACGGCTCCACCACGGTGGCCGAACCGATCCGGGAGGCGGTCCAGCGGGCGGTGGCCGAGCTGGGCTACGTGCCGAACCTGGCCGCCCGCAGCCTGGTGACCCAGCGGACCGACTCGGTCGCCCTGGTCATGCCCGAGGCGGCCACCCGGGTGTTCTCCGACGACCAGGTCTTCCCCGGCATCATCCGGGGGGTCAGCCAGGAGCTGGAGGCGGCCGACAAGCAGCTGGTGCTGATGCTGGCCGGCTCGCCGGCCGGGCACGCCCGGGTGGAGCGCTACACCACCGGGCGGCACGTCGACGGGGTGCTCTTCGCCTCGCTGCACGGCGCCGACCCACTGCCCGGCACGCTCGCCCGGCTCGGCATCCCGGTGGTGTGCAGCGGTCGCCCGCTCGGCGACGTCCCGGTGCCGTACGTGGACGTCGACCACGTCGGCGGGGTCACCGCCGCGGTCCGGCACCTGATCGACACCGGCCGGCGGCGGATCGCCACCATCGCCGGCCCGCAGGACATGGTGGCCGGCATCGAGCGGCTCACCGGCTACCGGCAGGCGATGGCGGCGGCCGGCCTGCCGGAGCGGGTGGCGACCGGTGACTTCACCCGGGAGTCCGGGGCGGCGGCGATGCGCGAACTGCTCGCCGCCGACCCCGACCTGGACGCGGTCTTCGCCGCCTCCGACCTGATGGCGCACGCCGCGCTCCGTACGCTGCGCGAGGCGGGCCGACGGGTGCCCCAGGACGTCGCGGTGATCGGCTTCGACGACATCGAGACCGCGGCCTACACCGAGCCGCCGCTGACCACCGTCCGGCAGCCGATCCAGGAGATCGGCCGGCAGATGACCCGGCAGCTGCTCCGGCTCGCGGCCGGCGGGACGATCGAACCGGCCATGATGCTGCCCACCGAGCTGATCCTGCGCGACTCCGCGTAACCGACGAATCGACCCCCGACTCCAACTCGACCCTCCGCCGCCTCCCGGCACGGGGCGGGGGCCCTCCTCGGCGAGGAGGGCCCCCCGACTACCCGGCGGTCGCTCTGGCGTCCGGTAGTCCCTGTCCGGTCAGACCTCCGCGTCACGCCGACGGCGTACAGCGATGAGCGCGGCGCCGAGCGCAACCGCGCCGAGGCCGACGATCCCCATCGGGATCAGGCTTCCCGCCGACATGCCGGTGAGCGGCAACTTGCTCTCGCTCGGAGCGGCCGAGGGCGAGGTGGTGGTGGACGGCGACGGCTCGGCGGTGGACGGGGCCACCGCCGCCGGGTCGACCGGCAGCGGCTCGGCGGTGGACGGCGCCTCCGCCGACGGCACGACCGGCGACGGCACGGCGGTGGACGGCGCCTCCGCCGACGGCACGACCGGCGACGGCACGGCGCTCGACGGCGCCTCCGCCGACGGCACGACCGGCGACGGCACGGCGCTCGA